>NZ_JAJQJS010000002.1 GCF_022828325.1 Candidatus Nanosynbacter sp. TM7-076
ATTGTCGTAAAGTCTATCTTGTCGGCTGTAATAGACTTCTCTTTGATTGATTCAGCAGTAATACTGTCTTTGGCTATATTTTCGGCTCCTACAGCACCTTTTTTTAGAGAACCGTCGGTTTTATGAGATTCTAGCATTGCCTCAGCTAGGTCTTGCGCCCAGCTGGCAGTAGGACCAGCTTGAACAATATCTCCAACTAAGTTGCCATCATCTATTGCGTTATTCTGGATTTGTAAACTAATAATCTGACCAGTAGCCTTATTCGCCATACCCTTCCAGTCTCTCTGGCTACCTGGGACCACTTTACCTGTTGAGTCTACTCTGTATGTCATAAAGTGCATAGCAGTATCTTCACTCCAACCAGTTAGACTATCTACAGACAGGGTATCAGAGTTTGCAGGTCGTGGGGTAACTACTCGTGCTACGTTAGGATTGCTACCGTCTTTTACTTTTGTAATTTTGTCACTAACACTTGCCATTTTATTATTCCTCCTTTAGCTTTGGTCTTTCGTGCCAATATTTACGTATTCAAATACCACTCTCGATATGCTGTAACTTACGCCAGGGTCTGATGAACTCCAGCCGTATTGCACCCAGTGAGCGTCCTCATCTACTTCTAGTTCCACCTCTTCGCTAGCAGAGTTAAAGGTTTCAGGTACACCTCTCACTTCACTCCATCCGATAGAACTCCAACCAACGCCAGGTTCACTCCATCCAGTACGGCTTGAAGACGCTCCGAAAAATCTTGTCTCTGTAAACGTCTGTAATCCGTCTTCAGTTTTAATAGTGGCGGTAAGATTAATACGCCCCTGAGGTCTGAGTAGTACAAATACCACCTTCAATACACGCGCCCAATCCCTTCCAGTCTCTTCAAATCGTAATTGACCACTTTGTGCGCTAGTGTTAAACGGCTTTCCATCATCGACTGTAGTTGCACCCTTAGATAGCTCGACTATCTTGTTTCCTTGAACTATTAAGAAGTGAGTTATGCCTGAGTTATCGTTATACAGTGTCATCCAGTCAGCACGAATACTCCACGGTTTCATCCACGCACCTCTACGGTCAGTGTCATAAATCCATATCTGGTTGTTGTAGTCAGCGGCAACAGGTAACGCCCAATACACACGACCTTCAAATGCCAACCCTACGGCTTTTTCTATAGCTTTACTGTTTAGGTTGCTAATGGCGTCTTGAATGGTGTTAGTAATTCGTCTTGTAGATAGGACGTTCTGTAATTGTGGTAGAGTTCCTGTAGTATTAAATCCGCCACGGCTTGGATATAGTAGGTCGTTATTGTAAATGACTACAGCATCAGGGCTATCTGTACCATCAGCACCAGTATCTTCTTGTACTTGCCAGACAGTAATAGTATCTTCACCGTAAGTAATGTTTGTTGGTGTAATATAGAATCGTTTACCGGTACCGTTTGTACCGTTAGCTAGGACCGTTACTTTAGGGTCGCCTTTACCATCTCGATATGGTCGTACTGCAAATGGCACTTCCTTGGTACCATTCCCTACTGGCGTATATCCACCGCCATATCCAGGTGAGAAGTCTAGCTCATGACCATAATCACCACCACGCCATACATAGAATAGATTGTCTTTATCGCCAGTCATCCATATACGCCCATTGACTACATCGGCTCGTGTTGCTTTTGGACCAGCCGTGTTATTGTCTTTTGGTAGAGGTACTGACATGTCTAGGCTACGTGATCCATTATCTACAAATACTGTCTGATCCATTGGCAGCGCGGCAGCTAGACGATAAAGTGTAGGCTCTCCGCCGCCGTCAACACCAACACCACAGTAAATATTCCATGACTTAGCTTCTGTACTATCTGGACGCTTGATTGATAGGTTATGTTTTTCACCGTTCCACATATCTCGGTCTGTAGAGATAGCTTGAGATAATAGAGGCGATCCTGCGGTTTCACCAACAGTAGAGTTAAAGGTAACTGCATAAAACACCTTAAATCCTGTACCAGTTAGTCCTACGTTTTTATCTAGTATTGGCTTTGCTGGATCTGATATTTTCTGAAATGCTACAATCTTCTTTGTTGGTATATCCAAGTAGCTAAGAGTATCTTCTCCATTCATGACTAGAAGATTGTTGCGTATTTGCTTGAAATGACCGCGGGCGGATTCGTGATATTCTTTACCTTCTACAACTTGCCATGCTAGGTCTTCACCTTTAGCTATACATAGCTTTGTTTTGCCATTTATTCTTTGAAGACAAGCTAGCCAGTTTACGGATCCGTCTTTTGTAGTGCTACGAAATTCAGCCAATTCACCTAAGACTGTTCCTAGTGGCTGGGGACCATATTTAGCAGTACCATGTCGCACGGTAATGACAGAGTCCTGATCCAATATCATATTCTCAGATGACCTTAGGCCTCTTAGCGGTGAGCGACCGTCATCAAATGCAGTGACTACGCCGTTTGTCCAATCCTCAACCGACAGCCGCTGTATTTTTGGTGCTTTAGTATTGCTAGGGGGCTTTAGCATATGTCAGACACTCCTGGAATCATACTTAAAGGTGCATATCTAGCTTGACTAGCATTATTCTCTATCATTTTTTCCATTAGCTGGTTGGCTTCATTGATGAGATTGCCGTATTGGTTCTGCAAAAGAATATCGTTGCGAGCATATTCAGCGGCACACATCACCACTAGCCACATTGGATTGTCTACTGGGACCATATCGCTTGGGCTTGATAGCAGTGGGGCGTGTAAATATACAGGTATTGTTATTTGACCTCCAAATACTGGGTCTTCACTTCGTATAGGATCGATAAACACCAGCTTATTACCAGAGATAGTGCAACAGTCTTGCCCCTTATACATTCCCGCTTGCTCTGGTGGCACTGTAGTGTATTCTTTAATCTGATTGTCTTTTTTGACCTTTATAGTGTCGCCGTATACGTTGCTTATCTTGGCAACCTTAGTGAAGTCGATTTCATATTCCTGATTCGTTGATAGTGTTCCGATATTGTAATTAGGGTCATATAGAGACTGCCAATCGACATTAGGTTCACTTTGCCATACAGGGATATACATGTTAGCAATACCTAGTATTTTCTGGTATTTCTTGTCTGTTTCTGGTAGGTTGCGCACCTTACCAGTAGCTTTCAGCATGACTGCCGATATAAGTTGCGTAGTGTTCATGGCGTTTTTCCTAAATTAAAAACACGGAGCCGGCTTATTATTGCCAGACGCTCCGTGTTCTTTAGGTCACGCTGTTTTCTGCTTATATTATATCATAATTATCACTATTATGCTTTCTTAATGCGGATTCGCGTGTTTTTGCTGGTGCTTGCACCATTCCACTTTTTTAATGTGTTAGTTATCTGTTTTTGAGTGTTAGTCTTGCTTATTAGGTTTTGTCCGATTTGGTTTATACTTGTGTTTTTTGCGGATGATTCGTTAGCTTTTGGCGCAGAAGATGTTAGACTCATGCTCTTAGCGGTTGCAGAAGCTAATGGAGATGTGCTACCACCGCCGCTTGACCTACCACCTCTTCGTCCTCTACCTCTTCCGCTACCTGAGCGTCCAGAGCCACCTGAGGTATCTTTGGTTATCTTATTGCCGTCAGTGTCAAACTGAGTAGCATTAAGGGCGCGTGCTTCCTGTTTAGTGATGTAACCTTCTGCACGTAGCTTGTTGATTACACCATTTTTAGCAAACATTTGTCCTGTAATACTCTTTCGTCGACCATTGGCTAGTTCTTGTATTAGATCCTCGTGTGATGATTCTTGAGCCTTTTGACGCCAGTAATTGTCCATCAGACTTACTTCGTTATGAGATGTCATCGCGCCGTACTCAATTTGATCCTTTGTATATCCAGATTCTTTGTAGTAGCGCTCTTTTACCCAGTCTGGTAGGTCTTTGTATTTACCAGTCATCATATTGACGGCAGTTTTAGCTTTATCTACCTTCTCTGCGCCGTTCTGTAGCTTGTTTAACGTCGCATTAAATGAAGTGAACTCTTTTTTAATAGTTGATGTTTTATCAATGTCATACGCCTTCATCCAGTTGCGATAAGCTTCATCACCTTGTCCTTGAGATTTAGCAAGCTTTTTATATACACCTTTTTCTACGTTACCGTTCTTGTTTACCAGCAATCCGTCTTGGAATGTATAGTCGCCCTTCTTTAGTTTCTTTTTAATTGAAGCGGCTTCTTTCTTGTTTAGTCCTTGTAGGTCTATTTGATTATCTGTTGCTTGTTTTTGTTGTGGATTATTGTTGGTTGGCATGTTTATTTGCATACCATTAGACGCGTTAGCGACTAGACCGCCAGCCTTAAACATATTAACCCACGAGCTCTTTCCTTCTTCAACCTGTACTGGTATTAGCGCGTTTTTACCGAATAGAGCACCTTGGACCAGATTGAATGGATTGTCTTTTTCAAACTCAACCTTTGTCTCGCCATTACCGTCTTTTACTTCACCAGAGTGAGCTGCCGCAATACCCTGAATAGTTTTCTTTAATTGGCTACCTGCTGGTAATTGACCTAGGATGTTGTACATAGCGTCTTTGGTTTTCGCCTCTGCCTTATCGTCATCACCATCTTCACGTGCTTTAGCTGCCTCGTCCAATTTACCCTTAGTGTCAATCAATTTACGAGGTAAATCAACAACTGGTATTGTACCGTCGTAACGTCCTAAGTTGCTTTCTTTGCCGAATAGCTTCTTGCGGTCGTCTTTTGTTGTTGCAGTATTAACTACAGCTGTAGCTATAGGTACGGCTGTAACTGCCTGGCCAGCTACTTTTTGGATTGTGCGCTCCAGTTTAGCTTGTACCGAATTGTCTTTATCGTCATCATCACCACCACTTAGCCAGTCGCCTACAATCTCAATCAGTGTACCTAATGGGTCAACCCCTGGCTTATTTCCAGTTAGCGCTTCTATCGCACTATATGCAATTGCCGTATTAACAGCAAGTGCCACTCTTTGTTTATTAGTCATCTGGTTCCATACATAACGGTTCTGTTGTGTCACTTCTCGCGTGAACTGTAAGAATGAGGCAGGCAATAGTCTATTATATGCCCGTGGCGTACTTATCTGGTCGCGTAAGGTTACCGTGTCATTAATGAATCGTTCTGCGTATCTAACTGCATCTGCGTCACTTAGTCCATTATTGATTGCCTGATTGTATTTAGCTAAGAAGGTGTATTCAATAACGCCTCTTTCAACTACTTCCATAGGAATACCAGCAGTCTTCATGGTCTTTTCAAACTTGGTATCATCTGTCAGATTGTCATCTGCATATCTTAGCGCTAGAGCGTCAGACTTCTGTAATATAGCTTTACGGTTTTTTAGCTTGAATGCCTGTATTAATGCTTTCGGGTTGGTTGTAGAAAATAGAGCAGGTAGTGATGCCGTTTGAGCTACCACTGAATTCATATTGCCGACAATCTTAGATAGTGCCGCCTGCTTCATTAATGCTCTACCAGTTGCACCTAGAAACTTACTCCCAAGACTCGGTTCTGTATCGTTTACTAATCGTTGGAATGGGTCTGTCTTTCCAGCTAGTCGGTTTGCGTGTTCTTGGACAAATCCGACAAATTGAGTCAGTCCGTTTGCGCTATCAGACATCAGCTTCATAAAGTTTACGTCATTAAGCATCTTATCTAGGCTTTCAGCCATATTGTTGGTGGTTTCTTTTAGGCTATTTATATCTTTTGCGTCTAGTTTCTCTACACCAAACTTGTCAGCTTTTTTAACTAGACGACTTAGTTCTTGTATACCGTCTATTTTTCGACCAATTGCACGTTCTAATCCGTATAGTTTATTCCTTACTTGCGTTAGCTCTTCAGCATTAACATTGCCAGAAGCAGCCGAATTATATAGGGCGTCCACTCTGTCAGCTAGCTTTTGTATACCGCTAGTACCTTTACCTGCAAATTCTTGTCGTGCTTCGCTAGCTGCGCGCACCGCTACTTCCAGCGAGCGGTTCATTGTAATAGCATCTGTCATATGAATGTTGTGTAGGGCTATCTTACTGTATTCCATTAGTGGTGTAAATGGATCTGTTGGCTTTACGTCACCTACACGTTGCATAGCGAATTGATTAAACTTTTGGCTTGGCTTAAATAGTCCTGTACGACCTGCTAATTTAGCTGGTAATGATTTACGAGATTCAATAGCCACATCTCCGCCAGATAATAGATTCTTAGCACCGCCGTACATAGCCGCGATAGCTCCCTTGCCAGACTGCATTTCTCCTAGGTGCGTAATATAGTCTTTACGCTCCATAATTGGGTCTTTACCTAGCTCTACCCTCTTTTCGTTTTGGCGAGCTAGCAAGTTCTTGTATACAGCACGTAAGAAGCTGTTGTATTGATCCAGAGCTTCAGCAGCACTCTTTCCATAAACTTCTTCAAATACTTTCAAGCGTTCATCGTATGATGGTGATTTTTCGCCGCGTTTCGGACGTGATGGTTCAATTACATATACGGCGTCTTGTAGCATTTGGCGCTTTAGTGGACCGTGTTTTTTAGCTTGTTTTAGCAAGTTTTTGCGATAATCCTTTATCTGTTCACCGATAGCGTTGCCTTCTTTTACTGCGGCGGCGTTAGCTTGACGAGGTGTCTCAGACATAATATTCAGTAACGCCTCTTTGGTTTTATTGCCACCCTTCTTAAAGTAGTCAAGGCTATTGCTTCGCCTTAATGAGCCTGTTATACGGTCTATTATTCCTTCAGTAGTCCATGTTTGACCTGCACCAAAGCGCATTTCCTTAATCTTACTGAAGTCAATATCGTGCATATTCAGGTTCATCTTCTTTTTACCTGCATATATAGTTACGTTGCCATCAGGTGTCATTTCAATGTAATTACCTAGAATTTGACCAGTTTCTGCATCTACAACCCTACCAGATTCTATATAGTGCTTATCTGGATTGAATGTAACTAGTTTATCGCTTGGACGATATGCCTTTTTGTCTCCAGTTTGCATATAACCATCAAAAGCACTCACTAGTTCAGCATTTACACCCTTAGAGTTTTCTCTCCATATATACTGAATAGCTAGACCGTCATCAAATGCACGCTTAGCTTCATCATTAACTGCCTTGTCTGATCTAATATCGTCTATGAATTTCTTCTGTAGTGGTGAAGTTACTCTTGGTGCTTCGGCGCCTGTTCGTTGCCATTTACCAAAGATATTTCTGTATTCATAGAATGAATGGTATGCGCCCTTCTCATCCTTATAAATCATCTGTCGTGTATTGTGGGTAGCTGTATTTGCAGTAGTTGTAGGTGCTGGGACCGCGTGTTCCGCTCCAGGTAGTTTAATCTTTTCTTTTACTTCTGGTGCTATTTCGTCTATCGGGCGTAGTCGTCCATTTTCATCTAACATACTGCCAGCGCGTGCGTTGGTGTTCAGTAGTGCCCTTTCTCCAGTAATGTCATAGCCCTTTTGTTCAGCCAACTTAGCAAATTGTTTTGCAACGGCTTTTTCGTCAATACCAGTAGCTACACTAGCATTATGTACTATATCTGCTATTTTGTGCCTTGGACCTTCATCTAATCCTCTATTTAGTATTTCTCCTAATGCCTGCTGCTTTTCAATTCGCTCTTTTTCTGCCTTAGCCTCTTCAGCACGTCGTTCTTTTTCTGCCTTCGCTTCTTCTATTTTCTTTTGCTTCTCAGCCTCTACCTTAGCTTCTTCTGCGTGTCGCTCCGCAATCATCTTCTGAGCTTCTTGAATGACATCTGGATCCCTACGCCACTCTGCCAATAGGGCTTTTCGCTCTCTTTCTGCCCGACGTGCTTCAGCTACTCGCTTAATTTCATCGATAAACGTATCGATGTCGTCATATCCCATTTCCTGAGCTACTGTATCGATATCTCGCTTACCAGTACGGCGTTTATAGTTAGACGGTAGATCTCCAGCCAACTCCTTTCCTAGGTGGTGTCGTAGGTCGTCTACATGCAGGCGTGGGATACTCCACGTCAATCCATGACTTCCGAGGATATTTGTGTCATTATGCTCTAAGAATAGTTTTGGATCTATATTCTCATATATAAACTCGTCTATAGCCTCTCTTAATTCTCTAGTCATTCTAGGCTTAGGGTTGGCTTCCATTTCGTTAATAGTTTCTTGAAGAGGGTGCTGGAATTTATCACTATTGACATCTTGAGGATTGTTTGCTATAGTGGAGTTGTTAACATCCCCTCCCCTTAAGAGGTTCATCCTCTGAGGGGATGTTTCTTTTATGGATGATATATCGTATAGGGTTTTATTACCGTTATTCCAGTTCTCTATATTAACCCTCACCGTAAACTGTCTATCGCCAATCTTTACGGCAACATCACCGTACGTATATGAAGCAACATTGGGTTTTTGTGTCTTCTTCAAATTAGGTGCGTGTTTAATGCGTGTCATTGAACTCATCAATTCATCAATTTGATGTGCGGCGGCTGCCTTAGTTCTGTAATCCTCATAGCCCATAGTAGACTGCTGATGAGATATTTCGTTCTTGCTTCGAGCTGTAACTTTTGCTACATCTCCAGTATCACCAATTGGATAAGCATTGCCCTGGAACCTCTCCTTGATAACTTCACGCACCTTACGAGGAATATTTTTTGCAGGTATTCCTTTTAGCGGATTCCCCTCAATTTCTACTAGCCTTCCATTTGGCGTTTCATGGATTTTATAAGATGCCCCGCTATTTAGCTGGTTAGTATTCTTTGCCAACTGTTCGGGATTTCCGAACAGTTCAGTTCTGAACTTCCCCGTTTCCATTTGGGCGTAGAATTGTTTAATGGCATCTTGTTTACCAACAAGTCCCATAACAGCTTCAGTAATTCTGTCGTATATTGCTAAGACTTTTTGAGGAATACCTAATCTAGTACCTAGACGTACTTTATCTTCACCGTTTAATCTTCCGTTATAATAATCGCTGAATCCGTCGGCTAGTTGTTCTTCTGCTAGTAGGTTCAGGTCATTTCCATATTGACTGCCATATTTGTTTATTAAATAGTCATCTCCATAAGATTCACGGATAGAGTTTAATAAGTCTTGTTTGTTTTCTACACGTGTAAGTAATTTATGTCCTAATTCGTGGTTTAGAGTGTCTTCTGTAAGCTTGTTTAGGTTGATTTGGTCAGTCTTTGGATCGTAGTAGCCTAATGCTTTCCTCTGCATTTCATTTTGCCACTCATTGAATACAAGGTTCTCATCGCCCGTTAGTTGTAGGTGGCGTGCTAGTAGTTCTTTTGATTGTTGAACTTCCTGTATTTTAGCCTCTGCCTGACGCTTAAACCGCATATCTGGATTGTCTGTTGGGTTGAGATTGTTGGTATATTTAGTTTGGTTTGGGCTAAAAGTAATTGCCATATCGTCCATAATCACACCATCTTTGCCAGTGGTATCTTTGATGTCTTGAGCATATTTTTTCCATTGCCCGTTGTCAGTAATATCCCACAACAAATCCATGTCGTTATCGTACATATCATAATCTTCACGATATGCTGGCTCGCCGTTATTTACCCGTCGATGTAGGGCATCATACTGATCAAAGGAGATTGTCTTTTGTTTATCGCTAATTGGAGATGTAATATTTGCATACATCTCTTTTAGATTGACTCCGTAGCCGTTAGCCATATCTTTGTCATATGCTAAATAGTTACCCTCGCCCCACCTATTTCGTGTGCTACTTGATGAACCGGCTAATGGACTAAATTGGTCGAACTCACTATTTGTACCGTGGTATACAGTCTTCAGATTGCCATTTTCGTCTCGGATCTTAGAGTCCTTGAAGAACGTTTCTTGTTCTGGGCTTAGTTTATATTTCAATCCATTCTCATCTACTTCACCTATATGATCTCTGGCGTATATAGCCTGCTCTTGAGCTTTACGTAGGTTAATCATGGCTGGAGCATTTTCACTCATTCCTTGACCACGCAAGTATTCTTCACGTTGGCGTAAACGTGTTATATGCTCGTTATAAGCTATCACCTGGGCTTCATGCTCTGGATTGAGTTTGTATTTCATTTCTGGTCTAGCTAAGTTCTGTACGTCTTTTGTAGCTTGTTCTATCAGATAGTTTTCTAGTCTTCCTGTCGTTTGTTGACGTGTGGCAACAGCATTTACATCACCGTGCTGAATATCTGACATATTCTGGGTAACGGCTTGTTTTAGTGCTGGACTAGCGTTAGGTATAGTATTCTCTACTGCTGGGGCTACATTCACCGCCTGAATTGGGTGTAATTGATTGTTTTGGTTATTAGTTGCATTTACTTCTGCCGCTTGTTTTAGTGAGGTATTGTCTGATGATTGACGCGCTTGACGTTGAGCTATAGCCTCTTTTTCTAGTTTTCCAGTAGCTTCATTTTGATTCATTCGTGCAGTCATTGCACTTGATGGTTGATTGCCAGTCTGTCGCATAGCACCAAAATTAGCCATTCCAGCTGGACCACCAAGGACCGCACCCATAAGACCACTTTTAAGCACACCCTCTTCATATTTACGATTAGGATCGTATGTATGCTTAGCAATTGCATTCTCTGCAAATTGTTGGGCGGCTTCTTCCGAACCTTCTGCTATAGCACCTGTTATAAACTTAGTCAGACCTTTTTTGCCGATAGGCGATAAGACCTTGTCTAGTCCAACCTTCTCTATTCCCGCCTGAACTGCCGCGTTACCATACGCATATGGCAACATCTCACGCGTGCTCTTACCTTTAGCGTTTGCATTAGTAATAAAGTCCGCCGCATTTTCTACAAACTGACGTGCTACGGGTATAGTACCGCCAGTGACTACACCCGTACCTATATCTTGAGCTAGTCTTTGTGCGCTTTGACCCGCCTCGTAAGCTGTTGCAACATCTGTGTCGTTCTTCTTGAATACGCCTAGGTCTCGATCGTATTGAGCGTTACGTTGCTTACCTTGTTCTACAATATATTTTCGTATTCTGTCATATGACTCATCACCAGTAATGCCATACATGGCGTCTGCGACAGCTAGAGATAGTTTATCGCCTGAATCACCAACTGTACGGCCAGCACCGTCAATAGCACCTTTAGTGAAGCTAACCACTGAACGTGTTGGTAAAGTAGCCAGTCCTGCCATCTGTGCAATATTGCTATCACGTCTAGCTTTGTCTTCTGATAAATAAGCTCTGTTCTCTGCGTCAATACGTACTTGGCGGTTCTTGGCGATTTCTGGCTCGCTAACACCCCTTGCTCGCATAATGTTGTCTAGTTTGTCGTTGCGTGCTGCCTGATCCGCCTTATATTTGTCACTCTCTTGTTTTGCTATATCTAGGGCGCGAGTTAAGCTGTCCTGATTTTGGGTAAATAAAGGATTTCTTCCAGGATTAGGAAAACTTGGGGCTATTTGTGGTCTATTCTGTTGTTGAGGTTGAATAGCCACTGGTGCAGGTTTAGGTTGTTGCTGTTGGACCTGAGATTTAAGTATCTGAGTAGGGTTGTTTATGACATTCTGGATTTGGATCTGCTTATTTTCTTTGTTTACCCAATCTTGTTGCCCTTGAGGGGTTAGTACTTTAGGGGCGTCATTGACAGTCTTTTCTGGGATTAATGGCTTTGGCTGATTATTTTGGTTTAGCTGTTGTGTTGCTTGATTAGCCTGTTGAAGGGGATTAGGATTTACTTTTTGCTGAGCTTGGCTGAATATATTAGTACCACCACCTAACCCAGGTGTATTTACACCATATAGACCATTTAGTCTGTTAATGTTAGGTTGCTGTACTTGCTGTAATGGCTGAGGGCGTGGTTGAACTGGCGCTTGAACTTGTTGCTCTTTACGTCGACGTTCATCATCGCTTACCCAACCCTTACCGCTGAAAAAGTTGCCTACTCTCTGGAAAAAGTCCATTATCTCTAATCCCCTCCTAATTTATTTACAGGTATTGATTCTGACGTTTACGCTCGTCTTCTTGCTTTAGGCGTGTGTTGTAGATGTTTAGTGTTGGGTCATTACCTGCTGCTTGTGGATCTGAAACACCAACTGCTGTATCACCTTCTACCTTGTAGCTGTCTAGGTCTTTTGCGTTGTATTGGACCTTATTGCCGCTGTATGTACTTTGCTGACGTCCTAGGTTATCAATCTCGCTTGATAGAGCGTTTGCTCGTCCAAGGTCTGCACGTGCGGCATTAGCACCGTTAGCACCTTGTGCGGCGGCTTTCTGGCTCTTCATCTGAGCTAATTGAGTTAATAGGTTCTGACGTGTAGTTTGAGATGACTGACGTGCGGCGTTATCTTCGTTTGCTTTCCAGTCGTTGAGCTTCTTGTCTTCATCCGCGTAATCATTCTTAAACTGACCCCACGTGGTGTCGATTTGCTTTTGGTTCTGTGCGTAAGTCTGTCCTGCGCCTGTTCGTTGCTGGTTAGCTTGGTTCTGAACTGCGCGACCTGCTAATTGCATGTCTGAACCTACTGCACCCATACTTCCTAATGAACGCAATAGTCCTCGTAAGCCAACTGCTGAGCGGTCATTGATGTTATTGATGTTTGTACGTCGCTGTTGCTGATTTTGACGGGTCTGGTCGTTAAATTGACCTTCTGCCCTATTCCATGAACTCTTTAATTCATTCTTTTTGGTATTGTACTGGTTGTTAATATTGCCTAAGCGTACACCTAATTGGTTATCTATACGTCCTAGTCCATGTTCTAGCTGTCCAATACCTTGGTCATATTCTGCCAACTGAGCAGCACTGGCACGGTTACCACCGCCCATTCCGCCACCGCCACCGCCGCCTCTGCCTCCGCCGAGGTCGAGGTTGAGGTTCGCGCCACCCTGTTTTTGGCTATGTTGCCAGTTAGCATATGAGTTCATCCACCATGGATTGACTGAACGGTTGAGGGATGACGCAGTGTAGCCATTAGACTTTTGTTCTCCGATAGTTTGACCTTTATTGTTAGTGCCGTTACCCATCAGGAAGTAGCCGTTAAGTCCACCGTCATCTCCAGTAACATTAAGAAGGGCTTGAGCTTCTGCTCGTTTGGTTGCTGACGGGTGATTGTTTGCGTGATATTGAAGGTACTGACGATATGATTCATTTCCTTGCATAAGAATAACACTCCTTTTTGTAACTTGGAGTGTTATTGACAAATCTGATGATTTCAGTTATACTGTCGGCGTGAAAAAGACTAAATTTATTCTTGTCATTTTTGTTAGCATCGCAGTAGTCGTTGGCGCAGTTGCTGCCTATTTATTTGTTGCTCAACGTAATACAGAGATAACAAAGACAACTCCTGTCGTAGAATCGCCTTCGTTTCAAAATCCCAACAAATTATCTAATAGCAAAAAGATAGAACCGCCGACAGAGCTGTCAATACTGAACGCTGTCAATACTGAACGAGCCAAAGTCGGCGTTGCACCATTAAAACTGCACCCAAACTTATCTAAGACCGCTCAAATGAAAGCCGACGACATGATAGCTAGGAATTATCGCGGACACTACATGCCAGACACGAACCAACCGCTTACAGAAGAAATGAGGAGACTTCAAGTTGCCGCTTGCACAAACGCCAGCGAAAACTTGACTTGGAACGATAGCGGAACAGATACAAAGCAATCTATAGATTGGTGGCTTAGTTCACCGCCGCACAAAGCTGCCATGCTCGACCCCAAGTACACCTATACTGGTATTGGCGTCGGGGACGGCAAAGTCGTTGTACAGCATTTTTGTGTAGCACGCTAGAATAACGCTACATACAAAAGAAATATAGACACTGCAATAATACCGATAAGGGACAGGACCATCCCATAGGTATATTGCATAAAGTGGCGAATGGTAAATTCTATCCATCCCCCATTACCAGTTGCATCCTCCGCTAAGTATCCATACTTTTTGAGCCTATAAAATGCTTTTTCTGGTGCCGAATAACTATGTCCAAGTGTATATATTACTGTAGCAATAACTAAAGTAAATGGAACAGTAACAAACTCTATTGGAATACTACTTATACATTTTTGACCAAGCAAAATGAATGCTGGTATGGAAAAGGTACTGGCAGCCAACTGACGCAAAGCACTCCATGAAAACATCTTTATAGCAACATCGTTATCATCAACTCCATATGGTGACGCCAGCGTATATAGCCACATTATTTGTTTCCAGGTTATGACTGAATATACAGAAATAAATGCAGCGGTGCCATAGAAAAGCCACACGTGCCAATCACTCATACAGCCACTCGCTTACTCCACCATGATGTGAACATGCCCCTCTTCCAGTAGCATGTGATTGCCAACCGTCACGACAGATTGCTCCGACACGATAGTGTGATTGCTGCTGTACTGGTTGCGGTGCAGGTTTAGGTGTACGGACGATAACGTGGTTTACAGGTTGAGTTATAACCTCCACTTTATCTTCATACCCTGGCTTGCTTGGTTTACAAATCTTTTTGCTACCAGCTACACCTTGTTGCTTTATAGTTTCAGTGTAGCCATATTGACCTGTTTCACCTTCGTACTGTGTTTCAAACGGTATTTCTTCCGTTCTACAGTCTGAATATGTTACAGGTTGTACTACTGGCGCTATAGTCTGCTGTGGCTGACTATTATTTGCAGCTCCAGCCATACCTGCTACTGCAGCTACGCCAATAACAGCACCAATAGTGCTTTTGATGATTTTGTCCTTAGATACCATTTTAGTAAAGCCTCCCATTCACTTACTAAAGTACCTATAGTATACACACAAACCCCAAATCTCTCAACAACACTCCAAATTGTAAAAATACTATTAAATTGGATAAGAGCTATCGTCTGTTGTCTGGTCACCAAGAGGGCCTAGTTCTTCGCTCCATACTGACTTGGGCGGCTTCGTATTTGTCTCAAACGATCACCTCAGATTGCTACTTATACAACGCTGCGACGCACGCTTCCTTCTTTTTTGGATGACAACGCGCTCTCGTTTTTTAGAGTCACACTTCGTGCTTAATTGTAAGGTTATTGTATCATATATCAAGCAAAAAAACCATTTCGTTGACGTGAACGAAATGGTCTGATCCGTTTATGTTGTAGTCGCTATCTATAGCCTGCACGCCGTGAGTATTCATGTATCTCTTCGGTTATTCTCTCTACGGCGGCATCATCGTCTGCAATGTTGGCTCGGATTAGCCTACGACGTAATTCGGTGAGTTTTTTATCTTTTAGCTGGCGTAATATCTTGTTGAATGTGTCGTGGGCTAATCTGCGCTCGTGACGAGACTTAAGAGGGTCATTAAACACCTTATGTAATCTAGTTAGATCGCCCTCTCTCGTCCAGTCCATAATCTATTAAGCTCCAATCCAAGGATCAGTAACTTCAACCTCTGGGTCTTTGTCATCCCCTGATGGTACTGCTTCTTCAATGACTGCAATAACCTTCTGCATATTGTCGTCGTTTGTGTTGCCATAAAATTTCTTAGCAACCTCTAGGTGACTTAATCCGCTGTTATATGCTTCGATGATATCTTCCTTAGATACGCTACGACTTACGATTTCACCGCTAGTTGCAGTTTCTTTTGCGCTAGCGATAATCTTTTCAGCCTCTTTTTTAGCGTTGGCGATAATCTCTTCGGCTGTAAGCGCAGTTGTATTTTTCTCTGCCATTTTATCGTTTCCCTTCTTTGGTCGTAAGGGGCAGTGTTTAACCACCCCTTACTGTTATTAAATACTAGTCTTTAGCACCAGTCTTAACGTTGATAATCCACTTTGGATCAAGGATTGCTGACGCAAATGCCTCAGCCTTCCAACCAATGGTCATAAACTGGTTGAGTGGGTTAGATGTATCACCCTTGTCTGACTGCTTGATGATAATTTTCTTCAAGCCGCTACCAGCTAAGTCGACAACGCCGAATGCTTCTTGACCGTGAATGAAGTTTGAGTAGACAGTTGTTGTACTTGTCTCATCCTTCTGGTTGCTTGATGCTTCGATAAAGCGGACTTTGTGCAAGCGACCTAGTTCACCCTTGTATAGTTCTGCACGGCCAGTGTACTTCTGAGCGTCAATCCAAGCTGTATCACCAGTAATGTTGTATGCAGTATCTGGACCAACCTTACCAATGAAGAATCCGTCTGCGTATGGGATTGCGTTGTTTTTCTTCAATGTACGTACGGCCTTGCGGATTTCTGCTACCGTCAGGATATCGTCGGCAGTAATGGTGTTCAATGCAGTTTTCTTATTTGCAAACTGTACTGTAGCACCCTGATGCAATACGTCACGGACCAATGCGTCGATTGTTTCGCCTGCATTTTGACCCATAGTTTCAATCGTCTCTTTCATCTCGCGGTCGATTGAAGTGTTGTACAGCATGCTTGAGATTTTAGTCCACTTACCGTAGCCACGTAGAGTAGCAACGACTTTGTTGCTTCGGATAGCTTCGTCTTGTGGGTTTTCACCTTCTGTCAATGGCGTTGTAGCCAAGCCAAATGGTGATCGTTTTGTAAAGGTAACTGTTGTACCAGAGTTTTTTCCTAGAGTTTTCTTTTTAGCACCTTCTAGGTGAATTGTGCGGGCTTCGCTTCGCTCCAAGAATTTTTCCTCCAGGTATTGGATCATCTCGGCAGAAAGCGTTGCGGTTGTGTTTGTTGCCATGTTATTAACCTTTCTTAAATATCATGTCCTTGTCGACGGAGATATTCTTCCTTCTCTTCTGTAGTAAGCTTGGCGAATGGTTTAACGATCCTAGTGCCGCCTCCGCGGAAATCACCAGCGTCATTAATCACAGCGCGTTGCTTAGGTGTTTCACCGTCTTTGTGGAATGACTTATATAATTGATATATATCTGTACTTGAGCCAATGACTTTGCCGTTTTGGTCGTAAACAAGTACACTTTGCAGATACCCGTTTACGGCGTTATCAAGATGTTCATCGTATTGATCAGATTCTGGATCAAACTCTGGGAAATCCCTGAGCGCCATATTTGCCTTATACGACAAATCACTTCTTGATGTTTCGACTTGGGCTTTATAAGCCACTTCCTCCTGAGCTTGTTGCATATTATCTAGTCGCTGCTGCAACTGTAGGTTCTGCAATACCGCCTTAGCTTCAAATTCTGTGAAGAAGTCACCAGTCTCTGGATTCTCCATCTCCATAATCTGATCTATTGTTGGCAATTGTTGTGGCTGTGGCTGTACAGGTTGAAATGTGCTTTCGTTCTGTGCGTCAAGCTCCAATTGCTGGCGATAAGCTCTAGTTTCGTTCCGTTTAGCAACTAATTCGCGAATGACTCGGTTATCCTCCTCTAAGTCGCGTTCTAGTTGTTCACGGCGCGCCTCTTTGCCCCGTTTCGGCTTCCTGTCTTCGTCTGACTCGTCATCAGAATCAGCGTCTTTGCTTTCTTCCTTAGACTTATCGACTTTGACATGTACCACCTCGCCGCTATCTGAGATAACTGCTTTGGTTTCTGGCTCTGAAGAAGCCTCAGAGTTTTGTGTTTCAGCTGGCGTCGACTCAGCGTGGGTAGACTCTTGCTCTACCTCTGTATTAACGACTTCTTGGTTTTCTGCGTCTGACGGCACAGTACCCCTCCTTCTCATTAGATTGTTTAAGCGTCGATTGCAGGTGACGAACCTGGGTTGCGTGAGATGCGCTCCTTTGGTTAGCCAATAGCGAGGATAGCTAACCAAAGCAGAGTACCTTACTACGCCGCTTGGTCAATTACACTTTCTAAGAAGCTCCTCTCCTCTCTTAAAATCTCTACAATACGTTTGTTTGCCGATATATAAATAGCTAGCTTCTCTTTATCTGTAATTACTTCTTCTGGTATAGCGTCAGTAGACTTGTAGAAGGTAATGCGCTCGTCCCAACGGTCAAGTACCTTTTGCAACTTATTCATATCTTGCTTAATAGCATTGATCTCGGCTTGTTTAGCCTCCTCTACCCTCTTGTCTTCTTCCTCATTTGGCTGGTAATATTCTGTACTACGCGGATATAGATTTTCGTCCATTATTCACCCTCCTTTTGGATAACTCCCATAATCGATGCGATTATTTCCTCTTCTGTAAATCCTTTTTGAATCATGCTTGGTACTTCAGCAATTAGGTTTTCTGGTGTACCTATCTGTCGTAATTCATCTACAATACTTGGCTCTATATCTTCTTGTGGCTCTACTGGGACTTCAGCAACCTGAGCCTCGTCTTCTGCGGGCTGTTCCGTCTCGGCTGTAGCTGTTTCATCGGTAGCAGGGACCGCGGCTTGAGTTTGCGCCTCCTGCATTTCTTTCATTTCTTCTTCTGTAACCTTTAGCTCGTCCAATCCATCAATACCAGAGTTGGCAACAATAGCGTTCCATGCAGCTAGTTTCTTATCTACTGGTACTACTTGGTTCAGTGATTGGCTAGAATCTAGCGTCTGAATCAATGTCTTCAGAGAATCTAGCTGTGCCGCTTCGCTGTTTACTTTCGTTGTTGACGCGTCAATCTTAAACTTCAGTACGCCCTTAGCTTTTGAGAAGTCTACAGTTGCCTTATTATCGTCATCTAGGACTACACCATCTAGTACATGACCTTTTGCTTCTAGGTCTCGCAATCTCTGTGCAGTGTCTGTGTCTAGTTGGATTATTTCTACACCTTCACGCTCTGCAAAATACAAGTTAATAGCCGTTTCGCTCCACTCCTCAAAGAATGCTTCAAATCCTTTACGTAATGCGTTGTCGTCAATAGACAATTGAGCCTGTTGAGTCTTGAGCGCTTGTGGTGTTTTACCGAATCCTGGATTGCCAACCTCTGCGCTAATTGAAGTGTCTGGACTATTGACCAGGTTGAGCATCTGAGACTTCTGCAAGCCGTATAAGTTCGGATAGTCGCGGATTGCTGAAGTATCTACAGACATCGCTTCAATACGTACATTCGGGTTCTTAATTTTGTTAAGACCGTTTGGCTTGAATTCAAGGGTTCGCTCGTTTACATCGCCGTATACGTTAATAGTTGGACGCAATGCGGCGGCACGGTTGTATTGATAAGCCTGCATATCGCTATCGATCAGGTTCTGTAGAGGACCAATTAGCTCTAAGACGCTACGGCCCAGAGGATTGACCCCATCGGCGTCATAAAAATACCAGTTTAAGGGTATCTTAGCCCTTGGGTCTTTATTTTTCTTACGTCGTACAATCTTTTTAGTGGCTGGGTTGAAGGTAAAGAAGGTTGCGTTATGACCAATTTGAAAACCAGTTATAATTTCAATACCTGATGGATCAAGTGAGTACTGTTGCTCTGCTTCGCTCTGGTCTTTAGAATCTTTAGCGACAATAGCTTCTTTTATTTCTTCTAGTGCCTTCAAATCCCAAGTTGGTTCGTATAGTGCACCCTCTTTTTTGGCAGTGCGGCGTCGTTCTTTTTCGGCATCAATAAGCTTGTCTACGTCAGTCTTTTGCCACCACGTGCGTACAAATAAATAGTCGCTGTCACTAGCAGATCTTTTGCCAGGTTGAATAAATACATCACGCCATGAAACGATTAAATAGTCTGGAAGTAGCTCGTCATCGTTGTAAGCTACTGGCGTAAAGACACATTGCGACCCAAACGACTCACCATTTTCAATAGTTATCCACACTTTATGGATCAGGTCATATTCGGCGTTGGCGTTAGGTAGGATTTTTTCTAAGTAAACAAATTCAGCAATTATTGGCCATGGACTGTACTCATCAGAAGTAGAGACTACGCCAGTCGGCAATTGTTGGACGGCACGGCGTGCAGACTTAATGATAATTGAAGCTGCTGTACCGTCTGTAGTTTTAGGAAAAGCTTTAGGTATTTTAGCGTGTGGCTTATTTCTGGCAAGACGGGAATACTCCTCAAAAGGCTGCGTAAGTTTTTCTGTATAGTCTTTTGAGGCGCTACATAGATCTAAAATGTTTTCTTCTGTTAAAAAAGAGAAAGCCACTGATTACTCCAAAGATTACTGTTGTTTCAGTAAACTCTGGTTTGTTTCAGTGGTTTACGCTTGTATTATATCACATTTTTAATCAGTTGTGAAAATAATCATTTTACCTGCTTAATTTTGGTATATTCAAACACGACATCAAATGATCCTTTGTATGATATTCTAGCGCGGCCATCATAACGGATTGACGGATTGATAAGACTGTCGTCGTTTTCAATCCTTAGTGTTAGCTCATCAACCTTATCACGTGCTTCTGCCATAGATGCAACTCGAAAACGTTCTTCATAGTGTAGCTTAGTTGCTATAACAGTGTGATTTTGATAACTGTTTTCAACTACTACAGACGTCTTATCGTCTAGCTGCTGTTGCTCTTTGACTTTTCCAAATTCTGGCACAAATTTTTTCATATTCCCCCTAATTAATTCCACATTGCTGTTAAGTCGCTATCTGCTAATGATTGATTGTATGAGACTGATCCTACGTCATCTTCTGGTCGCTGAGCTAGTTGTACTTGATATGCTAGAGAGTCGCTCGCGTCGTCATTGGTTGCTTTAGGAAACATACTCAGTTCAAGCTCTAAGTCTTTGCATAAGTTAGCGTCGCCATGTCTTATATGATAAATTCCTCCGCGTTCATATCGTGGCACTAGCGCTTCAATTCTCAATGCTTTACTGTGTCCGCCATGCTTCAATAATTCAACGTCTAGATAAACTCCGCGGCGCATCATCTCTTCATCCCAAACAGACTTCAAGGCTTGAGTAAATTGGTTGTCTTCAATTCCGATCTTGTGTAGGTTGTATCTCTTCCAGTTTGTAAACATGAGGTCGACAAGGTCGGTCGCGGATAGTTTTGTGCGATAGCATATTACATTCCATTTGCCCTCTCGGTCGATAAAGTTAAGGGTTACGCCAATGTAGTCAGTGCCTTGCTTTACATCGTCTGTGCCTCTCGGGTCAATCGTCATAACGTTGTACGTGTCAAGCTGTAAGACGTTGCTGAACTCGCGATATTTGTACCATGCTTCCTTAAATTTGCGATTCTCTTCATCAATTGGGTTCTGCTGATAGAGCGCTGAGAATTCATAACTACCCATTTCTGCCCGTTTTTTTAATAGCTTCTCAAGTGAAAACTTCTCTGGCCAGAGAGCCTCGCCAGTTTTACGGTGCTCGTCGTCTTCAGTGGCGATAGCTTTATACTCGATTATCTTCCAATCATCGTATGCTTCACCTCTAGCCTTAGCTTCTCGTGAGGCTTTGAGAACTCGGCCTGCTAGGTCATCGTCGTGCCAGCGCGTAAGAATAAATACGATCATTGAATTACCTTCCTCACGTGTTGAGAAGGTTGACTTATACCAGCCGTCGCGTGCTTCGCGGATTACTGGGCTATCTGCTTCTTCACGGTTCTTGAATGGATCGTCGATAATACCAATTTTGAATCCACGACCCGTCAATGCACCGCCAACGCCAACGGCAGTGTAGCCACCGCCTTGCTTTGTAATCCAGCGACCTTTTGCTCTAGCGTCGGCTCGTAAGCGTGTAGAAAACATCTTAGTGTAAGTAGCGGATTGCATTATGTCCCTAGTTTTTTGACCAAAATCTGACGCAAGCTCTGCAGAGTAAGATGAGACTACGATTGGAATATTCGGGCTTTTTCCTAACACCCATGACGGGAATTTCTGCGTGGCTGTATCGCTTTTGCCGTGGCGCGGCGGCATAAAAATCATCAATCGGACATCTTCGCCAGCTAGCAACCGACGATATCCTTGCTCCAACTCTTTAGCAATCTCGGCATGGAACCACTCTAGTTGGTACTTTGGATCTATAGCAATGCAGTATTCGGCAAAAGAGCCGTTATCTGCAATTTCTCTAAGAATCCCGACGGTCTGCTCTGGCTTTAAGTAGTTGCTCTGCTTGTTTTGCACTTAGAGCTACTCCTATGTCATTACCGTTTGTAGTCATATCCAGCTTGTCGCCATAAACTTTTGGATTCATCTTAGACATCAGCCACTTGCGTGTGTCAATTCTTAAACGTGACCTCTGAACATTTTCGCTATTGAATATATATCCATCGCCTTCCAACTTCTCCATGTAGTCGTTAGTAGCGTTATCTGCAATTTCAATAATTTCTTCAGCTTGCGCGTATGATCGTTCTTTACATGCTTGCGCGTATTGCTCACGAAACTTATCATTTTCTCGTAACCATCGAAAAAGTGTCTGCATAGAGACTATATCTTTTTCTTTGCATATAGATCGTACTGAATAGCCTTCTGCTATTTTCTGACATATTCTATCCGCTAGCTTATCGGAATATTTCGTAGGACGCCCGTTCTTTTTAGGTGTTTTTGTAGGCGGCTTTTTAGAAGACTTAGGCTTGCTTTTGGCTGTAGTTTTGGACATAACCAACATCCTCGCTAGTCGCCTGCGTCTTGTGAGTTAATTAAATTATATCATATTAATAAAATATCAAAAATCTTTACAAAAAGTATTGACATTGTAAATACCTTTTGCTATACTGAGGACAGTTAGATAAGAAGCGGCGCAAAAATAACTAAGGCGCGACAGCACAACCCTCTAGCTACAACGGTTCAACTAAATAAAGGGAGTAAGAAAATGAAATTTATTAATCTTGCAAAAGCTGCAAAAATCTACAACGAGCCAACTTTATATTGTGCTGGTGATATTACGCGGAATATTACAGATGACTATACGAATCGTAAACTTTCCAAAAAAGGCATTTGGATTGGCGTGACAGATAATAACGAATTGAAATGTGGACGTGGTATTGTATTAGACGGCAGCAATCGGCTTCTAGACAAAATAGCTCATGATTTTGCGAATGGGAAGATCAAAGTAGAGGATTTACAATAGATGGTATAATTTTTCTATGAGTAAAGCACTAAAAACAGAGTATATACAAGTTAAGGTTTCCCCAGAAGATAAAGTTAAATTACAAAAACTTGCAGACGAGCATGGATTGACCGTTAGTGCTTATCTTCGCATAATTATTGTTAAAGAATTTAAGAAATTAAACTTGAAATAACGGTTTGGTTGGGCTATTATTAAATAGCTCCAACCTGAACCGTTGTAGCGAAAGAGATCGCGTAAAGCGGTCTCTTTTTAGCTTAATCTTCTAGGAATTATTGAGACTTTTATATAATTCTACAATCGCTCGCTTTAGATCGTAGTTACTCATATTTTCAATATCAGACCGACCACCCAACTCTATGTATATGTTTCTCAAATTTGATAGTCCTTTGACGTCAGTGACCGCCTTCATGATCTTGCGCTCATAATCTTCATCATCTAGGAATAAACACGACTTTGGCTCAGACTTACTCATCTTACGATCAGGATGTCTTAAGTCCATAATCTTGGATTTTGTATAAATTGGATCTGGGCATTTCAAGCCAACACGCGGCAGGATGTCTCTTGCGAATTCGATATGAGGACGCTGATCTTCGCCAACAATTACTCTATCGTAGCCTGCAATATCTAGAGCCATCATCACTGGATATACGTACATTAGCGCGGTCTTTTCTTTAGCCTTATATTGTGGCATGGCATTCAGTAAGTGGCTAGGTGTTACGGCTAGCAGCTTAGCTAGTAAGGCGACATCCAATTTTTGCTCAACAACTTGACTACTCAACTTGAACATTCTGAGTACGCTCAACGCTTGCTCCTCATATTCAGGTTCTGACAGTGGCGCGTGATGTTTAGCTATCAGGATATCTGCCTTGTATTCTATTGCTGGCTTTATCACGCTGACATAATGCCCTAAATGCAATCTACCTGACGGCCGAAAGCCTACTATAGTATTTTTATGCATAACTTTCTCCAAAAATATCTTTTATATATCATTATTTCTAATATACTTATGCTCTGGATTGTATAGAGCGTTAGCATAGTCATGCGCCTCACATGCTTTGCGAACCTCCTCTCGAGTACTTGCAAACATAATAGCATTTTTGAACCGCTTGTTTATTTCTCTTACATATCCGCTACATTGATGAGCAAATCCATATGCACCACGAGATTTTATGGTTCTTCCACACTTATCGCAGACTATAGTTGTAGTATCCTGTTTCATTATTTATTCCTCCTTCCAATTCCTTAAGTTTTTCAGCAACAGCTTTGGCGTATCCACCATAAGTATCCTTGCAATGCTTATCTAACAACTTAATTATTTCTTCTAGTGAATAGATGCATTTCGGATTACGCTCTTCTAGCGGACCATAGCAGCTACAATGACCTAATTCTATAAACATAAACTTACCATTTATATCTTTAAGGACTGCCGCACCTTCGCCCGACCACATATCCTGAGCATAACTACAGATAATATACTCGTAGTCTTTTTTATCTAGATATTGCAAATCATCGTCATCTATCTTGCTAGGTTCCGTGTCTGGATCATACGCTTCCTTGCGTTCTACGTTATAGATTTTCATGCTTCTCCTCTACTACAATCTCACCTTTTCCATCTTCTTTCCCTACACATTTTACAGCATCTCCAACCTTATATACTTCTTCAATTTTATATAGGATATTGTTTCTGCCTATGTAAGTAAAATTTGGAGCAGCACCTCCGAATAATCTTTGAGTAGACTGCATCAGATCGATTATGTCTGGTGGTCTATTTTCTGTTATCTTTTTCTCAAGCTCAGTAACCATGTCCGATGCAGAATTAATGCCACGGACATACTCTTTTTCTAACAGTTTCTGAATCTGCTTCTTCGCTTCAGTGATTTCACCGCCAACTTTGCGCTTCTCGCCACGTTGAACCATGGCTTCATGTTCTCGGCCGAGTTGATATTGCGCGAATAGAATGTCATCTAGTGTCATTATTTTTCTCCTTATTTTTCCGCTTAAACGCACATTGCTTCTTATATAAAGCCTTACGAGCATCGGCGTTATGCTTTACGCTATCTTTCAGTGCTTTACGAAGGTGTTTGTCATCCGTGGTTTCAAGAATAATCGATAATTGTCCTGCGACAGCGTTTAATTGTTCCTCCTCAATTAAAAGACTCAGTAGTTCACAATACCAATCTATACACTCTATTTTGGCACGATTAGAGCGTGGCTTTTCGTCAAAAGCAATAATATCCCTCACGAAATTCTTCAATACAGACCTTGCTACTGATTGGGGGAATGTGATTATTGGGATATACATTAGATTTCCTTCCCGTCAGGTAACAGATGAGCTAGTCGTTTTATCGTCTCGCTCATGATTTTATTTCTGAGTTTGCGGCAGCCAGATTCATGAGCCCCAGTTGCTAGGTGTCCGCATTCGCAGAAAAGGTCATGAGCATCTGACAACTCCTGCTCTACTTTTGCATGAGTTTTTATCCACTCACGCAAGTGATTTTCCTGTAAGTAGTCTATCTTTTCTAGTTTTTTCATATTTCTCTTCCATCCTTGTAACATTTCAAATAGCCCGTCTCGCCACCAATTGTTTTACATCGAGCCTTAGTTTCTGTTCTTTGCCTGTCTTCACTCATGTCAACTATAGTTATCCAACCAATTAATACGAAACCAACAACAATTGCTGCTATTAAAACTATTTCCAGAAACATCTCTGTTTTCGATAATTTATAGTCCATCTTCTTCATCCTTGTGTTTCTCTGATTTGCCTGTCCATTTAGATTGCCGCAATAACAATTAAACAAGCAAGAGCAATTGTAAATATAAAAATTATTCCAGAAAATAGTTCTAGTTTTGATATTTTATCATTCATCTTTGTCATCCTTACGTTTGTCGAATACAATAAACATACTCCAGTCATTACTGTTGAATAACTCTTCAACGGTCTCTTCGTATAGCAACTCTTGAGGATAACAATTGTCGCCCCCTACATGTTCACAATCGGCGAGAATAGATATGTCATCATTTTTATAATAAAACGCATCTAGACTGTACTGAAAGAACCTCACTTTCGTGTTTCTGTATTCTTTTGGGAGTTTGTTTTTGATATCGCTGCTAGCGTCTATGACTGTGATTTGTTTCATTGATTTCCTTTCTAAGGTTCAACCGCAGAACTGGTGCTGGCAACCTGTAAGGTCGACAACGTGGTACGCTAAGCGGCTGATTGCTCGCACCGCCCTCGCACCCCGAACACGTTACCAGAGTGGCTATATAAGGTGATGATTTGCCGAGTTTTAATTTCCTCGAATGTGAGGGAATTAGGTTTCGTAAAGTCACATCACAGTTACGCAACTGACTTTTCCCTATTTTACATTATGCGGCTTTTTGCTTTCATCCCAGGGGTCGTATTTTCATACGAGGCTTAGTCTAAGCTGTCAGTTAATCTTTACCTATTCCGCCACTTATATAGCCAGTTGACAACACCAATTTGTATATCATTAAGTGAGTTAATTACTTTAAGGTTTGATGTTGCCAGTTGACAACACCAGATTGAGCCGATTTCCACCTGCACTCAATTCTATAGACAAATGAAAAGTCTAGACACTGATGTTGCCAGTTGAACAGATGACTCGGGTGGGCAAAAATAGTCATCTGTCCAGTTCTACGGTTGATGTTAATGTTCGTTCAAGCACAGGTTGCTAGCGACAGAGCATTTTTCAAAGACACGATACGTATACTCGGGTTTTCCCTCTTTGTGCTCTTGCGGTGCCGTTGCAACGGTTTCTGGTTTGTCATAACCATGAAAAGGACCACCTTATCGCCAGCATTCTGTGCTTGAATTGTTAATGTTCTAAACCAATTTCGACAAGTGTCGAATATGGTTTTCAACTGGGTACGATTTATACCCGTTTTACTTTCGTTTGCTTATACGACCGCCCTTTTTACCAGCACACTTTTTTACAAAGTGAGGACCGTCAATTAGGTCGCAATCGCATTCAATATCTTGTGCGAATCCCTTATAACTTCCGTGACTTGCAAATGTAGCAGAGCCACCTTTTCGTCCGATTTCAGCATAGAAGTTAGGGTTGCTTGCTAAGTTTTTCTGAGCGGCTTTTAGTCCGCCCTGCTTGGTTCCTGACATTGTTTCCTCCTTACCCCCGTAGGATACATTTAGCTTTCATTTGTATCGGACGGGTCTCTCCACTCGTCTAAATCTATATCTTCACCATCCACTGCTATCTCACAGTCTAGGATAGATAAGTCCTTGTGTTGCTCTGGTGCGCCATTTTGGTATGCCCAGTACATGGTGTCATCGGCAATTTCATAAGCTTCATCTTGATTGCTGGCTTTCACTGATAAATAACAGTCTAAGGTTATTTTTACTGGAATACTAAACTCTTTCATTTTTCCTCCTTAATTCCAAAATAAATCTTCCAGTCTCGCTCATTTTCTTTGATAGATTTCTCAGCGTCTTCCTCTGTCGCATAGCGCACTGGTTCGCCAACATCGGTGCGACAAGCTGGCATAGAATATAATTTTCTATATAAATAGTTATAAAAAACAGCATAGCCGCCATTCCCGCTCTCAAAGTCTGGATTAAAATCTGAGGTTCGTTGTAGTCTAACTTTGGCTAATCTTCGTTCGCGTGCTAGCTCACACTCGCCTGAGGTACGATAGGTATTACCAAACTCAAAACGGCTAAGATGATATGAGTCATCTTCATCAAAATATGTAAAATTAGTATTGCCATTCTCATCAAGATACCAAATCTTATCACCTCGCTGAGGCTTCCAGTTACTACTGTTTGTCGGTTCTTTTATTTCCTCGAACCACTCTGTGAGGATATTCGGGAACTTTTCAAGCGTCGATTGGGCGTAAGCCATAACACCAAAACCGCCATCATCATAGACCAAAGCACCATATTCAGATATATAGAATAAACCTCCAGCTTTGAACGTTGGTAAATCTTTAAGTAGTTTATAACGTTTCATATCTCTCCTTAAAATAGCTCCAATTGCGTGGCGTAAATTGCACGGCTAGCTAATATCTGATTTATACGATGAATAGTGCGTTCACTTTCGTTTAAGTCGTTTAATGCACCCTCTTTCATTTCTAACAAATCTGCTGTGTCGACTTCATCTAATGACTGGTAGTCGTCCTCATAATAAGGTTTTACTTCTTTTTCCATTTTTCCTCCTTCATCCATTCTTCGTCTTGCTTAGCTATGTTGTACTCTGAGATAGCTACAAGAATAAGAATAAACATCACAAATAGTATCCAAATTAGTGTGAACATTGTGTTTTCTCAATATCTGTAATAAGTTTCTCTAGCTCGTCATCTGGTACAATACCCTCAAAGATATTCTTTACGAGTTCCTTTGATTTTTCATTGATAATTTTTCCTGATAAATCGCCTAAAGCTTCTAGTGTAGCAAGAGTAGCCTCTACATCGTCAGAGTCTATACTGACGAAAGTGTTGGCTTTGTAATGACCATTTTCACTAGATATCTTAATATTTACTTCTGCTACTGGTTTTTTCATATATCACTTCTCCTTGTAATGGATGTATTACATTGTTTTATGGGAAGAAAAGTCTGGCTGTTACTAGATTTTTGATTAAGTAGGAGACTTTATGGAGTCTAGTCATTTAACCACACACTTTACAAATTTCTACGCCAATGGTACAAACGCAGATCTGGGCACCAGACTATTTAATAATTGTCAGATAGTGCGCTAATCCACTCTTTAACTACCTTCATGTCAGACTCTAAGTCATTTATCCATTGATCAGCAGAAGGTATATCTTCTCTGTTGATTATGAGTGAGTCTACAGTATTGCTCATGGCTTTATATAGCCTCCATAGTGCAAGTACTGCTTTCTTTCTTTGAGTTATCATCTAGACGCTCCTTTTCGCTTATAACGCTTGCTACTCTTCTGATATACGACTTCATATGTATATTCAGGGTGGGCTGGTAACCACACCTTTTCTAGGATCTTACGACGCCATTTATAGTCATCAGTTTCTACGCCTTTTGCTTCGCGTAAAGTGAATGATCCGTCTAGATTATGTATTCTAAAGTCTACTTTGTGACGATATGGGAATGCTGGATTGCCGTTTTCGTCATAGACCCAACCTTCTATTCTGTATTGAGTGTCATAGTCTTTTATCTGGCCGAGATTCTTTTCGATTTCTAGCTCGGCGGCTACTTGTGCTTCAAACTTTGAATCGTATATCTTGCCATTCATCTCAGTGCGCTTAGCACCATATTTATTAGTCTTACCAAGTCTGCCTATCTCAGTACCACAATTACGACAAGTGAGTCTTCCTCTGGATATCATGAGGTGCTTAGATTTACACTCTGGACAAGTGGCTACAGACTTAATGCTATCTAAGTCAAACTTCTTGTGAGTTGCTCTTATATACATTACTGTTTGCCCTTTTGTTTACGACGCATACGATTGCGCCAATTGCGAAGACGCTTTATTAAGTAGTCTTCACTTTCTAGTCTTTCATACTCTAGCTTCACTCCAGCTAGTAAACTTTGCTTATCAGCCATTATAGATTCTCCTTATACGCCCCTGTGCGATATGTAGTCCACGCTTTATAGCCTTGAGACCGCCAAACTCGATAAGCAACTCTTACAACTGTTGCGGTGTCGTTTCTATCATCGTGAGGTTGAAAATGCAGACAGCCAACCTGCAATACACCATAGCTACCAACACATACTCCGTGATTTTCAGAGTTGGTAAGATTATGATTAAGCGGATTACAGCTTCTATTCTCAGCCTTAGCGATAGCTAGCATTAGACTAACATCCCATCCTGAATATTTTGACAGCTCCCGTCGAACCAATTCGCAGCCCGATACCGCAACTGATTTTGGTTGCGGCACGGTTGGTTCGACTTTCGGATCTGTCCTTGCAGCGCTTTTATCTATCTCGGAAATAGCTGCGGACTTCCGAGTTACTTTTTTAACTGTAGTGTTGCTTGACGGACCTTATTATCCACTTCCTCTGTCTTATTGATCTGATATTGAATACCCGCGTAAAATGCTATAGCGGCAGTAATCATGATAATTAATAAGATTGATTTAGCTTTTTCAAGCAATTGCTTCCAGTTGATATTATTCTTTTTTGATTCGTTGATATTTTTTGTATTATTTTTCATTTTATTTCTCCTTTATTGTTCGCTTAGCGACTGAGTTAGTGGGTGGCGGCTTTTCTTAAATTTATAGATACTCACGAGACGCACCCACCGACACAGCCGCTAATAGTTTATTGATGCCCTAATTGTTAAAGATCACTTTCTGACATATTTGCTTTGATTGTTCTAGCTAATCTCCGTCACTCCTATAATTCTCGCTATTGAGTCGGATTGAGCTATATCTTTCAATGCAGTCAGTGTAGTTGTTCTGTCTACAAGAGGTCATCAATTTCAGATTGCCAACCTCTTCAAACAGAAAAACCCGCTGGCTCTCTACTTCCAGCGGGTTTTGCTATACAACAAAAATCGTCCTGACAAACATCAGAACGACTTATAAGAATTTAATTTTCCAATCGTAGGAACTTGGTGAGGTGCGCCTCCCCATAACTACGACTGTCCACCACAACAGTTTTGTCTTGAACTGGCACCTCACCTATTCCTGGATGTGATAATATCATAGTTCCACCCGGTTTGAGTAGTCTCATTAACTTGGAAACTGTGGAAAACTGTGGATTGTGGTACGGCGGATCGGCAAAAATAATATCGAACTCCCCTGTTGAACTCGCACTTTCTAGCCAATTTATTATCGTTGTTTTTATTACAATAGATTTTTCTTCGACGCCCAAAATGCTTATGTTTTCAGCAATTACTCGCTGAGCGACTCGATCTCGCTCCACGAAAACCACCGACTCTGCGCCGCGACTTAATGCCTCTAGTCCAACAGCACCAGACCCCGCAAAAGCATCCAAAACCCGCGCGCCGCGTATCGATCCACCTAAAGAATTGAACATAGCTGAACGTACTCGCTCACCCATAGGATGTGTAGTTGAGCCGGACGGAGTTTTTATGAATCGCCCACCAAATTCGCCAGAGACAATCCTAACTCTCACTTTTTTCTGCCTCAAGTTTCCAAATAGACGCCAGCCAGCCCAACATCACCGACTTTATAATAATCGGCATCAGCTCGTGATTTGTCTGCCAAGCAAGGTCCGTCGTCCAACCACTCTTACTAAAATTGTCATACATTTTCATCGATGTCACGGCGTGAACTTGGCTCAAATAATACTCACGATAGCCGTGATTTTTAACTTGCAATATCTCATCGTTACTCGGAATTGCGTCCTTAAAACGTGGATATGCCACCACGCTAGCTACGCCAGCCTCAAACGCCACGTGCGTCGTCATCATACCTTTGGCGCCCCAGAATTTCCAGTTGTTCTTAATCAGTTCAATTCCATTATCGCCCTTCATGAGATTTTTCTTCAAAATTGAGGTTCGCGTCTCCAACCCTTCACCGCCGCGAAGTTCCGCCATAGCCTGCTCCAGAGGAAAATGATGAGCCGGAGTCAAACCGTCGGTAATCGCGTGTGCCATCCAAGCCGCCTCAAATGCTGCTCGCTCGGAATTATTTGTTCGCAGCGCCTCGGCTAAATTGCCAATATGCCCGTCAATCATCTCCAAAAGTGCAGTGTCATTTGGATCGTCCGGATTTATAAAGTGCCACGGTTCGTCCACGGCTGGACTTTTTCGTTTAACGCCATCAGGGCCATTCTTGCCCTCAAAATGAAGAATATTTTTAATGTCAGGAAAATCACACCAATCCGGAAGAATTGGTTCTATATTTCTCCTTGCGACTCGATCTATTTTTTGGTGGACGCCAATAAATCGACCAGAGCTATCCCTAATTGTTGTTCCTGCGTACATATTAATTTAAAACAGTTAATCGCTGATAGCGACTGACGGCGTGCGCCAGATGATTATATTGTAGCAAATCTTGCCCCTCTTTGACAAAGCGTTCAGCTTCGGCTTGAGCGCGAGCAATTAGTGCCGCATCCGCCAGTGAGGCAATTTTCAAGTTCAAATCCCCGTGTTGCATTTTGCCGTAAATCTCGCCAGGTCCACGCAATTTCAAATCAACCTCCGCCAAATAAAATCCGTCTTGCGACTTCTCAATCTCCCGAAGTCGTTGGCTCGGCTTGTCGTGACCACTCATCATCAAATAACAAAAGCTCTGACACTTCCCGCGCCCAACTCGTCCGCGCAATTGATGCAATTGACTCAATCCAAAATTGTCCGCATTCTCAATCAACATCACCGTCGCATTCGGCACGTTCACACCAACCTCAACCACAGTCGTACTGACTAGCATATCCAGCTCACCATCCGCAAATTTCTGCATCACTTCAGCTTTTTCTTCGGCAGGAAGCTTTCCATGCAACAAACCAACTCGACGATGGCTGAAAACAGTCTTAGACAATTTATTATATTCCGCCTCCACCGATTTCTTATCATTATCTGGATTATCATCAATCAACGGACAAATAACGTAAGCTTGGCGACCTTTAGCTAGTTCATTTTCAATCGATTCGTAAAGCTTCGGAGCTGATGCTGGTGACCAAATCTTAGTCTGAATCGGCTGACGACCAGAGGGCAACTCGTCCAGAATAGAAATATCCAATTCTCCATACAATGTCAGCGCCAGACTGCGCGGAATCGGCGTGGCGGTCATACTTAAAAGATGTGGCATAAAATCAGACTTTTCTAACAAAGCTTGCCGCTGCTTCACGCCAAATCGGTGCTGTTCGTCGATCACCGCAAAACCCAATTTATGATACGCAACCTTTTCCTGAATTAGAGCGTGAGTACCGACCACAACGTCAATGTTACCGCTAGCCAAATTGTCCAACAATTGACTGCGCGCCGCACCTTTCACGTGGCCCGTCAGAAGCGCAACGGACATACCAAATGGCGACAATAACTCGTCAAGCGTCTTCGCATGTTGCTGCGCCAAAATCTCCGTCGGCGCCATAATTGCCGTCTGGAAACCATCCTTCGCCACTTCCGCAGCCACCAATCCCGCAACGACAGTTTTTCCCGAGCCAACATCTCCTTGCAATAACCGATTCATCGGATGATCAGACTCCAGATCTTGCAGAATTTGCCACGCAGCTCGGCGCTGAGCATTCGTCAAGGGGAACGGTAATTGATCGACGAAACTCTTCACGACCGACTTATTAAACGGAATTTTCCAGCCTGTTAATCTAGTCTGTTCTTGCTTGTTAAATTGTGCCGCCAATATCATTTCGAACAGCTCCTCAAACGCCAGGCGCTCACGACCGCGGGAAATTTCCTCGTGAGTTTTTGGCGCGTGAAGAAATTTAACCGCCTCAGAACGACTAACCAATTTTTGGCGCCGAATAATGTTTTCCGGCAAAGTCTCGGGCAAAAAATCCATAATTGGATGAATATTTTTCATCAAATCTTGCACAGTTTTTGGGCGGAGATTTTTGATCGATTTATAAATCGGCTGAATTCCAGATGCGTTTTCTATCGTTGTCTTAGCAACTTCTTTTGCTAACTCGACGGACGGATTATTGATTTGATAGCAATTATATTGCATACCAAATTGACCAGAAAAAATAAATTCCGCATCAGATTTTAATTGCGTTTCGCGGTAAGGCTGATTAAACCAAACTGCCTTAACCTTGCCTGATTTATCCGCCAAAACCGCGGTCGTGATTCTAAGTCCTCGCCGAACAATACGCGTCGAAACCGACTCGCAGCGCGCCTTAACAGTAACTTTTCCCGGCTGAAGATCTGCGATATTAACCGCGGTCGAATAATCGTCATATGCTCGCGGCAAAAAATCCAAAGCGTCGGAAATCGTTTTAAGACCGGCCGCTGCTAAAGCCTGAGCAGTTTTCGGCCCGACGCCTTTAATTTGCTCAAGAGGAGTTGTTAGTTTCATCTACGAAACGGCGTTGATACCTTCCAGGGCGTAAGCCGTATCTTCCCAACCTCTCACGCCGATTGAATCTACGCCCATTTGCTTCACTGGAAAATCATTGCCGCCTTCTTCAATTTTGTCACCAAAGAACAGCGTCTCCTCTTTCGACCAGCCATTCAGTTTAAGCAACCTGCCAATTCCATAAGCCTTATCAATTCCCGGAAGCGTGATGTCAGTGCTAGTCGTACCACCAATTCGCACTTCAAGCCCAGGTAACTTCTCCGCAACCTTGTCGCGATATATCGGACGGACATCCTTATATTTTTCAGCCCACTCATATTTATCTTCAGGCGTAGCTTGCTGCCCCAAAGCCGACATAGTAATCTGGCTATGTCGATCTTCAATTATTTCACCCGCAGGATTCTCGCACCAAATGCCCATTTCCTTCGCAACTTCTTCCAACGCCGCAGTTATCTGAGTTTTTTGCTCGTCAGACAAATCGTTTGCATACTGAATTTTCCATTCATCATCAGCGGCGTCAAATCGATAATATCGAGTTCCGCAAGTCGGCATCGCGTGGAACTTCTGAAGTAACTCCGGAGTAACATTCAATCTATCAATCACCTGCTTCTTTATCTGCTGAAACGTGCCACCAGTAATCACGCAAACGTCATAGTTCTCAAGCAATCGACTAAGAATCTCCGCCATACGGTCGCTAATTGGCGATTTTGTAATTGCTAGCGTATCGTCCAAGTCAAAACCGATAATTTTCTTCATTATTCATCCCCTTCCATAATTAATACGAACGTGTTTTTACCCTTCTTTAATAACGACGTGTCATTGACGACTTTATTTTCGGCAAGTTTTTCTCCGTTTAGGCTAATAGCTCCAGATTTTAACAATCGCTTTGCTTCGCCATTAGAGCCAACCGCCCCAGATTCTACCAGCGCTTCAATCACATCAATGCCAGCATCAACGCAAGGAATTTCTTCAGCCAAAGCGCCTAAATCATCGTTCGACAATTTCTTAAAATCGCCGCCACCAAACAAAACTTCAGTTACGCGCTCAACAGATTCACGACGCGCGCTACCGTGGACAATGTCAGTAACTTCACGAGCCAAAACCTTCTGCGCCGAACGAGCACCAGGATTTACGGCATGATTTTCAGCAATAGCTTCAATGGTGTCGCGGTCCAACATCGTAAATATCTTCATATATTCAATCGCGCTCTCATCATCGACATTCAGCCAGAATTGATAGAATTTATAGACGCTGGTTTTATTTTCATCAAGCCAAACCGCGCCACCTTCAGATTTACCGAATTTACGACCAGTCGACTTATTGATAAGCAAAGGTGCAGTCATTGCGTAGACTTCGGTGTTTTCTTTTTTACGAATCAAATCCACGCCAGATAATAAATTACCCCATTGATCCGATCCACCAATTTGCATATTCACGCCATATTGATTAAATAGATGCCAAAAATCATAGCCCTGAAGTAAAGTGTAAGTGAACTCCGCAAAACTCAAACCTTTGCCGTTGTTAATGCGCGCCTTGAAAAATTCGCGGCTCACCAAATCCGCCATATTGAAATTTTTACCGATATCGCGAAGAAACGGCAGTAATTCCAGATCAGCCAGCCAATCAGCATTGTCAACCAAAGTAAAATCTCGTCCAGCAAAAATTCGCGAAACTTGGGATTTTAAGGCTTGCTTGTTATGCTCAATTTCCTCGTACGGAAGCAGGTTTCGCTCTTCCGTGTCGCGCATATCGCCAATCATTCCCGTGCCGCCACCGACGAGCAAAAACACTTTATGTCCGCGCTCCAAAAAATGCCGAACCATCATATAGACTGCCAAATGACCCACGTGCAAGCTGTCCGCCGAAGGATCCGTCCCCAAATAGAGCGTGAAATTCTCCGAATCGATAAGTTTGTCGTCAGTAAATGTGGTCTGGTTCCAGAATCCACGCCATTGTAATTCTTCTGATAATTTCATATCACTCCTTTTCTATATATTAGTATAGCAATTTTACAATTGAAGCGAAACATATGCGTGATATAATAGAATTGTGAAGAAAAAGACTACGATAAGCACCGCCGGACACGGCTCAAGCGATAAGAAATCTCCGTCGAAACGGATGAACTTATATGCCAATTTGGCGCAGAAACATAAGACTAAAAAAGATAAGGACGCGCGTGAACGAGCGGAATATTTGGCGACTTTGCCGAAACATCCCGTAAAGCGATTCTTTTATCGGTTACATCCGAAGCGACTAGCGAAATATTGGTTCTCCAAGCGCGGCGGACTGATGGCGCTGAAAATTCTTGGTGTCAGTATCTTGTTGATGTTGCTACTTATCGGCGGAATGTTCGCCTATTTCCGTAAAGACCTCGATAAAATTCGCCCTGGCGAGCTTGCTAAGCGCGTCCAGACGACCGTCACTAAATATTATGACCGCAATGACAATTTGCTTTGGGAAGATAAAGGCACAGGTAATTATCAATTGGTTGTTGAATCTGACCAGATTAGCGACTATTTGAAAAAAGCCACTGTCGCAATTGAGGACCGAAACTTCTATAATCACCACGGCATCAGTATTAGCGGTATGTTGCGCGCGATGCTCTCAACCGCTTCACGACGCCAAGTTCAGGGTGGGTCAACTCTGACACAGCAGCTAGTCAAGCAAGTCTTCTTCGCAGACGAGGCCGGCGACCGATCAATTAGCGGTATTCCTCGAAAGATCAAGGAAATCATCCTAGCTATTGAAGTTGAGCGAATGTACAGCAAAGACCAAATTCTGTCATTATATCTGAATGAATCTCCGTACGGCGGTCGTCGTAACGGCGCAGAGTCTGCCGCTCAGACATATTTTGGCAAGCATGCTAAAGATCTGACGCTGGCGGAAGCGGCGTTAATTGCTGGTATTCCACAGAATCCAACTTATTACAATCCGTACAACACCGCTGGAAATAAAGCTTTGATTGCCCGACAACATACAGTTCTGGATTACATGGCCGAGCAAGGCGTTATTACCAAGGATGAGGCTGAAAAAGCTAAAAAGATTGACATTTTAAGCACGCTAAAGCCGCAGACCGAGCACTTGGAGAATATTAAGGCTCCTCACTTCTTACTAATGGTTCGCAATCAGTTGAGTAAAGAGCTTGGCGAATCAGTCGTTGGACGCGGTGGATTGACGATTAAAACCACCCTCGACTGGCGAATTCAGGAGAAACTTGAAAATGAAATGAAATCGTTCTTTGCAACTGGTCGACCAGATTCTGTGCGAATTAGTAACGGCGCCGCAACAGTCGAAGACGTTCAGACTGGACAAATCGTAGCACTTGTTGGTAGCCGTGACTTTAATTACACTGGCTTCGGTCAGGACAACGCCGCAGTTTCCTATATTCAGCCAGGCTCTACGATTAAGTCGCTTGTCTTTGCTCAATTGTTCGACAAACACGACAGCAAGCAAGCATACGGTAGCGGCACCGTCTTAGCCGATGAAAATATCGATAAACTGTACGGCGCAACTCTAAGAAACTGGGACAATAAGTTTATGGGTGCCATCAATATTCGAAGAGCGCTAGCTCTATCTCGAAACGTCCCAGCCATTAAAGCCGCTTACATCGTTGGCGACGGATCCGCTAAACCAGTCGTCGAGGGAATCCGCAGGATGGGCGACACCAACTATTGCCGCCAGGAAGAAAATGCCGGCGGTTACGGACTCGGTGCAGCAATTGGCGCATGTGGAACCAAGCAGACAGAATTAGTAAATGCCTACTCAACGCTGGCGCGAATGGGAGTCCAAAAAGACATTTCAAGTGTTATCGAGGTGAAGAACAGCCAAGGTGAAACTCTGAAAAAATGGAAAGATGAAGGCAAGCAAGTTATCGACTCGCAATCAGCGTACATTGTGAACGACATCTTGTCCGACCGAACTCCTGGACTTCACGGCTGGATGGGCGTCAATGGCGTTCGAACCTCTGCAAAGACTGGTACATCCGACAAGGGTTCGCAGCCAAAAGACCTCTGGATTGTTAATTACAGCCCAGCTCTGGTTATGGGAATGTGGCTCGGAAACTCCGACACCAGCGTGATTGGTACATCAGCTTCCAACTACGGTATGCCGGTGATTAGAAGCGTTATGGAATTTGCCCACACCCAAGTTTACGCCAAAGAAGGCAAATGGAAGTCAGGTCAATGGTATGAGCGACCAAGCGGAATCCAGACTGTCAACGGTGAACTCTACCCGTCATGGTGGAATAAGAGACAAAGTCAGTCTACAGAGAAAATTACCTTCGATAAAGTCTCTAAGAAGAAGGCGACAAACTGTACTCCGGATGGCGCAAAGGAAGAAATTGAAGTGACAAAGATTATTGATCCTTTGACTAAGAAAGAATCAATCACCGTTCCTTCAGGCTACGACGCAAACGCAGAAGATGACGTTCACAAGTGCGACGACACCAAGCCACAAATTGGAGCGATATCATACACCAATAGTGGTAAGAAATATACGATAAGCGTTGATGTTACGGCAGGAACTTGGGGCTTATCGGCAATCGAAATTACCGTGGACGGAAAGAGTATTAAGAGTTCAGAAATTACTTCAAGCGGCAAGCAGACCGCCACGGTAGAACTTGATACGGTAGGAGCACACACAGTTTCTGTAACCGTAAGAGACTCTGCATATTACACCGCCACTTCAACTGGCAGCATTCAAGTTCACTAAATAAACTATTGTTTATTTACCAAATTAATCAGCTCAGCCTCGTGTTGAGCTGATGTTTTTGAGCGACCATTTGTGCGCTTTTTAGGAACGCTAGTCTTCTGCTTTACAGGTTTTTTCTGTTCAACAACAAGCTTCGCAAACATCATTTTTCCAGCGTCGGTCTGCAAACTTCGGATAATCTCAATTTTCTTCGTTTGCCCAATGTAGCGCTTGGCGTTCTCAACAACCACCATCGTTCCATCTTTCAAATAGCCAACTGCCTGATGAGAATCTTGCCCCTTCTGCGACAGCTCCAGATCCAGCTCGTCACCAGGCAAATAGCTCATTCTCAAACTTTTCGCCAGCTCATTGATATTCAAAACCTTAACGCCGTCAACTTGCGCCACCTTATTCAAATTGTAATCAAGCGTCAATACTGCCGCATCCATCTCCTTCGCCAATTTCAGTAAGCGCGAATCCACGCCTTCAGGGACGCGAATATTGTCATCGTAAAGCTCGAATGAAGACTTCAAAATATCCTTAAGCTCCTTCACGACATCCATACCGAATCGCGCTCTTTCACGCTTGTCGTGGTCTGCACCGTCGGCTAGTAATTGCAATTCTGTCAATACGCTCCTTGGCACAATAATTTTACCCAGCAGAAATCCAGTCTTAGCTAGCTCAATCACTCGTCCGTCCATAAGCACTGACGTGTCGATCAAAATCGGCGCCGCGCCTACCGACAAATTTCGTCGCGGTTTCGCCAAGAAATAGACCTCAGCCGCCAAGCCAAGCAACATTATAATTATTATCAATCCGTAAAAATCTTTCATTTTTTCCCTTTCTATTGTAAATAGTCAATCAGCGCCTGTCGCATATCGCTGACGCCTTTTATAAATTTATCTTTATGAACTTTTGGCGCAATCGCATAAGTGAAGCCCAGCTTCTTCGCCTCTTTAATTCGAGCTTGCCAATTCGTCGCCGAGCGAACCTCGCCACCCAAACCAATCTCGCCAAACACTACAGCACCTTCGTCCAGACTTCGCCCAGCACTAGCGCTAGCAATCGCCATCGCCACAGCCAAATCGGCCGCTGGATCATTTAGTTTCAGACCGCCAACCACATTGACATAAATATCTTTGTCCGCCAATTTCAACTTCGTTCGCTTCTCTAAAACCGCCACCAACAGATTCAATCGATTCAGATCAAAACCACTCGCCGTGCGCTTAGGATAGCCAAAATTCGTCGGATTGACCAGCGCCTGAATCTCTACCAAAAGCGGACGTGCGCCTTCCATAGTCGCCAGCACGATTGACCCATCCAGATTCTGACGCTCCGCCAGAAGTTCCGCCGACGGATTCTTCACGATTCTTAGCCCCTGCTCGTCCATCTCAAAAATCGCCGCTTCATTAGTTGAGCCGTATCTATTTTTCTGCGCACGAACGACTCGAAAACCGCCATATCGATCGCCCTCAAAATTCAGCACAACGTCCACCAAATGTTCTAATATCTTTGGCCCAGCAATCGAACCCTCTTTGGTAACGTGACCAACCAAAATCACCGCCGTGCCCGAAGCTTTGGCGGCACGAATAATTACATTTGACGAGTTGGTGATCTGACTAACCGACCCCGGAGCGGAGGAAATCTCGCTGAGAGAAATTGTCTGAACCGAATCGACGATCGCAAGATCATACCCGCCCTGCTGAATTGACGCCGCAATATCTTCCGCGCTATTACTGGACGCCAGCTGCATTTTTTCCGAATCAGCCGCACCCAAACGCTCCGCACGAAGCTTCACTTGAGAAACCGACTCCTCACCGCTTACATATAACACCGATTTTGTCTTGGCGATATGTGCCGCAACTTGCGCCAGCAGCGTACTTTTCCCAATTCCTGGCTGACCCGCCACCAACACCACGCCGCCAACCAAAAATCCACCACCCAAAACAGTATCCAAATCGTCAATTCCAGTGCTTAATCTTTCTAACCCAGACTCAGAGGCAGCTTCACGAATGCTAGACGTTTTCAAGACTTTACCGCGCCCGGCAGATTTATCGACAACGGACGACCCGCCAGAAGAAACGACCTGCTCGACTAGCGAATTCCATTCCCCACAATTTTCACACCTGCCAGCCCACTTTGAAAAGCTAGCCCCGCACTGCTGACAAACAAATTGACTTCTAGCTTTCGCCATTATTTCGCCCCCTCCAAACTATCCAAACTTTTATTCAATTCATCAATCTGCACACCCAACTCCCTGAGCCGCAAAACATCAGAATTGTAAGAATTGATCTCAGAATTCAAATTGACACGCCTTTCGTTCAACTCCGAAAGCTCCGCCTTCAAGGCTTGGCGTTGGCTATAAAAATCACTCTGCGACAAGAATCCGCCGCTAATGCCCGCTCGCCGATTAAAGTCCGCCACGCGACCATTATAATCCGCCAAATCAGTCGAATATTGCGATAATTCTCTGTTCAATTTTTCCTTCCGAACCTTCAACGACTCACTCAACTTCTGCGCTTCATTTTCTCTGGATTCAAATTTTTCTTGATATTGCGCGTGCAATTTCACGACTTCGGATCTATCAGTAAAATACCGCCGATAATATTCTTCCAGCTCGTCGCCCAAATTGGCAAATTCCGTCCCTAAAATTGAGTGCAACTCGTTAGCTCTCGTTCCAGGTTGCGCACGATCATAATATTCCATCCGCTCGGACAATTTCTTATTTTTCACATTATTATAAGCCTGCTCCAAAAGCTCGCTCAAATGAGATTTCTCCGACGCGCTCAACCTTTCCCAAGCAGCGTGCAGCATCTCATGCGCCGCCGTCACTTCCTTCACGCCGTCAAGCTCAGAATTGGTCACGTTGTAGATATAAATATCTCTAGACGACGGATTGTAACAACCCAAAATTGCATTTCCCTTTTCCACGCGACGACAATCTTCGTTAAATTCGTTCGCCGATTTGATTTGCGGATTAGAAACATAGAACATTTTCCTGCCAGTGTCTGACATTTTCACGCGGTCAGCAATAGCGACAATTTCTGCACTTGGTTTATATTGCCACAGCGTAATCTCGTCAATAATTTGCTGACGATTCGCCATCACAAAAACCGCAACAGAAAGTACAATTATCGGCGTGAGGACGCTGAATAGTTTACGCACGATTGACATTAATCACCACCTTATCATTATCAATTTTAGCCTCCAGCGTGTCGCCAGATTTTGCTTTATTGGACAATAAAACATCACTCAACGGATCCGCCAACTCCGACTGAATTGTTCGCCTCAAAACTCGCACGCCGCGCTGCTCGTCAAATCCCCGATCGATCAACCAACGCTTCGCCGAAGAAGTAATATCAAGCTTCATTCCATGTTGAGCGACAGCCTTGACCAAATCAGACGTGAGATTGTCAAAAATCTTTCGCACGGCAGAACGAGAGAGTGACTTAAATGTAATCACGCTATCAAACCTGCCAATCAATTCTGGACGCAAAAATTCCTCAAGCTCACGCAGAGCGGCACGCGAATTTTTCTCGTGACGATTTTCGCTAGCCGACTTTTTCTGCCCAGACGCGCCAAATCCCAGCTCCGAATCCTGAATCATTTGCTCGGCGCCAACGTTGCTCGTCAAGATGATAATCGTCTGCCGAAAACTCACCGTTCGTCCGTGAGAATCGCTTAACTTGCCGTCCTCCAAAATCTGCAAAAGCAAATTCAGAACGTCAGGATGCGCCTTTTCAATCTCATCGAACAACACCACGCTATATGGTCGACGACGAACTTTATCCGTTAATTTCCCGCCGTCCTCATAGCCAACATAACCAGCCGGCGCACCAACCAGCTGACTAGCCGTGTGGCGCTCAGAAAACTCGCTCATGTCAATTTTAATCAAGCTATCCTCGCCGCCAAAAACTTCCCGCGCCAGAATTCGTGCCAATTCCGTCTTGCCAACTCCAGTCGGACCCAGAAAGATAAACGACCCAAGCGGCCCACTCTGACGATTTAGTCCAGCTTTATTGCGACGAATCGCGCGCGCCAGTTGCTCAATCGCTTCATTCTGACCAAGAACGCTCTGGCTCAGTCGCTTCTCCAGGCGAATCAAATCCTTCATCTGATTTAACGATAATCTGTCAATCGGAATATTCGTCATTGCCGAAACCGCTTGACGCAAATATTCATCAGTCAGCACCGGCTCATCACTGGCTTCATCCTTCAGCGCTTCGGCTTGCAATTCCAATTGCCTCATTTGCATCTTAAACTCTGCGGCTTTTTCGTAATTTTCAGCCTCGACCGCCGCGTCAATTTTTCCAGCTAATCGCTTAATTTGGCGAGCCAACTTGTCCTTACGCGACAATTTTATTGGCGAGCTAGACTTCAATAAGCTCGCTGCCTCGTCAATCACGTCGATCGCTTTATCTGGCAAAAATCGCTCCGTCACGTAACGCTGGCTCAAATCCACCGCCTCAGTCAGCATTTCGTCAGGAATTTGAACTTGATGATGCTTAGTCAAATTGACACTTAAGCCGCGCATCATTTCCACTGCCTCTTCTGGTGATGGCTCATTAACCGTTACCGACTGGAAACGCCGCGACAACGCGGCATCTTTTTCGATATGTTTTCGATATTCATCAAACGTCGTCGCACCAATTAGTCGCACCTCGCCTCGCGACAACGCTGGCTTCAATACATTCGCTGCGTCCATCGAACCTTCGGCCGAACCAGCGCCAACTAACAGATGTAACTCGTCAATAAACAAAATAACTTCTTGATGTTTTTTAGCGACCGCCAGAACTTTTTGCAATCGCTCCTCAAATTGCCCGCGATATTTCGTCCCAGCAATCATCGCCGTCAAATCCAGTTGAAAAAGTCGCTTGCCCTTCAAAAATTCGGGAACTTTATTATCAGCAATCCTTTGCGCCAAACCCTCGACTACCGCAGTTTTACCGACGCCAGGTTCGCCAATCAGCGCTGGATTATTCTTACTCCGCCGACCCAAAATCGTGATCATTCGCTGAATTTCCGAGGTTCGACCAATCACCGGATCCAAAAATCCTTCGCTGGCGCGTCGCGTCAAATCGGCGCCGAATTTCTCCAAAACTCGCAAATCGCCAGAATTTTTACTTGTCGTGCTGCGCTCGCTCTGCAGAGATTCAAATTGCTGTTTATCAAACACATCTTCCAAGCTTCCACGCAGATTGTCAATGTCAACGTTCATATCTCGCAGCAATTTAGTCGCTCGCGCCTCGTGCTGTTGCAACATTCCATAAACGATGTGTTCCGTGCCAATTTTTTCCTGTCCAAATTCAACCGCCAATTGCCAAGCAATTCTTATCAATTCAACAACTTCAGCACTCAAACCCTTACTGACAATCGTAATTACCAGCGGCTTTGCGGTCAGATTCAACGCCATTTCCGCCCGGTCCAAAGTTACGCCGTTTTCCGCCAGTATCTTTGCACCCAATGACGAATTTTGCGCCAACACACCAAGCAAAATATGCTCCGTGCCAACATATTCACTCCCCTCATTATGCGCCAGAAAACCAGCCCGCCCCAAACTGGCTCGAGCCGTTTCCGTCAGCCGAGGTTCTAATTCAGAAAAATCTTCTGACATATCGCCCTCCTTTCGTTTTCGGCGATTCGCAGAAGGCAGCTTATTCCGCCACCTCCTCAACTACGCTCATCAAGCTATCCTCAATATTCTTTCGAGGTCTTGGCTCCGCCTTAACAGGAGCTTTTGCTTCGATATCTAATTCATAGCCAGTCAATCGACTTGCCAAGCGAACATTCTGTCCAGCGCGACCAATTGCTATCGACTGCTGATCTTCGCTAACGTAAACCGTCGCACGCTTCTCGTCTTCATTGACAGTCACGCTCAAAACCTCTGCCGGACTCATCGCATTAGCAATAAATCCAGCCGCATCTTCCTCGTATGGAATAATGTCAATTTTTTCCTGCTCGCCAATTTCATTCATCACAGCCTGAACGCGGGCGCCGTGACCACCAACAAACGTACCAACTGGATCAACGCCAGGTAGCGCTGAAGAAACCGCCAATTTAGTTCGGCGACCAGCTTCGCGAGCGATTGCCTTAATCTCAACTGCACCAGTTTCCATCTCTGGAACTTCTTGATTGAACAAGAATCGCACAAACTCTTCGTTGCCGCGGCTAAGAATCAATTGCGGACCGCGACCTTCGCGCTCAATGTCCTTAATATAAACCTTAATTCGACGACCAACGCCATAATATTCGCCAGGAATTTGCTCACTCTGAGGCATAATTCCGACAGCCTTGCCAAGCTCAATTCGCACAACGCGTGGCTCAACTCGCTGAACTGTACCAATAACAACCGTACCGATTTTATCCTCAAATTCCGCCAAGACAACTTCACGCTCAGCTTCACGCAGACGCTGCAAAATCACTTGCTTAGCAGTCTGAGCAGCAACTCGACCAAAAGTCGTCACGTTATGAGTTTCCATCACAACTTCACCGCCAAGTTCAGCCGCAGGATCTATTTCCTTAGCTTCCTCTAGGTCGATTTGATTGGCGTCATTCTCAACTTCTTCAACAACAGTTTTAACAACCGACACGACAGCCGTGCCGTTATTGATATTCAAGCTTGCGCGAACCAACTGATCACGCGTACCGTTATCACGACGCCAAGCCGCCGCAATCGCCTGTTCAATCACGCTCAAAACTGTTTCTTCTGGCAAGTTTTTTTCCTCAGCAATCGTACGCACTGCCAACGTCAACTGCTTAATGTTCAAGTCTTCCATTACATTCTCCTTCTTATTAATTATATCTTTTTCCGTCTCAAACTTCCATAAACGAAAAACTCCGACCTGCCGGCCGGATTAGTACTTTCCTATTGTAGCGGAAAGATTCTATTCTGTCAATCCAATTCTTTTCGCCAAACAGACAGACATTTCTTAGTGGATGGCGATATTTTGTCAAAGCCAATTCTTTGGTAAAATCCTTCAGCGGATTTCAAGGAATACAATTTGAAGGCACGCGCATCTGGATATTCACTAGCCAAAGCTTCAATAGCCGCCCTACCAATTCCTCGCTTGCGCGCAACTTCCCTAACAAAAAGGTCTTCTATGGTAATCTCGCCGCCACCATTAGAGCATACTGTCATAAGCCCAGACGACAACTCTTCGCCAGGAGTATCGATAGCAAATACATCGCTATCATAGTAATTATTCATGCCTTTTACATATTCTATTAAATCCTTTTTCGCGCCATCCGTAAACTCGCAGCCCAAAACAGACTCCGAGTGAGCTATAGCCGCCCGCTCCAAAGCTTCATCATCATTCACCGACAATTTAGTAAGACATATTTCAGAATTCATTCTATGATTCTATCACAAAAATACATTTTGTCAATATTATACTTCCACACATTTTTCCAGAATTCCCGACATCGCGCCTTTTTCAGCTTCCGTTACCCACAGGCGATATTTTCGCTTCACAGCCACTTGTCGCGTAATATATTGGCACCTAAAAGATTTATTGCTCGGCAGCCAAGTTGCCGCGTCGCCGTCGCCTTTAGCTTGATTCGCTGGACCATCAACCGCCAACAGATTTAACGGATCATTCGCCAATTTCTCTCGCTCTTCTGGAGAAATTTGCTGCGCGCCCTTTTGCCAAGCATCGCTCAAAGCCACGACGTGATCAATCTGAACCTTAGAACTGGTTTTTTCGCCGCGCTGAAATTGAATTGCTTGACCAGTGTACGGATCATTCAGCACACCCGACAAAACTCGACATTTTTCATCAATTTTCTCGTCCGTCAAATCTCGCGCCAGAATCACTTCTCGTACGGAACAGCCGTTAATTTTGCCCCAGCCATTGCCGAATTGCTTTCTGGAATAGCCAGTCTTTGGCGCGCGTCCTTTAACTTCTATTTTTTCCAATTCCGCTTTGGCGTTCGAAGCACCAAATAATTCTCGTTGCGTTGAAGTTTGAATTGTCTGAGGTTCGGGTTGCGAAATTCGCGAAGCCCAAACCGCCACGCCGACTATCAAAATTACCAGCGCAATCACCACTTGCCGACGTCGTATTTTATTCACCCTCATGACTGTATTATAATTAAACTATGACTAAAGTTCCACGCTTACTTGACACATTCACACCAAATCATTACAACCTAACTCTCGATTTAACACGCGCCGAGGAAAAAGAATTTTCTGGCACAGTTATCATTTCTGGTGATTCCACCGGCGAATCAATTTCGCTACATTCCAAAGGCTTAACAATTCAATCAGCCACAATCGATAATCAGCCCGCCGACGTTTCATTCGGCGAGTTTGATGAATTGAAATTATCCCAGCCGAACCTTAAAAACGGAAAACACACAATTCACATCAATTTTTCTGGAAATATCACCGACGCAATGCACGGATTATATCCTTGCTACTTCACTCACGACGGCGTTAAAAAACAGCTTTTCGCAACTCAATTTGAATCGCACCACGCCCGCGAAGTTTTCCCTTGTGTTGATGAGCCAGCCGCCAAAGCTGAATATGATTTGACACTGATCACCCAAACAGGAATAACGGTTCTGGGAAATATGCCCGTAAAACACGAAGAAGAAAATGGTAATTCTCTCACGACGACATTTGAGAAAACACCGCGGATGAGCAGTTATCTTCTAGCTTTCGTCATCGGTGAATTGCACAAAAAAACCGCCCGCACCAAATCTGGCGTCGAGGTCAACGTCTGGGCAACGCCAGCTCAGAATGAAAATACCTTAGATTTTGCGTTAGACATTGCCACTCGCTCAATTGATTTTTATGACGAATATTTCGGCATCAAATATCCATTGCCAAAATCCGACCACGTCGCTCTTCCCGACTTTTCCTCTGGCGCAATGGAAAACTGGGGATTGATTACTTACCGCGAAAGTTGTTTGCTTGCGGACCCAGAATTGACTCCAGAATCATCCAGGCGCTTCATTGCTACGGTTATCGCACACGAGCTCAGCCATCAATGGTTTGGCAATCTCGTTACCATGAACTGGTGGAATGATTTATGGCTCAACGAAAGCTTCGCCAATATGATGGAATACGTGGCAATTGATGCGTTACACCCCGAATGGCGCATGTGGGAAGATTTTGCCACGAATGAAGTAACGGCCGCACTCAGGCGCGACAGCTTGGACGGCGTTCAATCAGTTCAAGCCGATGTCAATCATCCAGACGAAATCAGCACTTTGTTTGACCCAGCAATTGTTTATGCCAAAGGCGGACGGCTGCTTGTTATGGTCAGAAAACTTATCGGCGAAGAGGCATTTCGCGCTGGACTTAAATCATATTTTGAAAAATTCGCGTATAAAAATACCGTCGGAAATGATTTATGGCAAGAATTGGAATCAGCAAGCGGTCAGCCAATCGTCAATCTAATGAACGCTTGGATTTCCCAACCTGGCCTTCCTGTCGTATCAGTTTCAAACAGTCACGACGCGGCGATTTTAAGCCAGGAGCGATTCTTCATCGGCGAGCACCAACCATCTGACGCATTATGGCCGATTCCATTATTCGCGAACCAACCGCTTGACGTAAAGGTTCTAAATCAAAAAGAAACCACCGTTTCTATTGAAAAGCCATTGCAATTAAACTGCGGCTTAAGCGCCCACTTCGTCACCAAATATGACGAATCCACTCGCGAATATTTATTGAAAAACATTACAGAATTGCCAACCTTGGACAAGATTTGCATCTTACAAGACGCAACAATACTCGCCCGCGCTGGATTTGAAAACTCGGCGTCACTACTTCCATTGGCATTGTCGCTAAAAACCGAAACCAACGAAAAAGTCTTCGGGATGGCGGCTGGTGCTTTAACGGAACTGCGAAAATTCGTCGATGATAATGACGCCGCCAGAGATTCATTAAAGAAAATTTCTGGAGAATTTGCGCGTGCCACATTTGAAGAGCTTGACTGGGATGAAAAAGACGGAGAATCAGACGACGACCGCGAACTACGCACCACGGCTTTGAGTTTGATGATGTATAGCGAAGATAAAGAAGTTTTGAACGAGGCAAAAACGCGTTTTGATAATAATAAATTGGAAGACTTACCGACAGAAATTCGAGCTTTAATTATCAGTGCAAACGTGAAGCATTTTGAGACGCCAGAGATGATTGAAAATCTCTTTGCCGCATATAAAAACACGCCGTCAAATGACCTGCAGAATGATATTGCAATTGGACTAACTTCCACCAAAAATCCTGAAACAGCAGAAAAAATTCTTGCCAATATTAAAGATTCCAATATTATCCGTCCACAAGACGCCAGTCGTTGGTTTGTGTATTTAATTCGGACGCGGGAAAATCGCCAGATTGCGTGGAATTGGCTGAAAGAAAACTGGGCGTGGGTCGAAGATACGTTTGGCGAAGATAAAAGCTATGATGACTTCATTCGCTATGCAGCTACGGCGTTACTAACGCCTAATGAACTTGACGATTTCCGACAATTCTTTGAGCCGATGATGGATATTCCAGCCCTCACCAGAACGATAAAATTAGGAATTACCGAAATATCCGCGCGAGTTGAGTTGATTGAGCGAGATAAGGCGGACGTGCTCTCTGCTTTGCAAACAACACTGTGATATATTATGTCACATTTTTGACAAAATCTATTGACATTTTATACTATTAGTGATATATATATTAGCTTTTGTTGACGGAACAAATGTTTTGTCCGAAAGCGCACTTTGATAAGTCCGAGAGAAGGAGGCCCATCATGGGCATCTACTACAACCCCGTCGAAGACATTACCAACGGTACAGTTGGTAAATTCATCAACACTCACAACTACGATGAAGCCATTCGCCAGCTACCGCCCAAGCATCACTTGTACGCCTTGTGTGATAGGCTTATTTTCAAGCAAGCCGCCTGCGTGGATGCCAAGGAGGAGTTCGAGGAATTCTTCCGCCAGTACAAAGAAGGGTATCTGATCAGCTTCCAGCTAATTGCGTTGCCCGAGGACGCACACAAGCGTTCTTGCTGATTCAGGTCTAAAATAGACCCACAAGCGAATATGGTGACGGGACGCTTCTTTCTCTCACTTATCATATTCGCTCCATAGATGCGTGTCTATGCTGATGAGTCGGAAACGACGAAAGCGAACAATTTATTCCAACACCACACACTCTTCAACTACAGGCGGATTTCCATCAACAGAAATTGCCAACATTTGCATATCGCAGCCTTCATACTGCGTATTTTTAGCAGTGAACATCTCTGCAGAAAAACGCATTTGCTGCTGTTTTTTATTTGTAATCGCCGCCAAGCCATCGCCGAAATTGTCATTTTTACGATATTTGACCTCTGTAAAATATAAAACATTATCTTTTTTGCTAACAATATCAATTTCACAATATCGCGTTCGCCAATTCCGTTCTATGATTTCATGACCATCAGCCACCAACCAATCCGCCGCCGCTTGCTCACCTTTATCACCAATTTGACGCGTCGTGTCTTTTTGCTGGTTTTTAGATTTTCTATCGTCAGACACATTTTGCGAATTCGACTCAACACCAGCATATTTAGCCAACGGCGCAAAACTCAGCCTATGCAGCGGAGTTACGCCCAGATTATCAATAGCCGCTCGATGCTTCGCCACTCCATAACCAACATGTGAAGAAAAATCATATCCCGGATAAATATTATCCTGCTCTGCCATGAATTTATCACGAGCCACCTTAGCAATAATCGACGCCGCCGAAACGCTCGGAATCAGACCGTCGGCTTTCGCTATAATTGTTACGTACTTTTCTAACGGTGTACCAGCCAAAAAATTGACCGTCCCATCGATAATAATCTCATCAAACGTCGAGCCGTTTTTCTGACATTTCGCTTGAATTTCTTTGACTGCGCGCCGTGTTGCCAGCTTAAGCGCCTCGCTCATCCCTATTTCGTCCAGCTCCTCAGCAGAAACCCAACCCAACGCCCAAGCCGACGCTTGCTCGCGAATTTCCTCATCAAGCAATTCACGCCGCTTTTTGGTCAATTTTTTACTATCATCAAGCCCCTCAATTTCAGCGCCACCCAAAACCACTGCACCAATCACCAACGGCCCAGCCCACGCGCCGCGCCCGACTTCATCAATTCCCAGAATCACCCGACAATCTTCCCTTTTTCGTCATAAAATCAGCAATAATCCAGCCAATCCAAATTGTTGCCGCGCCTAATGTATTCGCCAAAATATCCCAATTCGTGTCGTCCAATTTTATGCTCGCCAAACCTGCCTTGACCATAAATAATTCCGCCAACTCATTAATGCAACCCAGCGCCGAAACTAAAGCGAAGACTGAAAACGCCATCACCAGCCAATGCGCTCGCCATTTCATCGACGAAACCAAATACGCCCAGAATAGTCCTGTAAATAGCCCACCGCCCACAAAGTGCGTCGTAAAACTAGTGTCCTGCCCGTCAATTAACGGCGACGGCAAATACCAAGATATGAAAAATAACAAACACGCTACGTAAAGTATCCAGCGATATTTTTTCTCATTATCAAAGCCGTTTTTCTTCAAAACATAAGGCGTCGCCACAGCTAAAGTCGTCGGAACAAAGACGGATATATAATGAAATATTGCCATATTGAGATTATAACACGAGAAAACCGCCTCAGATTAAGAGACGGTTTTAACAACAGACCAATTGACAATTACGCGTCTTTATGGCGAGCTGCAACTTCAGCAGCCTTAGCGTCAAGTTCAGCCTGAGCGGCATCTTTTTCAGCTTGTTTTGCAGCAGCAGCCTGAGCAGCTTCTTCCTTCAAGCGTTCAGCTTCCGCTTCTGCCTTAGCGTCATGAATGTCATTAACAGCAGCGCGATCGAAATTCTTAGCCGTCAAGCGAGCTGACTTACCGCTACGCTGGCGAAGGAAGCTTAAGAACTTGCGGCGAACCTTAGCACGACGAACAATCTCAATCTTCTCAATCAGTGGGCTGTGCATCAAAAATGACTTTTCAACGCCAACACCCGAAGCGATCTTTCGAACCGTAATACGTGATGTGTGTGATTCTTTATTGTCGGTGCGGATAACAACACCCTCGAACATCTGAATACGCTCTTTGTTGCCTTCCTTAATTTTCTGGTAAACGCGAACTGTGTCACCACTGCGAGCATCGACAACTGCTTGCTTTTTTTGTGCTTGGTTGATTTTGTTGATTAGCTCAAAACTCATAATTTTTCCTATCTTCCGAACTCGCTCCGACTGGCCACGCAGTTGTACCTCTGCGGCTCCACATCAAACAAGGCTCGAATATTTAACTCTCGTACAATTACATAAGATAATAACACAAATCTGAAGAAATATCAATTAAATAAAATTAGAGTATAATATAGTTATGGATTACAATAAATTAGCACTCGAACTACACGAAAAATACAAAGGTAAAATTACGACTAGCCTCAGAGATAAAGAGGAGCTTAATCGCGACAAGCTTAGCGCCTATTACAGCCCTGGCGTCGGCGCAGTCAGTCAAGCAATTGCCGAAAATCCAGCCGATTTACCAAAGTACACTTGGACAAACAATCTAGTCGCCGTAATCTCAGACGGCTCAGCAATTTTGGGCTTGGGCAATTTGGGACCAAAAGCCGCCATGCCAGTTATGGAAGGAAAAGCTTTGCTATTTAAGCATTTTGCCGATGTTGACGCAGTGCCGATTGTATTAGATGTTCACGAGCCAGAAGAAATCATTGCCACGGTTAAAGCCATCGCGCCAAGCTTCGGAGCTATCAACCTCGAAGACATTGCCGCACCAAAATGTTTTGAGATTGAAGAGCGATTGAAGGCAGAATTAGATATTCCAGTCTTCCACGACGATCAACACGGCACGGCTGTCGTTGTATTAGCGGGCTTAATTAACGCCGCTAAATTGACAGGACGAAACCTGGCGGATTGCAAATTCGTGGTCATCGGCACAGGCGCAGCTGGCACGGCAATCATCAAATTGTTAAATCTTTACGGGGCAAAAAACATCGTAGCGGTGGATAGTCGAGGAATTGTCGGAAAATCACGCACAGATTTGAACGCTGAAAAAACCGCACTATTGGAATACGTCGACGCATCGCAATCTGGTTCAATTGAAGACGCCATCACCGACGCAGACATATTCATCGGCGTATCGCGCGCAGGACTTCTCACTCCAGAATTAGTCCAAAAAATGGCGAAAGATCCAATCGTATTCGCACTAGCAAATCCGATTCCGGAGATTATGCCAGATGTCGCCAAACAAGCCGGCGTCGCAATCATCGGTACTGGTCGTAGCGACTTCCCAAACCAGGTCAACAATTCTCTGGCCTTCCCTGGAATTTTCCGCGGCGCATTAGATCACGGAGTTAAGAAAATCACTGATCAGCACAAATTGGCGGCCACTGAAGCACTAGCTAACCTGGTCGAAAATCCAACCGTCGATAAAGTCGTCCCAACCGCGTTTGATGAGGGTGTTGTTGAAGCTGTCGCAAATGTCATTAGATAAGCCTAAACACCAGCACCGTCAGCTGCCTCAATGCGCCTAGTCCGCCCAGTAAATACTGGCAATAATTCTTCCTGGTTATTTTTGTCGCAAGCACCCAAAAGCATTAATAAATGAGTTACACCGTTCTCTTCTAGTATCTTTCTCACAGACTCATCATCCACCTTATCCATAGCGATGTGCGACACATACATCCTTAGTGCGTCAGATGTTTGAGCTTTCCAGCTAAGGATACTAAAAGGATACTTATTTTTATCTCGATATCTTAAGGTCGTCCAAGAATCACGTAATCCAGAATCTGACGTTGCAACAATTTCTGCCGCTAATTTTAATTTATTATAAAGACTGGGCAAAATACTCTTCTGCTTTTTCTTAGTCTCATAGCCAGACATTCTGTGTTCAATTCTCTTGGCTGCTTCAGTACGAGCATCGACTACTACCGTAACGCCATTACCGCTTCTCTTAATATATAAAACCTTAGCCATTTCATCATCTAACCACGGAAATGTTTCGTGACTAAGCTCTATATAATCCCCGACCTTCAAGTTAACCTCAGTAGCCTGAACATCCTGATCACTCACCTCACAATTATCCTGGCGTGATTGCTTCTTTCTCTTCTTCGCCTTATTCAAAGATTCAGTGGCGATTTTAGGTGCCACTTCATAGCTATTCAATTTCTCCGAAAGCACCCTCAGGGCGTCGTCTAAAGACTCGTTCAGATGCTCTTTAGCCATAAATTCAGCAAGGCTACGAACCACTGGACTGTTTTTCTTAATTGTCGCTTCTTTATACTGATTGGCTAGTTCCTCTTCGCTTGGCAATTTTATGGATTTTATAAACTCAAGAACACTGTTGGCAAATTTTAAATCACCCTCAGGATTAATACCATTACATTCCTCATCTTCAACCTCCTTAAGTTTCCGACGCTTAAAGTCCTCCAAGAAACTACTCAACTTCATCTTGCCATCATTACCTGGAATGTATTCAGGTCTAGTAATTGTAAAATCATCAGGTAAACCAAAAGCCCCATCCTTAGTAAGGCTCTTAGTCACAGCCTCCCTTGCCTCTGCGATAAAGCGCATATATTCACGATCTGCAAGTTCAGGACTAATTATTTTATTAGCGTGCTGCCATCGTCTTACGTCGGGAATCACATACTCTTCAGCTTGGCAAAATTCTGGAATATTCACTTCCGCCAGATTTTCGGGAAAAACTACACTAAGATTTTTCTTTATAAATTTCTCGTATGTTCCATTAAATATACTTCTTAACGATTCTTTAACTTCCTCTATATCAAAATCTATCTCTATGCAATCTGGAAGACTGTTATACTCCTTCTCAATTTGCTGAAACAACCCAAGAACCCTCTCATAAGATTCTTGATATTCACCGCGCAGCTCCTCACCTTCAACAAGAAACGGTACATGCTTAATAATAGACTCTACATCATCTATAATTTGACTTATGTAGTTTTTATTAAGATCCTCTGTATGAGATAGTTGATCTTTAACAACATAACCATCCCGTTGTCTTTCGCTCATAAACTAATATCTTATCAGTTTATGGCTATAAAGTCAATTATATTACTCTATTAACTTCTTCTAATGTAGTTTCGCCACGAAGAGCCGCCAATACACCAGCCTGAAGCAATGTCACCATGCCGTCTTCTTTTGCAGCCTTTTCAATCGCTTCCGTGTGAACATCCTCAACGTCGCCGCGCAAGAATTTCTGAATATTCTCGCTCACAACCAACTGCTCCATTACTGGAATTCGCCCCTTGTAGCCAAACGGAACGTCATCCGTCGGCACCGCACGCCAAAGCTTAAACGTACCCAAATCTGGGCAATCAACATTCTCTGGCAAATCCTTCAAAACCTCTTTCACCCACTTGCGAGTCGCCTCATCTGGCTCATATTCTTCCTTGCTATCATCCCACAATCTCCTCACTAGTCGCTGAGCAATCACCAGCCGAACCGCCGAGCTAAAAATCGGATTCTGCCCAATCATATCAATCATACGACTAAACGCCGCCGCAGTCGAATTGGCGTGAAAGCTAGACAGCACCAAGTGCCCCGTAATTGAAGCCTGAATCGCAGTCTTTGCAGTTTCATTATCACGAATCTCACCAACCATCACCACATCTGGGTCAAGACGTAAAACACTGCGCAAACCATCAGCAAACCTCTGTCCATTTGTCGTATCAATTGGAATCTGAGCAATCCCAGGAATCGTATTTTCTACAGGATCTTCCAGTGTGATAATCTTTCTATCTGGCGTATTAAGAGCGTTAAGAATGCTATATAACGTCGTGGACTTTCCCGAACCAGTCGGACCAACCATCAGTAGCATCCCGCGCGGATGAGAAATAACTTCATCAATTTGCTCACGCTCTTTCTTTGAAATACTTAAGAGATCCAAGTTCAACATTGATTCGTCGAAATTGAACAATCGAAGCACCAAATCTAAGCCATACACCGTCATCACGGCTTCCACACGCAAATTCAGCACATGCGATGCGCCGTCTCTATGAATTTCCTGCTGCATATGCCCAGATTGAGGCTCTCTGGAAGCGGTAGAAATATTCGCACGCGACGCCAAAGTCGCCATAATAACTCGATATCTATCCCTGCTAAGTTCCGCCACAGTATGCAAAGCTCCGTCAACACGCATACGAATTCGAATCGACTCACGCTGATTTTCAATGTGAATATCCGACGCACCCAACAAATCCGCTTGGTCAATCAAATAATTAAACACGTCATTCGTACCCACGGAAGCCAAAGTCTGCGTAACCTGCGCCAGAGTATCGCTATCACCCTCCTTAGCAATTTCAATATTGTCGTAAATCACCTTTTTTGGCGGGTCAAACCTGAGCATGATTGACCGAAACGCCGAACCAGAAATTAAGAAAAAGAAGATTCGCTTGCCGTTTTCAACATATTGGCTTTGCATTTTCTTCATCAACGATTCAGAAGTTTGCGACGTAACACCAAATCGATAAGATTGGTCTTCCTCATTAAAGGCTAACGGAACCAGCCTGCCTTTATACATCTCTTCTATCGTCAAAACACCCTTAAGCAAAGGTAAAGTTTCTTCAAATTCCCGCCCGTCAAGATATTGAAGTCCTAAAATTGACGCTCGACGACGAGTCGCTTCCTCATCTTGCTCACGGCGTCGCGCCTGAATTTTATCTTCGTCCATATGAAAATTATACCAAAAAGCTTACGGTTTTACGAGTGATATAATAGTAATATGAATCCAGAAATTACTCTGTTAGTCCACAATATTCGCTCGACACATAATGTTGGGGCAATTTTCCGCACGGCCGAGGGATTTGGTGTGAAGAAGATTATTCTTAGCGGCTACACGCCGTATCCAGAATTGAGTTTATGTAGCAAGGCGCCTGCTTGTGCGCTTGTCGATGGAGAAATTCGATCTGAAGACCCCCGATTGCCACACATTCGCGAAAAAATCACCAGCCAAATTCATAAAACTGCTTTGGGCGCGGAAAGTTTGGTGCCGTTTGAGTTTTACGAGGATATCAATGATTGGATTAAAGAGAATCAGCAAACAGAAAACTTGCCAATCATCGCACTGGAGCAATCAAAAGACAGCGTGATGCTATCAGAATTTCAGCCGCCTGAAAAATTTGCATTGCTACTCGGAGAAGAAGTCCACGGAATCACGCCGGAACTTTTGGACAACTGCGATTTCACTGTAGAAATCCCAATGTTCGGCCAAAAAGAATCATTCAACGTGTCGGTCGCAACAGGAATTGCACTGTTCGGACTGATTTTTCCGAGGATGAAATAATCTCAACAACACATAAATAAATCCCTCAAGCCTGATTATTGACTTTATTAAGCATATGTGTTATATTTGTATGAGCTTTCTTCGGAATCCCCCGGAGAAAGTAGTCCCTCAGAGTGAAAGGGTTTTAGAAAATGTTTGACATTTTCTTCATTCTCACGATTCTAGCAACCATGTACGTTACATGGTATGGGTATAATGCCCCTTCGGGAGCTAGCCGAGAGTTGCATGCAATAGCCGCTATCTCAGCCGTATGGCTGACTGGATTCTTCGTCTATTATATGGTAGCCGAGTCGACGATTCGACCGGCGTACCACACAGTAGCGATATGCCTATACTACTGCATGGTAGCCCTCACCTACGCTACCCTTTATGAGAAGGGTCGCAGCGAGGTGAGGAATGAACTGCGGGACAATAAGTCCCGCTGACAGGTAGTTAGCCCGCCGTAGAGCAACCAGCTCCGGCTGGGGCGCCTCTGTCAGCGGGCTAACTATCACTTTAGAACTACACACTCTTCACCCAGAGTGTTTTTTAATTGGCTTAATAGGTTATCATTAGCATCCACCTTAAACGGCAGACGCATGGCTGATTTCTCTTTCTCGCCCAGTACCAAAACCACGTCAGTCGTGCCAGCATTCTCGCCGCAAACAGACTTCATTTTCACTAACCGCGAATGGTCATTCGGGTCTTTAATATACACAAATAACTTTGAAGCGGGAGTTTCTGGCGCAACATTAACGGGCACTGAATGAGTTTTTGGCTGAGGTTTGGCGGCGTCATTCTTTACGGCAGACTTCGGAGAAGCTCCATTTTTCTGATTACGATAAGCTTCACGACGCTCTTTTTTTACAGCAGAGCTAATTTTTGGCGCATCCATTTTACGACCAGTAGACTCATAGCCATTGATATCGTTATCCGTAATCACAATAATGTCATCGGCAATTAGCTTACTTTCATTACCCAGATTTCCGTCACGATCTCGAGCTGAATTTTTACCAGAAACTCGAATCACCGCGTCCTGAACCAGCTTAGCGCCAACTTTCTCGTACAGATTTGGGAAGACAATTATTTCACCCTCGCCGAATTTGTCCTCAATTCCCACGAACGCCATTTTCGAACCGCTTTTTGTGACAATTGTGCGAACGGTGCTAATAATTCCCCCGACCGTCATCATCCGACTATCGTACTCGGGAACCAACTGCGTCAATGGTTGAGTTTGTTCGCTCAAATACGTTTCATACCTATCGAGCGGATGCGCCGAGATATACAGCCCCAACAATTCTCGCTCCCACATCAAGCGCTCTTTATCGTCGTGTTTCACAGGAGCCTTCTGGAGATGAAGAGTCGATTGGACGCTCGCTGCGTCATCGCCGCCCAGCATTCCAAACAAATTGGTCTGCCCGCTGGCGGCTTCTTTTTGGAGCTTGGACGCAAAAGAAGTGATGGAATCCAGATTGAAAAGCAAATCAGATCGATCGCCCATATCATCAAACGCACCAGACTTAATAAGCGACTCCCAGGCTTTTCTGTTGAATTTGCTGGTTGAAACGCGCCTAGCAAAATCCTCAACCGACGTAAACGGCCCATCTTCGCGCGCTCGCAGGACTTCCTCGACCGCACCAACGCCAACTCCCTTCACTGCCGACATTCCAAAACGAATTTTATTCTCATTCGGCACCACAGCAAACTCAACGAACGATTCGTTTACGTCAGGACTCAGCACACTAATTCCCATGTGCTTACATTCAGTAATTTCAATTGCCAGACGATCGGTGTCATCATGGTCGCTAGTCATAAGCGCCGCCATAAACGCGTCGGGATAATGTGCCTTCAAATAAGCCGTCCAATAAGCAATCAAACCATAACAAGCGGCGTGCGACTTATTGAAACAATAGTTGGCGAATTCTTCCAGCTGAGTCCAGAAAGTTTCCGCAATTTCCTTAGTTGCGCCACCAACTTTAACCGCACCCTCAACGAATTCAGGCTTGACCTTTTTCATCAAGTCAATTTTCTTCTTACCAACAGCCTTTCGCAACGTGTCAGCCTGACCACCAGTAAATCCACACCATTCCTTAGAAATCTGCATAAACTGCTCCTGATAGACCAAAATTCCGTAAGTATTTTTCAGCGAGTTTTTCATTCCAGAATGCAAATAAGTTATTTCTTCTTCGCCGTGTTTACGCCTAATAAAGCTGTCAATAAACTGCATCGGGCCCGGACGATAAAGAGCCACCATAGCAATAATATCTTCAAACGTAGTCGGCTTTAGTCCACGCAAATATCGCTTCATTCCCGCCGATTCCAACTGGAATACGCCAGTCGTGTCGCCGCGCTGAAATAGCTCGTAGGTCTTTTTATCATCAAGCGGCAACTCCGAAAGATTAATCTCTTTCTTGTAAGCCTTTCGGATAATCCTCATGGCGTTATTAATAATCGTAAGGTTCGAAAGCCCCAAAAAGTCCATCTTAAGAAGCCCAAGCTCTTCAACTTCGCCCATCGGGAACTGAGTTGCTACTACGCCCTTTTGCGCCATTTCAAGTGGAATGTAATTGACCAACGTATCTGGCGCAATCACTACACCACAAGCATGAACGCCGTGGCTACGAATCGTCCCTTCCAACTGAATTGCATAGTCCAAAACTTCTTTGGCGGTCGGGTTATTTTCATATTCATTCCGAAGATCTGCGTCTTCTTTAATACTCACAGACAATGGAATATGCCGCCCCTGGTTTGGTGGCGGAACTAACTTCGCCAAGCGGTCGCTCTCAGCGTACGGAACCTCCAAAACCCTGGCAACATCACGCACCGCCATACGACCAAACATCTTACCGAACGTTGCAATATTACTGACGTGATCTTCGCCATATTTTTTCGCACAATATTCAATCACCTCGTCGCGACGCGTATCCTGAATATCAACGTCGATGTCGGGCATAGAAATGCGATCAGGATTCAGGAATCGCTCAAACAGTAGTCCATATTTCAGCGGATCAAGATCTGTAATATTCAGCGCATACGCAACAATCGAGCCAGCCGCGCTACCACGCCCTGGACCAAAAACAATTCCTTGAGATTTTCCCCAGTTGATAAAATCCTGGACGATCAAGAAATAACCTTCATAGCCCATATTTCCCATCACACCAAGCTCCATTTCAGCGCGCTCACGAACTTCGTCAGACAGCTTCGGAATAATCTCGTCAGGATCCAACTTTTCAGCCTCCTCCTTCGAAGCTCCATTGTAACGTTGCAACAAACCTTGATATGTCAATCTAAGCAGATACGAATGCTCATTCTCGCCGTCTGGCAATGGATATTTTGGAATAAGAATTCGCCCAAGCTCAATCTCAACGTCGCAGCGATCAGCTATTTTTTTCGTGTTGCGAATAACTTCAGGGAATTTCTCACCCCAGTGATCGATAATATCGCGCGGATCCGTCAAGTGAAGCTCAAAATCCTTCAAGCTCATCCGCTTTTCATCACTGAGATACGAGCCCGTCCCAACACAAAGCAGAATCTCGTGCGCGTCTTGATATTCGTGCGTCAAATAGTGACCATCACAAGTCACCACCATTTCAATACCAAGCTCTTTTGAAAGCTTAATCAAGCCCTCGTTAATCTTCGCCTGCACATCCCAATGCGTATTTGATTTCGGGTGTCCGTGGTCCTGTAGCTCCAAATAATAGCGATCGCCAAAAATCGACTTATACCACTTGGCAATCTCACGAGCGCGATCATAATCATCTTCTTTCAGCGCCACGCCAATTTCACCGCTCGCACAACCACTCAGAACAATCAATCCCTCGTTCAACTCCTCCAGTAAATCATGGTCAATTCGCGGCTTATAATACATTCCCTCCAGATTGGCGCGCGTCGACAACTTCATCAAGTTGTGAAAACCCGTGTTGTTCATCGCCAGCACGGTCAAGTGAAAACGCTGCTTGTCCTTGCCCGGATCGCGGTCAAATCGAGAACGAGTCGCCACGTAAGTTTCAATTCCGATAATCGGCTTAATTCCCGCTTTTTTGGCAGTTTTGTAATAGTCCAGAATGCCGCTCATCGTGCCGTGATCGGTTACGGCGGCAGCCTCCATTCCGAGCTCCTTAACCTTATCGACCAAGTCATGAATCTTAGTCAATCCGTCCAGCACCGAATGGAAAGTGTGATTATGAAGATGCACGAAATCTGACGGCTTCAAAGCCGCCGACGATGATTGTTCGCTTGTCCCCTCAGTCATTAATAACAATTATAGCACGCTATTGACGACGTTGCATCGTCTCAATTAAGTGGTTGATAAAATCAGCCAACGGCGGGAAAATGTCGGCAAATTGCCCCAAAATCCAAATCAATATCGCAATCAATAATGTCGCGCCCAAAGCACTTCCAAGGCCAAAGAAAATTCCGCGAACAAAATTCACCCAGTAAACTTGGTGGCGAGATTTATGAAAATCAAAAAACAAATCCTCCAAAATCGCCCGACGAGCATCGTTTTCGTTATCGCGAATGACTTTTTTTGCCAACTTATTTGACTGTTCTTTGGCTGACTTTTTCACTCTTTTTTACCTTCTTCTTTGAGAAAAATTTTGAGAAAAATCCGCTCTTTGAAGCGAAGCTTTTGGCTAGTTCCACGCCAATTGAAACCGTACTTACGATTCCGTTTAAGCTAGCAATTCGCTGGCTTATCGCCTCCACGTTCTGCTGGGTTTGGCGAATTTGACGTGTTAATTTGATGATAGAAATTGTCATAGCGATCATCATGATGACAAAAATCACCATCAAAACCACTAGAATAATAAGCAATCCGTTCATGCTATTTATTATACATTATTTTAGACGATCCGTCAGATGGGCGCGCAATTTATCACCAAAGTTAGGATCGCGCAATCCAAAATCAATCACTGTTTTTAGATATTCCAATTTGTCGCCAGTATCATAATAAGTACCGTTCGTAATTTCTACGCCATAGAAATCAAATCCGTCGTCAATCATTTGCTGCATAATTGGCTGAATTGTAAATTCGCCATTGCCGTCAAATTCTTTCCTGGCTTTGTCTAGATAGCCAAAAATTTCACCTGGAAGCAAATAGCTACTAACGCTAGCTAAATCAGAAGGCGCATTCTCCTTGCCCGGCTTTTCAACGATATTCGTCATTTTTATAACGCCGTCTTTCACTACTTGACCGTTGACGACTCCATAACGATCAAACTCCGTATCATCGGTGATTTTCTTACATGACAGAACCGCTCCGTCTAAGCTTTCTGACGCCTCAATCATCTGCTTGAAACGACTTGGACTAGCCGCAATAAAGTCGTCCGCAAACGTGTAAATCACAGGCTCGTCATGATGAATCAAATGCGAAGCGCAAGCCAAAGGCGTTGCGTTGCCGTACGGACCTTTTTGGCGAATATAAATAAAGTTTGCCATCTCAGCCAAATTTTGCACCGCGTCAATGAATGGCTGTTTTTTAGGACCGCCAGCGCGCAAATTAGCCAAAAGTTCTTCATTCGGCTCGTCAAAATGGTCCTCGATTGCTCGCTTATTCGCGCTACCGATAATGATGATGTCTTTAATACCAGCCTCAACTAATTCCTCGACGACGTATTGAATAATCGGCTTATCAATCAGCGGCAACATTTCCTTTGGCATGGCTTTGGTTTGCGGCAAAAATCGCGTACCAAAACCGGCAGCAGCGATGATAGCTTTAGTTGGTTTTCTCATATTTCAGCTCCTATTCCCTATAGTTTCAGCAATTCTAAAGTTTCTCGCGAATCAGTTTCTGAGCAAGGCTTGGGTTGGCTTGACCCTTAGACTTCTTCATGACTTGCCCAACCAAATAACCAATAGCCTTATCTTTTCCAGCCTTGATATCTGCAATTGACGCCGCCGAAGCTGGATCGTTCAGAACTTCGTCAACAATTGCAGCAATCGCCGACTCGTCAGAAACCTGTAATAAATTCTTCTCCTCAGCAAGCTTACGTGGATTTTTCGCGCCAGCCAAAAGCTCATTGAATAGTTCCTTCGCATTCGTGCTGGAAACTTCAGACTTCTCTGTCATTTCAGCCAATTCTATCAAATCGTCAACTGCCACGCGTGTAGATTCATTATCCGTTTGCGCGTCACTTTCATCAGAAGTCGTCAATGCGCTCGCAAACCAATGCGCGACTCGCTTAGCGGACACCTCGCCCGACTTTTCCTGAACTTCCAATGTAATCTGAGCATAATCCTGGTTAGACAAAAGCGAATTGATAACAGATTTATCCAAGTTCAGCGCGCTCCATTTTTCCCTATATTCACCCGGAAGCATCGGCACTTTGGACTGAATTTCAGTAATCACCTCGTCAGTCAGCACAACTGGCGGAATATCTGGGTCTGGCATATAGCGATAATCCTGCGCGTCTTCCTTTGACCTCTGAGAAATAGTTATCTGCTTGTCATCATTCCAGCCTCTGGTTTCCTGAACAACTTCTTCGCCACGCTCCAAAATATCAACTTGGCGCTTGAACTCATACTCAGCGGCTCGCTCGACACTGCGGAAGGAATTGAGATTCTTAATTTCTGCGCGCTTTCCAAGCTCTGTCGCACCCTTCTTTGCTACTGAAATATTAACGTCAAATCGCATATTTCCGTGATACAAATTACCATAAGTCACACCCGCGTAAACCATCAATTTATGAAGTTCCGAAACGTAAGCTTTAGCCTCCTCGGCCGAATGCATATCTGGCTCAGAAACAATCTCAATCAGCGGCGTGCCAGCGCGGTTAAGATCGACCAACGAATAGCCGTCATGATGCGTCAATTTACCAGCATCTTCCTCCATGTGAGCATGGTCAATTCGCACGCGTTTCAAAGAACCATCTTCCAGCGGCGCACCGACATATCCAGCCAAAATAATCGGACTATACATCTGTGAAGTCTGATAGCCCTTTGGCAAATCTGGATAAAAATAATGCTTTCGATCAAATCGGCTAACGTGCGCAATCGGCGAATTCAAGGCTTTTCCAGCACGAACCGCCAACTCAACAGCGTGCTTGTTCAAAACTGGCAACATCCCCGGCAAACCAAAGTCAATCTGATGCGTCTTGCTATTCGGCTCAGCATCGCGAGCGTCATTATCGGCTGGGCTAAATAGCTTGGTTTTCGTCGCTAGCTGAACGTGACATTCGATACCAATTGTCATTTCATAATCGTCATATACACTCATTATAATGCTCCCAAATCTTTTAATGCCTGTTCAAAACTCGCCATAGCTCGACGAAAACTCTGCGCCGTTACCGTTACGTTGGTTTCGTGGGCAATTTGATTACGCAATTTATGTGCCGCCCAAAGCCCATTTTCATCGCTCCAATATCCCTTGCGAGATTTCATACGCTCGCCCATCGTCTCGCCAGCCACGCCACAGTCGCGCATAGCTTTGTCTAGCAATTTGTCCGCCTTCATTATCGCCATTTGCATACTTTCCGATTTTCTGGTTTCGACATTGCGCAAAATTTGCCGCCAAACCCTCTGATACATTTCCTTGTCAATTTGACCGCGACCACGAGAAGTCAATTGAATGAAAATCATCAGCAAGGCGCCGATAATCAACGCCGCAACAACTATCGCGACTATCAATCCGTCCATCAAATCTTCTCCACTTCCGAAACCAGCTTCAGCAAGTTCTTGTCCGACTTGTAATCGCCGATAAGCTGTACGCCAATTGGCAGCCCTTCATCGCTATTTCCAGCTGGCGCCGAAACCGCAGGAAGTCCAGCCAAACTTGCTGGCACAGTCATGATGTCCGCCAAATACATTTTTATCGGATCGCTAGCATTCTCCCCAATCTTAAACGCAGGAGTCGGCGCAACCGGCATCAATAGCGCGTCATATTCGGTAAATAACTTCTTAAATTCGTCAATCAACAACGTCCTGGCTTTTTGAGCCTGCATGTAGTAAGCGTCGAAGAATCCACTTGACAATACGAAACTTCCTATCATAATTCGTCGCTTATTCTCAGTCATGAAACCTTCATTTCGACTGCGACCATAAAGTTCCGCCAAAGTTTTCACTTCCGCCGCTCGATAGCCATATCGCACGCCGTCATATCGCGCCAAATTCGAGGACAATTCCGCCGGCACAATTATGTAATACATTGCCAGAGAATGTTGCATCATACTCAAATCTACTTCTTCAATTTCGTAACCAAGCTGCTTCAATTTCTCCGCATAATCAAGCGTTTTTTGGCGAACTTCCGCGTCCACGTCATCAGTCATACACTGCTTGACCAGACCTATCTTTTTCTTTGCAAATTCTGGTTGATTATTCCAAAAATCAGGCAAAGTCGTCATATCTTTATCATCGCGACCAGCCATAATTTCCATCACCAAGTCCACATCTTCAGCATTTGTAGCAAAACAACCAATTGTGTCCGTGCTTGACGCCATCGCCACTACGCCATAACGACTAACTGCCCCATAAGTCGGCTTAATTCCAACCACTCCGTTAAAGCTGGCTGGCTGACGAATCGAACCGCCAGTATCCGTACCAAGCGCAAACGGAACCACGTCGAGCGCCGTAACTACCGCCGATCCACCAGATGATCCACCAGCAACTCGCGTTTCATCTGCAGCGTTCTTAGTTGGACCAAATGCCGAGTTTTCCGTCGAACCGCCGTGCGCAAAAGCATCCAAATTCGCCTTACCGATGCAGATCGCACCTTCCGCTTCCAATTTCTCAACAGCCGTCGCCTGTAGTGGAGCGTTAAAGTTTTCTAACATTTTTGAAGCGGCAGTCGTTGGCGCACCAAACGCCAAAAAATTGTCCTTCACGACAAATGGCACGCCCGCCAATCGTCCAGAAATCTCGCCAGCATCAACTTTTTCTGCTCGCTCCAGCGCACGCTCTTCCGTCAAGCTAAGCAGCGCATTATACTCCTCAATTTCACGCGCTCGTCGCAATGCTTCTTTTACGTTCTCGACCGCGCTCTTGCCAATAAAATCACTAATCCTACTCATTACAATACCTGCGGAACTTTCACTTGGTTATTCTGTTTTTCTGGCGCCAAATCGAGCAATTTCTCAACGGGAATCCCCGCCTGAACTTCATCTTCGCGCCAAACATTGCTCAGTCCCGTAACTTGATAAGTCGGCTCAACACCCGACACGTCGAGCTCGCCCAACTGCTCAATATAGCCAATTATATTTTCCAAATCTTGGCGCAGTCCATCGGTTTCGTCATCAGTCAATGCCAGACTACTCAAACTCGCCAAGTGCTGAATATCGCTGGTAGAAATAGTTATCATACCAATATTATACCACTAAAAAAAGCCGCCCATCAAAGTGAGCGACTTTATTTTTCCAAGTTTTATTACATTGAGTAATCTTGGTAGTTCTTATAGCGACTGTAGTCTGATGGAATAGTCTTTACTGAACTACCCGTGTCGTGTGCCTTAACGGCGATTGTGATAGCGCCAGTCAATAGTACGACAGAAGAAGCCACAATCAACATCAAAGACAAAGCCTTTGACATGTTACGTCCCTTGACAATTTGACAAATGAAGTAAGCACCAGTAGCAACAATTGCAAGAGCTAACGCGTATGGCAAGAATTCACCCAAGTACAAACTCTTATAGAATTCGCCGCCGTCACCAACGCCGATAAATAGTAATGAGTTGATCAAAATACTTACCAATCGAGCAACCAAGTCGACAGCTGGAATGATCAAAACAGCCAAACCGCCGTAAGTTACCAATTTGTAAGCTGTTCGCTTTGTGTAGCCTTCACGCTCCGGAACAGCTTTTGATACGCGTGAAAATAGGACTAGCGACAATACAGCCAAAAGCACAGCAAACACTGACGCCGCAATAATTCCCGTTCCCTGAGTTACCATTGATGGGGCGAAAAATCCGCCAACACTTCTTAATAACATTGACGTTGAATTCGTCCACAAACCAAACACCTTGGTTATGATGTCAATCAGCAACATAATTGAAATAATCGCCGAACCCATTGCCAAAGCGTATTCCAAAGTTAGCATCTTCGCCTTGCCCTTATTCGGATCTTCGTATGCGTATTGTGGATATGCTTGGTAAGCATTTGGTTGCATCGGCATTTCTGGTTGCGCGACGTTTGTTGGCTGTGGTTGTTCTTTTGTTGCCATAATCCCTCCTAATCTAATAATATTTTTATTCTACATCGTATGACGAATTTCTGCAATTAAATCACGAAGTTCTGCCGCTTTTTCAAACTCCAAATTGGCGCTATGCAATTCCATTTGCGCCGTCAGATCTTTAATCAAAGCCGGATATTCGTCTTTTGGAATTTTCTTCAGGTTAAGCTTTGGCTTTTTATCAGATTCTTTTTGCGGAATAATTGATCGCAAACCATCGTCAATTTTCTTCTGAATAGTTTGCGGCGTAATATTATGCTCTTCGTTATATTTTTGCTGGATCGCTCGACGTCGATTCGTTTCGTCAATTGCTCGACGCATACTGTCCGTAACATTGTCGCCATACATAATAACTCGCCCATCAACGTGCCGCGCCGCTCGCCCAATCGTCTGAATTAGCGCCTGCTCACTACGCAAGAAACCTTCCTTGTCGGCGTCCATAATTGCCACCAAACTTACCTCCGGAAGGTCCAGACCTTCGCGCAATAGATTAATTCCAACCAGCACATCATACGTTCCAAGTCGCAAATCTTTCAGAATATCGCCACGCTCCAGCGTATCAATTTCGCTATGCAAATACGCCGTCTTCACGCCGTTTTCCGTCAAATAAGCGCTCAAATCCTCCGCCATTCGCTTGGTTAACGTCGTCACCAACACGCGATGACCTTTTGCAATCGTCTGGCGAATTTCCTCCATCAAATCATCGACTTGCCCATCGGTTGGTCGAACTTCAATCGGCGGATCAAGCAACCCAGTCGGCCTAATCAGCTGCTCAGCTGGCTTTGGCGAATGAGAAAGCTCATAATCTCCCGGCGTGGCGGAAACGTAAATTGCCTGATGAATATGCTGATTGAACTCGTCAAATCGAAGCGGGCGATTGTCTAGTGCGCTCGGAAGACGGAAACCATGCTCAACCAAAACTTCCTTACGGGCGCGATCACCGTTGTACATTCCCCGAACTTGCGGCAATGTCATGTGCGATTCGTCAACCAAAAGCAACCAATCGTCCGGAAAATAATCAATCAAAGTCGCAGGCTGCTCGCCAGGTTCTCGGTCGGTCAAATAGCGCGAATAATTCTCAATTCCTTTCACAAAACCAGTTTCCTTCAACATCTCCAAATCATATTTGGTGCGCTGACTTAGCCTTTGTGCCTCTAAAAACTTACCGTTATCCTCAAACCATTTCAGTCGTTGATTAAACTCATTCTCAATTCCGACAATCGCTTTTTCAATTCGCTCACGTGGCGTCGAATAGTGGCTGGACGGGAAAATTGTCAATTGATCTGGCCGATCCAAAATCTCGCCGGTCAAAGGGTCGATCTTCGTTAGTCGCTCAATTTCATCGCCAAAGAATTCCACGCGAACCGCAGTGTCTTGGCCTGCTGGAAAAATATCCACAACATCGCCGCGCACCCGAAAAGTTCCGCGCGCAAAATCGACGTCATTGCGTTTATACTGAATGTCGGTTAGTAGGCGAATAAACTTGTCCTGAATTCGGCGTTCACCAACGGTCAATTTAATAGCCATGTCAGCGTAAGTTTCTGGCGAACCAATGCCGTAAATACAACTCACGCTCGCCACGATAATTACGTCGCGGCGCGTAAGCAGCGCAGAAGTCGCAGCGTGCCTAAGCCGATCAATTTCGTCATTGATTTTCGAATCTTTCTCGATGTAAGTGTCGCTTGAAGCGATGTACGCTTCTGGCTGGTAGTAATCAAAATAGCTAACAAAATAGTGGACTTCATTGTCTGGAAAAAATTCCTTAAACTCAGAAAAAAGTTGCGCCGCCAAAGTCTTATTGTGAGCCAAAACCAGCGTCGGCACATTGCGCTTAGCAATAATATTCGCCATCGTAAACGTCTTCCCTGAACCAGTCACACCCAGCAAAGTTTGCTCGCGCTGACCTTTTTCCAAACCCTCGACCAACTGAGCAATTGCTCGCGGCTGATCGCCCGTGGGCTGATATGAAGAAGAGAGGCGAAATTTATTCACCTCTCTATTTTACTATATTTATGAAAACTAGTCTTGGCTATAAGTTTGAGACGAGCCAGAAACTTCACATTTACCGTCAACCAAGCGGCTCGGAACCGACGCCGACTTCAAGTCTGAGCACGGCATGCCACCTTGCTGTGTGCCTGCAACAATTGCAATTTCACCAGTGCCGTTCTTTGGTCCGATAATAGTATAAGCGTTTGTCAAGCCATATACTGCCGCATATTTTCCGTATGCACGGTCAATGATTGGCTCATACACAGAACCTTCACGCTCTGGAATTGGCTGACCGACCTTAGACTTCAAGAACTTTTTCAAAGAGCTATCAATATCCAATTTATCAACATCACTTGCTGAAGTTAAACGAATGCCCGTGCCGTCGCCTTTGGTTCGGAAATCTTTATACTCTTTCTTTGCCTCATTTGACGGCTCCTCGCCTTCACCGCGAGTTTTTTCCAGTGAATCAGATGAGTCTTTCTTTGCCTGACTGGTTTTTACCGAAGAATTAGAGTCACTATTTTTATGCATAGCACCAGCAATTATCCATGTCGCCATAGCTACGATAATTATACCCATAATAACCACCACAACGATCAGCCACTTGTTTGTTGTTGATTTATTTTCCATTAGAAAACCTCCATTTAGATTGTGTTTTGATTGTATATGATGAATTATTTGCCGTCAACGTATTGTAACCATAGGCATTTTATGATATAGTAATAAAGTTAAAATCATAAAATAAAAAGGATAATGATGACACCGAAAAATGTTTGTATTCCGCGCGAATTGCAACTTCAGGCTGCGATGTTCAGATTAGGAAAAGTCGATGACGAAATTCATGCCGGCTATGAAATTCTCCAAAAATATCATAAAACTGTAACTTTTTTTGGATCAGCCAGGATAACTGAAGATAACGAATATTACCAAAAAGCCAAAGATTTAGCGTTTCAGCTAGCCAAAGAAGGCTACACAATTATCACTGGCGGCGGCGGCGGAATTATGGAAGCAGCAAACCGCGGCGCTATGGAAGCTGGCGGAGAATCAGTCGGATTCAACATTCGCTTGCCACACGAACAATCATTAAACAACTACACGACAGATTCGTTCGCATTCACTCACTTCGCGCCACGAAAAATCGTTATGACGCTTCTGGCTGACGCGTACGTTTGTTTCCCCGGTGGATTCGGTACGATGGATGAAATTTGTGAGATTATCACATTGACACAAACTAAGAAAATGTCGCCAGTGCCAATTGTTCTGTTTGATAAAAAATTCTGGGGCAAATGGGATGATTTTGTTTGCGAAAATATGCTTCCAAATAAGCTAATTTCTGACGGCGATGAAAAAACCTACACAATTACCGAAGATATTCCAGAGGTAGTTAATTTGATCAAAAATCAGCGAACTTGTTGCGACCGATAATTATTTCTTAGGTTTCGGCTCAATCCAACAAATTCCACCCTGGCAAACTACTCGCTCTACGGCTGGATTATACGTGCGTGGGTGGTTTTTATATCGGCGCGTAATCTCAAACCCCAGACCTCGCTTACCATACGTTGTTTGCTGCTTTCCAAGAGGCAACTGGCAGTGATAGTTATTTATAATGTCAATCGGATTAAACGAAATCACTTGCCCATCAACGTCCAAAAGCACCCACTCGGAAGCCTTGAACGGCGCCCATTTGTCCACTTTCGGCGCAATAGCCATTAGCGATTGATAGATTTCTTCTGCCGTAGCGTTTGACGGATCCAGACCTAGAGAGCGAATAATCGAGTGCGCTCTGGCCAATATTTCCGCAATCAATCGCACATCGCTATCATCCCTAGTCATCTGCCTGAGCTCGGTTAATGCTCGACGCTTTTTCACGTCACCGCCCAACAATTTTCCCAAATTTTGCGCCATTATATTTCCCTTTCTTGAATTGGCATAGCATGAAGCACCGTGCCAGCATATAAAATTCCAGCCTTTGCCCCAATTTTCATAACCACTGAACTAGCGTTCGCACTGCCCATAATCACAGAGTTTTTCAAATTACCACTTCGCGCCCATTCACTCAAAAATCCCGACGCAAACGCATCTCCAGCGCCAGTTCTGTCAATTGACGGCCTGTCGTCGTACATTAGCGCTCGCACGATAGTTTTTCCATCGCTTGCGATTGAGCCGTTTACGCCGTCTGTCACCAAAACGACCGGAACTAATCTCAAACCTCTTCTAACCAAGGCTTCTAAATCCTCGCCAGACACCAATTGCTGCATTTCTTCTTTATTAAGCGTCAAAACGTCGACATCAGACAATAATCCCAGCAATTTATCCTTTTGCGCCAATTCTTTCTTCCCAGGATTAAAGCAGATTTTCATATCGCGACGCTTAGCTTGCTGGAATAATTTGTGAAGCATCGGCATATTTCCCGCCAAAGTCGAAACGTATAGCCAATCCGCGTCCTCTTCAGACAAATCAAAATCCGCCTCATGATAATGTGTTGAAGCGCCGCGGTATGTTAAAATTGTCCGCTCGCCATTTGAAGCTAGTAGTAAAACTGAATATCCCGTGCTATATTTTGGCGAATACCTCACCAAATGCGTGTCGATATTTTCCTTATCCAAATCCGCAATTACTGCTTGCCCCGCCGGATCATGGCCGATTGCACCCATAAAACTAGCATAATGACCTTGTCTGGAAAACGTTACTGCGGCGTTCGTAGCTCCGCCGCCAGTCGAAAAATGAATCTGATTTACGTCGGCTTTCGCACCCAAATCCAGTCGCGCAAAACAGTGTTCTGGACTTTCGCAAACTGGCGTCAGTGCGTCCGATTGGCTTAAAAATACGTCTTGAATCGCCGCACCAACGGTGATGATTTTCGCCATTAAACCACCGCCTTTCTGACGGAATTAAACGCCTTAATCTTTGACTCCACCACTTCCTGTACGGCGGCATAAACTGGCGGCATTAACTTAACGATAGCATACTCATTTGGATTTTCTCGCAAGGTTTTCTCCAAAGTCGTTCGGAAAGCGTAACGCATATCAGAATTGATATTGATTTTAGAAACGCCAATTTTCGCAGCATCCTCAAAATAATGTAGCGGCGTGCCAGACCCACCGTGCAATGAAATCTGACAATGAATCGCCTCACGAATGTCAGCCAACAAATCCAAATCCAACACTTTCGGAACTGGATATTTGCCGTGCAAATTGCCAATCGCCGCCGCAAAAGTGTCAATTCCAGTCGCCTCGACAAACGCACGCGCACCCTCTGGCGTAGAAAAAGTCTTTTTTATTTCTTCGTAATTTATATCTTCCGTATGGACATTTGAACTTCCGCCAAAATAATGCGGCTCAGATTCCACTAGCGCACCAGTAAACTTGGCATATTCAACAACTTCACGAGTTTTCGCAATAATTTCCTCGTCCGAAGCGTCGTGATTTGCCTGAGAAATATCAATATGGATAAATTCGTACCCTGCGTCAATCGCTCGCTTACAGCCCTCAACCGTCGGACCATGGTCCAGATTCAAATACATTTCAATTCCGTACTCAGCCTTATAATTGTCCACCGAATCGCGAACGTTCTCTAGACCCATAGCCTTCACTTCGGCGTCAGAAACCTCAACCAACACTGGCGATTGGAGTTTTTGCGCCGCCCGCGCCACCGCAATCAGCGTCTCTTGATTGTCAATATTAAACGCCCCAACCGCAAAGCGTTGCGCTCGTGTTCGCTGCATTAAATGACGCGCCCGCGTCGTGTTTTTCCGAATATCTGAAATCGATAATCCCATACTGCCCCCTAAAATACTTATGGTAATTATATCAATTACCGCCCGCCATGCCAAGAGAGTTGACATTATGTTATTTTGGTGATAACATAAAATAGCTTTCGCTCAAGGCTTTGTCTTAGGGCGGAAGAGCCCTTTAGCTTTGAGCTTCAGTAGAGGAGGGAACATGAACCCCGTAGTACGAGCAGTTTATTTCATGGGGAACTCGTTTTTGATTATTGTTGCACTGCTATCCGCAGTGTGGTGGGTGATTGTCACCCATCTCTACGTAGCCTACGGACTACCGGCGGCGCTGGCGTTCGCGATGGGGAGCACCATACTCCCCGCCGCGGCCATCGGCATGAAACATCACGACCACCACGACGGGTACGACCACCACGAGGGGTGCAACTCCAGGTGTGACCGTAGGTGACACACACAACCCGCCAGGACTACCGCTTTGAGGTCTTTAATTAGATCTTGGCAGTAGCTCCTGGCGGGCTTTTCATTGGAGAAAATTGACAACACTACGAACAATTGAATCGACATCCAAACCGTGCTTTTTCCACAATTCAGACATTTTACCCGACTCGCCAAATGTATCATTGACGCCAATTCGCTTCATCTTCACCGGCAAATTCTCACTAAGAACTTCTGCCACGCTTGAGCCAAATCCACCAACAATCTGCCCCTCTTCCGCCGTAATGACAGCTTGGCATTTTTGAGCCGCATCAAGCACAGCATCCTCGTCCAGCGGCTTAATCGTCGGAAAATGAATCACTTCTGCCCGAATGTCATATTCATTCGCCAGTTTTTCCGCCGCCAACAGTAATTGATAAGTCATCACGCCAGTTCCAAACAAGGCAACACCTTTGCCGCGCCTCAACGTATAACTTTTTCCAATCTCAAAAGTAGATTGACTTAAGAATAGCGGCGTTTTTTCTCTTGGCAATCTTACGTAATTCGGGCGTTTATCTCCAGCCATTGCCGCCGCGATCAGCTTGGCTTCATTAGCATCACCAGGCGCCAAAACCACCATATTAGGCAAGCTTCGCATCAGCGCAATATCTTCCAGCATTTGATGTGTTGCGCCGTCCGGACCAACATTTAACCCCGCATGAGAGCCTATCAGCTTAACTGGCTGATTGTTCAGACAAATAGTCGTGCGAATCTGTTCCCAGTTGCGACCCGGACTAAACGCCGCATAACTAGCTGCAAACGGAATATTTCCCATAGCCGCCAGCCCAGACGCCACAGTAACCAAATTCTGCTCCGCTACGCCAACTTCAATTGCCCGCGGTTTCCCGATTTCCTCATAAAACCTGCCAAAGCCAACGCTCTCCATCAAATCCGCGCTCAGCGCCACCACCAAATTATTTTTCTTCGCAATATCAACCAGGCCTTCGCCAAGGCCAACGCGAATTGCTGCAAACTCTGAATTCTGCCAATTCTCCATTAAGAAACTCATTCGCCACCTTCTTCTCTCAATTGAGCAAGTGCTCGCTTCGCTTCCTCGGCGTTTGGAGATTTTCCATGCCAACGGTAATCATATTCCATAAAATCAACGCCACGACCAGGAACTGTATGGGCAATTATCACACTCGGCTGCCGAGAATTCTTTGCCTTATCAATCGCCTGAATTATCGACGAATGATTATGTCCGTCAATCTCCTGCGCATCCCAGCCAAAACTTCGCCATTTATCAGCCAACTCACCTAGCGGCATTACCTTCTCTGTGTCGCCACCAATTTGAATATTATTTCTATCAACAATCGCAATCAAATTCGCCAGATTATATTTTTTCGCAAACATCGCAGCTTCCCAAATATTCCCTTCATCCAGCTCGCCATCGCCCAAACTACAGTAAACAAACCGCTCAGAATTGCCACCCAAATATTGTAGTGAATACGCCATACCGGCCGCCTGACTTAGACCACATCCCAGAGGACCGCTAGTCGTTTCAATTCCCGCCAGACTGCCGCGTTCTGGATGGCCTTGAAGTTTGGAGCCAAATTTTCGCAAATTAGCCAACTCTTTTTTGTCAAAAAATCCCCGCTCCGCCAGCGTGGCATACAAAAGTGGCGCATAATGACCATTGCTCATCACGAAAATATCCCGGTCTTCCCAATTAGGATTCTCAGGATCTAGTCGCATGGCATGAAAATACAAAACCGCCATAACGTCAGCAAACCCCAAGCAGCCAGCAGAATGCCCCGAACCAGCCTCAGATAGCTCACGAATAACAGATCGACGTAATTTCTGTGATATTTTCTTCAGATTAGTCGTAGTGTCAATATCCATTAAAGCACGCTCGTTTTATTAATCTCCTGCTGTAATCTGGAGAAAATAGCGCGAGGATCTGATGATTTCTGAATAACACCGCCAGCATTCAAAACATTCACACCACCCTGAACTAGGCTGTATGCATTATCTATAGACACTCCGCCGTCCCATCCGATCTCCACATTGGGATTAATAGCTTTGATGAGTCGTATTTTTTCTAGCTGCATCAAACTAGCAGTTCCGCCAAATCGCCCCAGTTCACCGCTAAAAATCATCACATGATCTGCTATTTTTATCAATTCCTCAACAGTTCGTGGCACTGTCGGCTTTAATAGCGCCAGCCCCGCCATAATTCCAGCTTGACGAATCTGCATGAGCGCGGTTTTTACGTCACCAGTAGCCTCTGCGTGAACAATAATCATATGCGGCCTTAAGGCAATCAACTTCGGAACATACTCAGTAACATCATTAACCATTGCGTGAATATCAATCATCCAACCCTCTGGCGCCCATAATTCTGGAATGCCAACAGTCAAAGTTGGAGCAAATTCACCATCAGAAATGTCAATATGTACACGCTCAACAAGCCCAGTTATTTTATTAACCTGCTCTTTATATTGTTCGGCATTTTCTGCCAAAATTGCTGGTGCGATTACAGAATTACTCATGACAATTCATCCAACTGCGCATTGCGCCTGTTAAATCGCGGAGCATTCGCATAAGGAGTGTTCAGCCACGTTTCCACAATTCCTTTCCACGCCGATTCATTATCTTCCAAAACTCGCGCCGGCAAACATAAAACATTCGAATCGTTATCTTGGCGTGTCATTTTTGCCTCGAAAGCATCCCAAATCACACTGGCACGAATTCCTTTGAATCGGTTCGCTGCCATACACATTCCTTGACCGCCGCCGCAAATTAATATCGCACGCGGATCTTTACTATCATCACCAATGACCTTCAACGCCGCCGCCTGCGCGAATTGCGGAAAATCGTCATCAGGATTTAATTCTACACCGCCAACGTCTTGAACGTCATAGCCATTCTTAACCAAATAGGCAAAAACTTTTTCCTTCAAAATAAAGCCACGATGGTCAGATCCGAGATAGATTTTCATAATTTTAGTATAAGCATTTTCGGTGATTTTTGCAAGGAAAAGTTAGGTATTTTATCAGAGGTAGGGTATAGCTATTTGACAAAAAGTATTGACATTTCGCGGCTGGTATGATATATATATCAGCTTTTCAAACCGTGAAAAGCAACTAACCGGGGAGTTCACCCCGGTTGAGGTCGCGGTTCTGAAAGGCCGCACCTCAAAATTTCTCTGAAAGGAGAAATCGTGTCTACTGCTCGTAGTACACTCATTATTCTGCTGCTTGCCGTGTTCGGGTTGACCGGGTTGACCGGATGTGCAGACGTCAGCGACGTCTGGACTCAGGACCTTGTCAAGGCGGGGTTCACCGACCCCGTCCCCATCAATGACTCGGGGGAAGCCGCAGGGGTAATCATGGCCTCGGCCGGCAGTTGTAGGATTCGGTTTGTCATCGACAGGCAAACCGACACAATATACGCGGAGGTCCCGGGCAGTGATATCTCTGACGAACCTTCGTTCGTCAGAAGCCCATCACTTGAAATCTTGAAGCAGGACGAGAGATTCTCGTCCTGCTTCGGAGAAGATTGAGGCGCCGCGCCAGCAGAAGGCGCGCTAAGATAAATATTCTGTAAAACCGCCAAATCCCGGCGTCCCCGCACTGTCATAGTGCGGGGTTATTTCCTTTTTGGAAGATGTCCTTATTCACTCTTTTTCAGATAATACGCCACATCCGCCACTAGTTCAACCAGCCGGTTCGAATAGCCCCATTCATTATCGTACCAGACCATAACCTTGATCAGATTACCACCAACTACCTTCGTCAACGGAAGATCGACAATCCCCGAATATGAATTGCCAATGAAGTCACGGCTCACCAAAGGTTCCTCAGAAACACCCAAAATGCCTTGATAGAAATTACTCTGGGCGGCTTTTTTGAACGCGTCATTTACCTGCTCGACAGTCACATCACGTCGCAGAAGCGCCGTCACGTCGCTAAGCGACACCACTGGAGTCGGTACGCGCACACTAAGTCCGTCAAATTTTCCAGTTAGCTGCGGCAAGGTTTTAGTTACAGCAATTGCGGCGCCAGTCGTAGTCGGGACAATATTTTCGGCGGCATTGCGACCTTCCCTAAGATCCTTGGATGGCGCATCCTGAAGCTTTTGACTAGCCGTATAACTATGCACCGTCGTTAGCATTGACTTTTCAACGCCAAACTCCGCGTCCAAAATCGCCATAACCGCGCCCAAAGAATTGGTCGTACAGCTAGCATTAGACACGATTGGCGTTGCGTTTTTTACCTTGTCATCATTAGTTCCCAAAACAATCGTATCGACCCCCTCAGACTTCGTCGGACCACTGATAACCACACGCTTTGCGCCAGCCGTTAAGTGCTTGCCCGCGCCATCTTTATCGGTGAAAAATCCTGTCGATTCAATCACCACATCAATTCCCAAATCTCGCCACGGCAGATTTTCTGGATCTTTCTCAGCCAGCACCTTAACCGACTTACCCTCAATAATCAGCTCGTTTTCCGTAAAATCAACTTGACGTCCGTACTCGCCGTAATTGCTATCATGCTTCAACAAATAAGCCAACGTTTTCGTGTCAGTCAAATCATTGATCGCAACAATTTCCAAGTCGCTTCGCTCGTTCGCAATCTTAAACGCATTGCGTCCGATTCGCCCGAAGCCGTTAATTGCTATTCTCGTTACAGCCATATCGCCCTCCCTGTTAGATATTTTCGCTTTAGCTTTTCTTAATTATACTACAAAGTTGTATAATATAAATATGACGCGCGAAGAGTTATTATCAATCGCTGAACAAAAATACGACGAAGTGCCAGTATTGGTTTTAACGAGCGCAATCGATTACGCTACGGAAAAGCACGCTGGACAAAAGCGCAAAAGTGGCGAACCATACATTAATCACCCATTGGCGGTGGCAGGAATTCTAATTGAATGGGGCATGGATATTGATACGGTCGTGGCGGGAGTTTTACACGACACCGTCGAAGATACCGACGCAACTTTGGACGATTTGGAAAGTTTGTTTGGACGCGATGTGGCGTTTCTGGTGGATGGCGTAACTAAAGTTTCACAAGCTCGCGCTGGAATGAGAAACCTGGATAGTTATTTGCCACACACGAAGGACAATTTGACCAAGTTGATGATTGCCGTGGGCGAAGATGTGCGCGTGATAATTATCAAGCTAGCCGACCGCCTGCACAATATGCGAACGCTACAATTTATGACACCAGAAAAGCAGAAAAAAATTGCCAGAGAGACAATTGAGGTTTTTGCGCCGCTTGCCGACCGCTTAAATATGGGGCGAGTTCGCGTTCAATTGGAAGAGCTGAGTTTTAGGTATTTGATGCCGAAAGCTTTTCAGGAAACCAAAAATTTGATGGACAGTCGACTGAAAAAATCGCAACGAAAATTGGATCACGTTCGCCGCGAAGTTGAAGCGCGACTGAAAGCGGAAAAGCTGGTTTTTCAGATGGACGGGCGTGTTAAGAGCGTTTATAGCCTGTTTAAGAAATTGGACAAAGTTGGCGATATCGATAAGATTTATGATCTGATTGCCCTAAGAATAATTGTCGACGATTTATCAACTGGATATTTGGTTCTGGGGATTTTACACGATATGTATCAGCCAATGTACGAGAGGATTAAAGATTACGTTGCCAATCCAAAGCCGAATGGATATCAAAGTCTGCACACGACCGTGCAAACTCCGAGCGGACAAATTGTCGAGTTCCAGATTCGAACCAAAGAAATGCACGAATATGCCGAGCGTGGATTAGCGGCTAGTTTCCATTACAATGAGCAAAAATTGACCGACGCCTATAAAAAAGGAAAAATCGGAACTATGCCAGCCGATTTGTCATGGATTCGCGAACTTCAGGAAGCCGCTGCTTTAATTAGCGAAGGAAAGCGATTCGACTCCAACAAATTCCGAATGAAGCTGTTTTCTGATAGGATTTTCGTGTACTCACCAAAGGGCGACATTTATGATTTGCCTCGCGGAGCATTTCCCTTGGATTATGCCTACCGAATTCACTCCGATATCGCGGCGCGCGCAAGTGGCTTTAAGATCAATGGTGTAATGAAGCCATTCAATTACAAATTACAGCACGGCGACACAATTGAAGTCTTAACAAGCAAATCCGCTCGCCCAAAACCAGATTGGCGGGACGTCATAATTACACCACACGCCAAAGATAAATTGCGCTTACAATTGTCCCGCTCAAACGGCATCTTACAACAATTAACTGGCGGCGTTTCCTCGTTCTTTCGACATAAGTAACGCTCGCCAGTCTCCCAGGTTTTAATCAATAATCAAACGCAATTTATTTTTCGTTCCAACGAGTAATTGACTCGCGGATAATTTGCTTCGCTCTTTCTGCGTCGCCGAATCCCTTGACTACTGTCGAACCAGGCCTCTTCAAATCCTTGTAGTGATTGAAGTGGTGCTCGATTTGCTTCAACAATTGCGGAGGTAGGTCTTCTAGTGAGTTGATTGCGTTGCCAGTGTTTCGGTCGTCGGCTGGCACAACGATAACCTTGTCGTCAACTTCATTATCGTCAACAAATTCCAACACGCCGATAACTTTTGCTTCCATAAAAATACCGGTCGTCAACGGTTCGTCAGTGATAATTAGCGCGTCCAATTCGTCGCCATCTTCATCCAAAGTTTGTGGAATGAAACCGTAGTTTGTTGGCTTTGCAAAAATAGCTGGCTCAACACGGTCCAACTGCATCACTGCAAGCTCACGATTCCACTCAATTTTATGACTTGATCCCTGTGGAATCTCAACAACCACATTTACGATGCCGTTTTCGACATCACCAGGTGTTAAAATTTGATTAAAATCTGCCATTTTTTACTCCTCTCTGGCTTTTTCTTGTAAATATTCACGAATCTGCAGCGCTGCCACCGCACCTTCACCAACCGCCGAAGCGATTTGCATAGTTGCCCCCGAGCGCACATCACCAGAAGCAAAAACGCCAGGAATATTAGTGTGCAGGTATTCGTCAGTAATAATGTGTCCGCCCAAATCCAACTCGACATCCGAGTTTGCTAGGAATTGTGTGTTTGGAATTAGCCCGATAAATACAAACAATCCATCAGCAGTAAACTCTTTCTGTTCGCCGTTTTGGGTCGATTTAACGCCGTAAAACTTATCGTCCTTGACAATAATTTCATCAGTCGTTGCACCGATGTGAACGGTAATTTTTCCATCATCGACATATTTCTGCAAATCTTTTTGCAAAATATCACTGGCGCGCAATTTACTGCGAACTAGCAGATCAATATGGCTAGCGTATCGCGTCAAAAATATCGCTTCCTGCACGGCAGAATTTCCACCGCCGACAACGATTAGATTTTTATCACGATAAAACGCGCCGTCGCAAGTCGCACAGTAATGCACGCCTCGACCATATAATTCGTCTTCGCCCGGAACGCCTAATTTGCGGTGGTTCGAGCCAGTCGCTAGTAAAACTGACTTCGCGCGGACAGATTGACCGTCAATTGTCAGCTCCAACTCGCCATCAACTTGCTTCAATTCCGTCACGTCGCCATACTCAATCTTCGCACCAAATCGCTCCGCTTGTTGTTGCAATTCAGACGCCAATTTCATTCCGGTAACGCCCTCAGCAAATCCAGGATAATTGTCAATTTGATCAGTAATCGCCGCCATTCCGCCGACCACGCCACGCTCATATAGCGTCGTGTAGACATCTTCGCGCGACAAGTAAATTGCCGCCGTTAACGCGCTTGGACCAGCGCCAACAATAACAACATCTTTAGACATTAAAACCTCGCGATCGATAATATTGCTTCATCACTTCTGGCATTTCTGGCTCTGGAATATCGGCTGGCTTTTCAATAGCCATCACCACAAACTTAAGCGGAGAATTTGCAGGAATTTTATCGCCCTGAGCTTTGTCGCCATAAGCCTTGTTGGCTGGAATTGTTAGTTCGCGCACACCGCCAATTTTCATACCAATCAAACCCTCTTTCCAGCCCTGAATGACCGCAGTATTCGCTGGACCGTCCATATTGAGCGGAGCTTTCAGTTTGCCGTCAGCGATTGATTGATCGAAAATCTCACCCTTAGCGTTCCAGCCAATGTAATAAACAGCCAATTTGGTGTCGTCCTTAACTTCAGCGCCTTCGCCCTCGACCAAATCTTCCTTGACAAGCTCTTTCACATCACCGGCTTCAAACGCGCCAACTCGCGAGCTAAACTCAGAAAACTTACCGTAATATTTTTGACTCAATTCATTAGCCTGAGCTTCTACTTTCTTTTTCCGTTCGTCAGTAGCCTTGGTGTATTCATCCTGAGCTTTCTTAAACGCGGCTTGATCTTTGGCTTCATTTCCAGGCGCCACCATCATAGCGACAAATCCGCCAACGGTCCCCAAAAACATCATGCCGGCAATAACCCAAATACCTATTCTCTGGCCTTTTGTAGTTGCCATATTCCTCCTTTATTTACCTTTCAATTATAGCAATTTTTATCAAGCGCAACAAATCACGTTAAACCTGAGCGGCGTCAAATTCTTCCGCAGCCATCGCGGCAATTTCCTCAATAATCGGCGCAATGTCTTTATCTTCCAGCGTCCGCTCGGCGCTCATAAACTTTACATTCAAAGTTACAGTTTTTGTCGAATCGTCATTTTTTGGCTGATATATCGCAATCGGCGTTATGCTAATTTGTAACTCACCGTGTTTTTTCGCGACTTCTTCAGCACAAGCATAAACCTTCGCATAATCAACATTCGAATCCATTTTCAATGAAATATCCCTGGCAGTCGACGGAAAACGACTTAACGGCTGGTAATTATAGCCCTGATTTTTACTCAGATTTTCCTGCAATTTTTCAATACCAATAGAAAACGCCGCGGTGTAATCTGGCAATTTGAAATTACGTCGGGCAGATGAAACCAGCTCGCCAACAATTCCCAAATTATCACCGTTCTTCGCCATAATCCAAGCGCTACGTTTCGCATCAAATGGCGCTGGGACGTCGCTGTCAGATTCCGCAATCTTCACAAAATCAACCTCAACGCTCAAATCTTTCATCAGCCTTTCGGCAATTTTTCTCACCTTGTAAAACGGCGCGCCAGTTTGAGGTTTTTTATTCGCATAAACTCCGTCAATGAAAGTCTTTTCAATCGGCAAATTATCATCGTTAAATCCTAATTTCTTATCGTGAATTTTGCCAATTTCAAACAGCATAAATTCGTCATGTTCAGATTTTATATTGGCGTGAACTTTATCCAGCAAACTCGGCAAAATGCTAATTCGGTAATATTGCAAGTCTGGACTAAGCGCATTACTCAAGCGATACGCACGGCTCGGATCTTGCTCGGAATTTTTCAAAACTCGCTCATGAACGAAACTATATGTCAAAACTTCGTTCGCTCCAGCTCGCGACAAACTTTGACGAATTCTCTGTTTCAATTCACGACGCTCATTCTTCGGCGCAGGCTTAATGCTTCGCTCTGGCAAATGGCGCGGCAATCTATCAAAGCCGTATAATCGCCCAACTTCCTCAACAATATCCTCAGGAAGCTCAATATCTGTTCGCCAAAATGGACTGTAAACCATCACGCCAGCTTCGCCATATTTATTACCATCGTCAACGATAAATTCAACATTCTTTAGTAGCGCCTCAATCTCATTCTCAGTAAAGTCAACACCCAGGCGTTCTTCGACAAACCTTTTAGGAATCAACAATCCACCGTGCCAGTGCTTACCATCGACCAACACTTGTCGCAATGAAGAATGATTCTTAAATAGAATAGGACTAGCTTGCTCACCACCAACCATACCAATTAACCATTTTAAGACAGGGTCAATTTGTGCTGGCGACTGTCCCTTATTGAAACGGGTCAGCGCATCTGTAAAAATTCCGTGGCGCATAGCCGTACGTCGCAGTGCGTACATATCAAAATTGGCACATTCAAGGACAATATTCTTCGTTTCAGCCGAAACTTCAGTATCAACTCCGCCCATAATTCCAGCTAGCCCAATCACACCTTCGCCGTCAGCAATCACAATATCGTCAGCCGTCAATTCATATTCCTTGCCATTAAGCAAACCGACTTTCTCGCCATCGCGCGCCATTCGTACGCCAAGTTTATGCCCGCGCAACTTGTCGTAATCATAAGCGTGAGTCGGCTGTGCCGTCATAAACATCACGTAGTTTGTCGCGTCAACAATATTGTTAATTGACTTTCCGCCCATCGCCACCAATTGACATTGCAGCCACAACGGACTTGGATGAATATCTACATTTTTTATAGCAATCACAGAGAATGCGGGCGCAAGCTCATTAGCTTCATTAAACACTTCAAGCTCTAAGCCATCGCTATCTGCAAATTCTTGAATAGCATTATACCAGTCAGGACTATTAAACTGCTGATGAAAAATGCCAGCAATCTCGCGCGCCACACCAAGTTGCCCAAAACAATCCGGCCTGTGCGTAAACATCTTATTCTCAATTTCCAGCACGTAATCATCCAGCCCAAAAACTTCAGCAAAACTTGCGCCAGCCTGAAGTGTAACGCCTGCCGGAATATCATGTTCATTAATCTCGATAATTCCCTCGTGATCCGTACCAATCGCCAGCTCATCAGCCGCCGCCAACATACCCTGACTTAAGATTCCACGCAGCGGTCGCGCATCCAGTACGAACGGCTCTGCGTCATCAAAACTCGCTGGGACGGTACTTTTTGGTGGCAACCAAATTGCCCACATATCAGCATGAACATTCGGCGCACCGCAAACCACTTGCACATAACCATTGTCATCCCTTGGAACATCCGCTACGCCACCATCGTCAATTTTAGTCACACTCAAACGATCCGCATTCGGATGCTTTTCACACTCAACAACCCGCACAATGCGCGCGCCACCATATTTGGCCTTCAGGTCAATCACTTCCTCAACACCACCAAGCTGCTGATTTACCCGCGACACCAATTCATCAACTGGCGGCAACTCAAAATTAATCAATTGTTTTATAAGATTTAAGCTAACTTTCATACTAATATAATTATATCATCTTACCAGCAAGTAATCGACCTTAGAAAACTACAAATAACAAAGGCAAAATTACTCTAGAGTAAAATACAGCCGTCCTTGAACAAGCGGGAGATAATCCCCAAGGACACTCCTCTCTTCAGACTTGGAGAAGGGTCATTCCCTGAATTATAATATAGCTATGAACTATGATAGATATCTAGAACTACAAACTCGCCTAGAATGGTTTTACGATTTTCATCCAGAGTTTTTTAATAATATTTCACCCGAACAGAAGAAACTGCTACAGAATACATTCCTGTACGATATGCCCGACGAACACTATCCGAAGTCATTGCGGGATTTTTATGATAAGAATATCGATAACCAGCCAACACTTCAGAACGATATGTTCTTAGCGGTAGATGCTTTATATAAAGCGGCGGGAGCTGGAAGCTTGTTTGACTATGATGAATAAAGCTTTTCTTCACACAAACACACCACCAAGCTTATAAGCTTTAGACTAACTTCCATACTGATATAATAAACTCATGATTCACAACTTGCATTCAGCATATTCTTTACCAGCAAACCACGACACATGTCACTTATTTGAGCATCTGATTATTAGGCAATTCTTAAAGGAATCGGAAAAAATTGGCGGTAACCGGGCTTTCGTTGGAAAATTGGATGGCACGACTAGTGAATCAAGCGTATTTTTTACGTCCGCACTATTCACAAGCGAGTCTAATACATTATTTGAAGAAATCATCAACGATACTACACCTTTTGAAGAGTCTCTTATTCGACAGTCCATCGCACACATAGAAGCCGAGATGCAATCCAACATTGATATAGCAGACATGACACTACTACAAGAACAGCTCGCTCTTTGTCAAAAATATTTTATCGATAGTCAAAAAACCACTCCCAGCAATTCACGCTCAAAATCTAAGATTTCTCCTCTTAAAATCAGCCATAGTCCGAAGGATTTTACAGACGTTAAGATTGCTGTAGAAATCGCCGACGCCAGCGATGAATTGACTGCCGCATTTTTCTGCACATACCCAATACTTTTAGATCTAGTGCGCGACATTTGTTTCGATAAAATCTCATCCTACCCATCCAGCCCCGGAAAGTTTATAGCGTACTATGACGGAAATTACACCAGCCAAACATACACCGTAAAAAATACAGACCTTGCTCGACTGAGCTCAAGTGAAACTATACAGACATATTTACAAAGCTTTAACATATCCTTGCACGCAACCGACCTAAGAAACCTTGCCGAAGCTTTCACGTCTGACCCATTTTATATTTCAGTGCCCATATATTTTTATCAACAAACCGCCACGCCACTATCCAGAAATGACCTAGCGAAAACTATAAACGTCGCAAATATGAACGCAATCCTAAAACAAGTAAAGGCGACGATAATCCTGGATTATTAGCTCTAGCTGATTTTCTAGTAGAGAAAGGATTCTGAAGAAGAAATATTTACGCCGCCAATACGCAAGCTTATTGACAAACTCTAAACTCAATACCAATCACTCCATAAATCTTTTGGTCTTCAATAGAATAAAATTCAGAAATTTGATTTTCTAACCATTCGACATTATCACCGCCGAACTTTCGCGGATTATTATGAGAAAATAAGTCACGAAATGTCGCGTATCTCAGCAAACCAACAACCTCAGTGGTAACAGTTTGCTCAGAATTATCTCTATTTGTAAAAATAATCCGATACCCGATCTGGATTTTCTGTCGTTTGGCGTCATATAATCGCGACTCGATAGTCTTATTGCCAGAAATAATAGCATTAAACGGCTCGGCCGCCAATTTTAATTGGTGTATGGTCATAAAATTATTTGCCTTTCTTGCTATAATTAAACCATCATATAAATAAATATTCAAATATCTACACTTTCATAAGAAAGGCTATCAAATGACTAAAGAATTACTAGAAATCGAACGCAAGCGCCAGCTAACGGGCAATATTGAAGAGCTAATCGGGCGACTGCAAAACATCGGTTTTGAATTAAAGAGTAATCTTCGCGAAATTGATACATATTATTCTCGTCCTGATGTCGACTTTATGCAAACGGTTGAATGCCTGCGGATTCGCCAGCGTGATAGTTTTGCTGAGGTAACTTATAAGCCAGCAACGACCACTGCAACACATACGGAGAATAATGTAATCATTAAGCCCGAGACGAATCTGCCAATTCAACCCGAAGATACAGCAACCGCCAAGCAGCTACTGGCAAACCTCGGTATGGTGCAACTGGTCGAGGTCAACAAATACCGTCGCTCGTTTCAGTCCTCTGATTTTCCGCAGGCAACGGTAGCCATCGACAAAATCAAAGACGCTGAGACTTTCGTGGAAGTTGAGGTTTTATCGGATGATGAAACCAGTGCGCTGATGATGATTAGTGAAATTGAAACCAAACTCGGTCTGGATTCAATGGGAATTGTGACGCGACCTTATCGAGACATTTGTATGGGCTATTAAGAACGCTGACGCCACAAAACTTCACAACTCCACTCACAACCAATATAATATACCCATGAATACTTCACGGAAAAATCGCATCATAAAAATTACTATTTGGGTAGTCTGCTCAATTGTCGTCATAACTACTTTATTGGGCGCCGCAGCTTTCTTTTGGCCAGCAGCATCCAAGCAATTGCAATCTTCAAGCTCTGAAAAATTGAGCTACAACGACGCCATCGCCGCTGCAAATCGTACTGTTAGCGAAGACACTTCAAATACCGACGTTAGACCAGAATGCCGATCGATTATTAAAACCCACGGCAAAAAAACCGCCAAAGCCGTCATGATGATTCACGGCGTAAGCGCATGCCCACAGCAATTCGCAGACTTGGGCGACACCTTTTTCAATGCCGGCTATAACGTCTATATTCCCCGAGTTCCCAGCCACGGCCTGACGGATAACAAACGACACGGAGAAATCACCATTCCAGCAATGGCACAATTTATGAATTCCAGCACCAGCATAATTAGTGGTTTGGGCGATGAAACGGGAATTGTCGGGCTTTCTGGCGGCGCAAATATGGCAACTTGGATTACGCAGTACAACAGCCAAACCATATCACGAGCGCTGCTTCTATCACCTTTTTATCAGCCTTCAGAATCGGAAACTCCTTCCTGGAAAATTCCGCTTTTACGAAATCTTTACGGACGTAATATTCTTCCAGATTCGTTCACGGGTAGCAATTTGTCATATCGCGCTCTTGGAAAATATATAATAATCGCCAAGAACTATAAATCCGATCTAAAAGCTCCAGGGCTAAAATACGTCGGGGTTGTAACAAGCGAAAACGACACCGCAATTGATAAAAATCTCGCAGTCAACATACCTAAGCAAATGGCTGCAGCTTCTGACGCCAAATTCCAATATTATTCAATTCCGACCTCATTTGGTATCGGTCACGACATTGTAGCCTTAAACCAAGACGAGGTTAAAAAGCACGCCGACAAATTATATCCGTTCTATTTGGATATGTACGAAGGAAAAAACGTAAAATTAGAGGCGAACTAGCTATTCTATTTACCCTGCACGGCTAAAATTCGCGCTTGAATTTCATCCAATTGAGCGTCGTCCATCCTTGGACCGTCAGCCGTGGTTAACCAGCCAGAATATTCCTCATAAAACGCTTGCTTGTGCGATACTGGTGAACCAATTCCCTTTGCTAAATCGCCATGAAGCGGCATCAATTTGGCGTGCACGTGTGCTACGCCCGTGCCCTCAAAAATCAGCGCCACTCGCGGGGTGTCAAATGCTTTTTCCAAAATACCAGCAATCTTTTTCACTGCCAGCATCATTTCGGAATATAAATTATCGTCCAAAGAAAATACGTAATCACCCGGATTCTGCTTCGGAATCACCACAGTAAAACCTGGCGTGTTCGGAAACGGCGTTAAAAATGCCAAAAACTTCTCATCCTCCCAAACCTTCCAAGATTTCATTTTTCCAGATACGATATCGTCAAAAATTGTGTGATTCATAATTACTCCTTTATGCAAATAAATCGTTTAATGCCTCACTCACCGTTGGATGAGTGAATATTTGGTCACGCAGCACAGTATATGGCAGGCCATTATCCATTACAGTTTTGATAATATTAATGACTTCTGGTGAGTTACGACACAATAAACTAGCACCCAAAATTTGTTCAGTGTTTGCATCAATCACCGCACGCAGCAATCCTGTTGTAGCATTATCAACATGCAGGCGTGGAATCGCCATAGCAGGCAGCTCTTTTACGATAATTTCGCACCCCGTCGCACGCGCCTCAGCCTCTGTCATACCCACCCGACCTAGCGGCGTTTGCATAAAGACCGCGTACGGCAAAGTTTTTTGTTTGGCGCGAGTGTACAGACCATCGCCCAGCAACTGGCTTCTCACAATCCGAAAATCATCCAGCGATGCATAGGTAAATTGTGGCCCACCCGTTACATCGCCCATTGCCCAAATATGCGACCGACTAGTGCGAAGTGTTTCATCAACCACAATTGCCCCGCGCTCATCCGTCGCTACACCAGCAGCTGGTAAATTCAAGCTCATCGTTGCCGGGCGACGGCCCGTAGCCATCAAAACCGCATCATAACCAGCGTAATCATCATGATTTACTGTGCGAATCGTTGCAGTAGACTCACCCTCAATCGCTGTCACATCCACACTAAACACAATCTCAATACCCTGTGCCTGCAATGCTTCAGTAGCAGCCCGAGCAATTGCTGGATCTTCACGTGCAAGCAGAGCATCGCCCCTCTCAAATACTGTTACTTTTGTACCAAGTTTGGCATAAGTTGAGGCAAACTCTAACCCAATATAACCGCCACCAATGATAGCTAGCTGTTTTGGCTGCGTCATTCTATCCAGCAATTCAGTACTGGTATACACAAACGGCTTATCAACACCTGGAATATCTGGGATGATTGATTCCGCACCGGTGTTAATAAAAATCTGTGGTGCACTAACTACTAGCTCGTCGCTACCCGCCACAACCTTCACAGTACGATCATCTACGAACGATGCCTCACCCTCAATGACGCTCACTGTTTCACGATCCGCAAGCATATGATAGTTCTTCTCATTCAACCGCGCTACCACTGTTGTCTTATGTGCCATCGCCTCATCAAAACTTTGATGATGTTCGGCTGCATTGACTAGCACCTTAGTAGGAATACAAGCAATATTAATACAGGTGCCGCCATACATCTTTGGCGACCGCTCCACTAGCGCTACCTTTTTTTCCGCATTTGCCAGCGCTACCGCCAATGTTTTGCCAGCTTTGCCAAAACCAATGATGAGTGCGTCAAATTGTTGTGTATCCATTTCACCTCCTCCTATCTTTTTTAGCGATCTCTCTCGCTGCAACAAATTCTCTATCGGCACACAGAACTACCTATTTTATTACAAGTTTTTGAGCTACTACTATTATCATGTGTAATAGCTCCTTAAAACTGTTCCAAAAAGTCCAACTTACCGCTATACGATGTTGTCAAAAATTGTGTGATTCATAATTACTCCTTTTGAAGTAATTATAGCATTTTACGAAGTTTTCAGGTCGGACAATTTAAGTTCCATTCGACGGCAAACCAGAGCCAGCCATATCGTCGCAAAAATCCCCAATAAAACTTCTACTATCACAAACCAAAACTTGCCCATTGCGTAACCTTGCGCCGCTATAATTGCCGCAAAAATCGGAAAACTGAAAGATGAGATTCGCTCACGATGAGTTAAATAACTCAAACTCGATGGCAAAATAAACATCAAAAGCACCATCAATATCACGATGCTGCGCGAGAAAACAAAATGCGCCGCGTGCATTGTATCGTTCGGGCAAAGCGCCACCCCTATCATGCAAATCGCAAACAATGAAAGTATCCAGCCAGATATTCGAGCAGAGCGAATTTGACCAAGTTTAAGATAGCCACGATTCATAAAAAACCCAATTGTCGCCATAATCAAACCAGATAAAAACACTCCCGAATTGAACGAAAACGCGGACAAACGATTCGAGGTGGTTTCGCCCAATCTGCTCAAGCTCCAGCTCGTCCACCGAGTATCATCAGAAAGCAGCATCGCCACGATCAAACCCACAGCCAAAACGACACCATTAAGAATACAGAGTGCCTGAAGGCGATTCTTGCATAAAAAATCCTTAATCTGTCGAAGTTTCATATTGCTTAAAATTGTTCCAAAAAGTCCAACTTGCCACTTTCAAAATGACGGACATCTTCGATTCCATGCTTCATCATAACCAAGCGGTCGATACCGCAACCAAAAGCAAATCCCGTATATTCATTCGGGTCAATTTGTGCCGCCCGAAGGACATTTGGATGAATCATTCCGCAGCCCAATAGCTCAATCCAGCCCTCACCAGAGCAGACTTTACAATCAGGATTTTTTCCTTCACAAAACGGACAACTTAACGCAAACTCGAAGCTAGGCTCAGTGAACGGAAAGTAAAATGGATTAACACGGACATCAAGTTTCTTGCCATAATATTCCTGCAAAAACTCTTGCAACGTAGCAATCAAATTGCCAACATTAACTCGGCGCGAAACGTACACGCCTTCGACTTGATAAAATGTATGCTCGTGGCGCGCGTCCAAATCTTCGTTACGGAAAACGCGATCAGGAACGATAGCGGCAATAGCCTCGCCTTTTTCCAAATTATCGCGATATTTCATTAGCACACGATTTTGCATAGTCGACGTATGCGCCGGCGCAATCAAACGATCGCCATTAGAATCAGTCTCTTCGGTCATAAACGTGTCGTAATCGTCGCGCGCTGGATGACCTTTTGGAAAATTCAGGCTCTCAAACATATGGAATTGATCGTCAATTTCTCTGGATTCTTCCGTGACAAAACCCATGCGATTAAAAATCTCAGAAATGCGCTCAATTTCAGCACTCAGCGGATGAATCGTGCCTTGTTCGCTCGGCAAAAGTTCAGGCTTGGGCGAATTCACATCCATCGGCGCCGTAACGTCAATCGGTTTCAAGTCAACTTTCTCCAGCTCTTCCAGCCGCACAGCAATAGCCTGTTCAATCGCCTGCTTCAGCTCGTTAATTCGCTTGCCGAACGGACCACGCTCAACTGGCGGCAATGACTTGATTTGCTCGTACAATTCCCTAAGTCGTCGATCACGTAAAAACTCACGCGGAGATTTGGATTGCGAAACCGCCAAAACTATTTCTCTTCTCAATTCGTCTAAGTCAGCCATTTTATCGTCCTTGCATTAAAAACATTACAATCACCGCACCAGCCATAATAGCAATTAAAATCCACGCCCACGCCAAAGTCGTCGTCTGTTTCGTGCCTTCCAAATATCTTATGTCGTCGACGCCGTCCATAGTTGCCTTTTCTTGCAAACTCGAAGCCTTCGCCTTCTCTCTTAATTCCGCCGCAATTCGCTCTTGCAATTCACTGCGCTGATCCTGTTGATTTACAAATAATCCCATAACTACAGTATAGCAAATTATGTTATAATAGTCGTGATATTACTTTAAGGAGGGAATATGGCTACGAAGAAAACTTCAAAGAAAGCCCCAGTTAAAGCCGCAGAAAAGAAAACCGCTGCCGCTAAGACTGAAACCAAAACGACCGTCAAGTACGTCGTTACTGAATCTACCGCTAAAAGCAAGCGTGTCGAACTAGATTCTAAATTACCAAATAACTTAATTAACATCGTTATTGCGGAAGTTATCGGCACATTCATTTTGACACTTGCCGCATTATTCGCATCAGATATTTTGTCATCGATGTATGTCGGTTTTGCATTGATGTTCATCGTTGCAATTATCGGCAACATTTCTGGTGCACACGTAAACCCAGCTGTCACGTTTGGTCTATGGACAATGCGTAAGCTAAAGACCGTACTTGTACCATTTTACTGGGGTGCACAATTCCTCGGTGCAATGGCAGCTATCGTGCTTGTTGGCTCATTAACAAACGGCGGATTTGCTCTAAGCTTCGACCAATTCACTGCGTTCTCCTGGGACATCTTCGCGATGGAATTAGTCGGTACCGCTGTATTTGTATTTGGTATTGCCGCAGTTTTGCAGCGCAAAGAAATCAGAGCAGCTGGTCAAGCTTTTGGAATTGGCTTAGCGTTGATGATTGGTCTTGTCGTATCCGGCTCAATCTCTTCATACATTAAAAGTACTGCTATTGCAAAAATCCAAAAAGATCAAAGCACTACTCAAACTGAGAAAAACGGCCGCACTTACCCACGCGAGATCTACATCTCAGGCGCAACTTTGAACCCAGCAGTTTCTTTGGCTGTTACAGAGAAAACCGACTCTCAACTACGCAGCAATGGAGTATTGCCAGCTGAAGGCGAAAAAAGCTATTCACGCTTTAGCCTGGAAGTAATTGCCGCTACCCTAATCGGTGCAGCATTAGGTGGCAACCTATTTCTACTCGTCAATTACCGAAACAAAGACGAAGAATAGATTATAGCTTCACAATAAAATATCCCGCTTAATCGGCGGGGTATTTTTTATGTCAATCTTCCTGAGTCGGCCGATCAATCAGCTCCGGCTGCGCCTGGTTATCGCCACCAGAAATTCGCACGACATCCTTATCAATCTTCCCTAGCTCCTTGTACGTATTGTTATAATGACCAACGGTCGTACTAAGGCTCTTGCCCATTTTCGTCATCAACTCGTCAAACTTTTTAATGTGAACACCCAATTGCCCAACTCGAACCTGAATGTCTTTGGCCTGCTCTTCAATTTGTAGGCTACGAAGCCCCTGAAGAACGGTCTGCAGGTATGCCAAAAAACTAGTCGGACTAACAATAATCACTCGCTTATCTCGGAATGCATATTCAATCAGGTCGCGACTCGAACCGCCCTGACCGACATTATTAATCAGAAGATCGTAATACAAAGATTCGCTAGGGATAAACATAAAAGCAAAGTCCATGGTATTTTCGCGCGGACGAATGTATTTACTAGTTTCGTCGATTCGCCCCTTAAGGTCAGCCTTCACCTTATTCAGCCACATTTCGCGCTCAGATTTTGTCTCGGCGTTAATCATGCGATTGTAATTCTCCAAAGAAAACTTACTGTCCACCGGCAGTATTTGACCCTTGTCCAGAAAAATAACCGCGTCAACAATTTCACCGTCCTTGAAACGATATTGCATTTGATATTGCTTGGCGGGCAAAACATTGTCCAGTACACTCTCCAGATAAAACTCACCAAAAACGCCACGCTGCTTTGGATTTTGTAACACGTTTTGCAAGGTTTTAAGATCAGTCGCCACATCAACCACACGCTTGTTAGTCTCATCCAATTTCGCCAATCGCTGCGTCACGTCAGCCACCAACTTCGCGCTTTCTGATAATTGTTTCTGCACGGAAGTCTGAACTTGCGCGTTACTTCGCTCCAACTTATCGCTGACGGATTCATTCAGTTTCGCAATAGTCCGACCTAATTCTACGACATCAGTTTTAATTAGCTCGACGGATGATTGATTTTTTAGTTCGCTGATTTTTGATTGCAAGACAAATAAAGTCGCGCCTAAACCAATAGTAATAACGATTAAGAGAATAATGATAATGATTTCCATACACTTAGTGTACAGTGATTACAATGCTAAGACAACTCGTGCTAAGATTGCGAATAAAGTCATAAATAAAATTGCTGCGCCATTGCCACGAATTCTATTCAGCCAGATTAACGACAAATATACCAAAACTGTCGCCAAAACTACCCATAGCAATGACAGAATCCAAGATCCGCCAGCCCATAATGTAGCACCCCACAATGACACAGTTGCCGCGATCACTACCAACAGAGGTCGCTTAATACCAAATACCGCCAGCACCGGCACCAACATAATTCCCGCCAAAACCAACGCGACGTAAGAGGCGATACTTGTGCTGTTTGCGCAAATAGAAATATGCTCAGCGTTCGCGCAAAATACGGGTGTAATCATAAATTTATCAAACGCAAGCGCCAGCAGCCAGATAGCCACGCCGCTAGCAACTAAAATCGCCAAAACCCTCAAGAAAACTCGCCTTGAAAATGGATATGTGTAATCTGATATTTCTTCACGGAAAATAGCTGACAATAATTTCATACGTAAATTGTAACGTAAACTTGTCAATATTGCAAATGTATATGCTTAAATATTATGCTTTTTCAGGAGACTCATCGGTTTATACCAAATAATCCCTACGCAAGCAATCAATAATCCGCCAACAACGTCAAGTGGCGTATGCACCAGAGCAATAACCCGACCTACACATATTAAGATCGTCATAACCAGACAAACAACAGCCAGCCGCCAACTCTTTGCTCCGAAAAATACCGCCAAAGTAATTGCCATTGTAAATAGCGCGTGATCGGACGGAAAACCCGGATTATTAAGGAATGACGCACCGGCAGATACGCCCAGAATCTCGAACGGGCGCATTTGATCTGGTTGATAAATTGACCCGATAATTTTTGCCACCACGTAAGCAGTCAAACCAGCCATCAACACCTGGCTATAAACCTGATATTTCTCTTTATTTGGAACCAATTTTATCAGCGCGTACGCACCAATTAGCACAACCGGTACCACTAGTCCGTCAGCAATTAGCTTTACGATCCATTGCAAATCCATATTACCAGTATATCGCGACAACGCTGGTCAGTAAACGCTTGCGGAAATCATTTTTCTATAGTACAATTATGTTTGCCGTTGGGATGTCGCCAAGTGGTAAGGCAGCGGGTTCTGGTCCCGCCATTCGGGGGTTCGAATCCCTCCATCCCAGCCAAGTTTGAAATTTAGCAGCCAATTATTTGGCTGTTTTTTTCGTCGATAAATTTGCGCAAATCAACAAAATCCACATCATGAATACCAGAAAAATCGCAGCCACATTATTCACATTCTTTATCGTTGCACCAAATATCACCGCCACATACCCATTCACAAACGCCAAAAAACTAATTACCGTCATAATCCCCAAACTCAAAAAACCAGCCATTCTGCTCGTCAGAGTAATTCTTTTTGGCATATCCATATCAATTAAAAATGGCAACGACACTAGCTCAACAATCACCAATATTATTGCAATCGGAAGACTTAAAGATGACGGAACCCCCGCAGAAGTAAGGACCGCAGAAAACTTCTCAAACGTAAATAATTGACATAATAATGGCACCATTATTAATAGTCCTGTAATCAATTTAACAATTTTATTCACTTTTCTAGACATAATTTCAGTATAGCTTGCGCGTCAAAAAAGCTCAAGCTTGTTGTATTTTTTACGAAAGCACTTGCACTTTTTATAAAAACGTCATAAAGTTAAATCAGCGAACGTTACAAAAATAAACACCACAAAATCGTATCTTTCGCTCTACGACAAATCCACCACAATTTAAAAAATACCCCGTCTCTATGGGGTATTTTTCTTTGTCAATATCCGTGATTGCTCGGCACGCCACTCGGCTATTTTTCCGTGGTGTCCGCTCAATAAAACATCCGGCACACGTAAACCTTTAAACTCCTCAGGTCGTGTATACTGTGGAAATTCCAACGTTTCTCCATCTGAAAAACTTTCAATTTCCGCAGACTTTTCGCCGCCCAAAACTCCAGGAATCAACCTAACAATAGAATCAATCATCATCATTGCCGCCAACTCTCCGCCCGTCAACACAAAATCGCCAATACTCCACTGCTCGTCAACCAGTTCTAAAATTCGCTCATCAACGCCCTCGTATCGCCCGCAAATAAATATCACATCCCTGTCATCATCTGCTTCTTCCTGAGCTTTAGCCTGCTTCCAGCGTTGCCCGCGCGGACTCATCAGTACCACTTTCGCCGTTTCATCCTGAGATTTCGCAAATTCTACCGCTTTCCATAACGGCTCAACCATAAGAAGCATCCCGTCGCCGCCACCATAAGGAGTATCGTCAACCTGACGACGAGGACCCAAACCAAACTCCCGCAGATTCACCGTCGTAAGCTCTACAATACCGTCTTTCTGAGCCTTCCACATCATGGAATTATTAAAAACTCCCGTCGTCATTTCTGGGAAAAGCGTAATTACTTGAAATTTTCTCATCTGTTACAGTGTAGCAAGTGTTGACTTTTTTGTCCAGGTATGATATATATATCAGCTTTTGTTCAACCGAACAGAAGTAGCCCTTAGAGAAAGAGAGAGACGTCATGTCCTATATTACCGAGATCGGCAAGCGTAAACTCGAACTTGTTGAGGAGGCGGTGGATTGGTTGTCTTATCCCGTCCGCATCTCTATTGACAAAGGAGGGGAGATTCACATTATCCTCTCCGTGGAGATGGGAGACTCCGCACACTACAGCAGACCGGAGGACCCTGACCCTGTGGCGAAATTCATCAGCACACTTATGCCTGAGCGAACCAAACTTATGTCAATGACATTCAAAAAGCCGAATGTTATTGACGAAGTGAGGGTGGAATCCAGGGATGACTGCTTGGTTATCCACAACGCGAAGGGCGCGCCTCATATCAGCATCTGCACACTCATGGAAGTGCTGGAGGTTGATAAAACCACAGCCTCCAGGACTTTCGGAAGAATCGCTCGAAGGCGGGTGGAGCAGATTTGCCTCACCCGCCCCCGCGATAAGTGGGCACTCTCACAGAGGGAGTAAGCCCGCCTGAAAATAGCTCGTTGAGACATTAAGTTTCAGCTTGAGCACGTTTTCGGCGGGCTATTTTCATGTCTTTTTATAGAAATTATCCCCCACCAAAAAACCGTCCCAGTAAGGACGGTTTTTTAGCACAAATAAGGCTCTCAATGGTTACCCATTGTCTCGCATAGAGCTGTTCTCGCATAATGTCTGTGCTTGAACTGGTTTTAATTATATATCAAGATCGTCGAGTTCCGCAAGCTCTTTTCTGGTGTTTTCTGCGTAAGATGATCCATTTTCCACAGCTTCATCTGTTGAGTTATCCACAGAAGCATTACCGTTATAATCATTTTCTTCACGCACACCAGAAAAACCATCATTGTTAACAATCTTCAAGTTATATCGAGCGTCATTCTTTGCGCCCAAAGCTCGCAGAAGCGTACGCAAACTCTGTGCCGTACTGCCGCGCTTACCAATAACTCGACCCAAATCTGCCGGATTAACTGTCAATGTTAGTAAAACGCCCTTTTCATCAATTGTTCGGTCTACTACGACATCTTCTGGATGTCCAACCAACGCCTTTACAGTATATTCTACAAACTGCTGATCTATTGTTGACATTCTGCCCCTCCTCCTGGAATTAAACTGTATTTTCATTATACACGAGCAGTTTACGCCGTGCAAACTTTAATTATTTCTCGCCAGATTCTTTATATTTAGCAATTGCAGCACGAGCAGCTTGCTGTTGAGCGACTTGCTTAGACGGACCAATGCCTCGCCCCATCATATTATCACCAACAAAAACCCCAAGAGTAAAGACTTTATCGTGATCTGGACCTTCTTCACTCAGGACTTTATATATTGGCGTTTGATTGTCAACTCGCTGAGAAATTTCCTGTAAATACGACTTCGGATCGCGCCAACTGCCAGACTCCAAAATTCCGTCCAACTTAACAATTATATGCTTGTGAATAAAATCGCGAGCATCGTCAAAGCCGCGCTCCAAATAAATCGCGCCGATTACCGCCTCAAATGCATTAGCTAAAATCTGTAAATGTGCTCGCTCCGAGCCGTTCTTCTCGCCCTTTGACATACGAATCAGCGGACCATAACCCAACTTATCGCCAGCATCGCCAATACTTTCCGTTCGCACCAAAGCTGCCCGCCAAGCAGTCAAAATTCCCTCTGGCTCAGAAAAATGCGTAAACAAATATTCTGTTACCGCCAATTCCAAAACCGCATCACCTAGAAATTCCAAGCGCTCATTGTGGTGATGAACGGATTTTCGGTGCTCATTCACATAACTACGGTGAGTCAAAGCTGTAATCAGCAAATCCAAATTTGTAAATTCAAAACCTAATTTTTCGCGCGCAAAATCTTGATATGGCGCGGTATTCATTCCGTTCATTTATAAGTTCTCCTGTCTAATTCGTTTCATCGCTAGAAGAATCAGCTTGCCAATATCTTCATATTCAACTTCATCCAGTGCCTCATGAAAACTAAACCATTTAAGGCCATTCATCCATTCCTCCTTTTGGAGTTTCTCATTAGGATCCAACGCCTTAACTAGATAAACTTGCGTTGTCATCAATACCAATTTATCGATTCGACGATAACGAAAATTCACCTTGCCCAGCCAGCCATGCAGCTCAATTTTCTTCAGTCCAGTTTCCTCGCCGATTTCCCTACGAGCCGTCACCTGAGCCGTTTCACCTGGCTCAATGTGCCCTTTCGGAATTGTCCAGCGGTCGCGAGCGTCCTGATATAGCAAAAACTCTGCCTCACCCTTTTTATTACGACGAAAAATCACGCCACCGGCAGTTGGCTCGCGCACAATTTCCTGAATCAATGGCTTCTTGCTGCCACTAAAATATTTTTTTATCTTATCAAAGTTGCTTGTTCTCACTGTCGGACTCCTCCACGAGAGTACGGAGTGCCGTGCCAAGCACGCCATTCACAAACTTACCCGAGTTATCCGAACCGAACGCTTTTGCTAATTCTACCGCTTCGTTAATCACCACTTTTGGTGGAACGGTATCTGCACAATATAGCAATTCATATAAACCAATTCTAAGTACCGCCCGATCAATTCGCGGCAACTGACTAATAGGCCATTCTGGCGCCAATGGCTGCAATTTCTCGTCCAATTGACTCTGCGTCGAAAGTACGCCGCTAATCAAATTATCGATAAATTCAATATCGTCAACCGATGATTTATATTCAGCCAAATTACGCTTTAAAATAGTCTTATAATCAACATCGCTATCACCAACCTCTTTGCGAAATTCATGTTCATAAAGTGTTTGCAGTGCGACAATTCGTCCCAAATGACGGTTTGATGCCATTATTAAGCGTCCTGTTCGTAATTATTATTTTGTTGTTTTACCGGTTTCACGCTTGGTTGTCTTCACCTTAACTGGTGAAGTTGCGTTAACGCGACGTGCCAATTTTAATACCAAGTGGCTGCGACGAAGACCAGTTTTACGTGGGCTACTCTGTTTCTTAGGTTGTGCCATAATTTATTCTCCTCTTTTAGGTTGTCATAAAACTTACGTACCATTATACCTTTTTTATTAGACAATCTCAAGAGCCTGTCTGCAAATTAGATAATAATATTGACTTTTTATGTCGTTTATGGTAATATAGCAAACATGAACACGGAACGATTTACATCACAAAACAACAATGAAGACGACAGATCTGTAATAGAAATACCAAAATCTGTAGTTAAAATCGGTGCAGTAGCATTAGCCGCGTTAGGATTGGCTGGAGCTGCAAACGCCCTAGGCTTATTTCATAGTCCTAAATCACCAGAAAAAGGACCAAGCCCTGCACACCAAGTAGCTCAAGTTGTAGAGAATTACAGCAATGGAGTCATCACGGAGCTGCCAGAAGACACAGAAATTCACACTGTCACGCTTGAAGAAGGAGAAAATCCGACTTCGGTAGCCGAAACAGCCATGAAAGAATACAACGAAGAAAATCCTGAGAATAAGATAGATCCTAATGAGGCAAGAAGCTCCATATACGAAACTGCTGTCTACATGAAAGATCTCTACAAAAACAAGACTGGCGACTCAGAGGTCCAACCAGGATCTACTGTCAACATTGCCATAGGTGACATAAACGGTGACGGAAAGCCAAGCATAGCCATAACGAAAATAGAAGACAAATCTAAATAGACCGTCTTCTAAACCACGATATTCACCAACTTACCTGGAACATAAACCATCTTTTTAGGTGGTTTATTGTTTGTGAATTTCTGGACATTTTCGTCAGCTAGAGCCGCTTCTTCAACACCCTGCTTGTCCATATCACTCGGCAGTTCAAGTTTTGCACGAAGCTTGCCGTTCACTTGAACTATAATAGTCATCGTATCGCTCTTTAGATATTTTTCATCCCACTTCGGCCAGTGACTAACATGAACCGTATCATCATGACCCATTTCACGCCACAATTCCTCTGTGATATGCGGAGCAAAAGGCGCCAAAATCTGAATCAAACTTTCTAACGCAAATCGCCACTCGTCCGACATGTCAATTCCATGCGATTCTTTTATCTTATACAGGCCATTGACCATTTCCATCATCGAAGCCACAGCCGTGTTAAACTTCTCATCTTCAATGTCGCGAGTAACTTTTTTAATTGTCGAGTGAGTTAATCGCAATAATTCTTGAGCTGTTTTTTCATTCGCGTCAAGAGAGTCGTTTGGATCCTTATCAACGAACTCCTGAACCAAATTCCATGCTCGGTTTAAGAATCGATAAGTTCCCGGAACGCCACGAGGATCCCATGGCGCATCCATATCATAAGGCGCGATGAACATTTCGTAAACTCGCAGCGCATCAGCGCCATATCCACTGTCCATAATCTCCATTGGATCAATAACGTTGCCCTTAGACTTGGACATTTTCTGACCGTCTGGTGCCATAATGTAGGCATTGTACATCATTCGCTTAAAAGGTTCTGGGGTCGGAACGAGACCAAGCTTATAGAAAAATCGCATCCAAAAACGACTGTATAACAAGTGAGCCACGGCATGGTCGGCACCATTGTAATAATCAACCGGCATCCAATGGTTAATTCTCTCAGGATTCCATGCTTCATTATCGTTGTGTGGGTCGAGATATCGTAAGAAATACCAACTAGAACAAGCATAGCCATCCAAAGTGTCAGTCTCGCGCCGACCTTCTACCCAATTGTCGCCATCAGGCTTGTTTTCTGTAATCGGCACAGTTTTTCCAGTTTCAACATCCACCCAGACTCGCACCCAATCATCAACCTGGGCCAAAACGGAAGTATTACCGCCCGTTGGCTTAAAGTTCTCCACCTCTGGCAAAATCACTGGCAAGCATTCATCAGCCACGGCAATTGGCACACGGCCGTCAACATGAACAATTGGAATCGGAGCACCCCAATAACGCTGACGAGAAATCAACCAATCGCGCATTTTATACGTGGTTTTGCTTCGCCCAGAATTCTGCTGCTCCAGCCACGCAACAATTTGCTCGCGAGCATCCTCACTCCTGGTCCCGTTAAATTGTCCGGAATTTATCAGCTCACCTTCACCAGAATAACAGCCGGCGTCGGCTGAATGCTCAGGCTTATCAATAACCTGGATAATCGGCAAGTCAAACTTCTCGGCAAACGCAAAATCGCGCTCGTCGTGCGCTGGCACCGCCATGACTGCGCCGGTTCCATAGCCACCCAAAACATAATCCGCCACCCAGATTGGCAATTTTTGACCATTGACTGGGTTTATGACATAACTGCCAGTAAATACGCCCGTTTTCTCTTTATTCTCTTGACGTTCAACATCAGATTTTTGTTGCGAAGCTTGGATATACGCTTCAACCTTTTCGCGCGTATCAGAATTGACCAACTGATAAATCAGAGGATGCTCCGGTGCCAAAGCTACATACGTCGCGCCAAATAACGTGTCGGGACGAGTTGTGAAAACTGTAATCTTGGAATCTTGACCACTAACCGCAAACTCAACTTCCGCACCAACTGATCGACCAATCCAATTCTTCTGCATGGTTTTAACCATTTCCGTCCAATCAAGCGCATCGGTTGCCTCTAAAATTTCATCTGCATACGCCGTAATTCGGAAAAACCACTGCTTGAGATTTCGCTTGGTTACAGGATTACCGCAGCGCCAACATTTACCACCTTCAACCTGTTCGTTAGCAAGCACTGTGTTATCAGTTTCGCACCACCATTGCGGCTGCTCTTTTTGATATGCCAAATCGTGCTTATATAATTGCGTAAAAATCCACTGAGTCCATTTGTAATATTCTGGATCAGCTGTAGAAATTTCTTTTGTCCAATCATAACTAAACCCAAGTCGCTTCAATTGCTCCTTAAAATGAACCTTCGCTTCATCGTGCGCTACACGTGGCGTTTTTCCGACTTTAATAGCATAATTTTCAACCGGTAAGCCAAAGCTGTCCCAGCCGATTGGATGATAGACATTATAACCCTGCTGACGCTTGAATCGCGCCTTAATGTCGGCAAATTGAAAAGTGCGACCGTGACCAATGTGAATTCCCGCCCCTGTAATCCCCGGAAGCATGCTCAAACTGTAATATTTCGGCCGAGTAGTGTCGTTAAAATCGACCGCGTAAGTACCGTCAGCCTCCCATTTGTTTTGCCATTTTTGTTCAATTTCTGTCGGATTATAGCGTCTCATATCTGTAATTATAGCAAATAATCCCGCTCATTACGAACGGGATTATTATTAGGCGATTAAGCTATTTACCTAGTCGAGGTTGATGACAATCCGCTCGAATACCCTTCCATAAAACCTTCTACAAACTCTTTCAAGCTTTCAGCGTCCGAAGGCGCCTTAATTTCCTCAGACTTGTTCATGTTAATGTCAAATGAAATTTCTACAGAAGCCTTCCTGCCATCACCTTTCAACTCCAAGGCCTTCAGTTCATGAGATGACCTATCAACCCACACCTTCAATGAAGCTGTGTCAATAGATGATGAATCACTACTCTTGTAGCTATTAGATTTTCCGCACTTACTGAGCGCCTTGCCTGCTGATGAATTTTTAAACTCATCATTAAATTTCGACAATTTACTGTTATCACCCTTTAGTTCAAAACCACGTCCACCATTACGATCGCTAATCTTTGAGTCTTTTATAGTGAAGAAGCTATTCTTTTGATAAAGTTGAACTACTTCCTTGCGGACACTTTCGTCACTTTGAATTTTCTTCAGAGCGTTAATTCCACACTTATATTCGCTACCGATTTCATCTGGAGAAACCTTCATCCACGTGTCGCTCATTTTATCTATCTCAGAGCTCATCTTTCTCAAAGTCTGATCACGGTAAGTTTCTATTTGAGACCTTGACGCCTTACCACCAGACGAAGACTCCATAACTATTTCAAGCAAAGTGCCATACAAATCCTTAAAGTTATTTATCTTCACGTATATCGTCCCGTCATCACCAAGAACCATATCACCATCTAGTGGAATACTTTTTTCGACCCCTTTGATATTAAGCTTAGCGTCAATATTCGCCTTTGACTTTCCCGAATCAGTAGCAGTCTTTACGTTTAGCTCTATTTTTCCTTGGTCGCGCATGTCAATAACTACCTTACCGTCGGCAGTCATCTTCTTTGCCATAATAGCATTAGACACAGCGTCCGTAACCATCTTTTCTGGATTCTGCCACCACAAGAAATAAACTAGCACAGCAGAAATAATAGCAATAAGAGCTATAACTCCCAGCACTATGCCAATTATCAATCCCGTTTTCTTCTTTTTTGGCTGCATCGGCACGCCGTTATATTGCGGCTGCGGTGCAGGTTGATTACCTTGATCCATCATTCCCCCTTGTTTTATATACCTTGAATTTAATATATCACATTAATCTTTAAATTGTGAGAAAAATTGGTTTTTCCTAGCAATCCACTCCGGCGTTTGCCTGACTAAGTATTTGTCGTCCTCAGTGCTATGAAGGTTGATTTTTATAGACTCCTCTAGCCATACGCCGCCACTTGAACCCTTGAATAACGCGACGCCTTCAGATTTCAATTTGTCGCGCACGAAAGACCCAGCCTCGATGGCATTCTTACATTCCTTCACCTGACAACCTCTTTGACGAGCAGCTGGCGCTAAATATTGATTAGCTTTCTCACCAACCGTCACAACCCAATCCAACAAATCCGGGCTACAATGAGAACCAAGTTCAGCATGAGCTTGCTCGAAAATTCCCTTTAAGCCATTCATGTTGCCAAGCACAGCAATGCGCTGCGGAGTCTCAATTCGATACAAAGACTGTAAAGCTGCCAAAGCAGTCAACGGCGTCGAACTATAGCTATCATCAATCAACCAAGTATTGTCCGCACCCTTCAGCAAATTCATCCTACCAGGCAGTGGGCGCAAATTTTCTATGCCCTTTTTTATATTATCCTCAGTTTCACCAAACGCATACCCAATAGCTGCCGCCACGATCGCTGGACGAATATTATGCTCGCCAATTAGCTTAACATTGACCTCTAATCCGTTAGGATTTTCTGGCGACATAATAAAGCCGTGATGTCCATCTTTCAGAGAAAAATTACGATCGTCAAAATTATACTCCGCCACTGGATCACTTCCGTACGTAGTGATATTAGGATTCGTCAAAAAGCTAGCAAAACGCCCGTCAATATCATCACGATTTATCATCGCCATTCGCGAGAAATTCGCCAGCGAAATCATCTCATTCGCCACTTCCTCCAAGGAATATTCAACCTGCATTCGACCATTTGTTACAGAAGTTACAACCGTAATATCTGGCACAACATAAGCCTTAAACCAATCGTTATAGCCAAGTTCCTTTGGATTAAATTCCTGAACAATCACCTGAACTTCCGGTTTTTCGGCCTTAATTCTCTTCTTTACGGCGCGCATCACTTTCCACCATTTGAACAAGCCTTTTTCGGGCATTTTCACGCCCATCATCTGAAGAAAAACATCAGCTTTTGTCTTCGGCTCTTCATTGCGAAGCTGAATATCAAATTGTTGTGCCAAAACCGTACCAATAGCTATTTTTGCACTAGCCTTTCCGGCGCTACCAGTTATCGCCACAAGCTTCACATCTGGATGAACAGCAAAAAATTCTCGCACCAATTTTGCTAGTTTTTCTTCCTTTTTTTTTGAAACAGTAACCATAACTATATCATACCATAAGCATTATAGAAGAGCTGCTACGCGCCCACCCGGGGCATATTTGAATGTGTGTTTGTCTTTCAATTGGCAAGCATAGGAGAATGCCCCTATGCGTACCAGCTCATGTTTAATTATGCATTATCGCCCAAAAAAACACAAGCATCATTTCTCATTTACATATTCTGGCAAAACTTTCCCAGCTAAAACTACCGCCATCAAAACTGCAAATCCACACATAATTGACGGAATTCCGATAATAGTCGATGGATCGATGATATTGACAAACGTCGTAGGCGCCATAAATAGAACATATCCCACAATCAACGAACCTAGAGAGCGCCGAATGTGTTTACTGGAGGTTTTACTCCTAACATACGCATAAGCAATTGCTGCAAATAATAGGCCGTAATAATACAAACCATACCACATTCCGATGCCCGGCTGGTTTTCAAAAATCACATAATTACCCAGGCAAGTCCCAGACTTAATTCCGTTAGCCTCCAATAGAAAATAGCTAATAAACATTGCTGCAAAAGTATAACCAAGCACAGGAATCCACCGCCTCTTATCGCCAGAAATTTTATATATCAAATGAATACCCAGAGGCGGAAGCATAGTAATTGCAATATAGCCAAGTTTAGCCCAGCCGAGATTATCCAGAAGAATCGCACCTTCACAAACGTTATATTCAGCCCATTGAAACAGCGCAAGACAAATCAACAGCATGATCACAATCTTCGTCACAGCATTCAATTTATATTTCCAAAAAGTATATATCGCCAGAATAATTTCAATTGTAAACGTCGCCAACATTACCGCTGGAGAAAAACAATAGAGTCTCGGTTTTTTAATCTTATCCATGCGTAAATTATACATTAATTCATCCCGCGTTTTCTATCATCCTCAACAACTCTTCTTCGTCAATGATTTTTGTGCCGTATTGCTCAGCTTTTTTCAATTTGCTAGCACCAACCTTACCACCAGCCACCAAATATGTCGTATCTTTAGAAACTGTGGTTTGAAAAACTCCACCGAGATTACGAATTTTATCCGCAGCAGCGTCGCGTCCCATAGATTTCAGAGTACCCGTGATGACAAAACTTTTTCCACTCAAACCGCCAGATTTTTTATTGAACTGAGGAACGACGCCTAGCTCGGTGAATTTATTGAGCAATTTTACGTTATCCTCATCAGCGAACCACGCCACCACAGATTCGGCAACAATTTCGCCCACGCCATCAACTTTCCGCAAATCATCAATCGTCGCTTTCGCCAAATTTTCCATACTCTCAAAATGATTCGTCAAATCAATCGCCGTTTGCGCGCCAATATGACGGATTCCCAAACCGTACAAAAATCGCTCTAATTCTGGACTTTTTTTATCAGCAATTGCCGAGATTAACTTTTGCGCAGAAATATCAGCAAACCGATCCAACTTCAACAAATCGTCCTTAGTAAGCGTAAAGATATCTGCCAAATCGCCGACCAAACCATTATCAATTAAAACTTCCACGTTCTTTTCGCCAAGCGTATCAATATCAAGCGCACCCTTAGACGCGAAATGCGCCAAAGCTCGCTTCAAAATCAGCGGACCGCTAGAACCCTTAACTCGATAAACGGCTTCGCCTTCCGGTCGCACAAATTCCAACTCCGGATATTGCCGTTTTAATTCTGCTTCATAATCAATTGGTTCAGAATCTGCAGGTCGCAATTCCTTCAAAACATTCTCAACTTGCGGAATAATATCGCCCGCCTTAAAAATCACTACAGTGTCGCCTCGTCGAATATCCAAACGCTCAATTTCATCGGCGTTATGCAAACTGGCGTGCTGCACCGTAGTTCCCGCCACCACCACTGGATCAAACACAGCCACTGGAGTCGCCGCGCCAGTTCGCCCAATAGAAATGACTATATCTCGAACGATCGTTGTAGCTTCTTCGGCCGCGTACTTATAAGCCACCGCCCCACGCGGATTTTTGCCCACCATCCCGAGATTGTCGTATATCTCTCGATCGTTAATCTTAATAACCAGCCCGTCCGTATTAAACGGCAAGTCATGGCGCTTGTCGCTCCATTCATCAACAAATTTCATCACGTCGGACAAATTGTCAAAAACACTGGCTTGCTGATTACGAGAAATCCCCAGCGCCGTCAAAGCCTCGTAAGCAAAACTATTCGTCGGAACTTCCGAACTATCATCGCGAATCACATCATATCCGCGAAAATGCAACGGGCGCGCCGCCACCAGCGCAGGATCTAATTGACGAATTGTCCCCGCAGCCAAATTGCGTGGATTAGCAAATGTAGGCAACCCTAGAGATTTCTGCTTTTTATTAAGCTCCTCAAAATCCCGTTTCAGCATGACAATTTCACCGCGAATCTCTGTCCGACCACGCAAAAAATTCTCAAAACCCGCCGCTTCACGCAGACGAAGCGGTACGTTTTTAATAGTCCGAACATTATTCGTTACATCTTCGCCAACAAAACTATCGCCGCGCGTCACAGCTTGGAATAGCACGCCATCAACATAAATCAACGCGCACGCCAAGCCGTCCATTTTTATATCCGTAAAAAATTCATGTCGCTGACCCGGTATCAATTTATCAGTTCGCTCAATCCACGCCTCAACTTCACTTTTATCAAAAACGTCATTCAAACTGACCATTCGGCGCACGTGCTCGACTTTTTGAAAACCGTCGAGCAGCTTATTTCCAACTCGCTGCGTAGGACTATCAATAGTAATTAGTTCCGGATGATCCGATTCAATTTTCTTCAGCTCATCCATCAGACTGTCATAAACCGCATCGCTCACACTTGGCCTATCTAAGGTGTAATATTCGTAGCTATAACGATTTAGCAAGTCTTTAATTTCGTCAATTCTTGGTTTTTTTGGTGTCACTTTCAACCACCTTTCTGTAGAACAAATAGACATACACAGAAATCATAATTATCGTTACGTAAAGTAAAATCAGACCAGTTGTCGGGACAATTGGTAGCCAATCAATACCACTAATCCACCCCTTCAGCGCGCCGTCAAGCAGAATTACCGGAATCAGAACGACCGCCCACAAAAGCACGGACAGAACAACAGCCCACACAAATCTCAGCAAAATCCTTAATCTTCGCCCCGTCACAATATCGCCCGACAAACGCAATGCGTGAAACGGATACATCCCCGGCAATGTTACGATGATCATCGCAAAAACTGTAGAAGTCGCCCAATAGACAGACATCGCCACTATTAGAATCGCCGCGCCGCCAGCCGCCATCAGAATCGGCGTTTGATTTAACATTCCCGAAGCATTGAGTGCGCTATAAATAATCACCGCCACTGCCGCCGGCACCATTTGAATCAAGAAAACCCCGATGACAATTATTAGCGCAATTATGGGCGACCCAGAACTATACAAACCGTCGCGCATTTTCGGTTTTTTACCAATTAAAATAGCTCGCGTTAGCCAAACGGACGACAACCAAGTTAATAGTCCCAGAAAGATTCCCGCCGCTTGCTGCACATTTCCACCAGCCGTTCCGCTACCAGAAATATAGCTAACCGCAACGCCAGAGAACAGGCTAATTGTTGTATAAATTCCGCCGAATCCATTTGACTCAGCCTGATTCATCACATCCTTAAGTTGCTGGTATGTATCTTGCGACATGACGCTGGCTAAAGCAAACGTCAATATTGACATAACGACGATTAACGCCAAAAAAGTCTTCTTATTTCGCCACACTAGACGGCAAGCTTCGCTAGTCAGCGACCAATATCCTGGAATTTTAAGATCTCGTTGGTAATCTCGTCGCTTAGTTAACCGAAAACTACGATGAGGTCGGCGCTGCAGAAAATTACGCCGCTGCTGATTCAATTTACTAAAGTCACGTTTGATACCAAGCCATACACCTTTTTTATGATCAGCATTTGACTTCTTAGGATTCTTGACTACTCGTTTTTTGGAGGTTTTCGTTGCCATAATTACATCTTTGTTGCGTTATTTCTCAGCCTTGCAATTCTATCTTCTAGCGGCGGATGAGTACTAAATAGCTTCGAGAAAAATCCAGGTTTCAAAGGATTATTCATGAACAAATTGGCAGTGGAAGAACTTTGTTTTTGCATTGGTCTGCCGTATTGGCGCAATTTTTCCAGCGCGCTTGCTAATCCTTCAGTATCTCGTGTCAATAATACACCCGAAGCATCCGCCAGATATTCACGCTGCCTACTGACTGCCAGCTGGGTTATCGTTGCCAAAAGCGGCGCCAATATAACCACGATTAGCCCGAGAGCATAGACAATAGGATTAACATCCCTATCACGGTCATCGCTATAAAACATCATTCTAAGCGCCAAATCCGCAAACAGTCCAATTGCACTAACCAAACCAAAAGCAATCATACTCACGCGGATGTCGTAATTTCGCACGTGACTCATTTCATGCGCCATAACCGCCTCCAGTTCACGCTTGTCCATAATATCCAAAAGCCCAGTGGTCGCACCAACAATAGCATGATTCGGGTCGCGACCAGTCGCAAAAGCATTCGGAGCTGGATCATTAATGATATAAACTTTCGGCATCGGCATACCAGAGGCGATAGACAAATTTTCCACCACTCGCCAAAGTTCAGGAGCATCATTTTTGCTAATTTCCTGAGCGCCGGTCATCATCATAGCCAACTTGCCAGCTATAAAATATTGCAACCAAGCATACAATATCGCGCATATGAAAATGATGAGTGCCAACGAATAGCTATCAGTTGCCGCTCCAATAAACAAACCGATGACTCCAATAATTATCACAAACACAGACATAATTAATATTGTGTTGCGTTTGTTTTGAGAAACTGCATTGTACATATGTTAATTATACCAAAAATCGCCCACTAAAAATAGACGAGCGATTTTCATTTCAGGATTCAATTAGAACTTTACTTCAACTGGATTTTCGATGCTTGCACGGTCCTCAACGTCGAAGAATTCCTTAGCTTGGAAGCCAAACATTCCCGCGATGATATTTGTTGGGAAAGTCTGAATCTTCGTATTCAGGTCGCGAACGCCACCGTTGTAGAATCGGCGAGCTGCTTGGATCTTATCCTCAGTGTCAACCAATTCTTGTTGCAATTGCAAGAAGTTCTGGTTTGCTTTCAATTCTGGGTAAGCCTCAGATACGGCAAACAAGCTCTTCAATGCGCCTTCCAAAGCATTTTCAGCCTTGGCGGTTTCAGCCACGCTGCCAGCATTCATGATTGCTGAACGAGCTTCTGCGACCTTCTCAAACACTTCTTTTTCATGTGTAGCGTAACCTTTTACTGAGTTGACCAAATTTGGAATCAAATCAGTTCGGCGTTTTAGCTGAACAGTAATGTCACTCCATGCCTCTTCTACGCGGTTGCGCAACACAACTAAACCATTGTACGCACCGATTACAACTCCTACGAGTACCAATAAAACTACCACTGTAACAATAAGTACAATTACCAATGGACTCATTTCTTACCTTTGTCCCTTTCCTATTCAATATTACTTTCTTTACAACTTTGGTGCGCAAGGCGGGAATCGAACCCGCACGACTTTTGGTCAAGGGATTTTAAGTCCCTCGCGTCTACCAATTCCGCCACTCGCGCTTATTTATATACAATCCAGACGCCCGCGCGCCAGACTACTTATATTATACTATATTCGCTAAGTAAATTGTACAATTTCGCAAAATAAAAAATAGCCCAATACTCAGGACTATTTATCAAAAATTGGAGGCACGTACGAGAGTCGAACTCGTCTAAAAGGTTTTGCAGACCTCTGCGTAACCGCTCCGCCAACGCGCCACCGCCTTTATTATATCAGATTTTGCAAAACATATCACAAACAATTCATCCAATAATTGCAATATGTTTGGTGCGAGCGAGAAGACTTGAACTTCCACGAGCGCAATGCTCACTAGCCCCTCAAGCTAGCGCGTCTACCAATTCCGCCACGCCCGCATAGCCACTTACCATTATACCCGATTACGGGGTTTTGTAAACGGACTTTTTCTCTGTCGCCCAATACTGAACATCGACATAACGATCGACAGGATTGACAACTTCGGTGCTTGCGTCGAGAGCTTTAACGTTCCGAATATGAATATAGTCAAACTTCGGCTGATACAAGGCAATCGCTGGAGCGTCCGCTTGCCAAGTGGCAGTAAACTTCGCGTAACGATCAGCGCGTTGCTTTGCCGAGATTTTAGATCGACCGCTTTCCAGAGCATCGTCCGCTATCGCGTTATTGTAATTGGAGAAATTTAAACCATTATTGGTTGCCTGCGAAGAATGCCAATAGGCATAAACATCGGGGTCGCCGCCCAAGGAGAGCTCATAAACCAACACATCAAAATTGCGCGGCTGCAAAACTGTCTGAAGAATATTTTGAGTGGCATCGTTCGGATCGACAACTTTAATATCCGATTCTATATTCAGTTCATCATACCAAACTTGAGCCAAATACCTGGCAACCTTTTCGTAATTGCTATTCTTCAAAACAACTACGTTGAGCTTTAACTTATCATTTCCCTTCTGACGAACATTATTCACACTCTTCCAGCCCTCAGCGTCGAGTAGAGATTTCGCTTTCTTGACGTCATAACTAGACGAGTTCGAGCTCTTTCCCAGGAATTTATTAAGCGTTGGACCAGATAATTCCTCTGTAGACAACGACAAAGATTGGCGTAGCTTGGACGTATCGACACTGAGCGACAAAGCTTGACGAACTGCTTTTGATCGCAAGAACTGACTATTGTTATTAAACAGTGCGTAAACTCCGTTATTCAAAGAATGTGCTTCTGCGGCGTACATAGATTTCACCTCGGCGGATTGATCGTTATAGATCAATTCTGGAGTTCCTGTAATTTCTCGCGTACGCAAACTTTTCGCAATATCATCCTGCGTCGGATACGCGTACAACTGGAATCGCTCCAACTTAGGCGTGCCGCCATAATAATTGCTATTCGACTGCAGATATAGCACTTTTTTACTGCCATCACTAGTTACATTCTGCAGCAACCTAAAGGCGAATGGACCGCTGGATATAGGCGATTTATTAAAATCATGTTCACGTAAATTCGACGGTTTAACGTCTTTTAATATATGCTTAGGGATAATCGGGAATGTCAAAGCGTGGACAAACGGCGAATATGACGACGGCAAGATAAACTTCACCGAATCGTCAGACACTTTCTCGAATTTTATAGATTTCCAGCCAGATATCTCAGCTCCAACTTCTGGATTCGCTAATAGTTTCAATGTAAAAATTACATCGTCCGCCGTTAGATCTTGTCCGTCCGACCACTTCAAGCCCTTCTTCAGCTTAACCGTATATTCAGTTTCTTTATCGTTTACGCTGATACTATCCGCCATGTCAGCCTTTATATTGCCTGTTGAGTCATATCGATACAAACTTGAAAATAGCAACTTCGCGGCGGATTTTTCAGCATTGGTTTTTGCGAAAATAGGATTTAAGTTTTCCAAAGGACCCAGCACACCCTCAGAATATGATCCGCCAGAAGTGTACGCCATTGTCGTGAAAGAATTGCGAGAAATATGCCACTGCACCGCACTGGCGCCAATCATAACCAATACTAGAATAATCCAGACAGAAACCCGACGTCGCACATTAGATAAGCGATCCAGCCTGGATGTCACGAATTTATGCGCATGGCGCAAGCTGCCCTTTTCAATCTTACGCAGACGCTTATTAACATCTTTACTGGAAACTTTTAGCCGCGCAAAACGATTCCATGACGAATTATCCGAACTCAAATCTATTCTCCTATTTTTGTAATCCCGGCAAAATCATACTTGCCAAAATCGATAGCACAAAAATCACCGCAAAAACAATAGTTACGTCAAACAAGTTTTTATCAAATCCGCGACGAGTAGTGAATAATTCCCCAGACGAGCCGAATCCTGCGCCCAAACTTGCGCCTCGTTGTTGCAACAAAATTGCGATAATCATCAGTACGGCAGATCCAAGCGTCACGTACGGTAAAATTGTATCAATTGACATATTACTCCTTTTCTTCCCGCTGCAAAACCAGCGCGCTACTTATAATATAGTTTACCAAACTCAATATAATCCCGGCAATAATTGAATGTGCAAAAGTCATAGAAATTCCTGGCGCCAAAGCGAGCGAGATATAAACCATAAAGCCATTTACGATTAAGGTAAACAGCCCTAATGTCAATAGGATTGCCGGCAGGGCTAGAATTGTAACAATTGGTTTCAATACGCTATTCACTACCGAAAATATCAGCCCAGCCATCATAAACGTCCACGCAGAAGTTGCGCCCGGAGTTTCATTTCCAAGCAGCCGCACTGCAACCCAAATACCTACCGAGTTAAGAATTAGCCGAATCAAAAACGTTGCAAATTGTCTTTTCATTAGTCTTATTATATATAATTTATGCTTTATTGTCGATTGGTCGCCCAAACTTAAGACAAGCGTTTAATCAAATTCGCCTTTTTCGTGCCAACTTCCGCCTGCAATTCCGTATAATCCGCCTCGATAATTTTTTTCACACTACCAAACTTCCTCAACAATTTCGCGCGCGTCTTTGGGCCAATCCCCGGAATTTCCTCCAGTTGATTTTTCGTCTGATTTTGACGCTTCAACGCCGTATGATAGCTCACAGCAAATCGGTGTGACTCATCACGAATCCGTTGGAAAAGCTTGACAATATCTGTCGTCGCAATAGAACTTTTTGTAAAATTGTCCCGGCTGGAACCGTCATCAATAGCAGAGCCTCGTAGATTCTTTGAATGCGAGCCGGCGTTGCGCTGAGCGGGATGCAAATTTACCACATACACATCATTGTCTTCGTGAATAGCGATGTCCTGATGAATAGATTTTTGCAACTCCTCAATGCGCGTTACGTCAATTTGTGAGCCAGTTTTATGAATAATAATTTCTTCCTCGCGCTTAGCGATACTAATAATCGGCAATTTTATTCCACGCTCATCCCTCGCCTTAATCGCCGCCGAAAGTTGACCTTTTCCGCCGTCAATCAATAACAAATCCGGACAGCCCCAGCTTTTGATATTTCGCTCACCAAGCCGCCTAAAAATCACCTCGTACATATTTCCAGTATCGTCGTTTTTTTCGCTCACCTTAAATTTGCGATATTCCGCACGATCGCTCGCACCATTCGTAAAGACCACCATACTCGCCACAACTTGACGTCCGCTCATATGAGAAATATCATAGCCCTCAATTCGCACTGGAATATTTTTTAAGCCAAGTAGTTTTGCTAAATCAGCCAGCGCCTTATCTTTTGAAATATCCAAAAATTCCTTATCGCCAAACATAACGCGTCGCTGAAGCTCTTGCATGGCGCGCAACTTATTCCTCAGACTTGCCGCCCGCTCAAAATCATGAAGCCCCGCAGCCGTTTTCATATCACGCTCCAACTCCACAGCAATAGCTTTGCGATTTCCCTTAATGTAACTTATCAATTTGCGCAAACTAGCTTTATACGCGTCCGAACCATCACTTATCTTCGGACTTAAACCTAAATCCTCATCCAACTTTGATTGCCCAGGGCGTCTTTGGTGAGTAAGATATGGAAAAATTCGCCTCAAATAACGCAATGCCTTTTTTAACGCAAAACCATTATAGAATGGACCAAAATAATCTGCACCATCATCGGCAGGATTCCGCGTAAAACTGACCGTCGGCCAATCGCTTTTCATATCAATCCGAACGTACATCTGAGACTTGTCGTCGCGCAGCAGAACGTTGTATCGCGGCATATATCGCTTGATCATCTCGCTTTCCAAAAACAGCGCATCAACCTCGCTCTCAGTTTCAATCCAATCAGTATCAAAAATCTCCGCCACCAGCACCATAGTTTTATTATCTCGCCCGCGCGAATCTTGAAAATACTGACGTACGCGATTTTTAAGAACCGCCGCCTTGCCAACATAAATTACCTCGCCGCTCGCCGACTTATGAAAATAAACGCCGGGCGTTCGCGGCAAAGTTTTCAGCTTGGCTTGCAATGCTTGATTCATTAAATATATTACAATCTAAACACACCAATTATGCAAGCATTCTTTTAGTGATCAGCTCAATTTTCCAGCCACTTTTTGAGAACTATCGCTTGATTATGTTCCGCATCTTTGGCTCCATATAACAGCGTAACTGCAGATTGTTTACTCCAATTATTCTTCGCCTCGGCAGCCGCAGGATTACCATCCAACTCCTTCACATAACGACGAGAAAATTCCGGGAATTTTTCTGGATCGTGATTAAACCATTTACGTAATTCATCGGTCGGGGCAATTTCTTTATTCCACTCGTCCAATGCAGCTCGTTCTTTGCTAATTCCTCGCGGCCACAATCGATCGACCAACACACGATAACTATCGTCCGACGCGGTCGACCCATAAATCCGTTCAATTTTATACCTTGTCATAATTTCATATAACTACAAATTATTGATCAGATCAATAAAAAGCGAAAGCTAACCATTCTTCAATATTTAATCAACACTACGTAAATATTCCTCCAAAAACCCACTCCAGTCGGACGCATTCTTCTCGCGGAAATAGGCGCGAAGAAAATCAACCATAATTTGATGACGATTCTCCGCTTCTATTCGTCCTGGTTCAGTCAACATCAAACCTTTCAATTTCAGCAGCTTCTCAAAGAAGTGATTGATAAATCCGTCAGTATCATGCGTATTGCCATCAGCGTTATATTCGTGCGCCGCCAGATTGACATTCGGCCAGACTTTAGGGTCAAAAATCCGCCCGCCATGACGACAAGCATAAACCAACGCTCTCTCAATGCCAACTGCACCAATAGCGTCACACATATCAGCGTCAGACGCCAATTTCCCCGCCAGCCGCTGCGGCTGCTTGCCGTTCAGCCGTTTGCTATAACCAATCGCCGTAATATTTTCCAGCACAACCTGACTTAAATCATCAGCTATCTCTGCCTGCGCCATAATATTTACCGCGTTCGTCAATTTTTCTGCCTGCGTTTTACCGACTAATTTATAATCATCAACATCATGCAGCCAAGCCGTCAATAACACTTCTTGCAGGTTCACCGATTCGCTGCATTCGTTAGAGAAACGCTCTGCTAGCAACGCCACTCGCTCGACATGATCATCAGCATGTCCCGAATTGTCGCCGCCCAGCAACTGACGAACTTTAGTCTTTACTATTTCAAGCTGGGCAATTTGTCGATCGTTCATACTCATATTATACATAAAAGCAGAGTCGCATTACGACAACGACTCCCTAACTATCGATTGCAAAACCGGCACAACAAATTCCTCCTATTTAACTGAATATCTTAATATGGTTTTTTGTTTTTCTTCCGATGTTCTGTTTTTATTGCTTAAGTATATTTCTTTATGAAAATTACCTATTCTTGTAAGGTCACGTTTTCTTGCAAATTCATTCATCTGCTCAAATGATTTTGGCTCCTCATCATAACTTCCAACATGTAAAATCTGAATAGATTTACCCTCTTCTATTTCTCTAAAACTCATCTCATCATACAATACGTTGGGCTTTTTCTTTTTTACATTTTCAAGTGCCTTTGTGAATATCTCTTGTGTAATAAAATCAGGTTGTTTAATCATCAATGTGTATTCCAGTTTATTTTTATCAAGCTCTTCTCCATTTACTTTTTTCCAAAAGCCTTCTAATGGATATACCGTAAAATCTGTAATCTCGTTATCAGTTTTATTTTTCATTGCATTTTTAAACAACATTTTAATGGCATAAGCAAGAGAATATAATGCGGATATTCTATCTGAAAAATCTACTTCATTCGGATCTCCTTTACCTTTTACCAAAATAAATTTTTGCTTTGGCACTTCTACAATGATAGGTGTTTGTTTTACACCATAAAGATTCTTTTCTTGTTTTCTCCACTCATATTTCATTATCCGGTCCTCCCTTTACATTTGGTTAATTTTATTATACAAGAGAATACTTGACACTATTTGTCATATTATATATTTTTCTGCCATTTTATTTATCATTTTTTTAATTTGCATTCTAACTTCTTCAGGTTCCAATACTTCTGCTTCATCTCCAAATGAAAAAATATAATCGTATAGATTATAACATAAAAACAAAGTCGCTTACTGATGCTTATTAATATACAAAGTGCAATATTCTTCAGGAAGATAATTCATATTAAGCCACCGAGCTTCCATTATTTCAAAGTTGCATTTTATGTCATAGTCAGACGCGTGCGCCGCAAAAACTCGAACTGAAAATTTGGTATATGATTCATGAGAATTAGCTTTTCCGAGATATCGCAGATTATGTATCTTTAATCCAACCTCTTCCAAGACTTCTCTAACGGCAGCCTGCTCATAGCTCTCATTACGATTCACTCCACCTCCTGGCAAAGTCCATTCTTGACGACTAAAGCGACTTCTAACTAATAAAATCCTACCATCATCACGATAGACAATCACCCGCACGCGGTCATTCTGCGGTACAATCCTAAAAATTAGCGATATGACGCATGCAATTCCACGAAAAATTGCCCGCCCAAATGAGCTAAACACCTCGCCGGCTATTGACTCTTTGTGAGACATAATTAGTAGAAACTTTCTCCTTTGGCGACAATTTATTCTGTGGTTGCACCGTCAAAATCTTCTTCGTTAGCCTCCGCTTCTTCGCGAGTCGCCCGAACGATTCCATCTTTATGATGTGCTGGACTATATATCGTATAGAGCTTAAGCGGCTCTTCGCCAGTATTTATCACATTATGTTCAGCTCCCGCCGGCACAATAATCGCACTGCCGTCGGAAACAGCATATTCATTGCCGTCAATCAAAATCTTACCTTCGCCAGACTCAAATCTGAAAAACTGATCATTTTCCTCGTGAATTTCCGAACCAATTTCCCCACCAACAGGCAAACTCATCAATACCAATTGGCAATGCTTCGCAGTATATAAAACCTGACGAAAATTATCATTTTCTAACGTAAGTTTTTCGATATTTCCACTAAAACCCTTCATAAATTCCCCTTCTATTTTTTTATTTCGCAGCTTTTTCCAAAGCGTCAATCAACGTCTGCTTTGGCTTCATGCCAATCATTTCAGCAACTTCCTCGCCGCCAACAAAAATCTTCATGTTTGGAATTCCCTGCACGCGGTATTCCATAGCCAATTGCGCATTTTCCCGACTTGCTTCAGTGTCAACCTTAACAATATCAAACTCTGTTTCTTCGGCAATTTGATGCAAAAGCGGAGCCATTGCACGACATGGCGGACACCACGGCGCCCAAAAATCAACTAGTACAGGACCGTCGCTTTTTAGCACCTTATCTTCAAATTCTTGCTTCGTTGTAATTTCATATAAAGCCATTATTTCCTCCTTTTCTGGCATTTTTTACAAACTCCCGTCACAACCAACGGGCCGTCAATATAACAATCGCTAATTTCATGCGCAATTTGCTTTCTCATCTCATCGGCAATTTTAATATCCATCAGACCATCACAATCGCTGCACACAAAATGATCGTGATCGCCCTTACGAACATCATATCGCAAGCAACCCTTTCTTGTCTGCGGCGCCAAACCAATCGTCCCGTCGCCGCACAGGCGCTGAGTTATTCGATGCACCGTCGTGTCGCTGACTTCAGGATGAATGCTCCGCAATTCCTGAGCAATTTCCGCATTCGTCGCGTGATGCTTGCTCTTTAAAATCGCCATCACATCATTCGTGTATTTTGTTGATCGCCTAACAATTTGCGTCATGTTCCTATTGTAAAGTATTTACAATAAATAAACAAGGCCTTTGCTCCACAAATTGACTTATATCTATATATTCCATATAATAGTCAAAGTCTATGAACTCCCGACGACGAGTTCCTCTAATATACATTTTGAATGATTAAGAACGCTCAGTTTTCTGCGCAGTTTATAAATACTAATTTATTATCGAAAGGAATTGATTTGAAAAACAAACCAAACAGCAAAGAAATATTTCGTCTATTCTGGAAAACGTCAGCACCATACAAACACCGCCGAAACTTGGCAATATTTTTTGCAATGCTCACACTCGTGGTTACTATTTTTGTCGGCCCACTTATAATTGCTCAACTTCTTAGTATTATCCAACATAATCAGTTACACGACTCAAAAAACCTATGGACACTAATTGCTTTATATAGCGTCAGTGGATTGTGGTCAAGCGTCATCGGCTGGCGATTAGTTTTATATCTCGTCTGGACATTTGAAACCGCCATGCAACGAGATTTATACGCTCAGTGCTTCAGCAAATTGACCAACCAAACATTATTCTTCCACTCAAATAAATTCGGCGGGTCGCTCGTTAGCCAAACAAATAAATTAGTCGGCGCGGTGGAAAGTTTTTGGGACACGATAATTTGGTCAGTTTTGCCGCTAGTTGTTTCACTGGTCGGTTCAATAATTGTCCTGTCAACCCTTCTTTGGCAATACGCGTTATTCTTACTCATCTTCTCAATTGTTTTCAGTATCGTCGTTTATTACGGATCCAAGCCAATGGCGAAATTGACAAAAAAAGAAGCCAAGGCCAGCAATAAATTGAACGGACAATTAGCCGACGTAATTTCAAATGTTCTAGCAGTCAAGTCGTCCGGCGCCGAAGCTACGGAACAGAAATTTTTCGCAAAAACCGTCAGTTCTTGGCGAAATTCAAGTCTCGACGTAATGCGCGGATTTTTGAAAGTCAGCACTATATATTCGTCAATCAACATGGTTATTAAAATTGGAGCAATAGCCTTCGCAGTGTACGCAGCCCAGAATGATTTGGTGTCCGTGGCGTCCGTTTATCTTATTATCACCTACACCGGTAGCGTCGCGCATGAATTATGGAACATGAACGGAATTATGCGCAATTACAACCGAATTATCGGTAACGCAAATGATATGGTAGAAATCTTACAAACGCCAACGACATTGATTGATAAAAGCGATTCAAAACTGGAAGTCACAAGTGGCGAAATTTCTATGGATAAAATAACTTTCACGCACGACGAGGGTCAAGGCGACACTCTATTTCACGACTTTTCTCTGGATATTAAGCCAGGCGAAAAAATAGGTTTGGTTGGAGCGAGCGGTTCTGGAAAAACTACGCTCACTAAATTGCTATTGCGTTTTGCTGATATTGACTCAGGAAAAATTACCATCGACGGACAAGATATTTCCGAAGTCACCCAAGCAAGTTTGCGCGCCAAAATCGCTTACGTGCCGCAAGAGCCATTACTATTCCACCGCTCCGTGCGCGAAAACATTGCTTACGGCCGACCTGATGCAACTGACGCAGAAATTGAAGAAGCCGCCAAAAAAGCTGGCGCTTACGATTTTATCGTTGGACTTAAAGACGGTTTTGACACAATGGTTGGCGAGCGCGGAATTAAATTATCTGGCGGACAGCGACAACGAGTTGCAATTGCCAGGGCAATCCTAAAAGATGCGCCAATTCTAGTCCTCGACGAGGCGACTTCAGCGCTAGATTCTGAGTCGGAAGCGTTGATCCAAAAATCCTTGGAAACGTTGATGGAGAATCGAACCTCAATTGTCATCGCCCATCGATTATCTACAATTGCCAAGTTGGATCGTATAATTGTCCTGAAGGATGGAAAAATTGTCGAGGACGGATCACACGACGAACTCATCAATAAAAAACGCGGCGTTTACGCAAAATTATGGGCGCGACAATCTGGCGGATTTATTGAAGAATAGTCCAATCTGCATACGCCAATCATGCTATAATTAAGGCATGGGATCTTTTATTCACTTGATAACTAGCTTTGGCGTATTGGCAATTTTATTAGTAATTTTCGCAGAATCCGGTCTACTAATCGGCTTCGTCTTACCTGGCGACAGTCTGCTTTTCACCGCTGGGTATATGGTTCAGCAGAACATTCTACACATTGACATTCACATTTTCGCGCTTTTGGTTTTTGCGGCGGCAGTGCTGGGCGACAGTGTTGGTTATAGTTTTGGTCACAAAGTTGGACGCAAGCTGTTTGAAAAAGAAAATTCCCGATTCTTCAAGAAAAAATATTTGGAGCAAACAGAAAAGTTTTACGACAAGCACGGCTCAGCAACAATCGTCCTGGCTCGGTTTGTACCAATTGTAAGAACCTTCGCCCCAATCGTTGCCGGCGCCAGTAAAATGCACTATAAAACATTCTTGACTTTCAATCTTATCGGTGGATTTATTTGGTCATCAGCCTTTGTTTATCTAGGTTTCTACGCTGGCGAGTTTTTGACCAAAGCGGGCGTAAATATTGAAGTTGCAGCGATTCTCATCATCTTCTTGTCTGTCTCGCCAATGGTTATTCATGCTTTGAAACAACCAAATACTCGCGCTTTATTAAGAAGACAATTGTCGGTTCTCCTCTCGAAAACCAAGCGTAAAAAATAATCTTAAAGCATCTTTTTCAGATATTTGCCAGTGAACGAATTTGGCACTTTGGCGATATCTTCAGGTGTACCGCAAGCCACAACGGTACCACCACCAATTCCGCCTTCTGGACCCATATCAATTATCCAGTCAGCCGACTTTATGACGTCCAAATTGTGCTCAATGATAATCATACTATTACCGCCCTCAACCAATTGCTGTAAAATCCCCAACAGTCGCTTTACGTCAGCAGAATGAAGCCCAGTGGTCGGCTCGTCCAGAATGTACATAGTTTTTCCAGTGGAACGCTTAGAAAGTTCCGTTGCCAATTTAATTCGCTGCGCCTCACCGCCTGAAAAAGTAGTTGCTGGCTGACCAAGTTTAATATAACCAAGCCCAACCTCGACCAACGTCTGAAGTTTACGTGCAATATTCGGCACACTGTCAAAAAATTCCGCCGCTTGATCGATCGTCATATCCAGAACATCAGCAATCGTCTTGTCTTTATACTTAATTTCCAGTGCCTCGCGATTATAACGTTTGCCGTGACATTCATCACATTGAACGTAAACGTCCGGCAAAAAGTGCATTTCAATTTTTATCACACCATCACCCTGACAATTTTCGCAGCGACCGCCTTTGACATTAAAGCTAAATCGTCCAGATTTATAGCCTCGAACGTTAGCCTCGGGTGTGCTAGCAAAAAGTTCGCGAATCGGCGTAAAAATTCCAGTATATGTTGCCGGATTAGAGCGCGGCGTTCGACCAATTGGCGACTGATCTATGACAATCGTCTTATCAAGCAAATTCACACCTTCTATGGCATCGTGCAATCCTGGCGCCGTCGTTGCGCGATTAAGTTCCGCCGCTAATTCCCGCGCCACAATGTCATTCACTAGCGTCGACTTTCCGCTACCAGAAACGCCAGACACTACAGTCATCAAGCCCAAAGGAAACTCCACGTCAATGTTCTTAAGATTATTTTCGCGAGCGCCACGAACAATCAACTTTCTATCTTTCACGACTTTGCGACGTTTTTTCGGAACGGCAATTTTTTCCACCCCAGATAAATAGCAACCCGTTATACTATTCTTATTTTTCGCAACAATTTCAGGCGTCCCCATTGCCACTACTTCACCGCCATTCGCACCAGCTCCCGGTCCCATATCAACCAGAAAATCACTCTGGCGAATCGTGTCCTCGTCATGCTCAACCACCAGCACAGAATTTCCCAGATCTCGAAGACGCTTCAACATATCAATCAACTTGTCGTTGTCGCGTTGATGAAGTCCAATTGACGGCTCGTCCAGCACATAAAGCACACCCTGAAGTCCAGCGCCAATTTGCGTCGCCAAGCGAATTCGCTGCGCCTCGCCACCGCTCAATGTATTAGCCGCTCGACTTAGCTCCAAATAATTCAGCCCAACATTACTCATAAACGCCAAACGAGATTTAATTTCCTTCACAATCAAGCGAGCAATCGTCATTTCTTGCTCGGTCAATTGAAGCTTATTGTCAAACAAATCCAACGCGTCATCAACACTCAAATCGCACACATCAACGATATTCAATTCATGAACCGTCACCGCCAAAACCACAGGTTTCAGGCGCGCACCTTTACAGGCATAACAATCCCTCTCGCGCATAAATCGCTCAATATCTCGTCGCATAAAATCGCTATCAGTTTCTTTCCAGCGTCGCTCCAGATTAGGAATAACGCCCTCATAAGTCGTATCGTAATGCCGACCGCCGCCCAAATCAACGCGATATTTTTGGTCGCCAGTTCCGTATAATATTTTATGTTTAGTATCATCAGAAAGCTTGCCTACAGGAACTTTCAAACTAAATCCGTGAGCTTCAGCAACAGATGCCAATCGCTTCATATTCCAAGCGTCAGAATTCATTCGATTATACGGTCGAATCGCGCCTTCGGAAATCGTCAAATTGTTATTAAAAACCAATTCTGGATCAACCTCCAACCTCGACCCCAAACCCGTACACACAGGACAAGCTCCCTGCGGCGCGTTAAAACTAAATAGTCGCGGCTCCAGTTCTGGAATATCGACATCAGGATGATCAACACAAGCGTATCTCTGCGAAAATGTCTTCACTTCATCATTATCCGCGTCCAAAACCTCGATAACTCCCTGACCCAGATCCAGCGCCTGCTCAACGCTCTGACTCAATCGAGATCGCATTTCCGCCGTCAACGCCAACCTATCAACAACCAACTCGATGTTATGCTTGTAGCTCTTTTGTAACTCTGGAAATTCATCCAGCGCGTACACCACGCCGTCCACGCGAACCCTGGCATAACCAAGTCGCTGATATTGCTCCGGAATATGCGCAAACTCACCTTTTTTATTCTTAACAATTGGAGCCAATAGCAAAATTCGCTTATCAACAAATTGTCGCAGAATCTCATCAATAATCACCTCGGTCGTACGACGCGTCACTTCATTGCCACAAATCGGACAATGCGGCACGCCAATTCGCGCAAACAAAAGCCTCAGATAATCATATATTTCGGTAACCGTAGCCACGGTAGAACGCGGGTTGCGACTGGTCGATTTCTGGTCAATCGAAATCGCTGGACTAAGCCCTTCAATCGAATCGACATCAGGCTTATCCATCGTCCCCAAAAACTGACGCGCATAAGAATTCAAGCTCTCCATGTAGCGACGCTGACCTTCGGCGTAAATTGTATCAAATGCCAGGCTGGATTTCCCAGAACCACTAAGCCCCGTAATCACCACCAGCTGATCTCGCGGAATCTCAATATCTACATTTTTCAGATTGTGCTCACGAGCACCCTTAACACGAATTACCTCTGTCATAACCGCTATATTATACAGGTTTTTGACAATTTTTTCCAGTCCAAATATCGACGCAAATCAGAGTTAAAACACATTACGCTTATGATTGCAAGTCAATATCTTATTTGCTACAGTTAGATCTATGAGAAAGCTGGGCATTTACTTAATTATGATCATCGGAGCGATACTACTCGCGCCTTTTGTAATTGACCAGCTATTTTTCTTCTTTTTCTTAGGAAAAATCCCATTCACGAACATCAGCCTGCCCGCAATTTTAATGGTTATTTTCTGGGCAATTATCGTACCGTTGGCAATCATCCTCAGAGAATCACTTTCTGTCCTGTTTTGGAAGTTCATTGACATTGCCAGCGAAATCGCACAACGACGAATCAACAGAAAAATCCGCTATTTTACACCAAATCAAAAAAGCGAACTTATTTTATTATCAATTTATCTACTTTCCAGTACGAAAAAGAGCAAGCCTGATCATGAAGTCGAATCTCAAAAACTCGCTCCGTCTATGACTTAATTTTACGGTCGTTTTCTTAGCGCTAATCCGCCAGCTACAACGGCGATAACAGCTAACCCACTAACTAGCCAAATAGAGTTTCCTGTTTCGGCAAGAGTGCTTGAAGATTTTTCTGGTTTCTTATTGGAAGTGGATGACGATGCCGCAGTAGTTGAAGCGCCTGAGGATGAAGAGCCTGTGGATGAGGCGGCAGCTCCGCTCGTACCTGAGCCGGTACCGCCAGGAGTTACGGGTGGAGGTGTCAATAGAGTTGCTAGGCGAGTAGTAGCATCAGGAAGATCACCCGATAGTGTAAATATCCTGGAACCATCAGCCGACATGTCGGCAATACCCATAAAACCCTCATCTCCCCATTTCTGCCAAGTTTTACCTCCATCCGAAGATACCATCATTGGAGATTTTGAATCGCTAGGGCTAGCAGGAATAAACGTAACAAACATTCTTTTTCCGTCATTGCTAATACCCTTTGCGTAAATGTTATTATTAGAGGATCGAGGTGGTACTTCAGGTGTAGGATTCCAATTAACGCCTCCATCTAAAGAGACATTTTCACCGTCAAAAGCGCTTTGTCCATCATAACTAAAGACAGCCCGTCTACTTCGATCGGTATTAATAGTTGACCAAGTCAAACCATAGTCGCTAGATCTCCTTATTGAATTATCGTTATTTATACGTATCATCTTCCCATCGTTCAATACATAATCTGGACATTCACTACCCTTTTGAAGCCAAGTAGCTCCATTGTCCATTGAGACGTACAACACTTTAACTTGTAGATACCGACCGCATGCAGTCAAAATTGAGCCATCTGGACTTATCCTAGGAAGTGTATTTACAATACCCGCAAAAGACGGCGTCTTAGTCCAAGAAGATCCACTATTAGTTGATAAATATAGAAAATCCTGATTAAACCACGAAACCACAAGCTTAGTACCGCTTCTATCCATAGCCATTGCGGACGCACTTACGGGAGATGAATACACGCTCCAAGTAGCGCCATTATCCACAGAAGTTAGCAATTTTTCGCCGCCAGCAACATGTTGATTCACAAAAAGCCTTAGTCCATCAGGGCTAATTCGCGGACTATGTACATTACCTCCAGGTATTCCGACTATATCCTTCCACGTATACTTAGGAGACTCCTCTGCCCTAACCAAAGGCGACAGGATCGCCGACACTGATAGCGCAAATGCAAATATTAAAAATAACATCCCCCTATGCATTATGTATTTTTTACTCTTAGTTAACATTACCCCTCCAATTTGCTTTTTTCACTGCACAAAGCTATTACCAGCATTTTAGCATAACCATATACCAAAAGTCAACGAAGTATAGAGGCTGGCGAGACTGACAATAACATCTACAGCCGTTTTCTCAACACCAACACACCAGCTGCGACAGCTATAACAGCTACCCCGCCAACTACCCAAACAGAAACTCCTGTTTCAGCAAGGTTTGATGATTTTCCTGGTTTTTTACTGGAAGCGGATGATGATGTAGTGACTGAAGCACCCGAAGACGCAGAGCCTGTGGATGGAGTGGTAGGAGTTACTGGAGTGGTAGTTCCGCCTGTACCTGTACCGGTGCCACCGGGAGTTACGGGCTGAGGCCTCGGTAGAATTGCTAGGCGATAGACGGACTTATAATCTGGATCTGTAAATTGTGCTGTTGCGAATACTCTAGAACCATCAGCAGACATAGAAACTGATGAGAAAGAAACCCTCTCGTCACCCCATTTCTGCCAAGTTTTACCTCCATCTGAAGATACAAAAACCGGTACAGTTGGGGTGCCATCAAATGTAGCAAATAGTTTTTTACCGTCGTTACTAATGCCACTCAACACGACATTACGTATGTCGTTTATAGGATACTCGGGCAACTGAACCCAGTTAGCGCCGCCATCTACAGATGTATAAGAACCATCAAATACACCTTTACTATTAGGACTAAAGCTGACACGATCAACAGAATGTCCAACTGTAGACCAAGTCATACCATAGTCGGTAGATTGTCGTAATGTACCGTCATTACTCCGGCGAGCCATCTTTCCACTATTAAAGACATAGTCGGGATATTCATCTCCCTTTGGAACCCAAGTATTGCCGTCATCAGTAGATACTGCCATAGGATCATTATAGAGACTATGTTCAAAGTACATGACCAGCGTGGAGCCGTCTGGGCTCATCAATACATGCGCAGTATAAGGAACAGACGAATTACGCTTAACCCAAGTTCGACCACCATCAGTAGAAACATAGATGGCATTTTCACCATACTTCCCCTTTACGACCAACTTAGAGCCATCGGAGCTAACTAGTAGTCCATTCGCGCCCTCTGGTGCAGCGAAAGTGCTCCAGCTTGCGCCATCATTCGCAGAGACCAGAAGGTTAGCACTACCGCTAGCTAAATCTCTACGCAAGACAAAAAGTTTTGATCCGTCAGGACTAACGCGCGACTCCGAAATATCTCCCTGTCCAGGTATGGTTATGTCCCTCCAAGTATACAGCGGTGCATCTTCCGCCTTGGCGAACGGTGCTAATATTGCGGACAAAGAAAGTGCGAACATGGAAATAAATACCATCACACCCACATATAGTTTATGACCCCTACTCTTAAATGACATCAGAGCCACCCTCCTTAAATTAAATTACCTAATTAATATTCCACTTTTTATCTAATTGTTTCAATTTTAGCATAACCATATTTCAGACGTCAACAGAAGGCAGGACAGATTCCAGCCATAATTGCAATTCTTGCAAAATAAACTGCTGTTCATTAGTCGCGATAGGCGCCAATCGTTGCAGAGATTTCATAAATTGCGGCATTTGCGCCTGTAAATGCTCAGTTCGCCATTCTTCCCATTGTCGCAGCTCATCTTCACTAAGCAAATTAGGAAAACTTCGCGCTTTATAATGCAACAATAGTGGCGACAATCGCTCATCCTGAAAATCCGGATGAAAGTCAGCCAATTCGTGCTCGCCAGCATTACGCACAGCCTCAACACGAACTCGATCGCTATTGTCCAAAAATCCATCGTATAATTGCGCTTCTGGGTCGGTCATTTTCTTAAACTCTGGCCTATTCTCAAATATACTACGCAACCTTTCAGCAAAATCTGGATGAGAAAGTAAAATATCTTGGTGCTTCTGCACAGTTTCCGCATCCAGAGAAATCTTCTGCCAACCATCGCCCTGAGTCAACACGCCAAGTGGCGAAACTGCCGGGCAGCGATTATATTGTAATTCCTTAACTGGCAATTTAACGAAATCCTCAGCTTGCCTTTCTTCCCATGTTGCAAATATTTTCGCCGACAATTCCTCAACGCTCAGATCAACAAACGGCGTCGGATCATAACGCAAATCATAAACAATCACGCCACCATTTCGGCTCGTGGTTAGCGGAAAAGCCACGGTCGTTTTGGCGAATTCTTTATCATAACGACCACTCGCATAAACAAAAGGTTTTTTATCATCGACATTCACCAGTTTCTGAACCAATTTCTTATCGCGCATTTTCAGCAAATAGTCGTACATTTGCGGCTGATTCTGCTTAATCAATTTAGTCACAGCAATCAACGCGGTCACGTCAGCCAGCGCGTCATGGGCGTTTTCATGCTCTATTCCGTTAGCTTTCGTGATGAGCTCCAAGCGGTTGCTCGGCTCACCTTTATCGTCAATTGGCCACTCAATTCCCCCAGGTCGAAGCGCCCTGGTCAAGCGTACCACATCCAACAAATCCCACCTGGATCGACCGTCTTTCCAAGTCCACTCATATGGATCGTAAAAATTTCGCCAAAACAAATGACGAATAAACTCGTCGTCAAAACGGATATTATTAAATCCAACAGCAATCGTATCAGGCGTAAATATTTCCTCACTTAGCATACGCGCAAATTGAGCCTCAGTATAGCCTTCTTCGACAGTTTTTTGCGGCGTTATGCCCGTCACCATCAACGCATCAGGACTCGGCAGCGTATCGTCATTTAGTGTCACGAGAATGTTATATGGTTCGCCAATCGGCTGCAAATCCATATCTGTTCGCTGACCAGCAAATTGCATAATTCGATCTTGTCGAGGATTAAGACCGCTAGTTTCAAGGTCGTAAAAGAAAAATGTTTGCGCCATATTTATATTATATCATCAAGCTCACGCTAATTTGCACCAACAGAATCTATTGCTCAACCAATGTAAACGGCATAGATTCGCCAATCTTAATTAAGCTTTCGCCAATCGCTCCTTGACGCAATAATTCGTGAGTAATTCCCATTTTTCGCATAATGTCTCGCAAGCGATTAATAGATTCAAACTGATCAAAGTTAGTCCGACGAGCAAACTTTTCAATCTTAGCGCCCGTAACAATAAACTCAATCTTCTCATCTTCATCGTCAGCCTCATCAGATTCAGCATCAGAAACTCGCCTTACAGACCAAGCATCAGAAATGACCTGATCGTCCAGCGAAATTGTCGGCAAATCTTCCTCTTTTTCATCAACAATCTCAGCTTCACGCTCTCGATACCCAGCAACTTCATCACGCAACATTCGTAGAAGCTCAGTCACCCCGTCGTGTGTCTGGGAAGAAATCGCCACAACTGGCGCGCCATTAGCTACTTTTTGAAGGGCAGTCGACTGCATAGCAATAATCTCATCATCCAAGCCTTCGCATTTGGTCAGCGCTATTATCTCTGGACGCTCCGCCAATGATTCAGAATATTTTTCCAGCTCACGACGAATTGCCTGATATTTCTCCGCCGGATCATCGCTATACACATCAATCATATGAAGCAGCACGGCCGTTCGCTCGACATGGCGCAAAAATTGATCGCCCAAACCTTTACCTTCTGATGCACCCTCGATCAACCCCGGAATATCAGCAATCAAAATCGACCCATCGTCAACATCGGCAACCCCCAAATTAGGCATCAAAGTCGTAAATTCGTAATTGGCAATCTCTGGGCGCGCATTAGAGACCACGCTCAGGAACGTCGACTTACCAGCGTTCGGAAAGCCAACCAAACCAACGTCGGCCAATAATTTCAATTCCAACTCTGCCTCGAATTCCTCGCCAGCCTCACCAAGTTCAGCAATCTTAGGCGTTTGGCGCGTACTAGACGTAAAGTGTGCATTTCCAAATCCACCGTCTCCACCACGAGCCACCACTGCCTGCTGCTGATCTTCGGTCAAATCTGCGATCACCATACCATCGCGCTTTACTAGAGTACCCATTGGCACCTTAACAATTAGTGGAGCGCCACTTTTTCCTCGTTTATTACGTTTTCCACCATCGCCGCCTTTTTCAGCCTTAAGTTCCGGCTTATATCTAAAATTCAAAAGCGTATTAAGATCTTTTGTCGCCAAAAAAACAATATCACCACCACGACCGCCATCACCGCCATCAGGACCGCCTTTATCGACGTATTTCTCATGGCGAAAACTTACTACACCATTACCGCCCCTACCGGCGCGTACTAAAACTTTTGCAATATCTACAAACATATCTTTAGTATACCAAAAAGCACCCCCGAGAGATAGCGGAGGCGCTAATATTAGCTAGTTCTAGTGGATATATAGATAACCGCCTGCACCGTTGAGTGTACGGTGAGTAATAATTCCATAACCTGCGTAGTTCATGTCGCTAACGTAAACCACACCGTTTTCAACTCGCTCAACAATACCAACGTGACCATAATATCCGGCAGTAGTCTGGAATATCGCACCAGGTGCTGGCGTATTATTAACTACGAATCCAGCGGCACGAGCACTTGTGGCCCAAGTATTAGCATTACCCCAGAAGCTACCAATTGGACGACCAAGCTGCAAACGACGCTCGTATACATACCATGTACAGTTACCTGCTGCATAGCGGTTGCCGACAGAGGCAGTCAACCAACTTCGACTTGCGCTCGTAGTAGTAGACGATGCCGAAGAAGAATATCGGTTACCATAAGACCTACTTCGCGGAGCGACATAACCAGGTCGCTCATTTTCTGGAAGCTCACCTCCAGGCAACACAATTCTAGAACCAGTAGACAGTTTAGCACCGTCATCAATGTCATTATACAGAACGACGCGCTCAGCGCTCGTCTTATACTTTTCTGCTAGAGATTGGGCAGTATCGCCGTCTTTAATAGTATAAACAACACCGTCAACAAGAGGCACAACTAGAGTCTTATTCGGCTCTACAGCGTCCGAAGTTGTATTATTAGCCCAACGAAGAGTCTGAGACGAAATCTTAAACTTCTTAGCAATAGACTCCATCGTATCACCCTCTTTGGTTACATAAGACGAAATGCCACGCGCAGCCGAAGTGTCCGGCTTAACGATATCAGGTTTTGTTATAACTTCTGCATCATTCTGAGAAAGGTTCTTCTTAATTGTTAGTGAAGTTTCAGACTCGCGCAAGTCACCAGCTGAAGGCAATTCCGCCGTTTCCGCCAAGTTAGTTACAGCATTAGCTGCCGTTAATTCATCTACTGAAGCTGTTTTAGACTTAGCAGACTTAGATGCCGACGAAACACCAGTAGTTTCAGATGATGCCAAAGTTTTTGATCTTTCAGCGGATACATTACTACCGCTATTACCGTAGATCAAAAATGATATAGTCAATAAAAATATTCCACCGTAGATTGCAAATGATTGCAGTTTACGTTTTTTACTCCGAAGAGATGTAAAATGGTTACGAATAATCGTTCTCCTTGCGCCAATGTTACCACTAGCACCTCTACCAAATTGTCTTTCTTCTCGCAACAGAACAGGATATGTTGTCGACCTAATTGATTATTATTATTCTACATTAGTTTTGCTATATCCGTAGCGACAATTTTGGCAGGTCATTTATCGTAATTCACCCCTGTTGATAAATTAGACAAATGATCTAACATCTATTTTACACAACATTGACAATAAAGTCAATAAATTTTATAAAATGCGTTTTTTGTCAAGAAATCTGGCACTTCTTTTGACAGTGAGCCTTGACATTAGCCTCGTGTTCTTCGTTGGTTTTAGCAAAATACGTAATATCATCGTCGCCGCTCAGGAAATATAGATAATCAGAGTTTATCGGGTCAGCAGCGGCGTTCAGCGCGCTTAGACTAGGTGAAGAGATTGGTCCAGGAGTTAAACCTTTTTGAATGCGGGTATTATATGGGGACTTAAGGTTTGGCGAGCGTTCTACCCCTGTTTTGTCAGCAATATATTGATATGTCACATCAGAGCCCAACGGCATATTAGCTTTCAGGCGATTGTAGAATACACTAGCAATCTTACGCTGATCCTCGCAAGTTTCCACGCCAGACCCACAGCCAATCGATTCACGTTGAATAATCGACGCTAGTGTTATCCCTTGATACAAAGTTAGTCCTCGAGCCTTAAATTTACCCTCCAAATTATATTTCTTAACAATTTTCTCCAAATGATCAATTGAGCGCTGCAAAACCTGTTCTACGGTTTCATCCGGGGAAATATAGAATGTTTCACCGTAAATATACCCCTCAAGCCCAGCATTTTCCGGTCTGCCCGTAAAAACCGGACTGTCATACTTAGCGGCAAATGCCTTTTTTATCTGATCATCCGAGAATCCCGCCTTAAGCAGCACAGATTCAACCTCTCTGCCATCAGAATTCTTTATTTTTTTATTCAAAGTCGATCCAGGATAAAATGTTATAGCGATCTCATCAGTTTTACCGCTGGTCAAATGATCAATTATCTCATCTACAGATTGGGATGCTTTTACAGAATAAACGCCAGCCTTAAACTTGCTCGCTGAATTGTGGAGCCTTGTGTAAATAGAAAACGCTAAAGAGTTTTTGATAATTTTATTATCCTCTAAAGTTTTGGCGATATCGCTAGACCCCATGCCTTCTTTAATATTAATTCTGAAGGTTTGCTGACTATTTACATCGACAGGAGAAAGCATCTGCTTATACCACACTGTTGCTCCAAGGGCGCCGATTCCAGAGATAGCTACAACTATTGACAACACTAATAGCCAAATACGTTGTTTACGAATTTTCATAATTCTCCTCCAAAAAATCCTGCAAAATTATGCTAGCGGCCTCCGCATCAATCTCGCCCTTATCCTTAATTTTATTACCCAATCTCTGCTCAGCCTGCACACTCGTTAAAGATTCGTCCTGAAAAACAATCTCTGTATCAAGCTCAATGTCTTCAAATTGCTTAACAAATTCTTCCACAAATTCCGTCTGCTTTGTTGGCTCACCAGATTGATTTCGTGGATAGCCCACTACGATTGTATCAATATCATGCCTCAATACTAGCTCTGTTATTTCCTGGACAATATTTTCATTATTCTCCAACCAACCAAACGGCACGGCAATTTTCACTTGCGAATCCGCCATAGCCAAGCCAATTCGCCGCGACCCAACATCCAGCGCTAAAAAGTTTTTACTTGACATCTTTTATCTTAAATTCGACATTAATCTTATTGATATCTTTTGGAACAGATTTAACCCAGAATGGTGAGAATTTAACATCGACATCCTCAACACCTTCGATAGATTCAATAGCAGACTGAACCTCTCCGTAACTCTTACCTTTGGCTTGATCCTTTACGTTCGCTTCTTTAATATCTGGGCCAACCTTGCCATTCGTAGTTAAGCGCACAGTCTGTGTATTATGCGCCCTAGAAAATTGTGAGAACGCAACCTTGCTTACTCCATTGTCATAAATTCTCTGCGACTTCTTGCCAGAAATCTCCTCTTTAAGCTTTGCTTCCACAAAGTTCTTTAGCTCATTCTTATCAATAGCTAACGCGCTGGCGGTAATTGTTGATTTCAGAGTTACAGCTCCAGTCGCTTCGCCGTCTACCGCTACACTCGAGTTAGGGTCTGATCGATTTTCAACGTAGCTTTCTGTTATAACCGTTGCCGAATCACCGAATGATGACAACAATTGCTCTTTTAATCCATCAATTTTCTTTTCACTCAGCTTGCTTTTTGCCGATTCTATATCGCTAGCCGTCACAACCGTTGCAGTTTTATCGGTGCCGCCACTAGTAGCAGACCGTAGCGACGCAGAAATGTCATCAACCGAAATACTCATACTGCCAGTTGCCGCATTATACTGAGCCCCGCCCTCACTGGCGGTAATAACCCCAGAAGCAGACCCCGGACAAATATACCCAGGGCAATTACGCTGATAAGAGCCACCTGGAACAGTTACAGAAGAATTTAAAGTGTAAGATAATCCACTATTCTTTAAAATTGTACCAGCTGCAATAGTAACACTGTCTGGGGAAACATTCTTAAAAACCACCACTCCGGTCGCCTTTTCTCCGACATTCTTCTTGCCCGTAGCAGAAAATTCAACACTAACTTCCTTTGCTAATTCTTTCTTTACAGACTTAATGACATTAGATTTTGCGCTTGTCGTGGCTGTTTCATTCAAGCTGACGGTATCACTGACTGTCATACTAGTAGTCTTTGCTGAAATAACGACCGTAGCATGTGGAGCAAACCAAATTGCCCAAACCAAAAATACGATCAAAAGTAAGGCACCGCCTCCAATTAACAAGAACTTTTTACGGAATGTATTAAAATCAGGGACTTTTGGTTTTTTAACCATCTTTTTCAGAGAGTCCAACCCCTTAGATTCCTTCTTGTTTGCGTCAGCTATAACATTATCTACAGCAGAATCTTCATCAGATTTCTTTGATCTTTTCGCGGAATCCGCCATATCTCCAACCGCCAGTTTGCCGCCATCAATCACATCATTGTCGTCATCGACCTTCAGAACTGGAATCTCCGCAATTTCTGGCTTGCTCTGAAGCGTTTTTGCAATAGGAATTTTCGCCGTTGCCGCCAATCCAGCCAAAACCGAATCATTCGTGATCAATACAATTCTCTTATCCGCCGAAGTTGCCGCCCGAGCCAGTAGTCGAATATTGACAGCACTCTGTAAAACGCCAATTCTTCGAGGCGGCACTAACGCAATAATCCTCTCTTTCGATGCCTTAATCTTACTAATTATCGTCGTAATGTCGTCTTCTACATCGATATAAATAACGTCTTTATTCATTTTAAATCTTTAACAACCTATTTACTTTTTCAACTAAACTATTACCGTCTTGACTACCGATAATTGTATCATATCCAACTCGCAACAAGCCCATTGCGGTTACAAATGTGTGATCGCTAATATCTCCGGTTTCGTCAATTATTCCTGTAATGTCACTTGGATTGATATATTGAACTACTGGTTTCTTAGTAAAAGGCAGATCTTCTGGCCAGCGTCGAGTTTTCAGAGCTTCAGTAATTTTCTTTAGGCTCGATCCGCCGCCACACAGTAAAATCCTATTCGGCAAATAATCGACATTATCAAAATCGCTCAGCGCCAATTCAACGCCTGATAGCCAAACTTCCAAAGTCTTGTCGATCGCCGCATCAACTTTTTTCTTTACACTAGGCTTCAAATTCTCATTATCAATATTCAGCTTCAACTTTTCTGCATCTTTGAAGCTTAAATCCAGGTCAGCCGCAATAGTCCTAGTGAAACTGCGTCCACCAATACCAAACATCTTTGTGCCTTCGACTCCGCCGTCATTAACAACCGCAATATCCGTCGTGCCGCCACCAATGTCCGCTAGAATCGCCGTGAAATTACTATCCGTATCCGATCCCAAAACGCTCCTACTCACCGCAAATGGCTCGGCAGCCACAGCCACCAAATCCAGCGCAAGCTCGTCCGCAACCTTCTCTAACGCGCCGATGTGAACCATCGGAGCAAACGCCGTGTAAATCTGCACCGCCACATCTCGCCCCTGAAAACTAATCGGATTCGAAACTTTATATCCGTCAATATGAATACTCACCAACGCCGAATTGACCAATTTCACCTCAACATCTTCATTGCCAGTTTCCAGCGCAATTTGAGCCTGAGCCTTTCCTTGAGCTCGCTCCTGAACTTTCTCGATGATAAATTCCATCTCGGCAATATCTAATGGCTTATTTGGCTGAGGTCTGCGATAGCGAATAGTATTCGTCACACCTTTGACCAATTCACCCGCAATGCCGATAACAACTCGCTTACCTTGAACGCCAGCTTGATCTTCAGCCTCAGACAGAGCCTCTTCGCAATTCGCCACAACACCAGCAATATCAGCAATCGCACCGCTATGCATATCGCCCATTTCCTGCTGCTTTCGACCAACGCCAATAATCTTCAGCTCGTCGTCTTTAACTTCAGCGATTAATGCCTTAACCACTTCCGTACCAATATCTAAGCTAACCAATAGCTCGCGGCTATCTTTATCAGATTTCTTCAACATGTCTTTCAATGCCATATAAGAAATATTATATAACGCTTGTGATTTTAGAGCAACAGTTAATTATCTATCTTAAAACAGCCTTGATTCGACGAATTCCAGCCGAACTAGATTCTTCTTTGGTGATTTTGAATCGCTTGCCATCTTCAGCCAAAACTCCAGTGTGTTCGACGTGTGGACCGCCGCAAACTTCAAAGCTGACAATATTGTCATCATTGCCAATAGAATACACCTTAACTTCGTCGCCGTAACGCTCACCGAACGCACCAATTGCACCCATACTCAATGCCTCATCGGTCGGATAAACAGCAAAACTAACTGGTAAATCTTCATCAATCCAAGCATTAACCTGATCTTCAACCGCCTGTTTTTCTTCTGGCGTCAACTTATCGTGATTAAAATCAAAGCGCAATCGATCGGCGGTAATATTGCTTCCGTGCTGCTGTAAATCTGGCGCATTCAAAACCTTACGTAACGCCGCGCCCAACAAATGCGTCGCCGTGTGATATTTCAGATGAATAGAGTCATGACCTTCCAAGCCGCCGCTAAATTGCCCCTTACGAGCCGTCTTAGAGCGCTGTCGTTGCTCGACCATGTAGTTATTAAACTCCAATCGCCATTCTGGGGATAATTCAATATTATTTTTATAAGCTTCTTCAACACTAAGTTCTATAGGAAAACCATACGTATCATATAGTGTAAACAAATCAACACCGTTTAGATATAAAAATGGCAATTCCACAGTATCTGCAAAACCAGCACCAATACCTTGGACTCTCTTCTCTCTGAGCAGCGTCTCTAATTTTAGGCTATCAAGCTTTGCTCGAGAAGCAAGCCTGATCTGCTCTTTGATTCCTTTTCTCAAAGTCTGGCGAAAAGCTTTCTCTTCCTTAACGAGGACAGCAATTATATTGTCGCGATTATTCTTCACCTCTGGAAAATCGGCTTCATACAAATCAGCAATCGTCGGCACAACTTCTTGCAGGAAATTCTGCTCAATTCCCAAATCAAAACTATAACGAATTGCTCGACGGAGCAAACGACGCATCACATAGCCCTGCTCTTTATTACTTGGCACGCACCCATCAACCGCCATAAACGTCGCAGCCCTCAAATGGTCAGCAATCACTCGCATACTTTCGGTGTGTGAAGCGTAATCCTTGCCGCTCAGATCTTGCAGCTTTTCAATAATCGGCCAAAGCAAGCTAATCTTAAAGACGTCAGGATCATTATTTGCTGCAGCTGCGATTCGCTCAAGTCCAGATCCATGGTCAATATTTGGCTTATCAAGTGGCTCAAATTTACCCTCGGCAACTTTTTTATACGCCATAAATACGTTATTGCCAATCTCCATAAATCGACCACAATCACAGTTCGGATGACAATTTTCACCAAATTTTGGATCATGCTCAATGAAATCAAACTCATAAAACATCTCACTATCCGGACCACACGGATCGCCAACCGGAGTAGTTTCTGGACCGCCATTGCGACTCCACCAGTTTTTACTGCCGTCATAAAAGAAAATTCTTTCACCTGGATTTACACCACGCGCTGCTCCCTGCTCTTCGCTGCCGATATCCGCCGTCTTTGCATCGATGCCCTTTTCTGCAAACTTTTTCTGCCACAATTTAGCCGCTTCAACATCTTTCTCAATATTATATTCCGGCGCGCCAATAAAACACGTTACATACAATCTCTGCGGATCAAGACCAATTTCCTCAGTCAAAAACGTCCACATCCAGCCAATTTGCTCCTCCTTAAAATAGTCGCCCAAACTCCAGTTTCCAAGCATCTCAAAAAACGTTGTATGACGATTATCGCCAATGTCGTCAATATCCTGCGCTCGCAAACACGTTTGAGAATCGGCAATTCTCTTACCTTCGGGGTGTGTCTCACCAAGCAAGTACGGAATCATCGGCTGCATTCCGGCGCCCGTAAATAAAGTCGTCGGGTCATTAGTTAAAATCAACGGCGCACGCTCAACGACGGCGTGACCTTGTTTTTTATAAAATTCAAGATATTTACTACGTATTTTTTGGGCATTCATGAGTGTTATTATACCATAAAATAACCCCACCTTACAGATGGGGTTTATAGATCAAATCGCCAATCTCAACAGATTATTCAGCTACTTCTTCAGCCGGCTCTTCTTTTGGCTGATTCTTGCGAAGTTTTTCTGGATTGCGGATGGCTTTGTGCTTGTCAGCTGAGACTTCCTTAACCCACTTTGGCAATTTAACACCAGCTTCTTTCAATAGCTTAACTACGCGTGGTGTTGGCTGTGCGCCATTGTCCAAATATTTCTGAGCCAATTCAACTTGGACATTTGATTCTTTAGTGTGTGGGTTGTAGCTACCAACATAAGCGACTACACGACCGCTTGATGGATGACGATGTGCTTCTTGTACCGCCAAGCGATATACTGGATAACCTTTGCGACCCAAACGTTGCAAACGAATTGCTAGCATAAAATTAATTCTTCCTTTAACTCTACGTTTTATTATTCCTTACTCTAGAACAGTTTACACTATTTTTCCCATAACGTCAATCTGTTTTCACGATTCCGCCACCCAAACATTCATCGCCGTCATATATTACCGCAGATTGACCCGCAGCTACGGCACGCTCCGAAGCAGAAAGATGCACGATATCTCCGTCAATTTTCGCATCAAACAAAGCGCCTCGATGACGCAGCCGAACTTGTACATTCTTATCTTTATGCGGCGCTTGGTTAATCCAGTGGATATCCGCCAGCCTAAGTTCTTTTCGCCACAAACTTTCATTATCAATTGATCGCGACACATAAACCTCATTTTTCTCCATATCCTTGCCCACAACATAATAAGGTAACCCACCGCCGACGTTCAGCCCATGACGCTGACCGAGTGTATAGAAAATTGCACCGTCATGTTTACCGACGACAGATCCCGTCTGTTGATCAATGATATTTCCTGGCGCAGTTTTAATATATTCCGACAAAAACTCGCGAATTCCAACTTGCCCAACAAAACAAATTCCCATCGACTCTTTTTTACTAGCCGTCCACAAACCACGCTCTTTCGCCATTTCGCGAACTTCAGCTTTCGTGAAATCGCCCAACGGAAATATGGTTTTTGACAAAGCCTCCGAAGTCACTCGATATAAGAAGTAGGTTTGGTCTTTATTGTCATCACGAGCGCGTAATAATTTGGCTGACGAAGACGATTCATGGGCAACACGCGCATAATGCCCTGTCGCAATATAATCTGCTCCAGCCGCCAGCGAAGCCTCCAAAAATATTTTAAACTTCACTTCTTGATTACACATAATATCCGGATTTGGCGTGCGACCCGCTTGATATTCGCGAATCATATAATCGACAACATTTTGCTTATATTCTTTCTGGAAATCAAAAACTCGAAAATCAATACCCAAGCCAACCGCCACACGCTTGGCGTCAGCAACATCTTCCGCCCACGGACAATGCATTCCAGGAAGATCTTCCGACCAGTTTTTCATATAAACGCCCGTTACATCGTAACCCTGATCAACCAAAAGTGCCGCAGCCACGGAGGAGTCCACACCGCCCGACATCCCAACAAAAACTTTCTTACTCATCTGGACAACCCCAGGGCGAATAGCCCAATTCTCATTAATTCACCCATCGCCAACCACCAGCCCCACGGCGTCAACCACCACCACGAGCTCCAGTTTTTATCAGAAGCGACAGGATGACTTCGAATCTTCACGTCGTTAAATTGTGCTGAAAATTCGAGTTGCGCCCGACGCATGTGATATCCACTCGTCACCAGAATCACATCTTCAATTTTTCGCGAATCGACAATTTTCTTCACCTCAGTGGCGTTTTGTCTAGTCGTTTCGGAAGACTCGTCCATAACAATGGCCTTCTCAGGAACGCCGCTATTAATCGCTCGCTGATACATAGCCTTGGCGTTGGACGGACCAGTCTTATCGGCCGCCGCGCCCGACACAACAATCAACGGCGCCCAACCTTCTTTATACAGTTTAATAGCCTCGTCAGTTCGCGCATTCGTATCGCCGCCGCTGACAACAACTATTGCATCAGCTTTACGACAATCGCCTTCACTCACGCCTTGACATTTTCCCAAATCATTCGGCGACAAATATGCGCTAAGCCCAAAAATTACTAAAGCAGCAAAAATCATTAAGCCAACTAATTTATGAATCATCGACGAATCCTCTTCATTTCCGCTTGCACAGCCTCAATGATAAATTCGCCAGCTCGCTTTATATTCTCATCATCGTTCAACTTGCCTAAGGTAAGCCTTAGACTTCCGTCAATCTCTGATTCGCTCAGACCAACACTCGCTAGTACATGAGAACGCGTTCCAGAATTAGCCGCGCAAGCACTACCCGTAGCCACTAGAACTCCACGAGATTCTAATAAAAACACCAATCTTTCAGCGTCAATTCCAGAAAATGATATATTCAAAAAACTCACCAAACTTTTTTTCATATCTGATGATATCAACATATCAGGAAAAGCTTGCTTCAAATCTTTTACCAACTCTTCCCGCAACTTTCGCAGTCGCTTCACTTCAGCAGAACGTCGTTTTTGCGCCAATTCCAAAGCAGTCGCAAAACCAACCACGCCAGCAACATTTTCAGTTCCACTACGCAGACCCAATTCTTGACCGCCACCAAAAATATTGGCTTTCAGCGTAACGCCAGGTCGCGCCCATAGTAATCCAACTTGCTTTGGACCGTAAACTTTCGCCGCAGACAATGTCAATAAATCAACACCCAGCCTTTTAATCTTCACATCAATTAAAGCCGCCGCCTGCGAAGCATCAGTATGAAAAATCAACGGTAAAGATTCGCCATTTTCTTGGCGCCTGAGTCGCTCAGCTTTTACAATTTCCGCAATTTCTTCAATTGGCTGGATGTAGCCCAGCTCATGGTTCACCAGCGCAACACTAACAAATCCAACGTCTGGTGTTAGCATTTTTTTAACCATGTTCGGGTCTATTCGTCCATTTTTCATTGGCGGAATTAGCTTTACTTCCGAACGCGCTTTTGCGGAATTAATCACCGAATCATGCTCAATTGCCGAAATTAAACTTACGCCATTTGCTGCATTGAACGCCAAATTGACAGACTCAGTTGCCCCAGCTGTCATTATCAATTCATCAGCCATCACACCCAAGCAGCGCGCCAATCGAGCCTTCGCGTCTTGATATTCACGCTTTGTAAATATTGCTGGAGCGTACGGACTAGACGGATTGAAAAACTTTTCAGAAAAATATGGCAACATCGCCTCAATCACCAACGGGTCCATCGGCGTTGCAGCAGCATGATCAAGATATATATAGTCTTTATTCACTTTTTTATTATATCAAAGCGGCCGACCGGTTTGCGGATCTTTCTTATATAATTGCCGAGAAACTCGCTCGTAATATTCCTTAGTTGCCAAGACAAAATTCCGAAGCTCGTCGCCCTCCAAATAGCTATATCTATAATTCGGCTGAATCTTCAAAATTCCCTTTGGTTGCACTTCATAACGCGTCGTCAATTCTTGCCGACCACCCTTACCGTCAGCAACTTCTTCATACCAAATCCAGGTATCTTTATCTAAATTAAAAAATTCTCGTCGCGCAACATACGCCGGCTTCTCGCCAAAAATTGTTGCGCCAATTTCACTTTCCAATTGGATTAGCTCGCGCTCGGTAAATTTCTTTAATGGACGATCTTTTCTACGGAATTTCAATAAAGACACCGCGTCACTATCATCAGCAAAAACCAAACTCCGTACTTTTTTCAAAAACTTAGTCACTTATTGTACCTCGTTAGCTTTAGTTTTTCGAATATCTGCTAGCATATTACCAATTTTTTTCACAGACTCAACAGGATCAGTAGGCTTCTTTTTTTCACCAAGCACTTCCCTGCAGTGATTAAGCGCTTCATCACTGTCACCTTTAACTGCGACCTCGCCTAAATTGGGATTTAGTTTAGAGTCAAAGCTATCCTTCTCGGTATTAGGATAAATTCTATAAACCTCTTTAAGAGCTTCAATTTCAGGTGTTTTTGTAACACGTTCCGGCGTACTATTCATTTTCTCCACTTTCAAATGCCAAAAAGTTCTTTTGTGTTGTGAAGAGTAGCTTGGCTTAAAACATCAAAATCAATATTTCGCTGCTTTGCCCAATGTTCAGCCACCAATCTCACATATTCTGGCTTGTTTATATTACCACGAAACGGCGCTGGTGTCAAGAATGGCGCGTCAGTTTCTAGCAATAATCGCTCCAGCGGAATTGAAGCGAACAATTCTTTCTGCAATTGATCCTTTGTGAATGTACTAATTCCATTAAGTCCAACGTACAAATTTCGCGAAAAACCTTTTTCCAAATTTTCACGCGTATCTGTAAAACTATGCAACACGCCGCGAAGCCCGTGAAAATTGTCAAAAATTAGCCAAAAATCATCCCAAACTGACGGCTGATCTGCAGCGCCATCGCGAACATGAAAACTTACTGGCAAATCGTAATCAACCGCCATTTGAAGTTGCGCTTCCAAGCCTTCAATTTGCGTTTCTCGCGGACTGTTATTGTAATAATAATCAAGCCCAATTTCACCAATTGCCACAATCGGAGAATTTTCCGTCTTATTCTCCAGTAAAGTTTTGACATCTTCCCAGCCATCTTTCGTATCGTGCGGATGAACGCCAATTGCTGCCCAAGTAAACTCATGATTCGCGGCGAATTCCACAGCTTGACAGCTACTTCGCTGGTCAGTACCGACACAAATCATGCCAATATTCGCCTCGACCGTTTCTTTATAAAATTGCTCGCGATTGTCCGTAAAAAATTCTGTATCGTGCAAATGACAATGCGAATCTATCAGACGTAAACCCTCAGTTGCACTTTCCTTATCAACTTCAATCATAAACTATTTAACCTGAGATTCTGTTTTCGGGGCGCGTGGATCTGGTGTGTGAATATATTTGCGCGGGAACAAAGGCATCAATTCTGATGGCACGACACCACTAGCAAACATATCATGAATTTTCTCGGCAGTTTGCGGCATAAATGGACGAAGCATGTCGGACACTTGAAGTAATGTGCCACAAGCATGCGCCAAAATCTCGCTCAAATGCGACTCTGCTTCTGGATCTTTATCGCGATTTTTAGCGACTTGCCATGGTTGAACTCGCTCAATATATTGATTCAAAGAGCGAACAATTAGCCAAATTTCGTCCATTGCTTGGTCAAACATATAACTTTCCATTGCCTGACGATACGGCCCCATGTCGTGCTCTGATTGTGGAGCGTCACCAATAACGCCCGCTTGATAATTCTGCACCATTTTAGCGACTCGCTGAACCAAATTGCCCAAATCATTGCCAAGCTCACCATTATACGCAGCTTCAAACTTTTCCCAAGTAAAGTCGCCGTCATCTTGCGTCGGCACGTGGCGCAAGAAATAATATCGAAACGCCTCAGCGCCGTAATCTGGAATAATGTCAGTCGGGCCAACACCATTTCCGAGACTCTTTGCCATTTTCATTCCGCCAGAATTAATAAATCCATGAACAAGCAAAACCTTCGGAAGCGGCAAATCCAGCGCCATGAGCATTGCTGGCCAAATACCAGCGTGGAAACGGAGAATGTCCTTGCCGATAACTTGCACGTCAGCCGGCCAAAAAGATTGCCACTCTTCTGGACGATCAGGATAACCGATAACCGTAATGTAATTGCTCAGAGCATCCAGCCAAACGTACATGACTTGATTATCATCACCAGGAACCGGCACGCCCCAGCTAAGATTTTTACGCGGACGAGAAACCGACACATCTTTCAAGCCATCTTTCATCAATTCCAAAAACTCTTTTTTACGGAATTCAGGCACGATTCTCATTTTATTTGACTCAATCGCCTGACGAATATTGTCCGAAAAAGCACTGGTTTTAAAATAATAATTTTCCTCACTCAAGCGCTGATACGGAGTTTGGTGATCTGGACAAACCCCATTATTATCGGCAGCTTCTTTATCCGTAACGAAAGCTTCGCACCCCTGACAATACCAGCCTTCATACGAACCTTTGTAAATGTAACCAGCCTCAACGAGTTTCTGCCAAATATATTGCACCGCAGCAACGTGATGCGCGTCAGTTGTTCGAATAAAATCCGTCACTGAGATATTCAGCTCATTAATCATCTTCTTAAAATTGACGTGCGTTTGATCGACGTATTCTTGAGGGGTTTGATTTTGGCTGGCAGCTTTGGCGGCAATTTTATTGCCATGCTCATCTACACCAGCTTGAAAACGAACTTCACGCCCGTTCTGTCTGGAATATCGCGCCCACACGTCTGCCAACATATAATCCATAGCATGCCCAATGTGCGGCAAGCCGTTTACGTAAGGAATAGCAGTAGTGATGTAAGCGTGTTTCTTAGTCATAAAGAAATTATAACAGATTCAACAGAGCGCCGCCACTGGCGTAAATGTCAATCATAGTATGTTATAATAAAAATTGAAACAATACTTAATAGGAGGAGATTGTGAAGAAAATTTTAAAAAGCTTAGTGGCGGCAATGATCGTAAGCGCCACCATAGTCACAGCAAGCACACCTACAACAACCCATGCGGCAAGCGGAGATTGGCGCAAAGACTCAATCGGATGGTGGTATAGAAATTCGGATGGCAGTTACCCAAAGAGCAAATGGGAGAGGATTGGCGACAAATGGTACTACTTTGATGGGCGCGGATATATCATTCACAGTAAATGGGAATATATAAACGGGCACTGGTACTATTTCAATACTAGCGGTCACATGATAGAAAATACCTGGAAGATGATCGGAGACAAGTGGTACTACTTCGACACTAAAGGTCACATGCTGCATGACCAGTGGGTCGGCGACTACTACGTCGGTAAAAATGGCGACATGTTAAAGAATACTGTTACGCCAGACAACTATGTAGTTGGAAGCGACGGAAAATGGGACAAGAGGTTTTCGAGAGAATTGGCAGAGAGAGCTAAATATCAAAACCTAGATAACGCCATATACTCTAAGTTTGCAGCTGCACACTTCATTTCAACCTACTACAAACTAGACTACACTGCAGCACTCCAATTACTAGAGATAATATATCCAAATTACAATCCCATCAATAACGCAAAAAGAGCAATAAAATTTTTCATGCCATCAGCCGATATAAATAAAGACCCTCACGCATGGACTTCCAAAAGTCGATTAATGGAAAGATTTACCAATACGGGACCTAAAGGTGATTTTAGATTCTCAAAGGAAGAGGTTGAAAAAGCGCTTGATGAGCTAAACCATGAAATCGACGTTGCTAAGATGTTCCAGATGCAGGCTATAAAGGCTCTAAAAGCCCTAGATTCCTACAACCATACATCAAAAGTAAACTATGAAGATCTTCTCACCTTGCAAGGATTTACTAAAGAAGAAATAGACAATGCCCTTAATACAGTAAAGATTGACTTTGCACATAACGCTCAACTAAAAGCCAGCGATATGCTATCAGGACAGAAACCCACCATATCAAGAAATTTCATCCTAAGACACTTACAAGGGACCGATAAATTCACTAAGGAAGAGGCAGAAGAAGGTTTACAGCGTCTGAATTATGACTTCAAGATCAGCATACGTAATCTTATTGAGAAAAATTACACCACAAGCAGTAACTATAATGGTATGCTTTCAAAAAAATCCATAATAATCAGTATAGCCCGCGATCAAGAGATGAAGGATTCAGAATCATACATCCGTGAAGTATTAGAAGAATATGATATTAATTACACCGAGCGAGCAAAGCTGCGTGCTATAGATACTCTAAAAAATATAAAATACAGCAGAAGCGATTTAATAAAATCTCTTGTCGACGGATGGGGGTTCACCAAAGAAGAAGCTACCAACGCTGTTAAAGATTTAAAGCACGATAATTTGATAGATTAATTCAGTCTTTTAGCGTAAAGAACGACTCAGTTTAAAACCTCTGAGTCGTTCTTATTTTTTTGATATTGTCACCTGTCTTTAAATAATTATAAATTCCGTCACCCTTTCAGTAGTCTCTTCCAATCTTCAATCGCCAAATCTTCAGCGCGAGCATCTGGTGAAATTCCTGCATTTTTCAGCAATTCTTCCGCCACACTTTTATCAATCCCCAAACCACCACTCAAGCTAGAGCGTAATTTCTTACGCTTAGCAGAAAATCCAGCCTTAACAATGCGGAAAAAATCTCTCTGATCTTCTGAGGTGATTAACGGATTGTCGCGAGTCCTCAAAACTACAACCTGCGAGTCAACTTTCGGCGGTGGCGTAAAAAACTGCCTAGGAACTTCAATATCCAACTCCACTTCGGCAAAAATCTGAACGCTCACAGACAGAATACTCATATTTCCAGCCTCTGCCGCAATTCGCTCGGCAACTTCTTTTTGTACCAATAGCACCGCGATGCTCGGCTTATTTTCCGCAGTCATCAATTTTTCAACAATTTTGCTGGTAATGTAATATGGGACATTAGCTACAACTTTGTAATTTTTTGGCAATTGGCTCAGATCAAATTGCAATATATCTTGATTCACGACAGTTAATTTCTTACCCGGAAATTGCCCTGGTAATTTTCGTGCCAAATCTGCGTCAAATTCCACGGCGGTCACCGAATTAGCCCGAGCCAACAAGCGACTAGTCAAAGTACCTAGCCCTGGCCCAATCTCCAACACGACATCATCGCCCGTCAATTCGGCCGCTTCAGCAATATCCGCCAAAATCTCCGGATCTTTCAGCCAATGCTGTCCAAGCGATTTTTTTGGTCCATGAGAAGAAGCCATTTAGCGTCCGTCTCCATTCGTCCAGTCAGTCGCCAAGTCGAATCCGTGCGGATGTTTGGTTGCAAATCCACCGGTATCATAAACCTTACCCGGACCCATGCTAGTCTCAACCACCGAACATCGTGGATAATTACCATAATTAGCCGCCACCAAAATATAGCCATCCTTATCAACCTTCGCACCATCCGCCCGCACTGTATAAGTACCGCCGCTACCACAAGCTTTTATCACAATATTCATCGGCAAATCATAATACGTCTCGCGGTGCGCCACACCCTTGGAGTCGGTAAATATCTGTGCGCCCTTGCTTTTCGTCAATGGATTTTTAGGTTTCGTGCCAATTATTTCAATCTGCTTCTTCGGCTGCTTTGTGATTTCGCTAGCAACTTCTTTACGGCTAATCTCGCGCTCGTCCTCTACCTCAACCCGATAAATCACCTTCCGCACACCCTTTTCACCAAGTTGTTTAACACTCTTAAATCCAATCGGCTGAGAATCGTCCTTAATCTGCTCAATATCAAAATTAATATCAACTTCTTCAGTTATCGTTCGCTGTTTTGATCGCTCAATCTTCATCACCAGACCCACGCCGTTCACCAAAAGATCGTCAGAATTCGTAAAATGCGTCTTATCTTCACGGTACAAAGTCAGCCCAGCAGCCTTCGCGATCAAAGCCGGCGTCTGCTCGGCGGTAGTTACCTTTAGACGCTTATTTCCATCGACAATTGTTATTGGGCGAGCGCGAAAAATATTGACCTGGTATTTTGAACCCGTCAATTCCATATCAATATTTGGCTCAACCGCGTCAATCTTTTCGTCAATCGTAATCTTAGCCGCACGCAAAGCCTGTCGAACGGTCAATGCGTTTGTGATAATGGTCTTTTCTTCACCGCGATCATAAATACGAACCAAATGCTCACCAGAAGTCTTTCCGTCAGCAAACGAAATCATTGGAGTCGCAATCGCAACCAACACAGCTAATCCAATAATTTTTCCAAAAAATAAACCTTTTGCGCGCATAATAATTTGACAATTCACACAATGTATTAGAAAAATTATATCAGATTTTGAAACTATTATCTATAGATATCCTGAAGTCCCATTTTAACTTTACAAGTCGGCCATGGTTGCCAGCCGCGAGCCTTGTAAGTTTGCCACGCCTTTTCGTCCTGCACAGCAGCTGGAGCGTCAGAAGCCAGTTCGTATCCGCCATAGTTTCCCCAAGTTCGTTTGTCAAACTGGTATGCACCGTAATATCCATTTCCAGTATTCGATGTATAGCTACCCTCGCAACTTCTCAATCTAGCAAGTGCTTCAGAAAAACTGCCAGAAAATGACGTAGAGCTTTTCGTCCCCACAATTTCAATCTGCTTCTTTGGCTCTTTTGTCACAACACTAGCGATTTCCTTGCGGCTCACCTCCACACCGTTCTTCATCTCAACTTCATAAGTGACATTTTTCTTACCGTTCTCGCCCGCCTGTTTTACTTCGCGATATCCCGAATCTCGATTCGCGTCTTGAACTTTTTCAACCTCAAATTTCACATCTTCTTCTGCGGTTATAGTTTGCTTGCCATTACGCCAAAGCTCAATTTTCATTCCAGGAATAATTTTTGCCGAACGATCCACAGATAGCGTATCATCTTTCTTTGGGTCGATATTCTTCTCTTTCAATAGCTCGCCAACCGTCTTAGCATGTGTGCGAATGACAGATTCTTTGCCATAAAGTACAAAATTAACCATCGAGGCTCTGTCAATTTTCATCACCATGTTTGCGCCATCAACCGCCATATTATCGGAATTAGATAAAGTAGTTTTGTCCTCTTCAAAAACTTCAATTCCAGCGGCCTTCGCAATCAAAGCCGGCGTCTGCTCGGCGGTAGTTACCTTTAGACGCTTATTTCCATCGACAATTGTTATTGGGCGAGCGCGAAAAATGTTAATATTGTACTTCTCTGCCACCATCTCCGAATCAAGGCTCGGCTCGACTACGTCTTGGCGTTCATCAATAGAAAACTTAGCCAATTTCAAAGCCTCGCGAATCGTCCTCGCTTTTGTAACAATCGTCTTTTCTGCACCTCTGTCGTAAATCGTCACCAACTTTTCGCCAGCCTTAGTTGCCGGCTTAGTAGCGTCAGCCAACGCTTGATTGACAAAAAATAAACCGCCAACCAGCATCAATATCGCGCCAGAAACGAACGTAATTTTCTTAGAATAGTGTTTTGCTTGTAATCTTATACCCATAAGTTCACACCCACAATGTAGGTATTCTTATTATATCAAATTTTCTCCAAGCGTGCGAACTCAACGTTCAATTTCTTAATATTTCCATTGTCAAACTGAACCGTAACACTCAGCCCTTCGCTATCAATAATTTCTCCCGAACCAAAACTCGGACTGCGAACTCGATCGCCAACTTCCAAACCAATATCTTCCGAATAAAAATCAGGCTCTATCATCGGCTGAGCTGGTCTATCAACACCACCAGCCATCAAGCCCATTTCGTCCAAAAACCTCGATGGCATGTTATAGCCAATCTGACCAAATTGCGTCCGAGAGCTGGCACAACTAACGAACAATTCTTCCCTCGCCCGAGTTACACCAACGTAACACAACCTGCGCTCTTCTTCGACGTCATCAGCGTTGCTGCTATCAAACACTCTTGCGTGCGGCAAAATCCCCTCTTCCAGTCCCGCCAAAAAAACCACCGGAAACTCCAAACCTTTAGCCGCATGAAGCGTCATGAGCGTTACTTGCTGATCGGCAGTTGTATCCGTCGAAGACATCAAAGCCATCTCTTCCAAAAACGTCGCCACGTCAACGTAAGCCTTCGCCTCTGACAAAAGCACGCCGATATTTTCCATTCGCTCCTCAGCTTGCGGTGTTCCGTCGTTTATAAAATCTTCATAGCCAGTACTTTTCATAATTTTTTCAATCATTTCGGCCGGAGATCCGTCAATTTCCTGCTGCAAATCGTGCAGTTTTTGACCAAACTCTAGCAGCGGACGTTTTGCACGCGCCGTCAAAGTATCCACTTCATCAACTGCCAACAACCCGCTAATTATATCCTTCCCTGACGCGTCATTCCAGTCCAAAAACTTAGAGATACTCACCGCGCCAACGCCACGTTTTGGCGTATTCACAATTCGCAAAAAACTAACTCGATCACTCGGCTGATATAACAATCGAAGATATGCCAATAAATCCTTAACGACCGCTCGATCTAAAAATCGCAAACCGCCGACAATTTTATACGGAATATAACTCTGACGCAAGGCTCGCTCAATTGCGTAACTTTGCGCATTCGTTCGATACAACACCGCCACGTCACCATATTGACGACCGTTCGCAATTTGCGCCTGAATCTCATTCGCAATCGCCAGGGCCTCCTCGGACTCATTGTATAATTGCCATAATTTTGGCTCAACACCGTCACCATTCGCCGTCCATAAATTTTTATCAGTTCTATGAATATTATGACTAATTAGCGCATTTGCCATATTCAAAATCGCGCCAGTCGAACGATAATTTTGCTCCAGCTTAACCACCGTCGTGCCCGGAAAATCACGCTCAAAATTGAGAATATTAGTATAATCAGCCCCGCGAAAACTATAAATCGACTGGGCATCATCACCAACCACGCATAAATCACGACGCGAATTCACCAGCAACTTAATTAGCGCATACTGCACCGCATTCGTGTCCTGATACTCGTCAATCAGAATATGTTCGAATTGCTGCTGCCATTTATGACGGATATCCGGCTTATTTCTCAACAATTCCACGGTTTTTATCAATAAATCGTCAAAATCCAACGCCGAAGCATCTTTCAAAGCTTTTTCATAAGCAAAAAACAGCTCGGCTATTTTCTGCTCTCTTGGGCCGCGAGTCGAAGCCGAAAAATCCTCAGCACTTCTCATCTCATTTTTAGCGTTCGAAATAGCCGAAAGTACAGCTCGAGGTTTAATATCTTTATCCGTCAAACCGCGAGACTTCATGATCTGCTTCATCAAGCTTATTTGATCATCGGTATCGTAAATTAAGAATCGCTTGTCCAGACCAATATTTTCACCATCCATCCGCAACATTCGCACGCAAATACTGTGAAAAGTTCCCATCCACGGCATAAATTGCCGATTTTCAGAATCTTCACCCAATATTTGCGCCAATCGCTGACGCATTTCCTTCGCAGCTTTGTTAGTAAATGTAACCGCCAATATTCGACTAGGAAATATTTTCAACTCGCCAATCAAATAGGCAATTCTATGAGTCAGGGTTTTGGTCTTTCCAGATCCGGCTCCAGCCAAAATCAACAACGGCCCATCAGCGTGCGTCACCGCTCGAGCCTGCTCGCTATTTAATCCGTCAGTAAATTTAGACATATATCTATTTTATCAGCAAAAAGTACGAAACAGCGCCGCCAGCCATACCAATTGCCAAAAATAGAACAATAAGCAACGCTATTAATAATCCAGATTTTTTCTTTTCTTTGTCAGCTGAAGGTTTGACCTCTGTAGATACAGCGGCAAACATCGGTGCCGGCTCAGAATCCATAGTTTCTTTTTCGGATAATTCGGAAGACTCGATCAAAGAACTGTCAATATCGGTAGATATTTTATCGTCTGAATCTTCAGGAACGCCAGCCTCCTCAATTGCTATAATTTCTGGACTCAAATCCATTGGCGAGTCGGGTGCATCGCCCAAAGAATTTTCACTCATGCTGTAATTAGATAAATTGGTATTATATTGATGTTCCAATTTTATATCCTCAGAATCAGCAGACATAGACGCATCTTCATCGCCATTCATCTCAGAATTAGTCATAGTTTGGTTAACAGAACCAAGCGGTCGCTTCTCCACTTCAACATTAGCAATAAACGGAGACTCCAGCGGCGCAGTCATCGGTATAGCAGGAGCTTCGCTATTACTTACAGCTAATGATTGAGCTATCTTATCAGTCAACGACAATTCCTCAGCAGGCGCATCTTCAATTTCCGCAAAAGTAGATTCATTATGCACATCTTTAAGATCAGGGGTGTCACTAAGATTATCCGGTTGAGCAACTATATCAGACATTTCTTTTCTTACTGCAGAATGCCTATTATTTGCGCTAATCACGTCCACCAAATCAGGAGAAGGCTGAATTGTCGTGCCAGTTCGGGATGGAGCGGGAGCAGCAGGTTTTTGGATAGTGCTGACAGATGAAGGTCTAACAACATCCATGAAACGACCAGTCGAGCGTCTCGCGATTACTGGCGCAGCTTTGACTTCGCTAGCAGCCATGCCAGGAGCTCTATTGGCTACTGAGTCGCTAGCAACTTTTTCGCTCGTAGGACTATCAATCTCTTTAGGAATCGTATTGTCGCTAGAAGAGTCTTTTTTTGCTTCAGGCTGAGAGATCGATGATAAAGGAGTAGAAACAGCAGACGAAGGAGTAAATGGAGTTACTGGAGGTGCAAAGCTAGTGCCAATAGAGTTCTCTGATGCAGGTTTTTCCTCTACGGACGCAGGCATAGAAACCTCGCTATTATTTTCATTAGCCACCACTGGAGCTTCCTTTTCTCGCTGCTTATCCATAAGAGAGCTTACCGCTCTATCCAACTCATCAAAATCAATATCTGTCATATGCCCCCTATTTTTTAACCTTTATGTGCTTTCGAGATTATCTCCTTAAATTGATATGCATCCAAACTGGCTGTCCCAACCAATAAACCATCAAGTTCATCAATTGCCAAATAATCCGCGGCGTTTATTGACGTAATACTTCCACCATAAACAATTCGAACTGATTCCGCCGCTTTTTTACCGTACAAATGAGAAATATGTCGTCGAATCATCTGTGTAGCTTTTTTTACATCGGACGCTTTAGCGCTGTCGCCAGTACCGATTGCCCAAACTGGCTCATACGCAATAATTACTTCATCTAGCTCGTCTGCCGTCACATTAGCAAGACCGCTAGTCAATTGATCAGCCAGAACATCCTTCGTTTCGCCAAGAGTCTTCTCTTGAATCGTCTCACCGACACACAGAATCGGATGAATACGATTTCGAATTGCCGCCTGAACTTTCAGTCGAATGTCTTTTTCGCTTTCAATGAAAATATAGCGACGCTCCGAATGTCCAATTATCACATAATCAGCAATTCCACGAAGATGCGCCGCTGGAATTTCTCCCGTGTACGCCCCCGAATCTCGCCAATAGCAATTCTGGGCTGCCAACTTAGCGATTCGACGATTAATTTGCAAACTCAAACTCTGCAGCGTCAAAATAGTAGGCGCCAGCACCACTTCAACATCTCTATGCGAGGGCAGCGTATTCATCAGCTTATGCAAATATAAGCTAGCCTCCTGCATATTGAAGTTCATTTTCCAGTTACCAATGATTAACTTTTTTCTCATGAGATAATCCTTATGCTTAGTTTATCACCTCAAACCGTATGCGTCTAGTAAACTTTCAATTCCAGGCAATTTTTTACCAGCCATCAAGGCCATGCTAGCTCCGCCACCAGTGGAAACATGAGTAAAATTGGCGCCATCATGCCCGTCCCATTTCAATATAAAATCAGCCGTATCTCCGCCGCCGACTATTGAAACGACTCCTTTATTCTGGGCAATAGCTAGCGCCACTCGCGCTGAACCGATTGCAAAATTATCAATTTCAGCATAGCCCAGCGGACCGTTCCAAATAACCGTCTTCGCGCCGGCCAGTATTTTCGTGAATTTCTCAATTGTCTGACTTCCGATATCCAGCGCCATATCTGAGTTTCTTATTTTATCAATATTAACTTCTTGACGAGGAAAATCTTTAGAAATCTCTGGCGCAACCGCCACGTCAATCGGCAATACCAAAAAATCGTCAACATTCTCTGCGCCGACCTTAGCCGCCGCCAAATCATAAATTTCCGCGACAACCTTTTCCATTCCTGGCTCAAACACACTCTTGCCGACATTAAACCCACGACAATGTAAAAACGTGTTTGACATAGCGCCGCCAATTAAAATCCGATCTGCCTTTTTAATCAGACGCTTAATCAGTAATATTTTATCGCTAACTTTCGCGCCGCCAATAACCGCAACCAACGGACGTTTTGGATTATTCATCGCCTCAGTGATAGTTACATATTCTTTTTCTAATAGTAATCCCGCTAGCCCTGGAACACACAACGTAATCGCATGAGTGCTGGCGTGTGCCCTATGCGCGACCGCAAATCCGTCCTGTACAAAATAATCTGCTCGGACAGCGCGCTGAATTGACTTGGCAAATGTTAAATCATCAGCCTCCTCCTCGTCATAAAAGCGTAAATTCTCCAACATAAGAATACTGCCTCGTGGCGCGCGGCGAATGGCTTGATGAACAGCTTCGCCCACGCAATCATCCAGCAATTCTACCGGACGACTCAGCAACTTGGATAGATGATCTGCGACGACTTTCAGGCTAAACTTAAGATCCTTACCTTTTGGTCGCCCCAGATGAGACATGATAACAATCTTGCAATTCTGCTCCAGCAAATATCGGAGTGTGGGCAGCGAAGCGCGAATTCTTAGATCATCAGAAATCTGACCACGCTTTGTTAGTGGCACATTATAATCTGCTCGCAGAAGAATAGTTTTTCCACGTAGATCAACGTCGCGAATTGTTTGCTTCGGAAATTTTCTGCCCACCCAAATTCTCCTTACGACAACGTTTTGACTTGGATATTGTCAGTTTTTCCTGGCTCTGGATTGTGGCCACTAACAAGCACAACCGTAACTGGGTCTGCGCCGAAATAGCCTTCTTGTTTCAACTCGTCAGCTAGCTTAGTTGCTGCATTTGGGTCATTTGGTCGAACATATGGACGAGAAGCGTACCTTAGCGCCAACTTTTGCGCAGTCTTCACTTCTTCGGTCACGCAAACAATTGGTAAGTTCGGACGATATGCGGCAACATTAATTGCAGTAGCACCAGTGTGTGTTTCTGCAATAATAGCTCGAGCTTTAATTCTCCTTGCCAATTGAGCTGCGGTGTAGCTTAAAATCGCGTCAGTTTTTTCACGCATTTCAGCTTTTTCTACCAACATTACCTCACTGTGTTCTTGAGTGTAGATAATAGTCTTGCGCATTGCACGAACAGTTTCAACAGGATATTTACCATTGGCAGTCTCATCAGATAACATAACCACGTCAGCACCTTGGATTACAGCATTGGCAACGTCGCTTACTTCAGCGCGACTTGGCTCTGGATTATCAACCATACTACCCATCATTTGTGTTGCAACGATTACTAACTTGCAATATTTACGACACAAGGCAATAATTCGACGCTGTACAACTGGAACAATTTCCGCACCAGCTTCCACCGCCAAGTCACCACGAGCGACCATAATACCGTCACTAGCCTTAACGATTTCCTCCAAATTCTCTGGATCAACAGCAGATTTAGTCTCAATCTTGGCAATAATATTGGCTGTCGAACCCAGGTCTGTCAATCGACGACGCAAATCAATAATGTCATCAACTTTTTGAATAAAACTCAATGCAACATAATCAAAATCTTGGCTTGCGCCCCATTCCAAATCGTTAATATCTTTCTGAGTAAGAATGTCGCCACCAAAATCTGTGTCTGGCAAATTCAAACCCTTGCGGCTCATCAAAAAACCGTCATTCTGAACTTCTACGCGAATTGCAGTTGGGCTAACAATTTCTCGCACAACCGTCCTGATCTTGCCATCAAACATGTAAAGTGGCTCGCCGACTTTCATCTTCTCCGCCAAATTGTACTGCACTGGCAAATTGAAGCTGCCATCATGCTCAGTAATTTCTGAGTCCAAGACCAGCATATCGCCAACCTTAACATTCAGCATGTTATCTTTCAAAACGCCCAGGCGAATCTTTGGACCTTGCAAATCTTGTAGAATTGCGACAGGCTTGCCCAGCTGTTTACTAGCTGTGCGCACCCAATCGATCTGCTCAATTCGCTCCTCATTAGCGCCGTGGCTAAAGTTCATACGGATGCCGTTAACACCGGCCTCCAACAATTGATAAACCTTTTCTTGGCTGAACGTTGCTGGCCCAATTGTTGCTAATATTTTTGTTCGTTTAAATATATTATCACTCATTTTTAAAATTATACCACGAAATAACAGTGATGAAAAATGCTTGATATAATATAATATGACAGTAATCATTAGCAGGAAATAAGCTTGCAAAACCCTCAAGACAAAATTTTAATTGGTGAAGCCTATTATTTTGATGCGGGATCTTGAATAGCGATACCATAAAAACCTGATGAACTATTTGAATAGGTATCAATAATAATCCAGTCCTTAATAGTAGATAAAGCAGAAAATTCCGGAGAGACAGAACCATCTTTACCTAAATAGTCCTTGATTCTATTATTACCTATAAGATAGCCTATTGTTGTCTGTTTCTTATTGTAATATGTGCTTATATCCGAATACGCCAGCGCGCTTAAGGCTAAATATTGCTCATTAGTTATATTCAACCCCACCTCCTCTTTATATATTTATCTACGTCACTCGAAGATTTCATATTACTAATGTCCTGATCCTCCAGCCATAGCTCATGTAGTGAATCATGATAGTCTATAGCCAGCATTACGCCCATTTGCTTTCTTATTTCAGAAGTCACTCTATATATATGCTCTGACAAATCATCAAAATTAACGTCATTCTCTAAAGATATCGTCATATATATTTTTCTGCCAAATTTATTAAATGCATCTTTATAGGAGGGTATGTTTTTCGTAATAGCTCTGCCAATCTCTATATTGCTGTTTATTCTTATTGATTTGAGTCTAGCTCTACCGCCAAACTGCTTGCTAACTAGGTTAGCTATATCATTCCTAGACTCTCTTTCCCAAATACGATCTAGATATGTATCAGAGTAAGCACTCTCGCCTTTTCTATAGTCAGCTCTATTCCACACTTCAAACCTAAGACTACTATCATCAACCGGATAAGCATCCACATACGGATCGCCCTCAACTCCAATACCGCCACCCTCAATGCGATAATTTTCTACTATAAACTCTTTCCCATACTTTTCCTTAAGGTATTGCGCCATTTTATGTTGCTCTACCAAGGCACCGCCATTGATGAGTAGGTAGATAGCAGCTATTAATATAGCAACCCCAGCTATAATCCAGAATTTTGATATACGCTTTCGGGTGGATTTTAGTTTAGAGTGTACTTTTTGCACAGGAGTGTTTTTAGGCGATCTTTTGCCGTCCTGGACCTTTCTAGCGTTTGCGTGTTTTGTTTTTATCGCGCTGCTCTTTATCATTAGATTCCTACCCAGCTATTACTACTATCTTAGCATCATTTTATAGTAAGCATAAGTTCCTTGCAAGATTAAAAACAAATAAAAAAGACCAGTAAGGTCTTCTGTCTGTCACATGGTGACCTTACCGGGAATCGAACCCGGATTGCCAGGATGAAAACCTGGTGTCCTAACCGTTAGACGATAAGGCCACGACTTCAGATATCATAACAAATTATTGTCGAATTGTCTATAGCAAATCAGCCACTTCTCCACCGTTATCTATTAATGTATAATATTTCCATGACAAAGCAGAAGAAAAAGCGCAATAAAAAATATTCTGGAATGGACGCGGCACCTCAGCGACCAAAAGTAACAAGGATTACAGCGACGAATCGCTCCAAATTATCTCAATGGTTTTTCGATCGAAAAAAGCTCATTCGCACCATTGGTATGGCGGGGCTCGTTGTAATTGCCTTAATTATCGTTATTTCTGGAATACTGAGTTTATTTCGTTAACGAACTGGCAGCTTAAATCCAAAGGTGCTACCTTTTCCCTCTTCTGACTCAAAGATCATTTCGCCGTCGTGCGATAAGATAACTTTCCTCGCCAAAAATAAGCCAACGCCAGTGCCGTCTGGTCTCTTTTTTCTGGCATTTGTGCCGCGGAAGAATTTGCCAAACAAATTTGCTTGTTCTGATTTTGGCACACCAATTCCCGAATCTTTCACCGTAAACTCAATCGCGCCATTACTATTTTTCAGAGAAATTATTACCTTTTTATGTGGATTTGAATAGTAAATGGCATTGTCAATCATATTCAGCATAACTTGACGAATCTTCTCAGCGTCAGCTGTAATAAATGGAACTTTTTTATCAATCTTTAGGTCCATTTCAACAGACCTCTGATCTGCCACAACCTTAAGTAAAGCAACTTCATCCCGAAGAATTTGAGCAATATCTATCTTCTGCTTATCGATATTAAATTTGCCAGTCTGAAGCCTAGAAACATTAAGAAAGTCGTTTATCAATCTCACCATACGCTCACTCGAAGAAAACGCTTCTCTAAGAACCGCACGCTGCGTCGGCGTAATCTTCCCCAAATCTCCCTCCAGCATCATATCCAGATAGCCTTTAATACTAGTCAACGGCGTTCTCAACTGATGTGAGGCCATAGAAATAAACTCATTCTTCGCCTCATCTAGCCGCTGAAGCTGTCGATTACTGAACCTCAATTCTTTCGTCGCCTCGTCAATTTTACGCTGCAAACTTTTATTCAACTCATTAATTTCTTCCAATGACAAAGAATTTCGAATCGACACCGCCAATTCCCCAGCAATCGATTCCAGCATTTCAATATCGCGAGAACTATATCCCAAACTCTTATGCTCGCCCAGAAACAGAATTCCCGTTTCTTGATTTTGATGCAGCAGCGGCATAACAATTTTTGTGCGATGAATATCCAAAAGTTTCTTCAGTTCTGGATCTTTTACTTGATTTGCCAAAATAACTTCCGGAAAACTACAATTCTTATAATAGTAATCCATAATCCTGTGAACATCTTCCTCAACAACAGATATTCGTCGCCGACCCGCCCGACCGTATATTCCTTTTTCTGGAATACAAAACGCCACTTTTTCTGCCTTAAGAGAAGTCGCTATATAATTGCCAACACGTCGAGTTAGCAATTGCAGATCTGCTGTATAGGTTAATATCTTGCTAATCTCACGCGTAAACGTATCAGCATCATATTCTCCGTAATAAAAAACTCTATCAGTAAATTTATCAAAGATTTTCTTCACTGGTTGATATACGACCGCCAAAACCATAGCCAAAATCATATTCATGAGATTTACGTGACTATCAACCGTCAGGCTGCGTTGGAAAACCAAAATTGAAATGACATATGCAGAAATCACGTAAACGACAGCTAGTGCGATTAATAGCAACATATACGAGACACTTCGAGCCACCGCCATTTTTACGTCCATCAATCGGTATCTGACGATGCTATACATAATTGCAAACAAGAAAATAATCGTAGCAATTGGACCAATCCATATATATCGATAATCACCAAGCGCCGGAAGAAACAGATCCACTACAAAGCCAGGAATGCTACATATCAACAGACCAATCATGTAAATCGCGACTTGCTTGCGTCGAACAGAATCTGATTTGCGCCACGCTATATGACCAAAACACATAGAAATTAAGAAAAATACTGAGAAAAAAGTTGCAAAAATAACATAGTTAACTGCATGAACCGGAATTCGAGAAAAATCTACTGGCGTGACGATTTCTGATGTATTAATAATAAATTCAGGCACCAAAATAATATATAGCGAAAAAATCGTTATTAGTATACTAGATGCGCAAATAAAACTCTTTGTCGATTTTGTCGATGGAAGGAATGACTTTGTAGTAAAAATAGCCAACGCGGGGCAAAAAACAGCCGAAGCGACATAAAACCATCTAGATGCGGTGTCCAATGCTACTTCATTGTCCGCCAGAGAAAACACTTCAAGTCCAGCCGACCACACAGCCAAACATAAACAAACCAGAAAAAACCAATACTTTGCATCATGACGATGCTTCGACTTTTTAAGTACAAGCACACCCAAAATTAGCGCCATCAACGCAACCAATCCTAGCACTAATGCTCGTATCATCATACTAATGCTTATTATAGCATTTTATTCTACGTTTCAATCGCAAAAACTGTGTAAACGCCGCTCGCAGTAACTGTAGCTTCAATAGATTCTTTTGGTATGCCAGATTTTTGGAGCAGCTTAAAACCTTCTTTAATTGAACGCATCCTAACCTTTGGAACCCACCCCATTAGTCCATGCAAAAATTCTTTTTGTGGGCGATTTACGTTCATGTTGCCAGTGATCATTAGTCCACCAGTTCGTAAAAATTTTAATGATTCTCGTGTCAATTGTTTATAAACGCCATCTGGCAGATATTCTCGCAAGCCAGAATCTTCCGCAATATCCAGCTTACGATCACCCAGAACTCCCTTCAAGCTCAAAGGTTTGCCAAGCTTACTGAATAATCGTTCACAATGAACTTCAATCTTATCTTCCAAATTCCATTTCTTAGCCAAGCTCTGCGCCGCCGCCAGAGACAACGGATCTTGATCTAGCAGGATAACCGTTGGTGTCTCACCCGTTTCATCCTTAAGTTTTTTCAGCATCTTCAAAGTCGCTAGTCCTGTTCCGCAGCCAAAACTCATCACCAACATATCGTCAATTGAACGATTCTCTTTTTCTGCCACTTTCTTCAAGTGATCAATCGATAGACCATTCACTGTTTCCACTCGCTCACGAATGCCAAGCGAATCCGCACAATGCCGAATGACGTTAGAAAACTCCTCCGTCACCGGCGCCTGGATAAACTCTCGGACTTCACTAATTCTCTTCTCTACTTCTTCAATAGCCGTCGCTTTATCCACGCCGTTGTTGATTTTATCTTGAATCATAACTTCTGTCAGCGGCAAGCCATTAATCTTCTCATCAAATACCGACTCATCCAGCGGACCACTCATAGTTGGATATTTACCTTCTGACAATATTTCGCCATTTTTGCGAGAAACTCTTAATCTATAAGCTTCAGGAATTGTCAAAAATGTTAGTGCGGAACCTCGCTGATTGTGCCACGGCTTCGAAGCAGTCTGATTTTCACCGTACAATAACTTGTCGCGAAAAAACTCCAGATATAAATCTACCTTTTTGCCCCACTTGCCCATTTTCACAAAAGGAGTTTTATCTAAAACATTCGCAATTGCCGCGGTGGCTAGATTTTTATGAATAAAGTTTTTACGAATCTCTTTTAATTCTGCATCGCCCCGCTTCAAATAGTTGTATGTATCTTTAATACCATCAGGGTTATTATATGCAGGGTCGGTCTTTTCTCCAATTTTAACCCTACATTCCTCACTTCTAAGATCCGCAATTTCCTCGTTTAATTTTTTATTAGCTTCATGATCAACTCCATTAAGAAAATCACCCGCTTCTGCAATACACCGTTCGTTCCTAAAGTTTTCCATGCCAAAAATTATAACATAGTTTATATGATATACTTAGAGCATGATAAAAATCGCTATCATTGAAGACGACCCAACCATCAGCCAGATGTACCGAATGAAGTTCGAATCGGACGGATTTGACGTTCGCTTGGCCGCCAACGGACAAATTGGCATAGAAGTAGTCGAGAAGTTTCAGCCAGATATTATTTTGCTAGATTTACAAATGCCAGAAATGGACGGTGCGGAAGCCTTAAAGCGAATTAGGTCTAAAGATTGGGGAAAAACTATTCCCGTTATCGTCCTTACCAACCTCGGCGAAGAAGAAGCTCCGCACGATTTGAAGAAATTAGGAATTCATAGCTACATCGTAAAAGCAAGCTTAACGCCACGCCAAGTTGTCGAGCAGGTCAAAACTGCCATAAAAGCCGCTTAATTTTTTGATTGATTCGCAATCTTTAGACAAGCCGTAATTACATTATCAAACAGCGCAGAAACCGTTAATGGACCAACTCCGCCTTTTTTTGGTGTAATAATTACATCATTACGTTGACGCACTTCTTCAGATACGTCGCCAACAATTTTTCCATTTTCCGAAGCAGTTCCCGCGTCAATAACAACCGCCTTAGTCTTAATCATCTGGCTTTTAATCAGCCCTGGAACTCCAGTTGCCGACACGATAATATCGTAATTTATCAATTGAGATAAGTCGTCACCTTTTTCAAAAACCGTCACATCGACGTCAGACTTCAGCCACATCCTCTCGAGAGGAGCACCAACCAAACGACCTCGCCCAACAATTGCAACTTTTTTATTTTTCAAGTCAACGCCATATCCAGCCAGTAGCCAATTGATAGCCGTTGGTGTGGCTGCCTGAAAAATCGCCTTTTTGCGCAGGCCGTCAACATCTTTACCTTCTCGAATACTCTCGAGTAATTCCTCAGTCTGATCAGAATTACTAATCGGCAATTGCAGAATTATTCCTTGAACATCGTCTCGATTGTTCAATTCTTGAATCACCTCCAAAGCGCCGCCCGCAGGGACTCGATGAATCTCCACGTCAACCAAAATATCAGCGCCATATCTCTGTTTCAGTCGCATATACGTTTCAATAACTGGATTTTCGACATCAGTAACAATTGCCAAACGAGGATTAATACGCCAAGCCTGTCTTAAAGCTCGCACCTGTTTCGCCTGGCGCTCCTTGATAAATCCAGCTAATTCTGAGCCATTTAGTTCTCTCATTGTCATTAAGTATAGCAATTTTACCATCTTGAGTACAGATATAGTGTGTGCTATAATTTGAGAAGCTTGGTTTATGGCGGATGTAGCTCAGCTGGTTAGAGCGCTGGATTGTGGCTCCGGAGGCCGTGGGTTCGAACCCCATCATTCGCCCCAAGTTTTACGACAATTTATTCACACCGATAAATTATTTTCAATAAAACGGTAGACTTTTTTATTGATTGTTGTATAATGAAGTTGTGGGCCAGTAGCTCAGCTGGTTAGAGCACCTGCCTCTTAAGCAGGGTGTCGAGGGTTCGAGCCCCTCCTGGCCCTCCAAAAAATAACCTCACACGAAGTGAGGATTTTTTTATTTATCCAAACGGATTATATCCGCGAGAAGGCGGCTCACGAAAAGTAGTTCGATTAGCGTTAAACGATCGACGAGAATTGTCCACGCTTGACTGAACATTATTATTTTGTAAACCGTTGACTCGTCGATTACCGCCAGACAAGCCAGCGTCATCAGGATTATTGTTAGCGACTCTCGACCGAGGCGCTACACCCATTTCCGCACCAAATCGTCTTCGATTGTCAGAATTATTGGCCGATATCGAAGATCCATATCCCTTAATATATCGGCGCTCCGAATTCACGCTACGATTAGCGGTCAGCATTCTGCCAGTATCCCCATACGCTCTAGAGCTGTTGTCGCTCAACGTATTCATACGACCATATAGCCTTTCCATCATTTCCCGCGTCATTTGCGGTTTTTTATTCGCATCCATATATCCCCCATTAGTTATATGAAATGGTGCCCCGAGTAGGATTCGAACCTACGACCTTGAGCTTAGAAGTCTCCTGCTCTATCCAACTGAGCTATCAGGGCGTATTCACATTATAGCATCTTTCTGCTACAATAGTAAAAGCTTGCGGGTGTAGTACAGCGGTTAGTATGCAAGTTTTCCAAACTTGAGATGGGAGTTCGATTCTCCCCACCCGCACCAAGTTAGACAATTTCAATCCATAAAGGGCATCGATGGATCCATATATTTATACAGAAAAGCCAAAATACCAACCGCATGACATTGAAGATGCGTCCGAATTTTATGATGTAATTGAACGAAGCAGCTTAACGCATCAATTGTCCGAAAACCGACCATATGTTTATTGGACAATGGAAATTTATGATAAATCCAACGGTATTAAAGGTGGTGGCGGACTTGGAGTTTTGGCAGCGGACACGCGACGTGTAGCTGAAAAATTGGAAGTTCCATTCGTAGTAGTGACGCCGTTTTATCGTAGCGAATCACACCAAAAAATTACCGACCTCGCACAAGAAGAGTTTTCGGAATCCGTTTCACCTCAAGATTACGGATTTGAATATATTGACGAAGTTTTCGTAAGTTCAAACGGATTCCCAGACGCAAGCTTAAGCATTTTCAAGAAGACGCTCGGTTCAACACAATTTGTTACAATTTCAGAACCGAACTTTGGACAATTGTACGAAGGTGACGGATCCGGCGACCATAGATTATACCAAGAAGTAGCGCTGGGATTTGGCGGCTATAAAGCATTAAAACTCCTCGGCATTAAGCCGGCCGTTATTCAACTTAATGAGACCGCAACAATTTTTGCTGCATTGGCGCGACTAGACGAGCTGTGCGCCAACGGAATGAATTTATACGAAGCCATCGTTTACGTTCGCAAGCACACACTTTACACGAACCACACACTTCTTCAAGCGGCCGAACCGGAATTCCATCGTTCGCAATTTGAAAAATTAGTTCTGCCAAATATAAAGAGCAACGCCGTGCGCTGTTGGCTAATGGAGCAATTCCGTAATGACAGACTGAGGCCGAATCTTTTGGCAATTGAACTTACTGAAGCGAAGAATGGTGTAAGTAAGTTACACGCCCGCGTGGCAAATTTCCGCGACCGCAACAACGACAAAGTCAAATTTCAAGCCATTACCAATGGAATAGATCTTGAAACGTGGGTACTGCCTGAAATATTGCAGACATATCGCGACCACGGCATTATCGATAAATTTGGATTGCCCACAAATGATTTTTCTGAAAAATTAAACTCGCTGAGTAGCGCGGATTTGAGGTATTTGAAAAAACTCGGTCGAAAGGAATTGAATCGAGTCCTATTGAGTCGCCAAGACCAGTACGGAAAATCCATACAAATCCCAGAAAATGCAATATTATTCGACTTCAAGCGAAGATTCGCCAATTACAAACGACCTTATATGCCGTTTGAAAACCCGGATTCATTGCGTCAAATTCTCATCAGTCACAACGCGCATTATATTCTGACAGGAAAAGTCCACCAAGGCGACGTGACGATGTATCAAAAATTGCTCGAGATATTAAAATTGATCGACAACGATCCGGTCCTCAAGGAGCGTGTTCATTACATACAAGATTACGACGAAGAGTTGGGACGAGCGTTAGCAATCGGCTCGGATGCTTCGATAAATATTCCTATTGTCGGGTTAGAAGCGTGCGGCACGTCGTGGGAAAAAGACGTCGCCAATCTGAAACTCCTCATCTCCACTAGTGACGGCGGCGTTGCCGACATCCAGCCAATCGCTTGCCTCGAGGTTACCGGGAGAAACTACGAAGCTGAAGTTTCATCTCTGTACGTCAACATGCATAAAGCTGCCGCTATTTTAAAAAATGACCAATTGCTAGAAAAACATATCCGCCACCAATTAAGCAACTATTTGCCAATTATTTCCGGCGCCCGAATGATGAAAGATTATCTCAAATTTATTTTTCCAAAACCGCAAATCCAGCCTAAAAAAGAACCGCAGATTAAGCGAATTCCTATTCAATAATCACTTCAATCTCAGCACCTAGCGAATTTAATCGTGCCGCCAATTCCTCGTATCCGCGATTAATCGAATATACATCGCGCAGAATCGATACACCTGGAGCAGCAAGCATTGCCAAAAGTATCACAACGGACGGACGAAGCGCTGGCGGAGCAACAACGTCAGCCGGCTTCCATCTTGTTGGGCCAGTGATATAAACACGGTGTGGATCAACCAACTCGATTTGCGCATTCAGCTTGCTTAACTCCGTAAAGTAAATTGCTCGGTTCTCGTAACTCCAGTCGTGAACCAACGTACGCCCCTTAGCCACCGTCGCGATAAGACCCAAGAACGGCAAATTGTCCATATTAATTCCAGGAAATGGCAAGGCGTGAAGTTTATCCTTGGCAGCCTGGAGTTTGGAGCGCTGCAATTTAATATCAACCAAACGAGTTTGCCCATTATTAGCAAAATATTCCTTGCTGAGTTCAAATTTAAGACCCATTTCCGCCAATGTCGCTAGTTCAATTTCCAAGAATTCAATCGGCGCGCGGCGAACGGTAATTTCCGAATCCGTCACCACAGCCGCCGCAATAAAACTCATCGCTTCAATTGGATCTTCGCTCGGATAATAGTCCAGATTTTTACTAATGCGCTTACGACCTGTAATTTTCAAGGTCGTCGTACCAATTCCCTCAATTTTCACGCCCAACTTTTTCAAGAAGAAACAGACATCTTGAACCATATAGTTTGGGCTAGCATTGCGGATGATAGTAGTGTTTGGTGACAACGCCGCAGCCATAATGATATTTTCCGTCACCGTATCGCCGCGCTCCGTCAATAAAATCGTTCGATCGCCAGAATTGACATCAGTTTTTGCGTGATAATAATCAGTTTCCGCCGTGACATTCATTCCAAAATGTCTCAAACCACTAAGATGCGGCTCAACTGTGCGCTTACCTAAATTACAGCCGCCGGCAAACGGCAATTTGAAATCGTCATATTGATGTAATAGCGGGCCAAGGAACATAATCACAGTCCTAGTTCTCTTCGCCGCAGTAATATCCATATCTTCAAGCTTCAAGCGCGCTGGCGGCATAATCTCAAGATCACTGCCATCCAACCAGCGAGTTTTAACGCCAATCGAGTTCAGAACCTCAATAATTCGATTAACTTCTTCAATTCGCGCCACTTTCCTAAGCGTCGTCTTCCCCTTGTTCAACAAACTTGCACAGAGAAGGCCCACTGCGGCGTTTTTACTAGTCTTAACCTGTATCTCACCAGACAATTTTTTGCCGCCAGTTACCTTAAAATTCATTTTTCCGGAATGATTTACGGTCACAATATTGTTATTAAGTACTTCACTAATTCGAGCAATCATTTCAATACTAATATTCTGACCCCCGTTTTCAATGCGATTAATAGCACTTTGCGACGTACCAATCGCCTCAGCTAATTGCGTCTGCGTCAGACCTTGTTTTTGACGATTTTCAGCGATTAAATTGCCGATTTTTTGAAGATACTTGTCTTTTATCATGCGTAAATTATATCACTAATGATATATATAAGCAATGATATAATAAGTATTAATGGAGGTTTAGTCATGAAAGACAAGCAAATTGAAGAACTTATAAAAGCAGAAAAAAAGCGTCAAACGGACGGCCTGGAACTGATTCCTAGCGAGAATTACGTTTCATCAGATGTGCTTCAGGCGCTCGGTAGCGTTTTCACTAATAAATATTCAGAAGGCTACCCTGGTCGACGCTATTACGGCGGACAAGAAAACACTGATCAAGTCGAACGGTTGGCAATTGACCGCGCTAAGAAACTTTTTAAAGCCGATCACGCTAACGTCCAGCCACATTCTGGCGCGCAGGCTAATGAGGCAGTCTATTACGCTTGGTGCGAGCCTGGCGACACTATTCTGGCTATGGATTTGGCTCACGGCGGACATCTTACGCACGGCGCCCCGGTTACTCGTAGTGCCAGAGAGTACAATTTCATTCGCTATGGTATAAAAAATATCGACACTGGCGAAATTGACTATGAAGAAATTCGTCAATTAGCCTTAAAGCACAAACCAAAGATCATTTTGGCGGGATTTTCGGCATATCCACGAGAGCTAGATTACGAAAAATTTGCCGAAATTGGCAATGAAGTCGGTGCCATGCTAATGGCAGACATGAGCCATATTGCAGGGCTAATTGTTAGTGGCGTTGCCAAAAATCCGTTCGACTATGGCTTTCATGTAATTACCACAACAACTCATAAAACTCTACGTGGACCACGAGGCGGGCTGATTCTTAGTCGAGGAATAGTTGGCAATCCGTTGAAAAAACCAGAGAAAACTCTCGAGAATTTACCTACATTGATTGATCGAGCAGTCTTCCCTGGCACGCAAGGTGGACCGCACATGCACACCATCGCTGCAAAAGCCGTAGCGTTCGGTGAAGCTTTACGGCCAGAATTCAAAGATTACGCCGAGCAAATTGTTAAAAATGCAAAAAGACTGGCGGAAGAGTTGCAAAAGCGCGGCTTTAAACTAGTGACTGGCGGCACTAGCAACCATTTGATTCTGGCAGATATTCACAGCAGCTTCGGTATTGACGGCAAGGAAGCGGAAATCGCCATGGATAAAATTGGTCTGACGCTGAATGCTAATGCGATTCCAGATGACCCTCTGCCAAGATTTAGACCGAGCGGCATTCGCCTAGGCACACCAGCTGTCACAACGCGAGGCGCCAAAGAAGACGACATGGAAAAAATCGCGGAATGGATGAGGCAGTCAATAGACAATCGCGATAATGACGATGAGTTGACTGAACTCCGTAAAGAAGTCGTAGAATTCTGCCATACTCTACGCGATATTTAATGTAAACCCGCATATAAAAAAACTCTGGCTTAATGCCAGAGTTTCTTATTTATATGATTCTTAACTAACTAGCACAAGAACCGATTGTTCGCTCTTCTACCTTGCTTGTCGAGAAATTGTAGTACTTAACGTGCGCACCCGTAGCATCACCCGTATCCGGACATTGCTTATACTCAATAGTATTAGCTTCTGCTGGGGCGTGACCATCAGTAAGAGCTGAGTCAGGAGTTTTAACTGTCTTTTCGTCCAAGTAATATGGCTCGCCAGTCTGTGAATCAGAAGAAGTGCCAACAGTCTTACTTGTTAAGACTCCCAAGTTAGCTGGATATTTACTCTTTGCTGTATTGTATAGCTCAGCTTTCTTAGCAACAGCGTCAGCAGCAGATTTAGCAGCAGATGTCTTTGCCTGGTTTTGCAAACCGTTGTATGCAACCAAAGAAACAACTGTCAAAATTGCGATGATCACGATAACGATCAAAAGCTCAACTAGTGTAAAACCTTGATTTTTGATATTCTTTGTAGTCACGATAATGTGCCCCCTAAATTGTTAGTTTGATTTGTAACTTGATAATACTACAACGTTTTTAAAAGCGCAAGCGTTTTTTAATATATATATCGATTTTGCACTGGACGAAGGAATAATGATTCTGTTGGACTAAATCTATTCTCATTTGTACCGTCGCCGATTTGCCCTTCATCATTTAACCCCCAACAGTACGAACGCTTATTTGACATAATCACACAGCCACGATTCGCTCCAGCCGCAATATCCACCACCGACTCTGTTAATGGCAATCCATCATCACCAGAATGTACAAGCACCGGGTTGCTAGATTTTTGTATTGCCTTAGAAGCATTATCATTACCCTTACCCAGCTGACCAAGCTTATTATCACCCCAGCAATACACTTCCTTATTTCCGCCATTATTCACTAAGGCGCAAGAGTGAGCAATACCAACCTCAATTCGTAGCGGAACTCCCGGTAGACCATCAACTTTTGCTGGCTGGAAATGCGCACCAAAGGGACCGGTCCCCGGAGACCCGGACTGCCCACGACCAGCACCACCCCAGCAATACACATCAGTTGTAGTACCAGTTGGAGTACGAGTTAAAGCAATAGCACAGGTGTGCGATACGTAGCTATGATCCGATGCCCAAGTATAACCATCTTGAGATATGTCAGTTACACCTTCTAAACCCTTAACTAGGGTAGCATGGCTGTAGTGATTACCAGATATTGGACCAATACCCATCTGCCCAAACCTAGCTAACCCCCAACAATAAGCCTTTTTTTCAGTAGTTATAGTACACATCGTTTGCGAGCGTGATCCACCGGTCGCCAACTTAGTCGCAAAATAATTGATAGGGAGTCTATTATAGCCGCCTGAGTTAATCTGCACTGGCGTGGCACGAAGTCCGGGGTTTTCAGGATTTCCGAAGCCCAATTGACCCATATTGTTCCGACCCCAGCAGTAAATTTTACCAGACGCAACAGCACAGGAGACGTCACCAGTTCCGCCAATTGATGTAACGTCTTTACCTGCGAGATCGCCACCAACCTCAACCGGAACGCTAGAGTAATTACCAGCCCCAGACGACCCGTTGCCTAGCTGACCAAACCTATTATCGCCCCAACAATATACTTTTTTATTACTGCCCAGCTGGGTTAAAACACAGCTATGATGCTGTGCTGTAAAAATATCAATAATCTTACCATTCCTCATATCGCCAATAGAGCGAACTTTCACTGGGATATTGGAGCTGTGAGTAGTTCCATCTCCTAATTGACCCATATCATTTTTTCCCCAGCACCATACATTATTTGATAAAATCGCACACGTACGATTAGTACCACTCACCGTACGTGTTGCATCAATGTCAGCCGGCCAAGTAACTGATTTTTTTACAACAGCGACATAAGTCTTTAGAACAACACCGCTACCATTTGTTATTTCAACTCGACCCACAGATGAAATCTGAGCAGTAGCAGCCGACAGGGCTGTGCTTCTAGTCGAAGCCTCCAAATCACCGACCTCAAAAGTCGTCCTAAATTTATTGCCTTCATCAAATACATATTTCTCATAACTCGGATTTACAGCCCCCTTACAATTAGTTTCCGGACGAAGCGGTCCAATTCCACCAGGAACCGAACTCCATGATTGCTCAGCTCCATTGGCGTCCAAACAAGCATTAGCGTAAGCTGTACCCGCCTCACCAGCCTCCTGGGCTAATTTATAATAGTACTCCTCCTGAGAGTAAATATACGATTGAGTCACGACCCTCATAGCACCAGCCAAAAGCGCCAATATAAAAGTGCTCATAAGTATGATCAGCACCAAGGAATAGCCGTTTTTTCGTTGAATCATAGGTTATTTATCTTTCGTATTGTTAAGGTTTGCGAATCAGAAACTTGCTTGCTAGGTGATTGAATTGTCAGAGTAATTTCTACGCTATCCGCGCCATCAAGAGCTTTCTTATCGCTATCTGGAGCGTCGCTATTTTTGCTTATCAGTGTTTTTCCATCATAGTAATTAATCTTAAACTCCGAAACTCCAGTTGCCAAAATCGAATCTTCGCGAAGCTTCATGGCTCGATCTTTAAACTTATCAGCATCCAGGCTATTCATACAGAAATATCCCGCAGCAGACCCAGAGTAGTAAGTAACTGGGTAGGTGGAGAAATCTATTAGATCATTATAAATAGTACGTCGATGCAACTCTCCATTCTTCAAAAAGTACATGACTACTTTTTTATATTTTGGCTGCTGAGTCTTATTTGTTCCGCAATCAAACTTTGGAGTTCTTAAATAAACAATCTCCCTAGAATCGGCGCCTCGTCCCATATTTGTAGCATATTGGAGTAGTATAAGTGAGTTCTTTTCGGGATCATGAACAGCACCGCTCGAGTATGGATTATTCCTGTACCCCCATTCCCTGGGCGTCGAGCCAGCGAAATTTTTATCCGTAGCAAAAGTGTCTTCCCCGTCGCGACTGCTCACCTTAAATCGCGAAGCTTGACGAACATCAGTTTCAATTGCGTCCATGGAATTGTGCATATTTCGACTAATCTCGACTTTTGCCTTGCTGATAGACGCACTTTGGTTTGCAGAAATTAACATCTGGCTAAACACGCCGACGACCATTGCAATGATAACCATCACCATTGCCAATTCGACTACGGTAAAGCCCCCCTCATTAGAACGCCACATATGTCGCATGTACCACCTTCTTTCCACTACCCGCACCAGAGCTTGGCAATCCATACTCTACGATAGACTCCACTTTAACCGGCATCCCCAGGCTAACTGTTCCACTCTTACATCCGTATGGCGCTGATGCATATACTTCCTGCTTAACCGTTCCTGGTAACCCGTCAATATTACCCACACTTTCCTCAACTTTATATCTAGAACCCGGAGCCCTAAAGATTGGAGGAGGGTCTGTACATTTAAACCAAGACGGAGCGGAATCATTTGCGTAACGACGCATATTATTATATGCCAGAAGACTCGCCTTGTTGTGCTGGGCATTCATGACTGATATTTGGCTAACTTGCGCTTGCATACTTAATATAACAACCATGAAAATACCAATAACAACCAGAGTAACTGCAACTTCGACAATAGTAAATCCATCGCTTTTTCCTACTAGTCGCGCCATATACTATCCACCTTCTTCTCTACTCCTGTTGAAAACTCTTTATATATAATGCTATATTTCACACAAGTTACCGCTACAACATCAGACACAGGACCGGACGCAGGCTTCGTGCAATCGCCGTCATCCACATTCGAAGCTTCATACAATAGCTCACCATTATTTCCGCCAGCCCAATCACTACGATTACACTTGATCGTCTCCTTTTTCAGAGAATCACCTCCTACAATTGACGAAAAATCCTTAATTAAATCAGCACAAGAAGGATACTCGTGACCGATAGCACTAACATTTTTATATTTGTAATATCGCTCCAGCCTCAAGGACAGCTCAGACACATCAGCCCTCTGTTCCTGATCTTTAGTTAGGTTCAAAAATCTTCCACCACCAACAAAGGCAATGCTAGCCAAAATTGCAACAACCACCACTACTATCGCCACTTCAATTATCGTATAGCCACCCGTCCCACGATTCATATCAATATTGTAGCGCAAATCTACAAAAAAGCATATGCTTATTGTCAGGAAAGTTCCAACGGCTCTTGCTCAATTTTTATACCGAACTTGTCAAAGACAATTTGCACAATTTCCTCACGAATCGCCGCCAAGTCATCATATCCCGTTGCCGAATCATTCACAAGCACCAACGCGTTCTTCTCATAAACCCGCATGCCATGACTGCGATAACCCCTTAAGCCAGCCTTATCTATCAACCAACCTGTCGGTATTTTATATCTTCCGTCAGACATTGCATAATTTGGAATGTCGCTATATTCTTTTTGCAATTCTTCCAATTTCCATTTTTCAACCAGCGCATTTTTGAAGAAAGAACCTGCACTTGGCAACTCCGCTGGGTCTGGCAATTTTTCCGAACGAATATTAAGAACTGCCACACGAATCACTGACAAATTGACCTCACGAATGTCATTCTCGTCAATATATCTCTGTAAAGAAGCATAATATGGCGGTTTCGGCTCTGCTTTATTTAATCGCAAAGTAATATTCAGAATGCAATATCGCCCTTTTTCCTTGTCGCGAAAAATGCTATTTCGATAAGAAAAGTCACATTCATCAGCAGAAATAGTTACAATTGTGTCGGTTCTTGAATCGTAAGCTTCCAGACTAATCAACGTGTCGGCGATTTCCTGTCCATATGCTCCAACGTTCTGGACCGGCGCAGCTCCAGCCGTTCCGGGAATTCCCGACATAGCCTCAATCCCTTGAAGCCCGAGCCCAATAGACTTCTCAACAACCTCGTCCCAGACTTCGCCCGCACCAATTTTTACATCAGTTGTTTCGTCAGTTTCAGAGATAACCTCAAAACCTTTGATCTTATTCAACAGTACGATTCCTTCAAAAACCTCGTCATGCGTAATCACATTGCTGCCACCGCCCAACACAAAAATCGGCAAATTTTCCTTTCGGGCATTACGATATAGCGACACAACATCACCAGCAGAATCCGCCGTCGCCATATAGCGAGTCTCACCTCCCAATTTCATAGTTGTGTATTGTTTCAGTGATATATTAGTCATAACGTCCATGCATATAGTATATCATTTTACTCGGCCGTCATCTATGATATAATAACTTCATACGCACCCGTAGCTCAGCGGATTAGAGTACTTGGCTTCGAACCAAGGGGTCGCAAGTTCGAATCTTGCCGGGTGTACCAAAATAGCTCGTCATTATGACGGGTTTTTATTTATGATGATCATAAAAACACTAGTCGAGCGACTGAGCTAGCTATTCAATGGCGGATTCTGAATTCCCGGCGGCATTTGCGCAGATTGCGAACCTAAAATTTGGCGAATTTGATCAGCGGTGATAATTGTAGTTGAGCCAGGTGCGACAGTTCCCGCCAGCATTTGCTTGGCGACGGTATTCTCGACAGCTCGCTGGACAACGCGGCGCATCGGACGAGCTCCCAATCTTGGATCATAGCCAGCCTCGACCAACAATTTCTTACCTTCTTCCTCGACCGCAACTTGAATTTTTTGCGGCGCCAAAGTCTTATTAACTCCTGCCAAAATCAAATTGACAACCTGCAGCAACTCATCTTTTCCTAGCGGACGGAATAGAACAATTTCATCAAAACGGTTCAAGAATTCTGGACGGAATAAATTGGCATTAATCAACTCGTTAATAAATGTCTGCTCGAATTGTTCCAATTGATAGCCCCGCTCAATATATTCACGAATTCTATCCGCGCCAGCATTTGACGTCGCAATTACAATCGTATCGCGAAAACTAATTTCTCGGTTATTTTCATCGCGAAGTATTCCTTCATCCAAAAGCTGCAAAAGCGTCGTCAAAACCTGCGGATGGGCCTTTTCAATTTCATCCAAAAGCACGACAGAGAACGGACGCTTCTGAACTTGAGCGGTCAAACTTCCTGGATCTCTCGCGCCATCCGCAATTAACCTAGCCACGTCATCTGGTCTAACAAATTCGTTCAAATCCAAGCGAATCATATTGCCTTCGCCGCCAAAATAAACATCCGCCAAAGCTTTAGAAAGCTCCGTTTTACCAACACCAGTCGGACCAAGAAACAGGAACGCGCCAATCGGTCGATTCTGATTTCTAACACCTGTGCGCGCGCGGCGAATAGCATCAGAAACAACTGTCACGGCTCGCGTTTGATTGATCATTCGCTGATGAATTAATGACTCCAAGTTTAACAATTTTTCCTTTTCGTCACTCAAAGATGCTACCGAAATTTTTATACCAAGAGTTTTTTCGATCGCATCGTCCACAGATTGCGCAGTCACTAGCCCGCCGCTGGCGTAACTTGCCGCCGCTTCCAAAATTTTCAACGCCTTACCTGGCATCACCAAATCTTGAACATAACGATCACCAACACGATATGCCTCCGCCAGCGCCTGATACATATATGTCACTTTGTGCTGTGCCTCAAATAAAACCAATTGATCGCGCATAATTTTCATAGTTTCAGGTTCGTTTGACGGCTGAATTGCAATTGTATTCAAAGCGTGAGCAAGCTGTGGCTTAGTCTGAGAAATTTGCAAAAATCGCTGATCGTCCATCGTTAAAATCATCCTAAGTCTACCCGCCTCCAGAATTGGCAATAACACATTACTCAAGTCAACCGAACCAACGCCTTCTTCGAAGAATAATTGCGCATTGTCCAAGCATAAAATCACGTTTTTCGACAAGAAAGCTTCGTTCAAAATCATCGTGACTAGATTTTCCAATTCCCCGCGACCCGACGCCACACTAATCAACGACGACGCGTCAAGCATAAAAACTTGCTGATACATCAGAGAACCAGGAACGCCTCGATGTCCGTCAATCAGCATTTCCGCAAACGCCGACACGACAGTACTTTTTCCTGCACCATCAGCTCCAACTAGCGTAATATTCTGCCGCCCGCCAGAACTAAACGTTTTAAGCATCTGTCCCAACGCTTCCTCGTGTGCAGCCAACTTAGTTGTAAACGCGCCGCCAGATACACTGACGCTAACATTCTGAGCAAATCGACTCAGCAGTGACGTATAACCAAAAGACCAATCCCTAGCAATTCCGCCCGTATTTAGCGGCTTCTCTTTATATTGATCAATCAGCGCCTTTATTCGCTCGTACCATCGAATAGCCTCCTCGATATCATGAAAATCGATCTTCATATTCGCCAGCAAAGAATCGTGCTGTGGCAATTGCTTTACTATCGCCGCCGCCAAAACCGCGCTAGTAATCTTCGGACTTTCCGTGCTCTGCCAGATTTCAATCGCCGCCTTCCAAATCAGCTCCGTTCGATTCGGATCGTCGACGGAAATATTACGCAAGAAATTCGGCGTCAATCCCAGTCGCACTGCCAAAAATTGCCCGGCTCGCGTACCTGTAATCGCCTCAGCAATATCAATCGGCGTCGGTCTGCGCGGCAATTTGCCCAAAACGTCTGCCGCCATCACATCGTCAATTGTCTTAGGATTTTTACTAATCTCCGCCGTCTTAAGATCTTTTTCCCACCAAATCGACACCATAATCATTGGACCGCTCAGACCAAATAGCAGCCAGCCAATCGCCCCGTGTTCAATCAACGACCACAGACCAAGTAGCACCATCATAATGCCGACAGCTATCGCCACGATATGCCAAGCATTGCCGAACCTTACAGAGAATCGTGCCTTCTGAGCTCGTAAACTATCGTAATTAAATCTCGGCTCTATTTCCATACAGAAACTCCCATTTGCCATAAAATAATTCCGATAAACGGCATCAGCGGCAGCGCCAGCCACATAATAATTCCTACAATCATCCACAAAAATCGTAGCAATATCATCAATATCCCAATAATTATCACCATAGAGCGCACCACCGCACCAATTGCTCGCGAGAACATTTTGTCAAAAAACGCAGATAGTTGCACGGATAAGTCGCCGCCAACTGGAGCGGCTGAAATCTGGCGAAACGGATTGAATAAGGTTTTCAAAAGTAGCCCGACTGAGAAAAAATCTGCGGTTCGTAAAACACCCAGAAAACTTTGTCGGATATATTGCAACAAGCCATTGCCATACCACCACTGAAAGATACCCACCAAAAACATATTGATATTGTAGCACATCGGCCCGGCAGAGTATAATAGACAATATGGCAAGACAGATGATTAGTACTATTATTGGCAAAAGCGTCAAGAAAGTCGCTAAATTACGCGGTGGCGGTTCAGCCTTGCCGGGTTTGGTGATTGAAAAAATTGACCCAAAATTTATTCAGAGAACGTTGGCAGATTTGCCGCAAGGCGTGGTGATTATCAGCGGAACGAATGGAAAAACGACGACGACAAAAATTGTCGTAGAACTGTTGGAATCGGTCGGGTTAAAAGTCTTCACGAATCGCACTGGTAGCAATTTTTCCCGAGGCGTGGCAGCAGCGCTACTTGATGAGGTTAATATTCGCGGCAAGCTGGACGCTGACATTGCGGTTCTGGAACTAGACGAGGCTTGGGCGGTCAAGTTTGTGCAAATTGTTCGTCCGCGCTTTTCCCTGCTTCTGAATGTTATGCGCGATCAATTGGACAGATTTGGAGAAATTGACAATACAGCCGCATTGCTTCAAAAAATAGCTGAAGCCACCAGCGACACTGTCGTTCTCAATCGTGACGATCCACGGATTTTTAAGATTAGCGAACATATTCAGGCTAAAAAAGTTTTCTTCGGCACAACCAGCGAATTGCTTCAATTGATGCCGACAGACGACACTCTAAAATACGGAACCGCAACCGCAAATCAAAGCGTAGCCGCTGATGTTTTATTGAAAAAGATTAACGCTCAACAGGCGACTTTTCAAATTGACAATAAAGAAATTGACGTATATCTACAACTCACTGGAGTTTACAATCTTCTCAATGCGGCGGCGGCGGTTGCCCTGGCTCGACAAATCGCGGGACCGGAAATTACCGCTACGATTTTATCTGCGCTGGAAAACATAAAGCCGGCGTTTGGTCGTGGCGAAACGATTTATCTAAACGGCACGCCGATTGAGCTTATTTTGGTGAAAAATCCGAGCGGCTTTCGGTTGGCACTTCTGTCGTTCGCCAAAAATAATAGTGCTACGATGATCGCCGTTAATGACAATTACGCCGACGGACGAGATGTAAGTTGGTTCTGGGACGTCGATTTTTCGCTATTAAAAAACGTAGCAATGATCAGCGGTGCGCGTGCTTACGATATGGCTTTGCGACTTCAATATGACGACATTCCAATTGGGAAAATTGACACCAATATTTCGAAAGCCCTGGAAGATTTCATTAATACTAATCCCGATGAGCCAAAACAGATTTTTTGTAGCTACACAGCCATGACAGCAATTCGTCGCTTGCTGAGCGAAAAAACCGACGTGGAGGAAATATCATAATGAAAATAACAATTGCACAACTTTATCCACGAGATATGAATCTTTATGGCGACTGGGGCAACACGCTAGTCATGAAAAAACGGCTAGAGCGACGCGGCTTCGAAATTGAGATTATCGACCACAATCCGGGCGATTCAACGGATTTTTCTAAAGTTGATATTTTTGTTGGTGGCGGCGGACAAGATTCTGGGCAGACGATTATCCAAAACGATCTTCTGGCACGAGCTGACGAACTACGACAATTAGCAAAAGACGGCGTGCCGATGTTGATGATTTGCGGAATGTACCAATTATTTGGTCGATTTTTCCGAACGCTCAAGGGCGAGGAAATTGTTGGCGCTAACATTCTGCCAATTGAAACGATTGCTGGCGACGAGCGGATGATTGGTAACATTGTCATTAAAAGTCAGGAATTTGGAGATATCGTTGGCTATGAAAATCACAGCGGACAAACTTTCTTAGATAAGACCGCCAAACCTCTTGGGCAAGTTATTAAAGGCGCCGGCAACAATATGACCGACGCAAACGAAGGTGTTCGCTACAACAACATCATTGCCACTTATCTCCACGGTCCGATTCTACCTAAAAACCCGCAAATTGCAGACTTTCTTATTGGCGAGGCGCTAGAGCGACGCGGCGTAAGTTCAGACTCGGGATTGGGAAAAATTGACGATACTTTAGCGAATAAAGCGAGAGAGATAGCGTTAAAATTATCCAGATAATTCATGAAAAAAATCCGTATATATCTTAAAAAGCTATATGCATTTTTTCATCAAATGCCCGGCTGGGTTTGGCTAATTCCAATCTTAATCTTAGCCATCAACGTTCGACTTACCTATTTAACAAAAGCCGACATTTGGCATGACGAAGGATATACGGCGGCCATCATTCAGCAGCCAATCAGAGAAATTATCGCCATTACGACCACGGACGTCCACCCGCCGCTTTATTACGTTATTATGCACGTTTGGCAATTGATTTTCGGCAATTCCGTAGCTTCGCTCAGAGGATTTAGCGTTACGTGTGGAGTTCTGACGATTGCTCTATTATTTCTATTACTCCAAAAACTTTTTTCTAAAAGAATCGCCGTATTTGGAAGTTTTTTAGCAGCGCTAGGACCGTTCTTAATTCGCTATAGCGACGAAGCCCGAATGTATGCACTGGCGGCACTTTTGGCCGTAGCAATGACATACGCATTTGTCGTGGCAGTCGAGCACAAAAATAAGAAGTTTTGGTGGGCGCTATATGGAATTTTAGTAGCGCTCGGTCTTTATACACAATATTTTCTAGCATTAATACTACCCGCGCATTTCGTATATATTTGGCTAAAACTTGGCGGAAATCACACTGCCATAAAAAATATATTTAAGGATAAAAACGTTTGGCTGGCCGCAGGAACATGCTTTTTACTATTCCTTCCCTGGTTACCAGTTATGATCTCCCAAACCAGCCGAGTAAGTGGCGGCTTCTGGATCCCCGAAGTCACCAAATTCACCATCCCGACAACACTATCGATGTTCTTAACTTATGACGACAGAATTGTCTGCTATTTTGGGTTGCTACTGCTGCCAATTATAATCGCAATTTCATTCATCCTAGCCAAAAAATGCCCAAAATACCAAGCAGCAATTTGGATTTTAACAATTTGGCTGCTGCTGCCGATGATCATCGTTTACATACTCAGCCAGGGTCGACCAGTTTACTTAGATCGATATTTCACTTATTCAGCGCCGGCGTTTTACGGCTTGACCGCAGTATTCATCGGGCTTATTTTTTCTAATAAAAAACGGTGGTCTATTGGAATATCTATCATTCTGACGTTGTTTATCGGTCATTACATGTGGCATATCGGCGGTAAAAACATTGTAGAATCGTCTTGGAATAACACCAACACAGCCATGAACCATATAAATGGAAATATCCGGAGTAGTGATGCTATTATCTCTGGCGAGATCTACACTTATTTTCACACTTCCTATTACAACCGCACAAATAAAGAAATTATACTTCTGAAGCCGAAAGAAGAGCTGGGCTGGGTTGGCGAATGGGGATTAATTAAAAAATTGAATACTCCAGAAATTAGTTCTTTAGAGTCAGTAAAATCTCCAAGAATCTGGCTCATTCTTCGCGAAAAAACATATGACGAATATAAAAAACAAGTTCCACCCTATTGGCAATTAAAGCAAGAATTCCATGATGGCGACTTGATTATTGGATTATACGAAAATAAAAAATAACTGGTTAAATGCCAGTTATTTTAATACATTGAACGATTTCAATTGGTCGGGGTGAAAGGACTCGAACCTTCGACCTCACGGTCCCAAACCGCGCGCGCTAGCCAACTGCGCCACACCCCGAAGATATCTCTATCATTCGTTCTGATCTATCTTAACATATATCACTAAATAAGTACAGAATAAATTTGCAAACAAACTTTTATATCTCATGAAGCATAAAAATAACTTGGCAAGTAGCCTACTTCAGGATAAGATATATTGTATGAATTACACAAAACCGTATACACCTCCAACGCTAACCGTGGACGCAGTAATTTTTCAAGTAAACAACATTACCCTGGAAGTGTTACTATTAAAACGACCAAACGAACCTTTTAAAGGAGAATGGGCCCTCCCTGGAGGGTATAACGCCAAGGGCGAGACAACTACAGACGCGCTCGAACGCGTAATTTTCCAAAAGACAGGCGTAAAAATCAAAGACGACCTACGATATATTGAACAGCTTTACACTTTCGATACGATTAATCGTGATCCACGAGGACATGCAGTGTCTGTAACCTACATGGGCTGTGGACGCAATATTACATACAATGAAGATTTAGAAGTGGCATTTTTTGATGTAAATAAATTGCCAAAACTGGCATACGACCACGCCAACATCATTAAATACGCCAAAGAACGCCTAATTGCCAAAATGACATACACCAATTCGGCATTTGCTTTTCTGGATCGAAGATTTACCTTAACACAACTGCAAACAGTTTACGAGATAGTTTTTGGTCGTGAATTTGACAAGCGTAATTTTCGAAAAAAATTCCTCAGCTTAAACTTAATTCATGAAACTAATGAGTTGTGGCGAGACGGCGCGCATCGTCCAGCAAAATTATATGAGTTCAATTCAAGTAAACTCGAGAATTTAGATCGTAGCTTAGACTAACCTCCCTGTAAAAATCTAGAAAATTTATATTTTTTATAAATTAGTGTTGACAATACAATAACTGGCTATTAGACTAGATAGTAAGTGTAAGCTATACATTAAGTAAGGAGGATCTTAACATTATGGAAAAGTCTAACTATATATTTGTCGGGGTTGACCCACAAAATGATTTTATCGATGGGAGTCTTGCCGTTGCCGAAGCAGAGCAAATCATCAAACCTATCAACTCCATTGCCGACGAGATACGAAAACACGACGGCACGGTTGTATTCACCCGAGACTGGCACCCCGAAAAAACACCGCATTTTGACAAATGGCCAGTTCACTGCGTAGCCAACACCAGAGGAGCTGATTTTCACGAAGACCTAAATATTCAGCCTAGTGATATTATCATCAATAAAGGCGTCGGTCAGACAGACGGATATTCTGGATGGGAGGGTAAAAGCGAAACAAACAAAACGTTAGAATCTATCATAACGCCAAAAACACCCCATGAAAAAGTTAAAATATTTCTCGGCGGGTTAGCAACAGATTTTTGTGTAAAATCTACCGCCCTAGATATCGCCGAACATTTCAAAGATGACAGGCGTGTTACTACATACCTACTTATAGACGCCATCCGTGCTGTAGGATTAACCCCAACAGCCGAAGAAGAAGCATTATCCGCAATGAAGGAGGCTGGAATATTAGCAATATCAACCGAAGAAGCAAAGAAGATAATTCAGGAGGCAATTTAAATGGAGAAGAGTTCAAAAATATCACAAGGATTAGATTACTACAAAGCAACTATGGGGATGAACGAGTTCTTTAAACATCCTGAAGCGGAAGTTACTTTCACACTGAAAAATCGCTCCCCTAATTTACTGTCAGAGTTTGTAACTCCAGATGAATTGCAAAACAGCCTAAACAATCTAGCTGAAGGATGGCAGCCCAGTGAGATTGCCTACTTAGCCGGACTACAAAGCCAAGACGGCAAAGCGACATTTTCTCAAGAATACCTTGATTTCCTAATAAGTAACCCCTTGCCTCCGGTCAATATCGAATATGATAAACGCGGCGATCTAGCGGTTGAGGCTACGGGAAAATGGCCCCTAGTTACATTCTGGGAAACCGTTATCATGAGCGAGATAAATGAAATATATTTTCGTAACAAACTCGCACGTGAAGGTTACTCTTTGGAAGAAGTGTATGCCGAAGGAGATCGCCGGTTAGACGAAAAGATCAAATTATTAAAAAGCCGCCCAGACATTAAGTTTTCCGATTTCGGCACAAGACGACGCTTTAGCTTTAATTGGCATAGGCACGTAATTGAACGAGTTGCAAATGAACTCCCTGATAATTTTGTCGGAACTTCAAATATATACTTGGCGCATAAACTAGGATTAAAACCAATTGGAACTTTTGCGCACGAAATGCCAATGGTCTACGCTGCACTGGCAGATAAAGCCGGAAACAACCCACTAAGTGGTCACAATCAGGCACTAAGAGACTGGCAAAGCACATACGGCAACGAGCTATCAATTGCCCTAACAGATACATTTACAACCGACTTCTTCTTTGCCGACTTTACGCCCGAACAAATGACTTCGTGGAAAGGATTACGCCACGATTCCGGCGACCCAATAGAATTTGGAAATAAGGCTATTGAAATTTACAAAAAGAACGGAATTGATCCTTTGGAGAAAACTATCGTCTTTAGTGACGGACTTGATGTGGGCGAAATTATTAGGATAGCTGATTACTTTAAGGGAAAGATAAATGTAACATTTGGCTGGGGTACAACTTTGACTAACGACCTTGGAATTACACCAAATAACTTTGTTATGAAAGCTACAGAGGTTGATGGGGTATCTACGGTCAAATTGAGCGACACCCCTGGCAAACATACAGGTTCAGGTGATAAAATTAGAGAGTATAGTGAACGTGTAAAAGCAGCTCTGGCGGAAAATGCACTGAATAATACTCTAATTACTGTATGAAAAACAATGCCAATATCTATAAATCGTAAATTATGGTATAACGGTCCAAATTACACTGCAGACAGCGTAATAATCAGCCCAATCGCACAAAAAATTCTTTTGATAAAACGATCTAGCGGTGAATGGGCGTTACCTGGAGGATTCATCAATTCCAAAGAAGATTCCTTTACCGCAGCAATTCGCGAAACAAAAGAAGAAACTGGAACAATAATTAGCGACAGTCCAATATTAATATACAAAGGGCTGGTTAATGATCCACGCAACAGCCAGACGTCATGGATCGAAACCAGTGCGTACTTGTTCATAGTCAACGAACTATCAGAGGTGTCAGGACGAGACGATGCTATCGACGCAGCCTGGCTACCCCTCAATAATTTGCCTAAATTATACGCATCGCATGATGAAATAGTAGCTAGGGCTATTGATTATTTGTCTTGTCGGTCGCTAGTTAAGATAGCAGAGTTTTCCGAAAATGATCGCAATATTAACGGCGGTCATATGCAATACGACAAAATTATCGCCACAAAAAATGGTCATTCGGTATTTATTAAACAAACATCGACTAAATATGGCGACGTAAAACGAAATAGACTGCGCCAATATCTGAGAAAAGAAGCGTTCACAATATCCTATCTGCGATGCCATGGATATAGTGGAATTCCATCCAGATCAATACTGCGAGACGATGACACTTTCATCATGGAGACAATGACGCCCAACGAAGGTTGGCTATGGCGAGCAAAGAGCGAAACGCTAGACGCTTATATCAAATCAGCGAAGGAAAAATTTGACGAGTTGGAAAATATACCATTGCCGCCTGATACTTTTGACATCGAATCGTCACGCGATAGTTTTATTAAAGAAGGATGGGGCTCGTTAGACGAGCAGAAAATAGCTAAATTGAGAGAGTTGTCATTAGGATTCTTGGACAGATTAACGCCCCATAGCCAAAATATAGCTAAGAAATTATTAGCAGACTTACCCACCTTACTAAATGCTGGAGGTCGACATAGCGATATAAAAAAATTAGTTTTTTGTCATCATGACATTCGACAATCAAATATGGCTTGGCACCCCAAACGCGGCACTAAGTTGATCGACTGGAGTTGGTCTGGACCTGGAAAATCCGGTAGCGACATCACTAGCCTACTAATCGACCTACATAAAAGCGGTCATAATATTTCAAACTATTACAAAGAAATAAATTTAGATCATTGTCTAACCTTAATGGGTTTCTGGCTAAACCATGCAACGTGGCCATATCGCGGCGACGACACTCTTAGATTTCAACAATTTTTATCGGCGTTAAGTGCATACGAAATATATACAACTATTTAAGCATTCACAGCCTCAATCTCAACCGACAGTACTTCTTTTTTGATTGGCAAAGATTGACCGGGCTCGAACGTATAAACCAATAATTGACCGAATGACATCTCTACATTCGCCATCTCAGCCTCTGGAACTTGATCAAGATGTTTAATTAAGGCCCGAATAGAATTGCCGTGAGCCACCAATAAAATATTCTCTCCATTCTGCAATTTCGGCAAAATCTCTTGCTCGAAATATGGAACAACTCGTGCATAAACATCTTTCAAAGTTTCGCCGCCCGGCACTGGATAATCCCAACCGCGCCGAATGCCATTAAAAGCCTCTTCGCCAATCTCCGCTTTAACTTCCCATTTATTTTTTCCAGTTAAATCACCATAATCACGCTCGTTTAACTCAGTTGCATGCGTTGTTGGTAGATTTTCGACTCCGCACCCTTCGAGTAGCGCCGCCAAAGTTTGTTGTGTACGTTTTAATGACGAAGTGTAAGCCTCATTAAATGACAGACCTTTCAATAAAGCGCCCAATCGCACGGTGTCATTATGACCCTTTTCCGTCAAATTAACATCTGTCCAGCCAGTCCACTTACCGAGCAGATTCCACTCGCTCTCACCGTGCCGACTAATAACTAATATTCCCATTATTTCCCTCCAATCATCGGCGCAAAAAATTCTACAACTTCTTTTTTCACGCCGTCATTATCAATAATTTTCGTATTTACGTAACCGAATTTATCAATTGCCCAAAATCTGATTGCCCAGAGCAGCGACATGTCTTCAAAATCAACCTCATTTTTGGCAATAAATTTACTAGCCACAATTTCCGATTCCTGCAATTTTATCTCAGAAAAGGCATCGTTTTCTAACTTCGTAAAAAACACAAATTGATGTGTCAAAAACTCATCAGAATGACGCGAAGCAACCATTGCAAGCTTCAAATCCTTAGGATCGACTTGAATGTCAACTTCTTCTTTCACCTCGCGCACCGCCGCTTCCAGCGGAGATTCTCCAGTGTCAACAATGCCGCCGGGCAGCGACCAATGGTCTTTATAACCAGCCTTGACGATCAATAGTTCGCCCTGCTCATTTTCAATTAGCACCGCCGCACTAGAAAAACGCCTATCCAAACTTGCCAGCCAAGCCCGTCGCTCTTCATCTGTAAATTTCATTATTTAGCAAACTCAATTGCTCGCGTTTCGCGAATCACGTTAACCTTAATCGTGCCAGGATATTGCATTGTCGACTCAATTTTCGTCGCAATATCTCGCGCCAATTTAATCGCCGACAAATCATCAATCGTCTGAGGTTTCACAATCACACGAACTTCACGGCCGGCAGAAATCGCGTAAGCCTTATCAATTCCCTCAAAGCTGGTAGCGACATTTTCCAAATCGCGCATTCGCTCCGCAAAATTCTCAGCAGAAACGTTACGCGCACCTGGACGCGCAGCCGAAGCCGCGTCGCAAACTCGAACAATAATCGCTTCCGGTGTCGTTGCCTCGATATCATCGTGGTGTGCTTCGATCGCGTGGACAATTCTCTCGTCCATACCATATTTACGAGCCAATTCCGCACCAATGTGATGATGTTTGCCCTCAATTTTATGCGACACAGCCTTACCAACGTCATGAAGAAGTGTAGCAATTTTCGTAATGCGCACGTCCGCACCAATTTCCTCAGCAATCATCCCCGCAATTTGCGCCATCTCAGTCGAATGCTTCAAAACGTTCTGCCCAAAGCTGGTACGAAACTTCAGCTCACCAAGCAGCAACAACATTTCCTTCGGAATTCCAACTACGCCAGTTTCACGCATAGCATCTTCACCAGCTTGTCGAACTTCTTTTTCAATCTGTTTTTTAGCCTTAGCGACCACTTCTTCAATGCGCGCAGGATGAATACGACCATCCTTCATCAGCATCTCAAGACTCAAGCGAGCGACTTGTCGGCGAACAGGATCAAAACTCGACAAAATAATCATACCAGGCGTATCGTCAACTAAAATATCGACGCCAGTTTCGCGCTGCAGCGCCTGAATATTACGCCCCTCCTTACCAATAATTCGACCTTTCATCTCGTCATCGGTCAGTTTGACAGCAGTCACCGTGCGCTCGGCAGTCACCTCACTACTCATTCGCTCCATCGCAGTCACCAAAATCATTTGTGCCCGCTCTTCAGCGTCATCCATTGCATCATGTTGTAGTTTCGACACCAAACCGACCAAGTCTTGCTTAATGTCGCGCTCAGTCATCTGCATTAACTTATCAGCAGCGTCTTTTTTCTTCAATCCAGCGATTTTTTCCAATTTCTCTTGCTGTCTGGAGCGGATGTCGCGAATTTCATTTTTAAGATTATCAACTTCATCCTCATGCGCGCGCAATTTTTCTGCTCGTCGATCAAGCTCTTCCAGCTTATTGTCCAGGGTCTTCTCGCGATCCGCCAAACGATTTTCGGTCTTTTGCCACTCCTTGCGACGTTCATTTTCAATCTTAAGCGCCTCGTCCTTAGCCTTAAGGACGATATCGCTCGCCTTAGTTTTCGCATCTGCCAGATCTCGCTCAATCTGATTTTTACCGTTAATTTGGCGAGTTCGCTGATATCCAACAAGACCAGCAGCACCCGCGCCAGCTCCAATAGCCGCGGCAATAATTACTTCTATCATTATCATTCCTTTCCGATCAGCCGCCCCTGAGTGTTCGTCTCAAGGAAAAATATCAACAGCCAATCAACTTCAAACTATCTAATCCGGCGAATCAAAAATCACAAACCGCCGTAATTTAATTATACACGGTTTTGACGGTTTGGGCGATAAAAATTATTTTCGCGGCGCAGTGATATTCGCAGCAGCACCGTACTCTGGCATAACAATTTTTTCATTCTCGCCAGAACGTAATTTATCCAAAGCCAAATCACGCCAATTGTCACCCATCGCGCCAACAATAGGAATATTCAAGCTGTCCGCCAAAGTATTCACAACCGTCAAACCAATTCTTAGCCCCGTAAAACTTCCTGGTCCTTTCATCACGCCAATGCCGCTTATCAGATGCAAATCGCCAGTTTTTTCTTCCAAAAATTTCAACAAATTCCGCGCCAACGTTCGCCCAGCTTCCCATTCAAAATCCTGACGATTTTCTCCATTGACTATTGTCAAAAAACATGTTGATGTTGAAGTATCCAATAAAATTATCACGCCATATTCTCCTTTATTTTTCCCAAAAGTTCATCAGATTTTTTGCCGCCAGGATAAAATTCCACAAGCCGCCCTTCTTCGCTAATCGCAGTAATTTTTATCACCAACCGATCACTCGGTAATGCATCATCGACAGCGCCAGCCCATTCAACTACAACCACCGAATTAGAAGCCGCCACTTCGCGAATCTCCTCGCTCATAATTCCAGCATTTCCCAATCTATAAAAATCGTAATGCGCCAAACTCAAACCGCGAGGCGAATCGTACACACGCGAAATCGTGAAAGTTGGACTCTGAACTGGCTCGTTGATCTCTAAAGCTTGCGCAATTCCCTTCGTCAACGTGGTTTTCCCTGCGCCAATATCACCAACCAATTCCAAAACTTCTCCACCAGAAACAGCCCGACCAATTGCCGCGCCCAATTCTCGCATTTTCTCTTCACTAGAAATATTCACTCTTTTATTATACTATGCTAGCTTTTTTTTGGCGATGATAGTACAATAACCATAAGAGTTATGCGTGTTTCAGACCAGACAATTGAGAGTATTCTGAAACAAGGTGGGGTTGTTGATGAGCCGCAGCTTGCTGATTTGAAATTGATCGCTGAACGGTCGAAGCAAACATTGCAAGAGACCGCTATTGAACAAAAAGTCATTTCTGAGGAAGATTTGACAAAGTTGATCGGCGATTATATCGGTGTGCCTTTCGTGCGAATTGAGCCAAAGGATATTCCCGAAGATGTATTGAAACGAATTCCTGAACATATCGCGCGCCAGTATAATGTTGTGCTTTTTGAAAAAAACGAGGACGATAGTTTGTCGCTTGCGATGGAAGACCCAGACGACGTGCAGGCGTTGAACTTTATTCAGAAAGAAATTGGCTACAACACTAAGGTTTTCCTAGCAACAAAAAGCAATATTTTGGACTGTTTGGAAAATTATCGCGGCAATATTAACGCCGAGCTTGATGAGGTTATCGCAGTCCAAAAAGACGCTTCCGCCGAAGACCAAAACGTTAGTCAAGATGATTTTGCGGAAAATTCACCAATTGCCCAAACTGTTAATTTACTACTGGAATATGCCATAAAATCCAACGCTTCCGACATTCACATTGAACCGCGCGAAGATTACGTTCAGGTTCGTTATCGAATTGACGGTGTTTTGAAAGAAGTTAACAAATTGCCACGAAACGTTCACGGCGCTTTAGTGAGCCGCATTAAAATTCTTTCCAATCTGAAAATTGACGAACGCCGCGTACCACAAGACGGCCGATTTAAGATAAAAGTTTCAGGAAAACAATACGCGCTTCGCGTTTCGACATTGCCGATCGCTGACGGCGAAAAAGTGGTTATGCGTATTCTGGATGAGTCCAACCAGGCTGTTAAACTGGATCAGCTTGGCTATTGGGGTCTGTCGCTCGCAACCGTAAAAGACGCAATGGCTCAGCCGAACGGAATGATCCTGGTGACTGGACCGACTGGATCGGGAAAGTCAACCAGTTTGTTTAGCGTCTTGTCTGAACTCAATACTCCAGATGTCAATATTTCCACAATTGAAGACCCGGTAGAATATAAAATTCCAGGAGTCAATCAAACCCAAACCAACGCCAAAGCTGGAATGACCTTCGCATCAGGGCTAAGGGCGCTACTTCGCCAAGACCCAAACATCATCATGGTCGGAGAAATTCGCGACGGAGAAACCGCAAACCTTGGTGTTCAAGCGGCGCTGACCGGACACTTGGTGTTCTCTACCCTGCACACCAACAACGCTGCAACGTGTTTGCCACGTCTGCTGGATATGGGAATTGAGCCATTCTTGATCGCTTCAACCGTAAAGGCGGTGATTGGACAACGACTAGTTAGGCGCCTGTGCATGAATTGCCGCCAAGAATACACTCCAAACGAAGAAGAAATAAAGTATATCACCGAGATGTTTAAGATAAACACCGAGTCGATTAAAAAAATTCACAATCTCGAAGAACAGGCTTTTGAGGATAAAATTGGCGGCGACACGCCCATGGGATCAACCGATTCAGGAATTGAACGATTATGGAGGCCGAACCCAGAAGGCTGTGATGAATGTGGACATAATGGATTCAAGGGGCGTGTTGGCATTTACGAGGTTCTTGGCATTTCCATCCCTATCCAAAAAATGATTACCGCCAACGCCACCAGCAACGATATTCAAGATCAAGCGATTTCCGAAGGCATGGTGACGATGCAGATGGACGGACTTATTAAATCACTGCGCGGGATCACCACCGTGGACGAAGTTTTGAGGGCAACAAGGGAGTAACATTATGCCAATTTTTGAATATTTGCTTGTCAATAAAAAGAAAGAGACTGTCTCTTCAACAATTGAAGCAGCCGACAAACTGTCTGCTATTAACAATCTAAGGTCACGCGGACAATTGATAAAAATTGAAGAAAAAGGCGCAAAAAAAGAGCTTAGTTTTTCTTTCGGCAAGAAAAAGAAAGGTGCCAAAACTGAAGAATTGGTGATGTTTACTCGCCAATTAAGCGCCATGGTTTCAGCTGGCGTTCCTATTCTTCGTTCCCTTAACTCTATGGCAAAACACGCCGAAAGCGCCAATTTCCGAGACACGATCAACGCCGTGATTAAAGACATTGAAGGTGGTATGTCTTTTGCGGACGCCCTGAGCAAACATCCAGAGACCTTCAATGATATTTATGTAAACATGGTTGCTGCGGGTGAGACTGGAGGTATTTTGGACGATATTTTAAAGCGCCTGGCTCTACAGCAAGAGAAGAATTCATCCATGAAGAAAAAAATTAAAGGCGCCATGACATACCCGATCGTACTTTTAATCATTACAATTATCGCCTTCTTCATCTTGATGATCTTCATTATTCCAGTCATAGGTAAAACTATTAAAGACATGGGCGGACCCGACGCCAAATTGCCACTTCTTACTGAGATTATGCTCGGAATTAGCGATTTTGTGGTGTCATTTTGGTATATAATCATTCCAATATTTGTCGGAAGCATTTGGCTATTGATTCGCTACATTAAAACCCCAAAAGGTCGCGTAAAATTTCACAATATCATCATCAAGGTTCCAGCTGTCGGTCCAATTGTTAAGAAGGTGGCAATCGCCCGCTTTACTCGAACCTTCTCCGCTCTTATCGGCGCGGGCGTGGCCGTGCTTGAAGCGCTGGACGTAACTTCGCGTGCCGTCGGAAATGTCGCCTACGAAAAATCCCTAAAAGAAGCCACCAGGCGAGTCCAAAACGGTGAAGTCTTGTCAAAAATTATCGCAGAGCAGGACGATTTATATCCGCCAATCGTAGCACAGATGTTGTCTGTTGGTGAAGAAACTGGACAAACAGACAAGGTTCTGGTTAAAGTTGCCGACTTTTACGAGGAAGAAGTTGACACCGCGATTGACGGCGTTAGCTCTATTATCGAGCCAGTGATGATCGTTGCTATGGGTGTCGTTATTGCCCTGGTGGCGGTTAGTGTTATGGGCCCAATTACAAGTATGGCGGGTCAAGTTAAGGAATAATAGTTTTTCAAAAAAGCTTATGTTATAATACCGATATATAGGTGGGAAAATAATAACGTGTCGAGCATATTTTATAGAAAAAAACCAATTATCGGCCTAGATATCAGCCGAACAAGCATAAAAGTAATGTCGATTGATAGAAATCGGATGCTGGTTCATGGATATGGATCGATTAACCTCGATTCTCAAAAAAGCGACGGAAATTCTGCAGACAACACTGAATATTTGGCGCAGAATATCAAAACATTATTGAAGAAAAATGTCGTAGGACAAATTAACAGCAATCGCGTAGCGCTGGGCATACCGACCAACCGAACATTCTCACGGACATTTAGCCTGCCCGTGAAAGAGGAGAGTAATATTCGCAGTGCGGTAAATTTGGAAGCCGAACAATACATTCCAGCGCCATTAGATTCTCTTTATCTAGACTATCGAATCATCAATCGCACGAAAGATGAACTTAGCGTGCTAATGTGTGCTGCACCGAAGAAAATGATCGACAGCATGCTAGATGCCGCCAAGCAATGCGGTTTAGAAGTGGCGATAATTGAACCCAACATCAGCGCAATCGCTAGACTTCTGAAGCGCACAGAAGAAGGAATGCTTCCTACTGTTATTGTCGACATAGGCACGTCAACTACAGATATCGCAATTCTAGATTCTGATATACGCGTGACGGGCGGCTTAAATGTTGGTGGCTATTCACTCACCTTAAATTTAGCTAAAAAAATGAATGTACCGATTGAGACAGCTCATCAATTTAAGGTATTAAACGGATTAAACCCCGGCCCAAGGCAAGCCAGAATCGCAGGAGCCTTGCAACCAAGCCTAGAAAAAATGACCAACGAAGTTAAGCGCGTTATGCGATATTACACAGACCGCTTCCCTGATGAGAAAAAAATCGAGCAAATTCTCATAGTCGGCGGCGGTGGTAACCTTCCAGGAATTGGTGATTTTTTCACAAACGAGCTATTAATGCCAGCGCGCGTGGCAAGCCCGTGGCAAATGCTCAATTTCGATGGACTAGAGCAGCCAGCAAAACAGCTTCGCTCCCAGCTATCACCAGTTGCGGGACTAGCCTTAATCAAGCAGGAGGATATTTATGATTAACCTTCTCCCTCCTCAAGAAAAAAAGCAAATCAGCGCCGGGCGAGTAAACGTCATCTTAAGACGATACTGCATCATATCATTGATATTTGCAGGTTTGCTATTCTTAACTATTGGCGGATTTTATCTATTCTTAGAAAATAGCCGCACCTCAGCTCAAGCTAACATCGACGAAGGAAATGCTAAGCTTGCTCAATACCAATCGACGCAAAAAGAAGTTAGCGAGTTTAAGAAAGATCTCGACTCAGCTAAGGCGATCATTAGCAACGAAGCTCATTACTCTACAATTATTCCAAAAATTGCACAGTACATTCCATCAGGTATGGTTTTGGATTCTCTGGCGCTAGACACTTCAGCGTTAGATAAACCATTGTCATTAACAGCTCTTGGGAAAAATAGGGATGACGCCATCCGAATAAAAACCAGCTTAGAAAAGTCAGAAATATTTAGTGACGTTCACTTGGAGACTGTTGTTTATAGCGATGGAAACCAATCGTCGGACAAGCCTGCAGATTATCCAATCACTATAACAATTAGCGTTACACCAAAGCCAGAGGTCTTAAAGCAATGAAAAAAGTTCTAAATGCCAGTATCGCGCGAATTGTCCTATCGTTATTATTACTCATAATATTATCAGCAATGGTAGGACTAGTTATTTTCGCCTATTCATTCCTAAGTAAAACATCAGAAGAAGTCGGAAAAATGCAGACCGAAGCAACTGCAGTTGATGCAAAAATACAAAGTTTACTAGCATCAAAATCTCAGCTCGACCGCAATTCCGACACAGTTAAAAAAGCAAAAAATATCGTCTCAGAATCGAAACTTTATCAATATCAAAATCAGATTATTCAGGATTTAAATACCTACGCCGACCGCGCTGGCATTCCGATTAAAGCTTTCTCTTTCCAAAACGAACCAACAACTTCTACTAAGACAGCGAGATCTAGCAAGCGAACATCCGCCAGCCCCGCTGGAGTGAAAAGCACTTTCGTATCAATTCAATTGGGAGATCATATAGATTACACGAAATTCCTACATTTCCTTAGCCTTATTGAAAAAAATGTCACTCGAATGCAGCTTTCAGGCGTGTCAATTTCCAGAGGCGCAAATAATCATGAAATATCAATCCAATCACTTGAAGTAAAGGTTTATACACGATGAGTCCATCAATATCAGAACAGCTCGAGCCAATCGTAAAATCACTATCCAAATTCCTGTGGCGATTTCATGTGATAATATATAGTGTTGTCGTAATCGGAGGCGTAGCGATCGCGATATTTCTTTTGAGCGGACTTTTAGCAGTTCCTACCGAAGAACCACAAACCGCATCAATAAGCTTTGATAAAAAAACCATGCAAATTATTAAAGACTTCCGACCGTCAACTTCAGCAAGCGACTCGTTTAGCCTGCCAGCTGGTCGCTCCAATCCGTTTGCCGAATAGAACGTAACCGTTTATAATATAGTCATGCTTATATCCGCAGATCGCTTCCTTAATATTCCCGTCATGAGTCTTCAGACGGGATCCGAACTGGCGCGAACATCGCGGGAAATTATCAATCCGAGGAATCTGTCTATAATCGCATATGAGCTCGAGGGGCGACTTTTGGACCAACACCCTAGTTTACTTCGCATTGACGACGTCAGAGAAATCGGGCCGCTCGGTATGATTATCGATTCAACCGACGAGATTATCGGCATTGATGATGTAATTACTATAAAAGAAATTTATGACATCAATTTTACATTAAAAGACAAGTTGGTTATTGATGAAAAAAATAAGAAAATCGGAAAAGTTATCGGATATACGTTGGCGGCTGGGAATTTTATTATACAACAACTCCGAATTCGACGACCGTTCTTGAAAAGTTTTGGCGACACAGAGCTACTTATTCATCGTTCTCAGATTATAAGAGTAACCGACGATAAAATTGTTGTAAAATCAGCAACTATCTCGCACATAGCCGAAAAAACACCTATTCCGCAGATAAATTCATACGAAAATCCATTCCGCAAGCAGCCTCGTCCGCAACCAGAATCTACAAAAGTCGATTAATCATTTGGGTTTTCAAGAGCCTTCTTAATATCGTCGTAAGAAAAACCCTGCCTAGCCAAATATTGCATTAACTTCTGCTGATCGCTATATCGATAACGTTTTTTAGCAATAACCTTCCGCAATTCCTCGTCATCAGAGCGAATATTCTCTTTAACTAACGACTCAATCGTTGTATTATCAATTCCCTTTTGCGCCAGTTCCAATTTCAAACGACGAATACTAGCACCTTTTTTCATGAACCGCTGCTCAAACCAAAATCGGGCAAATTTTTCATCATCCAAATATTTTTTCTCAATAAGACGATCCAAAACGCGCTCAGCAATCTCCGGCTTTATTCCAGGGCGTTCAATAATTTTTCCAGTTTTCGCTGAACGTCGACGAGTCGCTAGCGTTTTCCGACGTAGATAATCGCGCACTTCTTTGATAGCTCGCGGACGCATTAAGCAGTACTCTATAGACCTAGCATACAACTTGCCAAACTGGCTATCGTCTTCTAGTTTCGAAATTTCCTCTTCCGTATATTCGCGACCAATCTTAATACCCAGCTCGCCGACCTGAAATACGTCCAAGCTAAAACAATATTTCCCGTCAACGCTTACATTGACACGATTTTTATCACGAGCCTGAAGAGAAATATCGGTGATTTTCATAAAACTATTATAGCGCTAAAACTATATGCTAACTACTGGTGGACTATTCGACCACCTCAACCACTTTGCCATGCATGCCGTTATAACAAGCAGCAGCACGCGGCTTAATAATAACCGGCAGTTGGCGCGGAATGACGCTCATATCGACATCACCAAGCGTACCAGCCTCGACGCACCCAATCGTAATGTGTGGACGGAATCCATCGATATCCAACCCCGGATGAATATCATCCAGCATTTCAAGCAACTTCCGACGCACTTCAACCATCCAGGAGGTTTTCTGTACACGCAATTCAACCCAAACACAGTTACCAGCTTCATCTGGCAAGAAGTTAACACCGTCAAGCACCAGTTTATCTAGGGACGGCAACGCAGCGGCAGCTAACTTGAGACGCGGTATATCCTGCTCAGTTACATTGATCAGCGTTGCGTGCGGAATAAACTCACCGAAATCAAGATTCATTTTTTCCGATAATTCTCGAAGGTAAGCGGTCTGCTCATCATCAAAGACCAGACTGACTGACGCCACATGTTTTTCGACTGGATATGCAGTATCTGCTGCGCGCATTAGTTTTCTGCTTCTTTTACCTTGTCGCGTACCTTCTGATCAATTTCCGCCAGGACTTCAGGATTTTCCTTCAAGTAAGTCTTCGTTTTATCGCGCCCCTGACCAATCGTTTCGCCGTTATATTTATAAAACGCACCCGACTTTTCAACTATACCGTGCGTTGCCGCCAAATCCAGAATATCGCCAGTTTTACTAATTCCCTCGTTGTACATAATGTCAAATTCAGCCACGCGGAACGGCGGTGCAATCTTATTCTTCACAACCTTAATTTTTGTGCGGTTACCAATAATATCATCGCCAACTTTGATCTGACCAATTCGACGAATGTCAATTCGCTGCGACGCGTAAAATTTCAACGCATTACCACCGGTTGTCGTTTCAGGATTGCCAAACATCACGCCAATTTTCATACGAATCTGATTGATAAAGATCACCGTAGCTTTTGACTTATTAATAATTCCCGTCAATTTACGTAGAGCCTGACTCATCAATCGAGCCTGAAGACCCATATGAGAATCGCCCATATCGCCATCAATTTCAGCCTGTGGCGTCAAGGCAGCCACCGAGTCGACTATCACCAAATCCACCGCATTCGAACGAACCAACGTCTCCGTAATTTCCAATGCTTGCTCGCCGTTATCTGGCTGAGAAACCAACAAATTTTCCGTGTCCACGCCCAGACGCTTAGCATATGCTGGATCGAGAGCGTGCTCAGCATCAATAAACGCCGCCGTTCCGCCCTGCTTCTGAATTTCTGCAATAGCGTGAAGCGTCAATGTTGTCTTACCTGAGCTTTCTGGACCATAAATTTCTATGATACGACCTTTTGGATATCCGCCACCGAGCGCCAAATCCAAACTCAAAGCACCAGAAGGAATTACTTCAACATCGACTTTATGAGCCTCGCCCAATTTCATAATTGATCCGTCGCCAAATTGCTTGGTGATTTGATCCATCGCTAGACCAAGCGCCTTAAGTTTGCCTTCATCAACTTTTTTATCCGATGCCTGACTTGACTTTTCTGGATTTACTGTTTTACTGTCTGATTTTGCCATAGCATTCCCTCCTTAGTTACTTCCTTTATTATACCGATTTGTTGCAAGATTTGCTATAATTACATTCATGAATAAGCGAAACGGTTTCACTATTATTGAACTTTTGGTTGTAGCGACTTTCTTGATTATCATCGCAATCTTAGGTTTCTCACAATATACAAAATTGACCAACGAATCAAACAACGCCAAAAAACGCACCGCGATTAACGCCATGCATTATAGCCTGGAAGAAGGTTTTTACGTTAAAAATGGCTATTACCCAGAGAAGTTAGAAGAAGGTACGCTTCCGACTATGGATCCCGAGTTGTTAAAAGATCCGCAAGGTAAGAAAATTGGCGAAAAAGACAGCAGCTACCGTTATGAATCTTCAAATTGTAATGACGGAAAATGTAAGTCATATAAACTCGTTGCGACGCTTGTTGATGAAGACGACTACGTAAAAGAAAGTCGCCACAAATAATTAACTAATCATCACAAACAGGGCGGCCATTCTTAAAATCTTCAATGGCATTATTGATTATCGCAATTTGCTTACGTGGATTTGCCACAAAATGAAATATATATGTTGTTTCCTCGCCTTCGGTACTGAGACGAATCGTGCCATAGTTGAAAAGAGTCTGAATAACGCCTGATTGGAGGAAGCTTGCATCTTCAATACTGCCTAAGCTCACCGTTTGCTCGTGCCTATAAAATAAGCTACCTTGGATTTCCTGAATCACACTTTCGTTGGTCATGTAAAAATGATTCTGCAAATATATCCACAAGGACACCGCACCACCAAGCGCAACCAGCCCAATAAGCAACATTGCCACGCCAAACACATCGGTCAGCGAAGGCATCGGCGAAATAATTGCGTCACGAGCAATTGACGGATAAAACATCACAAACACCATGATCATCACCACCAAGAAAACCGAGATTCCCGTCGGGATTAGCATGCCAATTGGATGGCGTTTAATATCCAAAATAATATATTCGCCTTCGCTCAAATTGAGATTCGGGTATTGCTGAACTGATTTTTCATGCTTTTGCTTCAGGTCGTCACTAATAGTAAACGGCTTCGGGTCAATATCCCTGGCAACATGTACGACTTGCGGTTCATTAGCATATTGACTACGCAATCGCGGATCAAAATTCTCCCCATCAATAATTTCCGGTTTTGCCGTCACATAAGAATTCGTCTGCGCCACAACCGGAGCTGGACGACCAGTCTGCGGCGGATGATGGTATAGTGGTCGACCATCAGCATCGTATGCAACGGGCTGCGTTAAATCTTCTGACGAGGATGTTTGTGGATTCATGCCTATATTATAACACGACAGAACTTAAGATAGCCTTGTTTTTGCTCATGGCGGCTCCTAGTTAAGTTTGCTTGGTTTTATTAAAGCACAAAAAGCCGAAGAATACGATAACTATCTTCCCAAATGTTGCTTTGCCTTAATCGTCACTCGACGACCACGCGGTGTGCGCTCAATAAAACCAATTTGTAGCAAATATGGTTCATAAAAATCCTCAATTGTCGTCGCTTCGTCACCAGTCAGTGCCGCAATTGTCGTTAAGCCGACAGGATTATCACCATAATTTTCCAGGATCGATTGCAATAAATTACGATCAGCCGGATCCAAGCCCAACTCATCCACTTCCAGCATTTCCAAAGCGTTAGTTGTAGTTTTTACATCAATTATTCCGTCACCATTAACGTCGGCGTAATCACGAACTCGCTTAAGAAGCCTATTGGCAATACGTGGCGTCAAGCGCGCTCGCGTCGACAATAAATCTGCCGCTTCACTTCGAATTGACGATTCCAAAATCTTCGCACTACGCGTCACAATTTTCGCAATATCCTCTGGCGTGTAAAATTCCAAACGATAAATATGCCCGAACCTATCACGCAAAGGTGCCGCCAAACTTCCGGTTCGCGTCGTCGCGCCAATCACCGTAAATCGCGGCAAATCTAATCGAATTGATCGCGCTGCCGGACCTTTTCCAATCACAATATCCAGCTTAAAATCTTCCATTGCGGAGTACAAAATTTCCTCCACTGATCGCCCCAACCGATGAATCTCATCGATAAACAGAATATCACCGTCCGACAGATTAGTCAGAATTGACGCCAGATCGCCCGCTTTTTCAATAGCCGGACCGCTGGTAATTCGCAAATTCGTGCCCATTTCATTAGCAATCACCGTCGCCATAGTTGTTTTACCAAGCCCCGGCGGACCATATAATAATACGTGATCCAACGGCTCACCACGCTTTTTGGCTGCATCAATTGCCAAACGTAAATTTCTCTTCAATCTCTCTTGGCCAACATACTCAGAAAAACTCTGCGGACGCAAACTAACTTCAATTCGCTGCTCTTCAGAGTCGTCATCATGCGAACTTGTATCAACTATTCTTTCAATTGCCATAAACTAATTATAACATTTATAGTACAATAGAATTGTCTACATCTAGAACTCAACGTTTCAAACGTATTGTTTACGCATATAATGGGCAGCCGTTATTCGAGCGTAAACTCTACGTTCTAGGTGTAGACAGCCAAATTTAACGGCTGTCCTTTTTATTGGACAGCAAATCTCATAGGAGGAGATTATGGATAAAAAAGACAAAAGACCAGTTTTTAAAAAATGGTGGTTTTGGATAATTGTCATTATTGTAATTGGGGGGATTTACGGATCATCCCAACAGGATAAAGGTACTGTTATAAGTTCAAACGGCAACTCTGTTTCTGACAATAAAAAAACCGAGAAGACAAATTTCAAAGTCGGCGAAACTATCGCTTTCGATGGCAAGGAGGTGACTGTTAAATCAATTGATCGCGACTGGAAATCAGATAACCAGTTTATTAAGGCTAAAGACGGAAAAGAATTCGTTAAAGTGAATGTGTCAATTGTCAACAAATCAGATAGCGAGCTATCATTTAATACGTTCGACTGGAAAATAGAAGATGCGAATGGCGCTATTGAAGGACCGAGCGCTACAGCTTTCACGACGAACGACAATCTGAACTCTGGCACCTTGGCGATCAACGGCAAAAAAGAAGGTTCTGTCATATTTGAAGTAGCGAAAGATTCCACGATTAAAATTCACTACCAGCCTTCATTTTGGTCAAATAAAAAGATAGTCATTGAGCCTTAGAAAATTTACCTATTCTTTAAAAGGGCGCTATCTTAGCGTCCTTTTTATTTCTTCAACGCCTCAGTTACTCGCTGAGAAGTTGGTAAATTGACATCGACATTTTCAAGCGCCTTAGTGGCGTCCGCTAATGTATAGCCCAAAGCCATCAATGCCTCCAAGGCCTCATCAGAAGTGTTTAATTCAGTCTGTAGCGGGGTTTCCGTTCGTCCGTAATGAGTCGGTAAACCAACTTTATCGCTCAGATCAACCACTACTCGCTCGGCGGTTTTTTTGCCAACGCCAGTAGCCTTTTGCACAAAACCACTGTCAGCATTAGCAATAGCATTGCGCACTTGCTCGGCATCACCCAAGCTCAAAATAGCCAGCGCAGCCTTCGGACCAACTCCTTGAACCGTGATCAGCATTTCAAATAACTTTTTCGCCGCCAAACTCGAAAACCCAAACAATTCCTCAGACTGTTCGCGCACGTGATGATAAGTGTAAAATTTCACTTCCTGATCTAATATTACCGCGTCAAAATCATTAGTCGCCACGCTAACTTCATATCCAACACCATGAACATCAATGACTAACGAGCCATTAAACTTCTCAGCAACTTTTCCAAAAACATGTGCAATCATATTTCAATTATACCCGATTCATCGCCGCGTGTGTAATTGCTGCAGCCAAAGCGTCCGCGCAGTCATCCGGCTTCGGAACATCTTTCAGACCTAAATTAAGTCGCACCATTTCTTGAACCTGCTTTTTATCAGCCTTGCCATAGCCGGTCAAAGTTTGTTTTATTTGCAGTGGCGTATATTCAGCAATCGGCATTCCAGCTTTTCGCCCAGTCAACATCGCCACACCGCGCGCCTCCGCCACAGAAATCGCCGTCGTAACATTACGCGCAAAAAATAGCTTTTCAATCGACATGACATCAGGATTTGTTTCGGCAATAATCTCTGTCAGGCTATCGAAAATATCTTCAAGCCTTTCATCAATTGGCGTATGTGCCGGCGTCGTCACAACTCCCGCCGTGACCATCTTGAACTTGCCACGAGAAAAATCAATCACACCAAACCCCAAAATCCCCGTTCCCGGGTCAATCCCGATAATTCTCATATCTTTATTATAGCAATTATTTACCGCTTGCGGATTTAATGCTTTCGCGGATTTTTCGTACAAATTGCGAGATTTCCCATCGCCATTGCCATACGCCATAACCGACAGCCAGTAAACTCACGCCGCCAAATACCCACCAGCCCCAAGTAGCACCAGCAACCTGCTTAACTTCAGCCGCCGCCGAGCCAACAGTTGGCATATTTGCAGATTTTATCTTTCGGCAACGCTTAGTTTGTGGGTTGCGCTCAAATCCTTCTGGGCATTCTTTTGCTATATCGTCAGTGGAGGCAATTTTCTTACATCGACCCGTAGCTGAATTGCGGAATTGACCTTCTGGGCAAGGCTTCAAAGTTTTTGCCGCAGCCGATGCGATAGATCGACATCTGCCAGTTTCTTCACTACGATAATAGCCATCTTTACAAGGCGTAATAGTTTTTGCCGCTTCAATTTTTCGACAACGGAGAGTTTCTGGATGACGATATTGACCAACAGGACAAGGGCTTTCAACGGGCGGAGTGGCAATTTTCACACATCTACCCAGCGCATTTCGCTCGTAACCATTCTGACAGTCTGGATATTCCTTAAAGATATTCTCAGAATTTTCAGTTATCATAAACGTTTGCATCCACTCATCATCAATCAAACTCCACGAAGAGCTTTTCGCTAACTTCTCATATTCAGCGGAATCAATTTTCGAGCCAGCCTCATCTAATAAATAAACTTTTCCTTTTGTTTTTGGCAATTTCAGATTCGTGTTTTTTATTTTGATCACTAAAAATTCGCCAGGATTTAATTCGATATCACCGATATTTTCACGAACGCCAGAATCGCCAACCGTCAATTTACAGCCTGTCGTAATGACGGTTTTTTCGCCAGAATTAATAATTTCAATGAATTGCTCATCAATGTTCGATGCGATTTCACTTAGCTTCAGACCTTCACATTTATTCAACTCCTTTGGAGATTCAGATTTGGAATCTGGGGTTTTGCAATTTGGTCGTGAATACGGCACAATTTCCTGATTATCAGAACCTTTACTCGATAAAAAATCAGTGGAATTATTTTTCGAATCAATAATATTTTCACCAATAAAACAGCGCCAAACAATTTTCACACCACCTTTAATTGGTGAGCCTGCAGACTTTGAATTATTTCCCCAGCCAACGGTATCTGCGACCGACCCGTCCGAACGCGACAACACGACCGATCCATCATTTTGAGCCAAACCCAAATTATTATCAAACTTTATGGCGCCCGCCAACATCTTATCGTTCGACAAGACCAAAAATCCGTTCGCCAAGATTACTTCATCCTTGAAAATCTTTCCAACGGTTTTAGTGCCAGATCCAGCGTAATACTCTATTTTCCAACCAGTCAAGTCAACATTCTGATTCGTCGGATTATATATCTCAATGTATTTTTTATCCTGACTAATCTTTGAAATTAATATCGTCGCATTTTCTTCTGTTCTTTCATCTGACTTATCTATTTTTGGTGGCTCAGATTCGGGATTTGGCTCAGACTTTGAAGACTCATTGGCGGCAGGATTTTCGCTCGGACTATTTGTAGACGAATTCTCCGTTGGAGTCTCGGGATTTTCACTTGATTGAGAAGGTGAATTGCTATCGATCTGATCCTTGTCAACAACTGGATCTTTCGCTTCCTCAGCCGATTTAAGACTATTATCAACAGTCTGAACGTCATCAACTTTCGACTCTTGAGTAGCACTTGAAACACCTTCCGCCAAAACCAACGGCGACGGCATTATTAGCGCCGCGGCTAGTATCATAAGTAGTGTGTTGCGCAAATACTTCATGCTCGCTCCTTGCTTATGGTTAATCATCTTTAGTTTATCGTACTTTTTGTCAAATTAAAAATCGCCCCAAAAAAGGAGCGATTCCTTAAAGCGATAATTTTATTCCGCTGTGACATCCGCATTTGTATGAACATTCACAACGTCATCCAAATCATCCAACGCATCAATCATCTTCATCAATTTCTGCGCAGTTTCCATGTCGGCAATTTCTATCGGCGTATTGGCAATATATCGCAGTTCCGCATCTTTAACCTTCAAGCCTTGTTCAACCAATTTATTTCGCACACTCGCCAAATCTTTCAACTCCGTATACACGATAATTTCGCCGTCTTCCTCGACAGCATCTTCGGCGCCAGCGTCCAAAACCGCTAGCAACAAATCTTCCCCGCTACCTTCGATAGTAATGACGCCTTTGCGCGTGAATTGGAACATCACACTACCAGCATCAGCAATTCGCCCGCCATTTTTAACCAACGCAGTTTTTACCTCTGGCAATGTTCGATTGCGATTATCTGTCGCCGTTTCAATAATAACACCCACGCCGCCAGGACCATAACCTTCGTAAGCAATTTCCTCCAAAGCCGCTGCGCTCTTATCTGCCACTCGGTCAATTGCTCGCTGAATGTTTGCACTAGGCATATTTGCGGCCTTAGCTTTTTCAATTGCCATCGCCAAACTTGAGTTCAGCGCTGGGTCTGTGCCGCCACGTGCTGCAATAGCAATTTGATTACCCAATTTCGTAAAAATCGCGCCGCGCTTAGCGTCAACAATCGCTTTTTGTCGGTGAGTTGTAGCCCATTTACTGTGTCCTGACATATTTTCTCCTAAAGTTATTTGCTATTTCAATCTGTTACTATTATACACTACTCCACAATATTTATCTTAGCGAGGTCTAATTTAGTTTGCTTTTTCATCCAAATCATTGCCAAAATTAGTGCCACATATAAAGCCGCACATTGCCACAAATTGATACTAACTTCCATTTGAGCCCATTCAAATCCAGCCGTCCAATTGGTGACTTGAATCATATAGCCAAGTAACCACGTCGTCGGAATTGCAATCAACACGCCAATCATCGGCACAAAAACCATCACGCCCGACATAAACGTCAGCAGCATCGCTAGCGGTACAAACGGCAAAATCAGCATATTCGCAATTAACGCCACATTGCTAATAACCCCAAAACTCATCATAAGTAGCGGCAATGTCATAATTTGCGCCGACAAAGTTTCAATTAAAATCTGCCGAAACGCGCCCGGCTCTTTATTGCCAAAAAAGTAAGAGTGTAGGAGCGGCGCCAACATAATTACTCCCGCAAACGAAGCAAAGCTTAATTGCCAACCCAAATCACCCCAACCAAATTGTGGATTTATCAATAGCGTGATTGCCGCCGACACAGGAAGCAGAACCAGCGGATGAATTGTCCGACCATAATACCACGCCGCCAGACTCAGTCCCGCCACCAAGCCAGCTCTCGACATACTAGGACTTAATCCGGTCACCGCCATAAAACCAATTATCATAACAGCCGCGCTGAGCATCGCTAAATATTTTGATCGCTTGGCGAATAATCGTCGCGCTAAACGAACTAAAATTGTCAAATTGTAGCCGCTCGCCACCACGATATGCGTTAATCCGGCAATTTTCAAATTGTCACTTAATTCAGTCGGCATGGCACGTCGCAAGCCCAATAAAAATCCCAGCCCCAACGCGGACTCTGATTCCGGAACATGCTCACGGACCCGCCTCGCAAACCAATCGCGAACTCCCACCGCCACATCACCCGGAACTGGTCTTTCGGCGCTAATAATTTTCGCCCGATATATGCTTGCTGAAAAAGCCCCAAATCCCGCCGTCATTTTACCCTTAACTCTCACAATATCACTGCGCTTAATTGAGTTTTTATCTGGCGTCGTCACCCAAATTTGTCCCGACAATTTTTCATTATTCATCTGCAAATTGCCCAGTCTAAGAACCGTTTGGCTATTTTTATCGAGATCAGGATCCTCCAAGACTTGACCTTGGATAATTGCGACTTTTCCGATTAACGAATCATAAACCTCCACGCCTTTTCTGCCAATTTCACCGCGCCAAAGACCAATCAAAACTCCAGAAATAATTGCTAAAATCACAAAAAATCGCCAGCGCCAAATTGCCACAATTACGAAAATAGCCAGCCCGACCAATAAAAATAATGGATTCGCCGCAAACGACCGCGGTATGTAATGGATGGAAATTACGCCAATTGTCAAACCGAGGCACCACACCGCCACCAACCAAGAAATATGCAACTTATTAAATAGCCAACTATTCATACTTAAAGTATATCTGGATCCGAAGCCATAAAAAAGACTCCGCCAAGGGAGTCGATTTCAAATTTGGAGGGTCCACCGGGGCTTGAACCCGGGACACCCTGCTTAAAAGGCAGGTGCTCTAACCAACTGAGCTATGGACCCATTCGGAATATCCGCTTTTTTCATCCTAGCACAAACCAGCATAAAGGTCAATGCTTAGCGAGTTTATGTCCGCCAGTATGTAGTGAAAAAATGTCAATTAGACCACACACCAGACCAAACGTAGCCACATACCGCCAATTATTCGCGAAAATCTTATACAGCTCCAGCGCCTGTCCGTCTAGTGATATATATTTTCCCAGAGGAACCACCAATAGTGCTGCCGTCAAAAACGCGATTCCCACCGCCGAAACAATTCTCTCATGTTTCTTCTGGTATCTCGGACCACTTAAAAGAAGCATAATTAACGGAACCAACGTTAAGACTAATCCCGAAATTACACCATTTGGCAATAAACCAGTTTCCAATTTCAAGCCATCCAGCAATCCCGTCAGCCAGCTGCCCCACCATTCTGATAGTAAAAATCCCGTCGCCAACGCCAACGCCAATGGACCGAATCTTCGGGATAAAACAAATGTAACCGCAAAAACCGCTACTAAAATTGCTCCAAATAAAATTATCACACTCATTTATCCTCCTCCAAATCAAATTTTACCGGTGACCCAACTACAGCGTTTGCCCGCTTAGCAACACCCGCCTTCACCTCCAACACGTACTTTGCCGGAACCGGTGGCGTATATTTTTCATACGGCTCAGCATCTGGCTTGACGTTATGCTTTATGTAGACGACGCGCTTTTTATCATTAATCCAAATCATATCAACCGAAAACTTCATATCTTTCATCCACATTTTATGACGATCGTTATAGTCAAATACGAACAGCATGGCATAATTCTCATCAATTCCCAGCCTTCCGGACAGACCTTTCCGCTGCGATTCTTCGTCATTAGCAATTTCCGCCCGAAGCATCGTCTTATTAGGGTAAATCATTTCCGTTTTTGGCGAAACCGTTCGAAAAGCATAAAAAATTGCCCCACCAATAACCATTAGCATACCGCAGATAAATATCCATTTGATGACAGTTCGAATTACTGTCGAGTGACGAGGCTCATCCATAAACCTATTATAACAAGTTTATGCTTAAGCGCCGATTTTATCTTTTTTATTGCCACGCTTGGCGTTTCGATCGATGTATTCAATTATCTTTCCAGCCACATTTCGGCGAGTAATTTTCTCAATTCCAAACCCTGGGCTAGCATTAACCTCCAACACCAAAGCTCCACGACTTGATCTCATGAAATCGACTCCGGCAACTGTTAATCCCATTGCCTTAGCGGCTTTCACACACATTTTACGTTCAGAATCTGTCAATTTTATGCTGGTTCCTTCGCCGCCCTTGTGTAAATTGCTACGGAAATCATCGTCCAAGCTCTGACGCTTCATACTAGCCACCACTTGACTACCAACCACAAACGCACGAATATCGACACCAGCCGACTCTCTAATAAACTCCTGAAGTAACACATTCGTGCCGTCAGAGTTGGTCAAATAGAACGCCTGCAGAACCGACTTGGCAGCCTTCTTAGTTTCCGCCAGAACCACGCCATTTCCGTGCGTGCCGCGCGCTAACTTAATAATCGCCGGCATACCACCAATCTCTTCAATGAGCGAATCAATGTCAGTCGCGTTTCGAGAAAAGACCGTCTTCGGAATCGACACGCCCGCTTTAACTAATAACTGCGTTGAGCGCAATTTATCCCGCGCCCTAGTAATTGCAATCGAGCGATTCATAAAAAACGCTTTCGGATACATCATCTCCAATTGACGCAAAACCGCTGTTCCATATTTTGTCATGTGGCTCGCGATTCGCGGAATTACTACGTCAAATTCACCAATTTCTTTGCCTTTATAAATAACCGTCGGATGCTTTTCGTCAATTGAAACGTAGCAGTTTTTATATTTAATAACCTTGACTTGATGACCGCGCTTTTCAGCCTCTTCTTTCAGGCGAAGCGTCGAATAATTAATGTTGCCGTTGGATAAGATTGCAATTCGCATTATTTTTCTTCACCTTTCTGATGATATTTTTTATAAAATTCGTATGGATTCAATTTTACTTCTTCATTAAGACTAGCAGTTACGAACGATTTTTTCCTGCGAACATTTTTTCTTGAGACATCCACTAGGAATTTTCCAGAAATTGACCGTCTGCCAATTAACACCGGAAATTCATTCTTTGATCGATCAGACAAATTCATTAACATTTTAATTTTTCGTCCACCAAGCTTCACCCAAAAATGCGTTCGATAACGAATCTGATTTTGACCCATTGCGGAGCGTACGCTGGCTACAGAATAATCAGTTCTCTTAAATACCTTACCATTATAATACAGCGAACCTTCGCCAAACAGGGAAAATTTCAATATCCCATCTTTATCAATGTGAATATTACTCGCCCAAACCGCACTGGAATCGGCGCCCGTATCAATTTTAGCTGGGACTTTTTGCGCTCGCTTGCCAAAATCCACAAGCTCAGTCGACCCAATAATGGCTTTTTCTTTCATACGTCAATATTATGGCATAAAAACTATCTTTTTGCAATATCTTGCCTTTTGCTTCTTTGAGCTCTCGCTACCACAATTATCACCGCTACAATGATAGATATACCAGCCAAAATAGCTAATACATAAGTGTATCCCGACAATAGGTATATCAAAGCTAATGTCACACATACGGCACCCCAGGTCGTAATCAGTCGTTTGTTAAGTACCAGCCCCACAGCGACCATCAATGAATGCTCTATTAGGAATAATATTTCCATAACGCCGTCTCCTGCTAACGCCAGGATGAGGGTCGGCAGACTAAGTACAGAGAGAGCCAGTACTAGGTGTGCTATCGTAGACTTATGAATATACCCCAACCAACGCCACGACATCACCGCTCCCGAAAGAATTGCCGCTGACCACAAATATGGTATTGTGATAGCGTGAACGGGTAAGGCTAGGTTTTTAATAGTAAATAAAACGCCGCACAAAATCAGGATTACACCTGAATCAAAATATAAAATATTCTTTTTAGGAACACCTTCGAACATCAAGGCTATACCGTTAATTATCCACACCAGCGCTGCCAGAATCACTGACGCCACAGTAGCGCTAACTGATGTAGCAATAGACAATAAGACTACCGACCAGCCGATGGCGCTATAGAACGAAGAGTAATACCAACGACTCGACATCTTTCTGATTCGCGCAGCAATAGCCAAGCCGTAAAACACCGCAAAAATGACCAGGGCAACGACTGACATGAATTCGAGCGGAATAGTAAACCATTGAGCTATAAGGCAAAGTAACAACGCTAGACTCGGGTGCGCAGCTATTGTCATTATTCGCCAATCTCGTTTAGCAAGTACCGCCATATAAAGAGCTATCGTAGCCGCTAGCCACCCCAATATCTTGAACGACAAATCATATGTTGCCAGTAGATTAATTGCCGGAAACGCTATCGCTGGAACTGTAGCGGCGCACAGCGTCATATCACTAATGATTGACGATTGCCTATTCGTTCGCAACAGCCAGTACAAAGACCCAAAACCAACTAGACTCACCCATGCAGCAATTGCGAGATTGTCATTAAACGGTACATTCAACCAATGCAGGGACAATAAAACAAAGATGATTGTCGTAAGATATGCCCCACCCAAATAAACCTCTCTACGACATCGGTAAAATGCATAATATAGTGACACCACTAGCGGCAACCAAACTATCGGATGAATTGACGACAATACAACAATGACAGCTACGTCAATAATAGAATATAGAAACAGCTCACGACTTTTGATGGCCGTGTTGCCATGACGACGATAAAGCCATTCTACTATTAATAGCGACGACACATTTATCCACGCCATTAAAATAGAGACGTTTTCACTAGACACCGAAAAACCTAAAGCTAGCAAAAATACCGACAACATTAAAGAGGTATGAACTCCAACTACAAACTCATAAACTTTTTCGCGCCATACAGCCACACTCATAATGCCAGCACCGATAGCTATCGCGCCCGATAGACACATCAGGGCTTCCTCTGTCGCATAAGTGGCTATCATCGCTGAAGTAAACATCGCCATTAATAGCCAAGTTGACGCAGCGCCATACACTAAAGCAGCCTGACTTTTACTAATATTCGGACGCTTCAAAATTAGCAATCGGCAAATAACTGGCAGTGGCGTCATGAATAGAAAAATTAGATACTGTACGCGTGGTGCTATAGCTATATCAATATTAAATAGTGTTATACCAATCGGCACCAATAGAATCCCAGATATCACAACCATAACACCGAAGCGGACACGACGTAACAAAAAAAGGATTGCAAGACTAATCGCTGAAATAACACTAATAAAGGTAAAGGCAACCGTCATTAGTAGCGAATCTCCAGAACCGATCACGCCAAACAGAGCACTTAGTGACACAGCAAAACTAGCCCACAATACTATTTCATGATGTCTATCGTACTGTTTCTGAACGTACATTGATACAGCGGACCAGATTATATTTCCAAGCGCCACTAACCCTAAAATCACACTTACAACCAACTGATTATCGTCAGATAAATACATTGCGAAACTAGCAGCCATCACCATTAACAATAAGCGAGCTGTTGTCAACTCATAAGTACGCATCTTTTTAGACTTCTCAACAAGAGCAACCGTAAAGTAATATGCAACGCTAGCGAATAACAGTACACTAATATCTAATGTGCCCATATATGCCGACGAGCTAAGCGCGATAAACATCGTCATCGGCACGATAAACGGATTTACAATGTTTAACGGTTCGACGAACTGACGAGGAAAGCGACTAGAAAAATATGCAGCCACAGTCATCAAACATCCAAATAACAGCATTACAACGTAATACCAGACCAGCTGCGCATGCACAACAGCCGGCAAACTAGTCGTCATCGTAAACATCGATAGTAGCGATACATAAGCAAGCGGTCTACTATTCAATCTCACCGTAGCATCAACACACAAAATAGCACCAATTACAGAGGTAATAAGCCAGCACCATGCGAGGTCGATGCCTAAAAGCAAGTTCATAGTCCAGCCACCAATTGGCACAGCAGCCAAGGCCGTACCAATAAGCGCTGTCGACGCAGATTTTAATATTGGCAAGCGAGCATACAATATCTGACCAATAATATAATAAATAAAAATAAACAGCCACACCAATCCAAACCTAAGTTGGATAGATAGATTAATTGCCTGGGCTAGAAGCAATATTCCCGCAGTCAGAAGTAGCGATGCCGTATATAGCGCTATATTAATTGTAGTCTTACGGCCCCTCTCCTTTTCCTTGTCATCAATATGTGGTGTCCGTTCAATATTATTCTCAACAGGCGCAGCAACCGTATTTACTCTCTCTTCAGATGTGGAAATACTAGTAGGAATTATATTATCGAGATTCTCATTATTACTGATATTTAACGGTGTATTCGCAAGCCGTGAAGCGGCGTTTTGATTCTCAGTGACAAGTCTTATTTGACCGTTGTCATTCTCAATTTTGGCACATCCATTTTGTGCATCACGCACGCCATCCCAATATCCCTGCCGATAATCTTCGGAATAATTAGACGGCTGGCTATCACCTCTCTGTAATAATTTTATTAGCTTAATTACTACAATAATAACTATTATCAGAAAAATTAATCCCATACCTTCAATCCCTCTTATGTTAGCTTCAGTATAACACAGGATTTTTTCTCGACAAATATACTAGGAAAACAGTCCTCGTTTTTTAGCGCCCTTAAATTGCTCCAAAAGCTCCTTCTGTTTCTTGGTCAATTTGGTTGGCGTATCAACAATAACACCCACAATATGCGGACCACGGGATTCACTATGTAAGTGTGGCACGCCATGACCTGACAACTTGAAGTCGGTGCCGCTCTGAGTGCCTGCTGGGATTTTCATCGTTATTATGCCATCCACAGTCTCCACATCAATTTCCGTTCCCAGCGCTGCATCAACCATAGAAATATGTTCTTCGCTAAGAATAATATTGCCTTCACGAGTGAATTTTTTATGCGCCTTAACGCGAATATGGACATACAAATCACCTCTGCTACCACCAGCAACTGCTTCGCCGCGATCGCGCAGACGAATTGTCGCGCCATCATCAATTCCCGCCGGAATTTTAATAGTGATATCCTGATTCTGTCGAGTCGTGCCTTTTCCTCGACAAACTGAACATTCTTTTTCAGGAACTTTTCCCTTGCCGTGACAAGTTTCACAAACAACCGCCTGCTGAATTTGCCCAAACAGCGAATTCATCGTTCGAGTTTGCTGACCCGCACCCTTACAAGTTGGGCACGTTTTCATTCCAAATCCAGGCTCGGCGCCATCGCCATGGCAATGTTCACATTCAACATCCAGCATTAAACTAATTTTCTTTTCTACACCAAATACCGCGTCCTCGAAACTTAGTGTTACGCTAGTTTCAACATCACGCCCACGCGAACGACCATTTCCAGCACCGCCAGTTGCACCACCGAAGAATTGGCTAAAAATATCACCTAGTCCACCATCACCAAAATCAAAGTGAACGTTTTGACCGCCGAATCCACCAAATCCTTCAAACGGACTACCAGAAAAACCGCCACCAGACGCGCCACCAACGCCAGCATGACCAAATTGATCATAACGCTGTCGCTTCTGTTTGTCTTTCAGAACTTCATAGGCTTCATTAATTTCCTTAAATTTAGCCTCGTCGCCACCCTGCTTATCAGGGTGATATTTAATTGCTAATTTACGAAAAGCCTTTTTTATCTCATCTTCAGAAGCGGTCTTTGGAACGCCCAATATTTCATAATAATCACGCTTGCTCATACCTTGTATATTATACGCGTTTAGCACTCTCAGCGCAAGAGTGCTAAGTCCAAAAAAGGCCGCTCTTTTTATCGAGCAGCCTTCTTTGTAAATACGTTAGGTTTATTTTTCGTCGACAATTTCGCCTTCGACCGGCTCGTCTTTATCAGACTTTTTGTCGCCAGCTTCGTCGGCTTTTTTATCGTCGGCTGATTGTTGATACATCTTAGCCCCGATTGGCATAATCGCGTCGTTCAAGGCTTTAATTGCAGCATCTAATTCGTCCTTATCTTCAGAATCTTTGTGCTTCTCAGCCTCTTCGACAGCCTTTTCAATCGCTTGCTTGTCGTCGTCAGAAATCTTATCCTTGAATTCGTCCGGCATTTTCTTTGCCTGATAAATAGCGTTTTCAAGCTGATTCTTCGTATCGACAGTTTCGCGCTTTTTCTTATCTTCGTCCGCGTGAAGTTCGGCTTCTTTTTGCGCCTTCTCAATATCTTCCTTGCTCATATTGCCAGAGTTTTGGATAGTGATTGATTGCTCCTTGCCGGTTCCCTTGTCTTTGGCTGTAACGTTAAGAATACCGTTGGCATCAATGTTAAAGGTCACTTCAATTTGAGGCACACCGCGTGGTGCTGGTGCAATACCGTCAAGCACAAATCGACCCAAACTCTTATTGTCATTAGCAAACTCGCGCTCACCCTGAAGAACGTGAATTTCCACCTGAGGTTGGTTATCCGCAGCCGTCGAGAAAACTTCGCTCTTGCTTGTTGGAATTGTAGTGTTTCGATCAATCAACTTCGTCGACACACCGCCCATCGTCTCAATTCCAAGAGAAAGCGGAGTCACGTCCAGAAGCAACACGTCCTTAACGTCACCAGCCAAGACACCACCTTGAATTGCAGCACCAACAGCCACAACCTCATCTGGGTTTACGCCTTGCATTGGATCTTTTCCAAAGAAATTCTTTACACGCTCGACCACGGCTGGCATACGAGTCATTCCACCAACCATAACTACATTGTTAATGTCGGACTTAGAAAGTTTGGCATCCTTCAAAGCCTTTTCTACTGGACCATCCAAGCGATCCAATAGATCCTTAACCAAATCTTCCAACTTAGCGCGACTCAAGCTCATCTCAAAGTGCTTTGGACCATCGGCGTCAGCGGTAATAAATGGAATGTTGACTTCATATTCCGTAACCGTTGACAATTCTTTCTTCGCCTTTTCAGCCTCATCCTTCAGACGTTGCATTGCTGCATTATCTTTACGAAGATCAATTCCTTCCTTTGATTTGAAATCATCCAAGAAGTAATTGACAATAGCGTTGTCGAAATCCTCGCCACCAAGGTGCGTATCACCATTGGTTGCTTTAACTTCAAACACGCCATCACCCAGCTCCAGCACAGACACGTCAAACGTACCGCCACCAAGGTCGAACACTACGATAGTTTCGTCGTTCTTACCCTTTTCTAGACCATAAGCCAAAGCCGCAGCTGTCGGTTCGTTGATAATACGCTTAACTTCCAATCCAGCAATTTTACCAGCGTCCTTAGTTGCTTGGCGCTGTGAATCGTCAAAGTAAGCTGGCACCGTAATCACTGCTTCCGTCACTTTTTCACCCAAGAAAGCTTCGGCGTCAGCCTTGATTTTACTAAGAATCATTGCTGAAACTTCTTCTGGCGTGTATTCCTTATCGCCCATTTCGACTGCCACGCCAGTACCTTTTTTAACAATCTTGTACGGCATGATATCCAAGTCTTTTTGCACTTCCTTGTCGTCAAACTTACGGCCAATCAAACGCTTAACGCCGTAAATCGTGTTTTTTGGGTTTGTTACGCGCTGACGCTGAGCAACTTGACCAACAAGTCGTTCACCCTTTTTATTAACCGCAACTACAGATGGCGTAGTACGATTACCTTCGGCATTAGAAATCACCTCTGGTTTTCCAGCTAGCATATATGCAAATGCGCTGTTGGTTGTACCGAGGTCAATACCAATAATTTTACCCATATGATTCCCCTTTCTGTTATGATCACATCTGGTCTATATCTTATATTCATTCTAGCACTCTTTCGTGGCGAGTGCCAACTATCTCAGTATAAATAATTAGCACTCTCGTGTCAAGAGTGCTAAACATAGTTTTTTCTTAATCAAATTATTGACGAGTGACTTTTACCATTGCGTCGCGAATAACTGAGCCGTTCAAAGTATAGCCAGCGCGAAGCTCCTCGGCAATAACTTCCTTATCGCCATCCGTCGTCGATTCGTCAAATTGAACAGCCTGATGAAATTCAGGATTAAATAAAGTTCCGGGTTTGGCGTCAATTTTCTCCAAACCAATCTCCTTCAACTGCTTGTCAAGCTGCTTACTAAGACCAGCCACACCCTTAACCCACGCATTATCTTGAAGTTCCTCTGGGACGTTGACAACAGCTCGCTCAATTGTATCAATGACTGGCAACAATTTCATCACCGACTTAGTTTGCCCCAACTCATGCGCTGATTGTTTTTCCGCCTCCACGCGCTTACGATAATTCTCAAAATCCGCTCGAGTTCGCTGCAAATCCGACGTCAGCTCAGCAACTTCTTTCTCTAAATCTTCAACTTTTTTATTCTTCGTCATTTTTTCCTCCTTTTAAACGGCCAAAACGGCTCGTCGCCATACGTACAGGGAAAAAGCACTACCATAGCCATGAAAATAATAATCAAAATAATCACTACTAGCCACGTTGGCAAGCCGCTCAGTAGTCCACCAATCCATTCAGCCATTACAATACCTCCTCTAGCATCGCGCCCGTACGACGCACCAGCTCCATCGTTCGACGATAATTTTGTCGCGTCGGACCAATCACACCGATGTAATTATCGCCACCAGACGATGACTTAAATTTACTTATAATCAACGTAGCGCCACTGCTTTTACCGATTGGATTTTCGCTACCAATAAACACATTTAGCGGTTCGTCCGGCGCCGCTTCACGCAGCCACGGTTCGATATTGTCAATCAATTTAGCAACCGCCTGAACATGATCGCCATCACCAAACTCTGGCTGACTGAACAACTGAGTCATTCCGTTCATATACAAACTCGAGCCAAATGACGCAAAACCAAAATTGCCAGTCATTTCCACCAAACCATCAACCGCTCGGCGAATCGCTTTGTCTGAAGTATCAACATTTGAATTGACGTGCGCTTCAATTGCCTTCGTGCTGCTATCAATACCGCTCGGCAATTCCGTCATTTGCGCTGCCGTGATTCCATTGACATAAAAACGATATCCCTTGTCTGTCGGAATTCGACCTGCGCTCGTGTGGGGCGCCTCAATAAATCCCATCTCCTCAAGCTTTGCCATTTCACTGCGAATCGTGGCACTGCTCACGCCAAACAGTTTGGCTAGCGTTACACTACCAACTGGCGCCGCAATTTCAGCGTACTGTTCGATAATAGCGACAAGGATTGCTTGTTGACGTTCGGTCATAGTCCAATTATATCGCAAATCTAGCACTCATACAAGCAGAGTGCCAAGCCTTATCGTCTTTCCGTAAAGTAGCGCGCCGCATCTGAAGAGAACAACATCATGATCATAATATGCACGCCAATCGAAGTCAAAAGCAGCATAATCGACGCATTAATTCGCCCAATTGTCACGGATAAAGATTCGGTGACAATAGCTAATGTCGCCACAGAAAGTAGTGAGATTCGCGCCCGACTACTTCCTCGAAGCAGCAGCCCAACCAACACGATTTCCGCCACGACCAGCAGAACATTAAAGCCAGCCATCATTGACAACATGGTATTCGCAGCATTTATATCAATTCCGTCAATATTCGCAACTTGCACCAAAGTCGTCGGCCAGCTAGAAAAGTCCACCAGCATTTGCCCAATTGTGAATAACGACGCCAGAATCATCAATCCGCCGCCAATTAAAATCTGCGGCGGTCGGCGGCCCCAAAGCTCTTCCAATAGGGTTTCGTGATTTCGCGGATGACGATCATAAATTGTGCCGTCCATAATCACCCCGAGCCGTGTTGAAGCCGTGACATTATCGTCAGTCTTTATCCGACCGACTTCCAAAATCGGCAAATCGCCATCAGTGCGAATGGAATCTCCGAAACCGTTGCGCGAATGATAGCCCGTTGAAAAATCCTTTAATATCGTCACTCTAACATTTTTATTGTTACTTTTAACCGACTCAATGATATAATCCCGTTCAATATCAATATTCTCGTCAATTTTATGTGTGAACTGAAAAGTAAATAAAGAAAAGCCAATACTCTTATCGTACGTACCAGCCGCCAACCAATCAACTCGATGACCGCCAGGAAGAAGCCAGCCAGTTGGGCATCGCCAAAACCTAACGTGATGGCGACGCCTTGGATTGCCGTCAACTTCCTGCTGATAGGCAAAGTCTTGCCGCCTACCAAACAAAAATGCTGGCGACACTGGTGCATTTGGATAACTACGACCACTCAGCACCGTAAGTACCATTTTCCAAGCCGACCTCGGAGTTATGTCATCCGCCAGAACCCAGCCAGCCTCAGTCATTGCCTTATGGAGCTTTTCTTCCGAGCCGCGCACGCTCAAATTGACGGGGTCACTTAATACTCCGTCCGCCGTTCGCGTCCTGCCGATAAAATAATTCGGCACGTACATATTACTCAAAATTCGATGAAGTCTAGGCAACGCCAAATACGCCACAATTATCCACACAACAAAGAATAAGCCAACCAGCCACCAGCCGCCCGTCGCCCAACCTTCTCTAAGCACTAACCACGCCAACCAAAACGACGCCAAACCTGCAAAGATAAAGAAGGATTGGTCTAATAATGTAGTCAAGGTCTTCGAGGAACGATCTTGCCTGGCTGCTATTTTTTTTGGAGTTTTTACCGAACTCATAGATTAATTATATCATTGAGGAGATTTCGAGCTACCAAACGCGCCTCGTCATCCTGACGCTTAAACACGTCGCCGCGCAAAATAATTTCCTCAGTCACTCGAATTGCTCGCTCCAAATCGTCATTGATAATCACGTGATAATACGGAACTTCAAGCGCGTAAGCCAACTCTTTTACCGCCGAGGCGTGACGCTTTGGCCACTCCGCTTGAAAATCTTCTTCAGTTGCGTAACGTTTTTTTAATCGCTCAATCCAAGTTTGGCTATTTGGCGGCACAATAAAAATCGCAATGCTATCTGGCGCCAGTCGCTCATATTCCTCCACGCCCTGAACGTCAATGTCAGTAATTGCCACGCGGTTCTGATCATGCGCCAACTTCAGCTCAGCCACCGATGTCCCATAAACCGTACCGTGAACAAACTTTGCCTCAATAAATTCATTATTTTGTAGCATATTTTCGGCAGTTTGCGAATCAATAAAGTGATAGTCAATTCCATCCTGCTCGGCGCATCCGTTATTTGTGCGTGGCGCGCGCGTAGTGTGCGAAACGATATCGCGAAACTCGGGCGACTTCAGTAATTGTTTTTTTATCGTGTCTTTGCCTGCACCAGAAATTCCCGCGAGCAGCGCAATTTTCGTACTTTTAACCAATTCAATTGTTGATTCAGTTGGCTGATAATTTGTAATAAGATCTTCAATATTTGGCATAATATTTACCTATAATAACTCATCAAGTACAGATTGCCAATTGGGAAATTCAGAACTTCCAAAACGAATAAGCCGACCAGAAAACTCGCCCGCACCATTCGCCGTCCGATCGTCAATCAAAATATCGCCTCGACTCAAATTCTTTGCTGACGAAAAAATAACCTTACGGAAGAAAACGTTATCCGAACCTTCGCCGCCAAAATACTTTTTCACCCACGCCAATTTATCACCCAAAGCCGTCGGATTTTCCCACGGAGAAGAAGATAAAATATATAAATCATATTTGTCTTTCAGGGCGTAAACCGCCTCGATAGCTCCAGGCACTGGATCCATCAAAGAAAAAATTCCTGGAATATTATCGTGCTGACCATCAAACTCATCAATCAACTCAGGCGATATCTTCGTTAAAGCAGATTTGAAATCCGCCAAAACACCATCCATATCAATATAAACAATAGGTTTTTTCATAGTTAATCCCTTTTTAGCATCACCATAAATGCTTCGCTTGGTATGTCGACTTTACCAAAGCGTTTCATTCGTTTTTTACCACGCGCTTGCTTGGCGAGAAGCTTCTTTTTACGACTGACATCGCCGCCGTAAAGATAGCCCGTAACATCTTTTCGATAAGCGCCGATATTTTCCCTGGCAATAAATTTACCGCCAATTGCCGCTTGCAATGAAACCTCAAAACTCTGACGTGGCACGACTTCCTTCAACTTCTTAACAATCTCACGCCCCAAATGCTGCGATTCCGACCGATGGCACATCACGCTCAGCGAATCAACCATCTCACCTGCCACATAAAAATCAACTCGCACTAAATCTTCCACTTGATAATCCGACAATTCATAATTAAACGAACCGTAACCGCTGGTAATCGACTTCAATTGGTCATAAAAATCCGTTAACAAATTCGCGAGTGGCGCCGCAAATGAAATCAGCGCTCGCTCGTCAATGTAACTCAGGTTTTTCTGGCGACCACGCTTACTCACGATCAACTGAATCACCGCACCGATGTAATCCTGCGGCACAACAATTTCACCATCAATCCACGGCTCGCGAATCTCTTTTATCTGCACTGGGTCGGGCAATTCACTGGCGGATTTAATATCCAATTCCTCGCCATTCGTCAAACTAACTTGATAATCAGTACTCGGATTGGTCACAATTAAATCCAAATTATACTCACGCTCCAATCGCTCGCGAATAATATCCATATGAAGCAAACCCAAAAATCCAATTCGTACACCATAGCCCAAAACCGGCGAATTCTCCGGCTCGAATTGCAGCGCCGAATCGCTCAGGCTCAACTTTTCAATCGCCTCTTTCAAATCGTTATAGTCTTCGTTGGACACCGGGAAAAACCCCGCATAAACGAAGGGCTTGACTTCTTTATAGCCTGGAAGTGGCTGGACGGTAATTTTTTCAGTCATAACTATTTGTTATTATATCAGTTCAATGTTTTTATATAAACGCACAATAAATCGCTCCTTGCGTGCCTACTTATTCTCAGCAAATTATTCCTTACACACTGAGGTCTAACCTATAACTGCTCAAAAATCTTATGAGCTTGATTCTTGCCAATAACCTGAGCCAGTTCAGCGTAACTCATCCACCGACCGCGTTTAGCTTTGTCGCGACGATAATCCTTCTCGTCAGTAATATCACCCTTAACTATCACATCAACATTACGCCAAGCGACCCAAGATATGTCATCGCTCAAAAAGCTATAATCTAGATGAACATAATTTTCGTTGACTAGTTTATAGCCCGACGATGAAAATCCGCGCGCATACAACTCGCGGAGAATAGCATCTGCTAGCTCGGCAAAACTGTCAACCGTAACACACAAAAAGTCATCGTATTCCTCACCGATTTCATATGATCGCCCATTCATAAAAATACTATACGAATCATCGTCAACAATTTTCTCATCCAACCACACACGGCGGTCGCGTGTTACTGGAATTACACGACATCTAATCTTCTCTGTAAAGTTTTTGAAATTGCTCATAATTGCCAACAACAGATATATCAATACCTATTTCGTGCATTTTATTACATCTGCGCTTTTCAATACAGTATATACTATTTCCACTGTCGCGTCTGGTTGATCTTGTGCTTCTCAAAATACACTTCCGCCAAATTGACGTCAAACCGATTTGCCAATTCCATCAAATAGTTCAGCACGTCCGCAAACTCCTCGCGCAGATTGTCGTGGTTATCAGGTCTTTTTTCTCCCTTAAATCCTGTCTCTTTGCGAATCGCCTTCGCCAGCTCGCCAACTTCCTCGGCTAACAATAAGAATACTTCAGTGACAGAATTTTTATCCCAACCTTTCTCCTTACAAGTTTGATCGAGGTGTTTTTGTAATTCAGTTAAGCTTATTGTTTGTGGATTCATGGTTTTTCCTTCTTTAATCTTAATTAACTTACACTTGATGGAATATAAACATAGCAGGAAGCAAGAATCTGCTCGCTATCCAATCCTATTTTTAATTACTATTATACTCTGATTTATCAAACAATATATCACTTTGGTTAAATATTTTTTCCTGTGATAGTCCAAAATCTCTACCAGCAACTTTTTTATGAAGTTGCTGGTTTTGTTTATATAACTTTTATAAAGAAGTAATAAAAGTTAAACCGCCTAATATCACTCCCGCTGCATTGGGAATGATGAGGATCCAGTCTTTTTTAGGTTCTTTTGTCCAACCATAGATTACCCAAATTAAACAAGAAACTGCTGCGAATAGTGGTTGGAATGGTTGAGCTTTTTCTCCTTGTAGGTTAGCGATAATTTGTGGAATATATGCAATAAAGACAAGGATCCCAATAAAAGCTCCAATAGATCCGACAAAGCGATTAATTTTTTGTTTAGACATATAATACCTCATGAGGTTTTATTATATTATAAAGGAAAAGATGCTGTCAATAATTTTGTGTAAACACTCTAGTAGAGTCTTCAAACAAAGTAACTAAGTAACGTTCCAGAGCCTCCTCGTTAGGAAAAAGAACCTTCTATTTCGTTTGACGTTTGATTTCTTTATTAAGAGACTTAATGAGTTTTGTCGAATAAATGCTATGCCAAATCTGGTAAGGAAACTGATTTCAGCAATCATACGCGTCAATACTACGAACCAACGCCAAAAAAATTCAGTTAAGCTTATTGTTTGTAGATTCGTGGTTTCCCTTTTTAATCTTAATTAAAATATCTCCCCAGTGTTACCGTATCGCCAACCCGCGCCTCGCGTGTCGTTTTCAGGTTCGTCACAATATAGCCAATTTCGCCAGTTTCAAGCGAAGGGTCGGGTTGCATGGCTGGGTTAAGATGACCGACTTCCAGAGCTAGTCCATCTGCGCCAGTCGCCATCATTCGGATAGACTCACCCTTTTTAATTCGCCCGTCAACCACCCGCACGTATAAAATCACGCCACGATAATCGTCATAATAGCTATCAAAAATCAGCGCCCGAGTTGGACCATCAACCTCGCCAGTTGGCGCCGGAATTTTATCAACAACCGCATCCAAAACCTTATCTACGTTTTGACCAGTTTTAGCAGAAATATGAATAATCTCGCTCTCGTCGCAGCCCAACAAATTAATGACTTGCCTAGATACGCGCGGTATATCGGCGGCCGGCAAATCAACCTTATTCAAGACCGGAATAATTGTCAAATCCTGTTCCATCGCCAGATAAACATTCGACAATGTTTGCGCCTGAATTCCCTGGCTAGCATCAACCACCAATATCGCGCCCTCGCAAGCCTGCAAACTACGCGAAACTTCATAACTAAAGTCAACATGTCCCGGAGTGTCAATCAAATTCAGATCGACATTCTTATATCGCATTCGCACCGGCGCCAACTTAATAGTAATGCCTTTTTCCCGCTCCAAATCCATCGAATCCAGCAACTGCGACTTCATCTCGCGCTTTTCTACCGTCCCAGTCATCTCCATCATTCGATCAGCCAGCGTAGACTTACCGTGATCAATATGAGCAATAATACAAAAATTCCGAATATTTTCCATTAACCCTTAAACTCCAATCGTCCAAATAACACTTTTTTCAATCGTGCAAGAATCGGGTCAATTTCTGGCAATTTTAGCCACTTTGAAGCCGCGGCATACGCGCCAAAACTAACCAATGAAATGATAACAAATTTCGGAAAAGCGCTAAAGAAACTGTCGTCATGATAACGAAACGGCATAATTAGCACGGCAATATAACAAACCACGCCCGTAACAATTCCAGCGAGTATCATCTTAAAAATCGCTCGCACGAACGTCATGTCGAATAATTTTGGCATTTGACGATTCATAACCGCCAAAAGCACAACCACTTCCAAAACCGCCACTGTTGATTGAGCCCAAGCCAATCCATACGCGCCCATTTTCAAGACCATCGATAGAACAATTGCTAAAATTATATTCAAAGTAATCGAGAAAATTGAAATGTATAGCGGAGTTTTCGTATCTTGGCGGGCGTAAAATGCTCGCGCGGCCATGTGGTAAATAGTTCGGAATAAAATTGCTACAACCAAACATCCCAAAATTCCCGCGATTAGTTGATTACCGCCATTGCGGATAAAATGCACGACGTATCCCCTGGTAAAGAAAATCACCACCGACACTGGAAGCGCCATCCAAAAAATAATTCTCAGCAGGGAACGCAGGTCTTTTTGAAATAGGTCATTTCGACCTTCGCCCAAATGCTCAGTCAATTGAGGAAAGGCGGCATTTGAAATCGCCACGCCAATAAGGTTGATCGGCATCATATGAAGAGTCAAAGCCTGTTGGTACGCCCTAACCGTTCCGTCAGCCAAACGCGAAGCCAAATTTACCTCAACCAAGCTAACTACATAATCCATTCCTTGATCAACAGAGCGCGCCGGCAGTAGAGATAAAACTTTCCTAAATCCCTTATTTCGCCAATAAATTTTGAAATTGTAATCAAACCCAAGCCCAGCCAAGCCAACCGCACTGACGATCAATTGTAAAAATGATCCTAAAACCACACCCAACGCCACACCCATAATGCCGCCGTCAAAAATCTGCCAACCGAATAAATTGACGCCGCCAGTAAACCACACCGTACCGATAATAATACCGACGTTATATAGCATTGGCGCCAGCGCACAGAACATAAATCGCCCAACCGCTTGCTGAATACTAGCAATCACCGCCGCAACCGCAAAAATAAACGGATTAACCGCGATCACTTGCATCATACTAACCGCCAAAGCATGGCCAGACTCGCTCAGACCAGGCGCGATTAAATACTTCATCAACGGATCGGCAAAGATAATAATCAACACCGACGCTGTCATGGTTATTAGCGCCATAAAATTGATCATGCTCGAGCTAATTTGCCAAGCAGACTGCTTATTACCCTTGACCCAGCGCTCATTAAAAACTGGAATGAACGTCACACTAAGCGCACCAGAAACCAGCACTGCAAACATAAAATCTGGCACCATGAAGGCTGCCGTATAAGCGTCTAGTCCAACCGGGTATCCCGCCAATGCTCCGTTTTCGCTCGGCATGTAGGCGGAGTTCAGCAGACGATCACGGAAAAACCCCAACAAGCTCGACAACAACGTCGAGCCCGCCAGGATCGTAGCAGCCAATTTCACATTAAGCCGCTGATTTATTTTCGTAACTGTACTACGAACGCGCCCCATAGTATTTTACGAATGCAGTTTAGCCTCTTTTGGTAACTTAGTGCCTTTAAGAATCTCGTCAACCTCAGATTCCTCCAAAGTTTCTTCCTTCAGTAGAGCCTCGGCCAACTTATCAAGGAACGAACGATTCTCTTTCAATACCAACATTGCACGATGTTTGGCTTCGGTAATCAATTGCGCAACTTCCTCATCAATCATCTTCGCAGTCTCATCAGAATACGGGCGCTCTCTGGTCATTTTATCAAACATCAAGCCACCGTTATCTTCGTGGAATACTTGATCGCGCAAGCTCTTGCCCATTCCTTGCTCAATCACCATATCGCGGGCAATTTCAGTCGCTTTTCGCAAATCCGAACCAGCTCCAGTAGTGATTCCGTCATCACCGTAAATCAATTGCTCAGCAATTCGTCCGCCCATTGCCCGAGCCAAAATATCTTTAAACTCGTAAACATTCGTGTAGCTCTTATCTTCTGGCGGCAAGAACCATGTTACTCCACCAGTACCGCCGCGCGGAATAATCGTAACCTTGTGGACTGGGTCAGAATCAGGCAAGACGTGACCAACAATCGCGTGACCAGCTTCGTGGTAAGCCGTCAACTCTTTCTCGTGATCGTTCATTATCTTAGTCTTGCGCTCTGGACCAATTGCCACACGCTCAAACGCCTCAGTTAATTCGTCATTTGAGATCTTCTTCTTGTTGCGACGAGCAGCAATAATTGCAGCTTCATTGGCCATATTTGCCAAATCCGCACCAGATGAGCCAGCGGTTTTTGCCGCCAATTTATCAAGATCAACAGTTTCGTCAGTTGGCTTTTTCTTAAAGTGAACCTTCAGAATTGCCTCACGATCTTTGCGCTCTGGAAGCGTAATAGTTACACGTCGGTCAAATCGTCCAGGTCGGAGCAAAGCCGGATCCAAAACATCCGCGCGGTTGGTTGCTGCCAAAACAATAACATTAGTCTCGCCATCAAAGCCATCCATTTCCACCAAAATCTGATTCAGAGTTTGCTCGCGCTCATCATGACCACCACCCATACCAGAGCCACGCTTACGACCCACGGCATCAATTTCATCGATAAAAATAATACACGGGGCATTTTTCTTAGCCTTAGAGAATAAATCTCGCACTCGGCTAGCACCAACACCAACAAACATTTCCACGAATTCAGAACCAGAAATCGAGAAGAATGGCACACCAGCCTCACCGGCAACAGCTCGGGCTAGCATCGTCTTACCCGTACCTGGATTACCGACTAATAATACACCTTTCGGAATCTTTGCGCCCAAATCTTTATATTTCTTCGGATGCTTGAGGAAATCAACAACTTCCTGCAAATCTTGCTTGGCGTTATCATTTCCAGCGATATCCGTAAATAAAACCTTTTCTTTATCTTGTCCATACAGGCGAGCCTTACTCTTACCAAAACCCATAGCTTGATTATTTTGACCCTGAGCTTGGCGCATCATAAACATAAAGAACACCACGATAATCAGCACAGGCACGACCATAACCGCCAGGTTCCACATGGTTTCGCCTGTTGTGGATGGTGGAATAACCTTCACCTCCACCTTAGCATCCTTGTTCAAGCCCTGCTCATAAATGCTACTAGATTCCTTGACTGAATGCTCGGTAGGTTTTGATTGATCTTTTGGAGTAATCTTAATATCATTCCCTTGAATCTCCAATTGAGCAATTTTACCGTCATTTGCTCGACGCACTACATCAGATAAGGCAACATCTTTAAGATTTGACGCAGGGAAGAGTGTTGCGTAAAAAATTAACGCTACAAAAATTATAATTGCCCAAAACAATCCAAATCGTAAAATTTGACTTATTCTATTCTTTCCATTTCTTTGAGGCATCTTAACAGCCATTCTCAACTAATCCTTTCGCCTATACTAATCAAACTCTCTTTATTATAACACTTCTTAGCGTCAATTTCATCACAATGCCGCCACCAACTTGCCAGCAAGAGCCAGCTTTTCCAGTTTTTACAGCAATTAGCATACGCTCCAATTGAGAACCCAGTAACGACACATCATAATGTCGCAAAACGTAATAATATAGCAATTCTTGTGCGACATTATCATCTATCATCGTCAAAAAATACCGACCCAGGACTTCTCCATCAAACTTCTCTATTTCCTGCTCAATTTTTCCTCTTAATTCTCTCTGTTTTCGCCACGCCTCATACACTCCAAGTTTCTGATATTCATCAAGCTCACGATTTATCTTGCGCCTAAATTTATTCCTTTGATACGCATCGCTTTGATTTGTCTCATCTTCACACCATTCCAATTTTTGGCGAATCGCATATTCATAAATTCTCTGCTTCGTCCAACCATTCATCGGCCTAACTATCTGACTATCACTCATCCCCGCCAAGCCTCGCCACCTGGAACCGCGCTTAAGATTCATCGCTACAGTTTCAATAATGTCATCTCGATGATGTGCCGTCACTATCACGCCATCAAAATCCGTCGCCACGCCACGCAAAAAATCATAACGTCTTCGGCGCGCTAATTCTTCGCTAGCATCAGCCCCCAGTTTTTCGCGCCGACAAACAAATTGTATTTTATATCTATCAGCTAAAGCCTCGACAAATCTAGCATCGCTCGCCGAATCCTCACGAATTCCGTGGTCAAAATGAGCGACCACCAAATCTTTTTCCGTTCGCGACATCAAATCCAGCAAAACTACCGAATCAATCCCACCACTGACTGCGATAATATATCTCACATATCCATTATCTCACAATTTACCTAAAACGTATTTGGCAAATTTTATACTATCTGTTACAATCAATGCAGTGTGGCACCGTAGCTCAGCTGGTTAGAGCGCAGGACTCATAAGCCTGAGGTCGGTGGTTCGGGTCCACCCGGTGCTACCAGAAATTATCTTTCCTCGCCAATACGGCGGGGAATTTTTTATAGATACTGAATTAAATTAGCTCAAGCTCTTCAGATTGAACGCCATCCAAAGCCGCCAATCGTCGCGACACAAAACTATCCAATTCCCATGAATTACGCTGACGCTCCCACGTTGCTAAATCCTTTTTTCGGGTTACTTCTAAAAATTCAGCTAATTCACTGGTGTTGATTTCCATATTTTTTCCTTTTTGTGTTAATTATTTAACTGTCTTTATACTATCATAAATTTGACAAAAAAGCAATACCTTTTTCGGTCATTATTTACCTTTTCATTCCGCTTGTGGTACACTGGTAGAGAAGGATTTATACACAAAAATGACCCCTGTAACAATCTCATCACTAGCCACCATAATTTTTGCAGCGATTATTCACGCTAGTTTTCAGCTTAGCGTCAGTGTTTTAACGTTACTTAGCGGGCATTCAATTGGCAAAAAAACCGCCCAGAGAAAAATTTTTCGTATGAGCAACAGTTTTGCACTTGGAGTCGCAATGATTACCTTGTTACTTATCAGCTCAATTTCCTATTTCTTATCACTATTCATCCACCATGCCACCAGCGCAGAGCAACTCGTTGCCGCCGCCTCTTCAGGGATGATGTTTGGCTTAGGAATCGCAATTTGGGCATTCTACTTTCGACGACAACCAGGAACTTCGTTATGGCTTCCGCGTAATTTTGCGGAATATTTAAACAAGCGCACCAAAAAAACCAAAAATTCCATAGAAAGCTTTGCTCTGGGAATAATTAGCGTTATTGCAGAAATTGTATTCATCATCGCGCCAATTATCGCCGCCAGTCTAGCTATTATCACCCTACCAAACCCTTTCTTGCAAATCATCAGCATAGCGATCTACGTCATCGTGTCCACACTGCCGTTATTTGTCGTTATCGTCTTAATCGGCAGCGGACGCAGCATCTCTAATTTACAGCGTTGGCGAGAAGATCATAAGAGGTTTTTGCAATTCGCCAGCGGTGGTAGCTTATTAATTTTAGCGGCATTCCTATTCGTTGATCGCGTTATTGGCGTCGTTAGCTACGGAGGCAATTTATGGTAAAGCCAGGTCAAATTGACGTCATCAAACAAGGAAAACGACCACCAGAGGAGTTTAGCCCAGACAAGCTCCACAATTCCATAATTGCCACTTGTCTAAGCGTTCGTACGCCAGAAGGTCAAGCTCAAGACATCGCAAAAACCGTCACTTTGGGTGTTATGAATTGGTGCGAAACTCACCCAGAAATAACCTCTGCCGATATCCGCCGCCAAGCACAACGCATTATGAAAACCCTGCATCCCGACGCGGCTTATTTATATAAAAATTATAAAACCATAATTTAGGAGATTTGATGTCGCAAAAACCAACTTTTGACTATGATTATATAGTAATTGGTAGTGGCGCTGGCGGTTCGCCCGCAGCCAGCATATTAGCGAGTGCCGGAAAAAAAGTTGCTGTTGTAGAAAAATCAACATTCGGCGGGGAATCACCAAACTGGGGAGATGTACCAACTGGATTTTTAACTCATGCTCTTAACGTTTATCAAACAGCCAAAGATGCCGCTAAGTTTGGGTTGCGCACTAACTCGGTTGGGTATAATTACCCTTCTCTACTCTCCTGGAAAGATAAAGTCGTAAAGAGAACTGGAGCTGGCGGCAATCGCTATTATTACGAGAAGCAAGGTATTAGTGTTTTTGCCGGCAATGCGCATTTCTTGAGTCCGAACGAAATAGCCGTCAATCGCAGACATTTGTCCGCTCGCAAATTTCTCATTGCAACTGGATCTGATTGGCAAATTCCAGAAATACCTGGATTAAATACCACTTCTTATCACACTCCAAAAACTATTTTTAGCTTGAAGCGCCCACCAAAAACCATGTTCATTGTTGGCGCGGGGGCTACGGCACTAGAATTGGCACACATCTTCTCCACCCTGGGAACAAAAGTTTACGTAGCAGAGAAATCGTCCAGAATATTATCGACATTTGACCCAGAAGTCAGCGCTTTGGTTACAAATGACGCAAAAAATCGCAATATTTCAATCTTAGCTCGCACTAAGATTATCGCCATCCAAAAATCGTCTATACAAAAACGCGTCACTTTTCTGCAGGGGCGAATAGAAAAATCTGTGCGCGTTGATGAGATTCTAATTGCCGACCAACAATTGCCTGCGACAGATTTAGGCTTAGAAAACGCTGGCGTAAAATATACCGAAAATGGCATTTTGGTTAATTCTTACCTGCAAACTTCCGCTCGGCATATTTTTGCCGCAGGAAATGTAACTGACGCCAATATCCAAACCCACACAGCTTTAGCGCAGAGTCGTATTGCGGCTCATAATTTGCTACATAATAATAAGATTAAATTCAATGATTCCCCGCACCTACAAGTTGCATTTACTCAGCCAGAAATAGCTCAAATTGGAATGAATGAATACGATTGTAAGGCGAAAGGAATAAGCGCAAAAATAGCAATTGTTCCGCTCACCACTACTGTACGCAGCAATATTACCGACCAGCGAATAGGTTTTGTGAAATTGATCGTTGATAAGAAGCGAGTTGTCGTAGGCGGAACGATCGTCGGGCCACACGCTAGCGATATGGCAGCCGAGTTAGCCTTGGCTGTTCGACATAAAATTACCAGCGAAGAACTAGCGTCCACTCCGCATTGTTTTACTTCTTGGTCAGAAGCCGTGCGAATTGCCGCCGGAAAACTTCTATAATTACCTCTGATGCGCTATAATAAGTCTCACGGGGGCGTAGCTCAGGGGTTAGAGCAGTCGGCTCATAACCGATTGGTCGCTGGTTCGATCCCAGCCGCCCCCACCACAGTCTGAATTTGATAATCATAAGATGAATATTTTTACCATTCCTGCTACAATATTATGTGGTAGATATTAAATTTGCAAAAATGAACAAATTAAAACTCAAACGATTAATTTACAGAATACAGCACGACTATTTGACCCTAAATAATGTCGTTATTGCTGCTGCGCTTTTAATTGCTATGAGTTGGGCTTGGGGCTCCATTGAATCAATGCAAAAAAACTACGAATTACAACGCTCTATTGACAACAAACGCCAGCAAGTGGAAATAGAAAAACTGCAAGTCGCCTTGCTGGAATACGAATCGAAATATTATCAAAGCGAAGAGTATCAAGAATTGACTATTAGACAGCGCACAGGAAAAGGTTTACCCGGAGAAAAACAGCTCATCACCCAATCTTTCGAAAGCGCCATTCCTGCCCAAAAACTTGCGTCGAGCGCGAAGCGAACAGATAGTAACTTTCAGCAATGGATGAACTTTCTATTTGGCGGCAATAGTCACAAACACTAAGGTGTTGCAATTATTACGCTAAGCTGATATCATAATTATGTATCGCGGGGTAGAGCAGCCTGGTAGCTCGTTTGGCTCATAACCAAAAGGTCGTAGGTTCAAATCCTACCCCCGCCACCAAGAAGGGTTTTTCAGGCTCTGGAGAGCCTTTTTTGGTTGGTAGCACTCTGTAAAATACACTGATTTCACTGGTTCCAAACCTATGGTTTTTATAGTCATATATCAACCCCTGTGGGGAATAATATGCTTTGGAATCTTATCCTAGCGCCCGGCGAAGCCAGTACCCATTGTCTATCTACATCTCGCATGATCTCAAGAGCAACATCAATATCAGTCTCTCGTATTGCTTGCTGACGCTCTAGGCGCTGTAGCTCGTCGGCTATCATTACCTTATCGTCATCATACGCATTTATTAGATCTGTTTTTCATACAACAATCCAAACACAAAAAGTATCAGTACCCAGCATGACCTATCTTGACAAAAGATGATTCTAGGATTTATCTCTTAAGGAGAGATACTTCTGTTTCAAGCTTACGAGATTCTTCGTCAAGGCGAGCCTGGGCAGAGTCTTTATCGTCATAGAATTCTGATTTTGTTTCAGCATAATTTCCCAAACCGAAGGGTTTATAATAGATAATTTGATATCGCTTATCGTCTAACTCCCACAGCTCAAGCGAAGTGTATAGGTCGTGCTTTATTGCTCCACTTAGCCCTAACTCATGCCGTAAATACCACTCACTAATCAGCGTTCCTTTGGGGATATTTGAGTGGTGGTTAGTCCCTTCTTTGGCGACTTTACCATTCTCAATAAGCGCCGCTAGGAATATTCCTCTTTCGCTTGGGTTAATATCCTTGTAGCTAAACTCTTTTGTGGCTAGTAGTTGCTGAGCGGTTTCTAATGTTGTTTCGTTCATATAGTCATTCTCCTCATGATTTGTATTAAGTTACGTCTTCCTCAAACCGTGTATACAGGACAGGGCAATCGTCCATTGCGGCTAGTTTATCCGCTAGTTCAATAATATCATTCCCTTGATAAACATCACGCCGCCATTCGTTCGGTATTGCATCAAGTCCATAGTATGCACCAGCTAATTGCCCGTACACCGCCATAGTTGTATCAACGTCACCGCCCAGACACATAACTGCCAATATTCCATCCTCAAATGTGTCATAGTTCATAAAGCCCCATAAAGCTATCTGGAGGGTGTATACGACATAACCTGGCTTATTCTTGAGCTTATCTGTCTCAACTCTCTCTTTTAGCTTGTTCAGCAGCTGGTCGTAGTGTGCGCCGGTACTATACTTACTAACATCTATAATATCTGTTTTGTCTTTTAGATGGATAGCGTTGTGTAGTATGGCAGCAAATACTTCAGCAGCAGCTTCAGCCTCATAGGAGTAATGCGTTTCTCTAGCAGAGACTTGAGCAAGCCGTATTACGTCACGGATATCATCTCGTTTGCCGTAGGCAGCTATCACGACTGGTGCAAGGCGCATTACGACACCGTTGCCAGCACCATCGCTCCGATTCATCGTTTTGTGAACAATAGCGTAACCGCTAGCGTACATATCCAGCATGATAAGCGTCTGCATGCCGATACCCTCGCCATAATCAAAATACGAGCGGTAGCCCTCTGATTGCCATTTGCAATACTTATCCATAACGCTCCACGAATCATAGCCGCCGCATTCCAGCAAGCTATCTGCTAAACATAATGCCATAGAAGTGTCGTCTGTCCAGACGCCACGAGGAAAGTGCGCTTCATCGTGCATATGACGCAATTCTTCTATACGACCAGCAATCTCATCACTTGTGTAACCGTGTTCAATAGGAGCACCGAGAGCGTCGCCTATGGCTAAGCCGAGTAACATACCCTGGAGCTGTGCTTGAGAGTTTTTCTTCATTATTTTGATTATATCGTCAATCTCCTAAATAAGCGACCTCAATTAGCCCTTTGTGACAATCTTAGTCTAACCCAACCGCGACATTTAGTGCTGATTTATGAATTTATCAGGCTGGATAACGTAAAAAGTAGTCAAGAGGATAATTTATTGATATTAACACATTCTGTTACGATATACTTTAATGGTGGTTGGGTATCTTTATTGAAGGGGTGGTCGCCTCTATTAAGCGTCTCCAGCTCAGAATCTCGCTACAGATATGGTTCCAATGTAGATACACTTGGGTCACCAAGAAAAATCCCTCTTCATTCAGAAGGGGGCTTTTTCTTTACGCATTATTATCTATGCAACCCTTATTCCAACCTGAACGTTTCTTGCCTGCTTTAGTCAGAGATGTGGCTGTGCGAACTTTTTTATAATCCAAAACATCACTTAGAACAGCCTCCCCTAATTTACCATACAGTTCACAATCAAGCTTAAGTGGACATGCTTCACAAGCACTTATAGCGAGTCTGCCAACTTCAGAAATATCACTACCCCTGTTTCTTTCTATGCGACGAGCGCGATCATAGTCGCCACGACCTCTATGACGTTCGGCAAAGCCAGCACGACGACGAATCCTGCCGAAAAGATTACACATCTCAACTATAATTCTATTTCTCTTCGTAAAATCTTCATCACTATAACTATTCGCATCAGGAACAAAATCTTCGCCTAAATAATCCAACGGCACAACATTACCGTCCGAATCAACAACATCAATAACGCCCACTCTGTTTGGCTTAGCAAGCTCCAACACTTCAACCGTCTTCGACTTCATATAGTAACTGTTATACCACAATATCCACAAATAATCAACCCCACAAAAAACTCCCCTGCTTTTTACAGAGGAGTTATGGCACCTGTTTGTTTGGTTCTACTATATCACCAAACGCGCTTATGGTGCAAGCAAAGGACTATTTTTTCTTAGAAATTGTCAAAAAGCCGTTGCGTGGGTTTTCTTTCACAATACGATCTTCTGGTAGATCACATGGCGTACCCTTTTCGTTCTTCTCAACCTTAGCGAAGAAGTAAATAGTTTGAGTCTTGCCGCCGCGCAAAGTTACGTCAGTCTTATGCAAGTAATATGTGATGCCCTTTGAGTTGGTATGTTTATAAGCCATTTGGTTATATACCTCCTATTAATGATATTCCTATATAGATTACTATCTCTATATCACCCCTGTCAAGCTAAAAAAGCTTATTTCGTCGCCTAAGCATCAACTTTAACATCCCCAGAACAACCAACCTCATTATGATAATCATGGCAATGAATATCGTCACCAGCAAAGACCACCCCGCGTAATCAGCTGACCATATCGGCGAGACGAAAGTGTGATAATACGGCTCAGTTGAAGGCGCTTCAAACTGCAAGTTAGTGGCTTTCGCGGCAGGATATTTCGCCCACTCCTCATTAATACAATTGATATACCTCGGATCCGCCTGTGTTGTAAATCGGCCGTAACCGCCTTGCTGCGCCCTAGCATCACAGACAGCCCTAACTTTCGACACAGTATCATTGTTAGACTGATTTTTTATCTCCTCCTCGAACTCTTTCAACTTCCGGTCATACATTTGTTTATACGTATGATCCAGCGCAATCTTCCCCGGATCAGCGTTCATATGTGTAGATACATAACGCTGCAAATCGTATAGTCGCTGCTGAAGATTGACTATATCTCCAGCCTTATCCGCGTTCTCTACAGATTCTCGTCGCTCGATCATACCAACATTATTCAGCCTCAAAAAAGTTGCCGAAATAAAACCAGACATAATCAATAAAATAACCAGCTGCCAAGTCTTGATCTGACTGAGTCGCTTAATTCTGAACTTGGTTTTCTTCTTGTCTATAGCCATCCCACCACCTTCTCTATGATTTTAGTATAGCAAATTATCCCAATGACGTGAATATTGTTACCGCTGCGGTGGTATAATATTTGTATGCGAATTTATTTTTCAGGAATTGGCGGCGTTGGTATAGGACCGCTGAGTAGAATTGCCTTAGAAGCCGGATATGACGTTTGCGGCTCCGACAGATCACCAAGTCTAATCACAAACGAATTAGAGTCAGCCGGAATTCATATTTCTTTTGATCAATCTGGCGCGTTTTTGCAATCAGAGCACGATAAATCACCATTTGATTGGTTTATTTACACCGCTGCTTTACCGGAAAATCACCCAGAACTAGTCTTGGCGCGAAAATTAGGCATAAAGACCAGCAAGCGCGACGAATTGCTGGCGCAAATAATCGCCGATAAAAACCTGAAACTTATCGCGGTTGCTGGCACCCACGGAAAAACCACAACAACGAGCATGCTAATCTGGACAATGGAGCAATTGCAAATTCCTGTCAGTTATTCTGTGGGTTCAACTTTAAGCTTTGGACCGAGCGGAACATTTGATAAAAATAGCCAATTTTTCGCATACGAGTGTGATGAATTTGACCGCAACTTTTTGCATTTTTCTCCAGAAATTAGCCTTATCACATCTGTTGATTACGACCATCCAGACACATATCCAACAAAAGAATCCTACTTAGACGCTTTCCGTGAATTCGGTAAAAAATCTAAAAAAGTTATCGCGTGGCAAGAAAATTCCGCCATATTTGATGAGAAAAATCTAACAATCTTGCACAATTCCAATAAAAACATCACTCTGCCCGGCGAGCACAACCGAAAGAACGCTACTTTGGCGATCGAAGCTTTGAGGCATATGGGAGTGGACGCGGAGGAGTTAGAAATATACCAAGCAATAAACTCTTTCCCCGGCTCAGGACGACGTTTTGAAAAGCTCGCCGGAAATCTATACTCTGACTATGGACATCACCCAGTTGAAATTCAAGCGACACTACAGATGGCTAAGGAGTTGTCAAACGATGTAGTTCTGGTTTATCAGCCACACCAAAATGTTCGCCAGCACGAGATAATTGATCAATACACTGATGATATTTTCCGTGATGCCAATGAAATTTACTGGCTGCCAACTTATTTAACTAGGGAAAATCCAGATTTATCAACCTTAACACCGCAACAACTTGCCAAAAATATCGACAAAGAAAAAGTTCATTTCGCTGAATTAGACGACAGTTTATGGCAAGAAATAACCGCGGCAAGGAACTCTGGAAAGCTCGTCCTGTGTATGGGCGCTGGCACAATCGACGGATGGATTCGCGAGCGATTAGCTAAAAACTAGCGATCATCGCCGCTGCCGTGAATCTTCCCCCGACTCTGGCGACTGAGCAGTTTGTCATTATTTCTGCGAGCCACTTCCTCTAAACTACAACCAAGCAAATGCGCTATAGAATTGACATACCATAACACATCACCGAGCTCTTTTATTATTGCGTCGCGGTCATTCTCTGAGATCTCGCCATTTTTATCACGTAGGATTTTCTTAAATTTCTCCATGACTTCACCAGATTCACCACTTAATCCCAATATCTGCGCCATCAATCTCGCGTCAACATCACCATATTTATGAGATTCCTTATCTGTTAAAGTAGAAATTGCTTTTGTTGAATAACCTTTAAATTGCATAATATTCCTTTCATTTATTAGCGCGCAACTCTTACGAAATTAATAGTTTTTCCTTCGCCAATCCACCTTTGTTCGTAAGTCGTCATTATTTTATATTCGTCATTTAGTGCGGATTCATGAAGGTCAAAGCTCAACTCTTTAATTTGCCATTTTTCTGACACTAATTGTTCCAAGCTCCAGCAGAAAAAATTGTGATCGTCGTGTTTAATTAATAAAGATCCGTCCGATTTTAGCAATGAAGAATACTTCTTCAAAAAATTAGGATGAGTCAAGCGGCGCCCAGCGCTATGCTTCCTCGGGAACGGATCAGGAAATGTCACCCAAATTTGCTCCAAAGAATTCTGCTCCACTAGTTGGTCTATTTGGTCAGCCCGCGCTCGAACGAAAAACACATTCTCCAGCCCTTTTTCTTCAGCGATTTTCGCACCCTTCTGTAACCGATCACCTTTCACGTCAATTGCTAAAAACGTCTTTTCAGGATGACGTAGTGCAAGCTCCACGCTGAATAGTCCAGTTCCAGCACCGATTTCCAAACAATCGACTTCCCGTTCTATCCACTCGTCAAATTCAAAACATAGAGGTGAATTGTGGAATAAAGCGAATTTATACTTCTTACGTTTTCTAGTGATAATAAATTGATTCGGATCGACAAAACTCATATTTTCTATTATACTAAATCAATAATGGATAAGCTTATAAAACAGTTTTTAGATTCTTCTACATTGGGTCAATGGCTGCATGGCAACAACCTTGGCTGGTTAATTAGTGAGCGCATTATCGACACGGTCAGCATTATTATCGGCTCTGTTTTTGTTTATTTTCTGGGGAAATATTTATTATCTTGGACTATCCATTATTCTATACGCTCCACCGCCAAACATCGTTCTTGGCACCGTAAAGATATAGAAAAGCGCGAAAAAACTCTCATCCAATTAACTCGCAGTTTCTGGCAAATTATTATAATTTTCTATGTCGCCGCGATTGTCGCCAATAAACTATTTCTATTTGATTTATCGCCGTTATTCGCCAGCGCCGGCATAATCGGTGTGGCGTTAGGATTTGGCGCTCAATCACTCGTTAAGGACTTCTTGTCTGGTATTTTCATCATCGCCGAAAATCAATATCGTGTTGGCGATGTTGTTGACGTAATGGGAGCCGCTGGAACCGTCGAGAGAGTCGGCACTCGCACTACTGTTATACGAGACTCTGAGGGTAATGTTCATTATGTTCCAAATGGCACGATTCAGCACGTTATCAATAAAACTATGGGCTATAGTATGTCGCGATTCAGCATTTATATCGACCCAAGTTCTGACATTTCTGCAGTTACAGACATCATTAACGCTACTGGTCAAGAATTGGCAGAAGAAAAGGCTTGGCAGAAGAAAATTATCGATCCGCCTAAATTCGTTTCCGTTGGTGATATTACTGGACGAGGAACAGAATTGATCATTGCCGGAAAAACTCAGCCATCCGATCAGTGGTCTGTTACCTCTGAAATGCGACATCGATTGCTACAAAACTTTGATCGTGAAGGAGTTCTTCTGGCAACTCTGCCGACCCCAACCTCAATAACCAGAAGATAAAAATTAATTATTAGACAAGCCTAATTCTTTATCGCTTAACACATCATTAGAAAACGCTTTGATCTTATTAACGCTCTCTACTTCTTTATCATAAATTCCCAAAAATTCCTTCAATGTATCCTTACTTACTGTGCCTTGCGCGTCAAATTCGTGACTTTTTTCATTCGCATCCTTGCTAATTTGATTGCGGCGAGAAGCGTATTCTGGGCGACTCAAATCCAATCGATAAGCGTCAGTCTTGTAATACATAAACATCGCGATCGATACTAGTAAAACTGAGGCCGCAATAGTCAGCCCAATAAATGTAGCGAATTTATAACTACGAAATAATTCCTTAGCCCTATTCATTGGAACCTCCAGACAGCGAATTTTTAATAACTTGCACTTCTTCTTTATATCTCACTAATAATTCATCCAATATCTTCACGTCCTCAGAAAGTTTATTACGAGCCTCGCGAGCGACGGTCAATTTTTGATAATAGTCCGCCACATTATTAGAGCAATTTACGCGCTGAAGATCGGTCATCGCGGTATCGTAATCGTTGTAATTGCTATTAAACTTAAGCCTCGTCGACTCGAATTCATTAGTAATATTCACCAACTTTGAGCTGTCCAGCTTATTGATTGCCAATCGACCGTTCAGCCTGGCCATAAGTTTGGTAGAAATAGAATTATATCTTTGTCCAACATTTACCCTAGTTAGAGCATCATTGGTATGGATGTTTTTAATAGCAACTCTTACGGAACTACAATTTCGCTCAAGCGTTTTTATAATCTCAGAATCAGCCGTAGCATCGACAGACTGAGCCTCAACTGCCCGTGGCGTCACTAACAAACTAGAAGCAATCAAAAAAGACGCGAGATAGAAAGTAACTTTTTTCATCACTTATATTATCTCACGTCTTCTTGAATAGAGTCAAATATTACTTGAAACGTTTTTCGACGTTGCCCTTAACATCTTTTGCGGTTTCTACTACAGCGTCTCCAACTTTCTGAGAGCCAGCTTTCAATGAGTCTACACTGTCTTTTGCTGCGGCAGTCGCTTTGCAAGCTACTTTTTCAGTGTCGGATTTCATTTTTACAGCTTTATCCTTCAAGTCTTTCCTTGTTTCCTTGCCGCTCTTTGGTGCAGTTAAAATTCCAGCTGTAAAACCTGCTGCTACTGCTCCGATAATTGCTAAAACTTTTTTCATATATTTACTCCTTTTTAATTATTTTTTACGAAATAAACCCGATATTTCACTAAAAACTTTTGTTGGCGACAACCATTCGGTTACACTAGCTACGTTAGTTGTAATTTTACTAACGCTTTTCATGACCGTATTAAGTCTTACCAACAAGGCGATGACCACTGCCAGTAGCGTTACGATAATAACCGACAACAATCCTACGATGACTGATAATAAAACGATGGCTGTTTGGATATCTTCCACGCTTTACCTTTCTGCAAAAGTTTATATTTGTTATGTTTATTTTAGCATGCTTGTTAAATTGTTTGTATTAGATAATCTAACTATTTCACTATAGCATAAGCTTATTAAATTGTCAATAGAGATGTCTGCTAATCGTTAATAATATGATAAACTGGTATGGTTATGCGAAATTTTTTCAAACGATACATACCGGAATTTGTTTATGGCGCGGTCGACGGCACAGTAACAACATTTGCAGTCGTGGCAGCTTCAGCTGGAGCTGGAATATCCAGTTCAGTCATTCTTATATTAGGAATTGCTAATTTAATAGCCGACGGATTCTCAATGGGCTCTAGCGCATATTTGGCAGCCAGCGCTGAACACGAAGAATCTGTGCGCGACAGCCAAAAACGCTCATCTCCAAAGATCATAGGCACAGTAACATTCTTAGCTTTCGTGGTGGTCGGCAGCGTGCCAGTATTGCCATATTTGATTGACGTAATTGCAAACTTAAAAGCGCCAAACGCGGTATTATTCTATGTTAGCTCGGCGCTAACTGCGGCAACGTTCTTAGCAATCGGCTTTATCAAAGGCAAAGTCAGCAAACAATCACCTTGGCAATCTGCAGGCATCACACTTCTCCTTGGGGCAATTGCGGCAGGATTAGCCTACTTTGCAGGCGACATTTTGTCGGCGTGGCTTGGTATTAGGATTTAGTATATTGTTCTTGTGTTTTGGTTTGGGTGGTTATTTGCATGGTACTGCAAGTACTGACGGTATGACGCGTTGTCATTCATAAGAAAAATCTCCTTTCGAGACAAAAGGAGATTTGGGGTTTGTGCTATATACTAACTGTTATCTTGAAATACAAAAATGCTGAACTGCGTATGTTTTGCTATTGTCACTACTGCGGCTGACGCCAAGTCCAATTTTCGTATAATCTGGGTTTTGTATCGCTTTGCGGTGTGGTTCTGAGTTCATCCACCAGTTAAAAGCATCTCTGCTTGTTGACTCGAAATCAGCCCAGTAAAAATTTTCACTAACCGTATGACAACCAGCTTTACTCATTAGGTTTGCCATTTCTGATGAATACCAATTATCTGTACCTGGTATATTATGCTGTTTATATCCCTTGGCTAACATATCGTCAGATTTTAGCTGCGCACTCATGTGTATATTTTCGTCGTTCGTTAATGGCGCCACCCCGATCCGTGCGCGTTCAATATTAACCAATTCCAAGATTTCGCCAGCATCTACAGGACCAACATCATACTTGCTCTTTGGTTGCTCCTGTTTTTGCTCCTGAGCTACTTCAGTAACTGCTTGAGCGTTTAGACGGGTCTTTAGCCATAAACCACCACCAGCGCCTGCTATAAGCAGTAAAACAGCGATGACTATAACCTTTTTCATACCCTCACACTAGCACAACCAAAACGGTAGATCAATATTGCAAATATTCTACAAACCCAATTCGCGTAGCTGAGCGGGATCAACAACTGATGGTGAATTCATCATCACATCCACACCAGAGCCATTCTTTGGAAACGCCAGAGTCTCACGAACGTTTTGCTCATCGGTCAATTCCATCAAAATACGATCAACTCCAAAAGCGCATCCTGCATGAGGCGGAGCGCCGTATTTGAAAGCGCCAAGCATAGCACCAAACTTCTCTTCAACATAAGATTCACTGAAGCCCAGCAGACCGAACACTTTGTACAATACCGCTGGATTATGGTTGCGAACGCCGCCAGAGCAAATCTCATAACCATTCATCACCATATCAAACTGATCGGCGACAATGGATAATTTTTCGGCGTCAGTTTCAGCAGACTCCAGAGCTTGCAAACCACCCTTTGGCATACTGAACGGATTATGTCCAAAGTCAAGCTTCTTACTACGCTCATCCCATTCGTAAAACGGAAAATCAATAATCCAAGCAAACGCCACGACAGATGGATCTTTAAGATTAAAATGCGAGGCAAATTCATTACGCAAGCGTCCCAACACAGCGTTAACAACCGAGCGAGAATCAGCGCCAAAGAACACTGCATCGCCATCAACCGCACCAGTTCTCTGCTGGATATCAGCTAATTCCTTCTCACTCAAGAATTTCGCAATTGGAGATTTTGCTTCACCGTCTTGATATGTAATGTACGCCAAACCGCCAGCGCCTTCACTCTTAGCGATGTTGGTGAAATTGTCAATTTGCTTGCGGCTCAAACTTGCGCCATTTTTTACGCAAATAGCCTTAATGCACTCGGCATTTTTAAATACACCAAACTCAGTCCCCAAGAACACGTCCGTCAGTTCTATCAATTCCATACCAAATCGCAAATCCGGCTTATCAGAACCGTAAGTTTCCATGGCGTCGCGATACGAAATTCGCGGAATTGAACTGCCATCACCAACCGCCAAATCGCTCAAATCCAACAATTTTTTACCAGCAAAATCAGTTGCCAATTGCTTCATCAAAGGCTCAACTTCAGTGCGAACTTCTTCGCCATTTTCAGCAAAACTCATCTCCAAATCAAGCTGATAAAACTCGCCATACAAGCGATCTGCTCGCGGATCTTCGTCGCGGAAACAAGCCGCCAACTGATAATAACGCGGCACGCCACCAACCATCAGCAACTGCTTAAACTGCTGCGGAGCTTGTGGCAAGGCGTAAAACTTCCCTTCCTGCAAACGACTCGGAATCAGAAAATCACGCGCACCCTCAGGACTTGAGTTAGCCAAAATTGGCGTTTGAATTTCAATAAAATCTCGATTGTCCATATACTCATGGATTCGACGATACATTTCGGCGCGCTTTTTAAGCATGTTTTGCATTTTTGGACGACGCAAATCAAGATAACGATATTTGAATCTTAGTTCTTCGCCAGCTTGATTATCCTCGGCAAATGGCTGAATTGGTAAAGTTTCAGCTCGGTTCAAAATTTCCAAATTGTCCACAACAATTTCCACATCGCCACTGGCAATATTCGGATTTTTCAGACCTTCACCACGCTCCGCAACCACGCCACAAGCACGAACCACAAACTCATCTCGTAAGCTTTCCGCCAAAGAGAAAGCATCTTTTTTATCAGGATTAATAACCAACTGAACCAAACCCGTGTGGTCGCGCAAATCAATAAAAATCAATCCGCCATGATCACGCCTGGAATGAACCCAGCCCGCAACTGTAATATTTTCACCAACTTTTTTAGAAGTTTCTGCCGCCAAAATTCTATTTTTCATATCTGTTATTATAGCATAATCTGAGCAAATTCCCAGAATTAAACATCTCGTCGAGTTTTTGTGGGCAAATTATTTTTCTGCGGATTAGCCGTGGCGGCCTTACGAATATCTCCATAAACATCATATTCGTCAATGATTTTCTGACCTAATAACGCTTCAATTACGTCTTCTAAGCTCAGTAGACCAACTGTTTCTCGAAACTCATTTACAACAATAAACAAGTGATGCTGCGTTTTCAAAAATGCAGCCAAGGCGTGCTGTAGAGTTTGATTTTCGCGAATATAATAGACATCTTTGCTCATGACTGTTTCCGCACGATGAGATTTTGCTTTGCGATCAATCGTCAACAAATCCTGAATTCTCAACATGCCAACAACATGGTCGATGTCGCCGTCAATGACAGGAAATCTGCTATACCCTTTTTTATGAAGATCATCAAGCACTAGCGGCCCGAGAAGTTCATTCATGGGCACCGATTCAATCATGCTTCGCGGCGTCATAATTTCCTCGACCTTCATATCGTTGAACTTCAGTCCGTTAGTAATAAGCTTTTTCTCAGAAGATGAAATCGCCCCGCCGGATTGAGCCACCATTTCCAGCAATTCTTCTTTCGATTCAATCACCCGACTATCACCAACCACTGGCGACACCGAACGGATCAGCGACAAAATTACTTGATGTCGCTCAATTGTCGTTAAAATTAGCGGTTCATATTTTTCATAAAGTTGCTGTGAGTATTTCTGCCACAAACCAATTCGCGCGACAGCTCCGATTTCCAGGGCTATTATAATTGACAAAATGAGCCCAGCCGCCCAATTGAACAAATAAACGCTAATAACACTTAAAATTACCAAACATAAAGAAGCCACGGCGCGCTGCAATGAAATAATATCTCGTAAAAATTCTCTTTGTCGCAAAAGAATCTTGGCCTTTTCATCGCCTAGCCCACTTCTCCGCCGTAGCTCAAATTGGCTATGCGAAGACGTTTTCGGCTGAACTCCCAGCACTATCAGCAAAACAGCCAAAGTAACCAAATATCCAAAAATTAGCACAATCGTCATAGTTTTATTGTACCGCATTCCGTGCTATACTTACTAGAGTAAATGGAGGTAAAATGAATAAGAAAAGCTGGATAATTTTTGCAATTATTGTAGTGGCAATTGTTGGCGGAATGGTTTATATTTCGACACAAAATCGACTAAACATTAGCGACATCAACAACGATCAGCTGAACACGGCTATCAGCGCAGAATCAAGAAATGGCAATATCGCGGATCATGAAATTGGTAGCAAAGACGCCAAAGTAACAATTATCGAATACGCCGACTATCAATGCCCTGGCTGTGGCACCGCTGCACCAAAAGCTGAAGCGCTAGCTAAAAAATATAAAGATCACGTTCGATTAATTTTCCGTAATTTCCCAATTGCAAGCTCACACCCTAACGCACGAGCTGCCGCTGCCGTAGCTGAAGCTGCTGGTTTACAGAGTAAATTCTGGGAAATGAATGAACTTCTATATGCAAATCAGGACGCCTGGAAAAACGCCAACACTACAGAACGCGACAACATTTTCAAATCTTATGCTGAACAATTGAAACTTAATATCGATCAATATAAAACCGATATTGCCAGTAACAGGGTTAAAAATAAAATTGACTTCGATATGGCTCTCGGTCGCAAACACGGCGTTGCCGCAACACCAACTTTCTACATAAATGGAAAAAACACTGAGATGGACAGCTCTGGCTCAATTGAATCATCAGTCAAGGAAGCCTTGAAAAAAGCTGGCGTTGAAGTAAAAGATTAACGAATTTTCACACAAACCAAAATCCCGCTCCGGTGCCTTGGAGCGGGATTTGTTTATAGTCGTCCCTATTCTATCGTTGGAGCGACCGTACTACTTTTTATTGCGCTATATATGTTTGCCATTCGGCAGGCACCACATCCACCGCGATCTTTTTGCGCCTTGATGGCACAAATTTGATTGCTATTGGCATGTGTTTTGCACTCCTTATTATTATGTGCAGCCCCACGCGCTTCGACCTTTATCACTTAATATCAGCAATTTAATGCTTCGGCGCGAGACATGCTAACAATGTTACCAAACGTTTATTGGCACGTCAAGCAAAAACATTTTGAAAATGCTTATTATATATATTAGAATAAGCGGAGTCGCTTAGCAACAAACATAACAAGTAAAATCAACAACACCGTAAAACTAGTGATAACTGGATACGCCCAAGGCTCGCCCTGAAATGGTAACGCGATATTCATTCCATACATTCCGTAAAAAACGTTCGGAATAGCCAGAAGAATTGTTATGGCGGTCAATGCCTTCATGCGTTGGTTCAGCGTATTATTAGCAACCGTCGAATAAGCGTTTTGAATGCTGGAAATTGTGTGCGTGCTGGAACTTATCGCCACTAAAACTTGCCTGATGTGTAGATCGACGTCCTCCAAGGCTTCCAGATCTCTGGTCTTAAATAAGTGGCGACGGTTTTCCATTAGTTGTGTAATAACGCGGGACATCCCTTCCAAACTGCTTCGATATTCATTAAGCGTGTCTTCAATTGCGACAAATTTAATAAAATCCGAATTCTCAACTTCATGACGACTTAGTCGCCGACGAGCATCGCTAATTTGCTCCGTTAACAAATGCACGCGTTGTTCATATTGAGAAATAATATACGCCAAATTCGCAGCAAAAACTCCCGCTGGGCGCTCGGTTGTGCTAAATAAATAATCGCTAACCTCCAGGGGTGAAAATTTAACATGAGGCGATATTGTAATATAATGACCGCCGCTAATTGCAATCAAAAACGGTGCCGTTTTACCAGAATCAGTTTGACCAAATGGTATGCGTGTAAAAATATATTCAACGCCATCAGAAAACTCCGCTCGAGGTAATTCATGGATGTCCAGTACGTCACGGACAATATTAGCAGACAGCGACAAAGCCTTTGAAACTCGAGTAGCATCAAGACTCCCGGTCAAATTAATCCAACCGTTTTTATGCATTCGCTGAGCTTGCGTCAACTTTTCAGTCAACGATCTGCGTTCAAAATAGCCCACCATCATGAGAAAATTATAATATACATAAGCAATATTAGCAATCTGTCGAATTGCAATTAAACTTTATCGGCGGCGCAGGAAATAATAGCCCACAACAAATGCCAGCACTACACTGATCGCGGTAATCGCCCAAAACATCAATGGATTATCGGCGCCCGGAACCGGCACGTTCATACCATACAAACCAGCGATCATCGTCGGAATAGTCAAAGCCACGGTAATTACGGTTAGCAGGCGAATTGTTTCGTTAAGGCGCGTATCCATCACCGCCCTATAGCTGTCGCGCACATTAGTAATCGTCCTCAACAAACTTTTACAACGCGCAATCACCTGCTCCAAATCAATCGAAATATCCTCAACGTCTTCCTTGTCATCAGCTTTCAGTCGCAACTTCTGAGTCGCCAAAAGTCTCTCAATTGCCCAGTTCATCGGAATTAACGCGTCAAGATAATCATTCAATTTGCGCTCATACTCCGCCAGTGTGGCAATGTCATTAACTCTCAGTGTATGAATACTGTCCGTAGCCGCTCGCATTTGGCGATTAATCGTTGCCACACGCCGCTGATATTGCGTTGAAATTGCCTCAACCATCGCCACCAAAAGCTCAACTTGTCGATCCGTCCTAATTCGCACTTTATCGATAAATGGCTGCCATAATCGCCCCAAACTATCTCTAGACAACGTCACGATATGATCTTTATTGATGCAGAATAAAATCGGCGTGGTAAAATCGTTAAAATCGTCGTCAGTGTCTGGCAGTCGCGCAATCAAATAAGTCCACTCATCATCAAACTCAATACGCGGCACCTCATGCGGGTCAAGCGCGTCACTTATCAAATCCTCATCCAAGCCCAGCGTCAACAATTGCGAAACCTCTTCGTCGCTCGGTCTTTCGCAGCGCACCCACGAACCAGACTGCAAATTTTCTTGCGGACTAATTACTGAATCACTATTTGTTGAACGAAGATATTGCAACATAATTTCATATTATAAAATAAAACATACATAAACACAAGAAGCTCCTGCACCGTTCACAGGAACTTCTTGAATTTTTATTACGATTTAACTATCGTGCCCGCCGAGCCGCTAATGGCTTCAGCGGTTTTATCCAGCGAAGTAATAATCGCCGTGCGCCCCGACTTTCCATCCAGGAACGACAAGGCAGCCTGAGTTTTTGGCAACATCGAGCCTGCCGCAAATTGCCCATCGTCAATATGCTTTTGAAGTTCTTCTATTGAAACTTCCCCGAGAGATTGCTCATCTGGTTTGCCAAAATTAATTTTAGCAGCATCAACCGAAGTCAAAATCAGCAAGGTATCGGCGTCCAAAAGATCTGCCAATTTTGCCGCGCCGAAGTCCTTATCAATAACCGCAGCGACGCCTTTTAATTGACCAGTTTCGTCTTGCAAAACAGGAATGCCGCCGCCGCCAGTTGAAACGACCGTCACGCCAGCATGAACCAGCGCCTTAATCACATCAGCCTCAACAATCGTCTGAGGTTTTGGCGAAGGAACGACACGCCGCCAGCCGCGACCAGCGTCTTCTTTTACCGTGTAGCCGCGTTCGCTAGCGACGGTTTTTGCCTCGTCTTCCGAATAGAACGGACCAATGGGCTTGGTTGGATTTTGGAATGCTGGATCGCTTAAGCTAACAATCGTTTGAGTTATAATGCTAACAGCGCGATTGTTCATCTGATTAACCATAAAGGCGTCATAAAAAGCCTGTTGCAGCCAAAAGCCAATCAATCCCTGGCTCATGGCGCCAGAATCTTCCAGTGGCAAACTTGGCACATCTGGCGTGTTAATCGCCTCTTCGTGCAACACAATGTTGCCAACCTGAGGACCATTACCATGAACGATTGCTACGTTATGACCAGCCTGGATTAACGGTAAAAGTTGACGAACCGTTTCATCGGCTACTCGTTGCTGTTGCTCAGACGCAGCTTCGCCCTGCCGTTGCAGGGCGTTACCACCGAGCGCTACTACAATAGTACGCTTCTTATCCATAGGCTACAGTGCTCCGAAAATTGCAATAACTGTGATGCTGATAATAGCAAATACCGCCATAATTGGAGCTGAGCGTTTTAGCCAGTCGCGATATGAAACACCAGCCAAAGCCAATCCACCCATCAACGACGCGATAGTTGGAGCCATCATATTGATCAAGCCAGACGCTGTCGCAAATGCGGCGACCATAACTTCTTTACTTGAGCCAACCAGATCAGCAATTGGCGCAATAACTGGCATAGTTGCTGCCGCCAAACCTGATGATGACGGAACGATAAATGACATTGGCAGGTAGAATAGATATGCCAACACACCGACAACACCGCCACCAGCATCTTTCAGGAGAGATTCACCCCAGCTGATGATCGTGTCCTGAATTTCACCGTTAGTCATAACTACAGAAACACCTGTTGCTACTGCAATAATCAAAGCAACTGGTAAGATATCTTTCACACCATCGATAAATGTATCAACTGGGAAAACACCCTCTTTCTTAAATTCTTTGTAGTAAATTGCGGTTATGACAATAGTTGAAATTAGGAATAGTGCAGTGATTTCATTGAAATACCAATCACCAAATGCCGCACTGTGGACTACACCAAGTACCGCGCCAATAACTGGCAAACCTGCAGCCCATTCAAACATATCAGCGAAGAATGTGATATTCCAACTTCCCCATGGAATCAAGGAAAGAATCATTAGCACAAACGTAATAGCAAACACGGACATAACGACTTTTCGTGGACCAGTGAATTTTGGTACGTTTGTCGTGTCGAGAGCAGCCGTAGCTGGCTTATAGCGAACATCTTCTTTGTACTTGCCGGCCTTAACTTTTGCGGCGTAACGCATAGTAAAGACAATTGCGGCAATCAAACAAAGTACTAAGATGATAGACATTATTGGAATAACGCTACCCAATTTCACGTCTGCGGTTTTTGCCGCAACACCAGTAGAGAATGGGTTGATTGTCGAACCAAGCACACCAGTACCAGCACCCAGCACAATCACCATCACACCAGTCATGGCATTATAGCCAGCAGCAATCATCATCGGTATGACGAGCGCGTAGAACGCCACGGTTTCTTCCTGCATGCCGTAAGTTGTACCACCGATAGCGAAGAGAATCATCAGAATCGGGATGAGCCACTTTTCCTTGCCCTTCATCTTTCGGAGCAGTGCGCCAAGAGAAGCGTCAAGCGCACCAGTTTTCATGGTGACGCCTAAGAATCCACCAAGCACCATCACGAAGACGATGACATCAAGCTTGTCTGACATACCTTTAATAGGTGCAGTAAAGACGTCCCACAAACCCTGCTGATCGTGTTTTTTGACCTCTTCCTTTTTACCGTCTTTTTCTTCCGTGGCGGTTCGATCTTTGTCGACTACGTGATACGAATTAGCTATACGATCGCCATCTTCGTTCGTCTTATATAGTCCAGAAGGAACAACCCACGTCAATGCCGCCATAACGATGATCACGACAAACAAAATAGTAAACGCCGACGGTGATCGAAGCTTCTGCTTTGCTTTTTTAATTTTTTCTACCATTGCCTCGGAGCCTCCTTAACCTCCTCATTACGACAACAACTACAATGTCAAAGCCATCACGGCCTTGATTGTATGCATACGATTTTCCGCTTGATCAAAAACTATCGAATGTGGCGAGCGGAACACCTCATCCGTCACTTCCATTGAATCTAAACCGAAATCTTCCTGAATCTTCTTTCCAGTAATCGTCAATGCGTCATGGAATGCCGGCAAGCAGTGCATAAACTTGACCTCAGGATTTCCTGTCAGATTAATCATCTGGCGATTAACTTGGAAATGTCGCAATTGGTTAATGCGTTCAGCAAACTTGTCTTCTTCGCCCATTGAAACCCAAACGTCCGTGTAAATCACATCGGCACCACGCAAAGCTTCTTCGAAGTTGTCAGTGATGGTAATACGTGCGTGGCTTGACCTGGCAAAATGATTTGCTTTATCGACCAAAGCTTGCTCTGGATGCAATTCACGAGGTGCCAAAATACGAAAATCAAGTCCCATAATAGCTGAGCCGATCATCAACGAGTTCGCCATATTGTTGCGACCATCGCCAACAAACACCAGCTTAGTTCCCTTCAATTTTCCGACATGTTCTTCAATCGTCATGAAGTCAGCCAAAATCTGCGTTGGATGGAACTTATCGGTCAATCCATTCCATACTGGAACGCCAGCGTGACGCGCCAATTCCTCAACGGTCGCGTGATCAAAACCGCGGAACTCAATTCCGTCAAACATTCGGCCCAAAACCTTAGCGGTATCTTCAACCGTCTCTTTCTTACCCAATTGAATATCATCTTTACCGAGGTATTCTGGCGCAACTCCAAGGTCATTAGCAGCTACCGTAAATGCGCAGCGCGTTCGCGTTGAAGCCTTTTCGAATAGCAATGCCACGTTTTTACCCTCATGAATTCGGTGCGGAATGCCGGCATATTTCAATCGACGATATTCACGAGCTGTATCTAACAGCAAGCGAATCTCTTCAGCGGTATAATCGCTCAAAGTTAATAGCGATCGTCCTTTCAAACTCTGAGCCATTAGAATACATCCTCTCGTACTAGCGGCATACTCATACAGCGTGGACCGCCACGACCGCGTCCAAGCTCAGCACCACTAATTTCAATAACTTCGATACCGTTTTCGCGCAATTTCTGGTTAGTTACGTAGTTGCGATCATAAGTCACCACAACACCCGGCGCAATCGCCAAAGTGTTTGAACCGTCATTCCACTGCTCACGAGCAGCAGCAATCGGATCACCACCGCCACACTCAATCAACGTAACACTTGGCAAGCCCAGCGCAACTCTCAAGACGTGTTCCAGGTCTGTTTCGTGTGTAATTCGTGGGAATGGCTGACCTTCAACCTTCTCCAAAATAAAACAATTCATCCTGCCGCCATGGTCGCGAATTTCTGGGTGAATCGTAAACTTATCACGATCGATCATCGTAAACACGGTGTCTAGGTGCATAAAGGCGTGAGATTTTGGAATCTCCATAGCAATGACTTTCTCGAATTTCGAGCCAGCAAACAATTTGGTTGCCATCTTTTCAATTGCCTCAGCAGTTGTTCGCTCTGAAACACCAATTGCCATAACCTTATCGCTTAATATTAATTCGTCGCCGCCTTCCATTGAGAATTTCTCTGTGCGGTTGTACCAAACTGGCGCACGATTAGCAAAGCGTGGATGGTGGTCGATGATGTAGCGCATAAATAGCGATTCACGACGACGAGCCGTCCAGTGCATCTTATTGATTGTCAAACCGTTACCAATTGCGGCAGCTGGGTCGCGTGTAAAGTATAGGTTTGGCATTGGATCGAGATAGAACGGATAACGATTTTTCTCGATCATATTATGAAGTTGCTGATACTGATCTGGAGGCAAAGTAATTTCATCCTTGCGAACACCAGCCATAATCTTGCGGATCATAGCGTGAGTTGGCAAGTCCAACAAGAATTGGCGCAATGTTTGAGTGACACGGCGTGAATCCTGCTTAGAAGCAGCCAACATTTCATCGACAAATTGTTCACGCAGTTGATCTGTGTTAATCGCCTCAGCGACCAATTGATCCAGATACAAAACTTCGATTCCACGACTTCTCAATGCTTCCGCAAAAGCATCGTGTTCAGCCTGCGCCACTTTCAGATATGGAATATCGTCAAATAAAAGATCGGTCAGATAGTCTGGCGTCAAATTCTCCAGCTCTTCACCTGGCCGATGCAATAGAACGGTCTTAAGTTTTCCTATTTCAGACGTTATGTGAATTGGTTCGTCCATCACAACCCTCCCCTGTTTATATTAGTGATGTTTTAATTGTAACACGTTTATGTTTTTGGGCAAGAGGAGATGATTGCCAGACTAGCTTCAGTTCTGACCGTGAATTGTCGATTAACCTTCAGCCATTCATCAGTGGCTTTTGCGGCGCCTGGCAGAGCTTCATTTACGTAATCATCAACAATAATTATCGCGTCTTCGTTAAACTTACTTTCACAAACCCGAAAAGAATCGACAATTGACTCATAAAAATCGCCATCAAAAAACGCAAACATAATATTTTCCGGCACGTCATCAGCAGTAAAATCAGAGAACCAGCCTTTATGAATAATCGGCGACTTCAATCCCGCCTTCTTAAAATTCTGGACAAACGTCTTACGCGGCGCTAATAACTCGCCAGCCTTAAATTGATCACCCGCAGCGCTATTATCCTTCTGGGTTTTTTCTGGCAATCCCGCAAACGAATCGTAAACGTGAAACTCGCCCGTAAAATCATAAGCGTCCAGCAGTCGGCGAATAAACAAACTAGTTGTGCCAACATAACAGCCAAACTCCACAATATTTCCAGTGGCGCCACGGCGTAAAGTTTTCTCCAACTCTCTCAAAAGCGCACCAAGCTCTTTAATGTCGACTTGGTCAGAAATGATCGGGTATTTAGTGAGGAGTTGGTCTGCGATATTCATGACTTAATTATAAATAGTTCGCCAAATATCGACAAATTATCAACGACGTGGCTCTATATATTTACGGTTTTATGAAGTAAACTATCAATTAGCACCTATGAATAATCACGATATTATCAAAACATTTTTACCGAAACAACTGGACATAAGACAGCTAAATTCGTTTCAATTCACATTGCGAAAATCAAACATAATTGTATATGGCGAAATTCACGGCATAAAAGAAAATGCCGACGTCATCTATACTCTGGTTAAGAAACTTGGCGTAAAACGATTGGCCATTGAAGCCAGCCCCGCCGTATCCAACTTCATCAATTCAGTAACGACCGGCTCTTACGATTTTTCCTTAGTTGATGAAGACCTTTTTGACTTAAGCGTTCTATCTCTTGAGATGATAAAAACGATAGCAATTCTTCTGCAGCAAAATCAACTTAAAGAGCTCGTTTTTATTGATACATTTTTTGACAATTTAGATGAGGATGCCATCATACCACCAAGCCCGCAGGAACGAGAAAAACAACTAGCTAAAAATATCCTCGGAATTGACGACTCTCTACCAACATTATGTATTATGGGACAATGGCATACGCAGCCCAAAGTTGTTACAGATGGCGAAACACGGCATGAATCAGCGTTATATCGCTTGAGAAAAACAAAACCAAATGTGCCGTTTATCCACAATGTCTATCGACAAGGACAATTATTTAACGACGGAAAAATAATTGAACTTCCGAAAAACCCATCAATTCCGCCTTATTATGAAATTGTCCAGAAAACTAATATTGATTTTGAACTGCACGTACCAAAGGCTACAAAAATATCACTATATAAAAAGTAGTAGTCAACTACTCAGCAAACTGGCTATTATAAAGCTCAGCATAAAAGCCGCCCTGCTTCAGCAGTTCGTCGTGCTTGCCTTGCTCGATGATGTTGCCGTCACGGACGACCAAGATCAGATCAGCGTCGCGAATGGTGCTCAACCGATGGGCAATGACGAAACTGGTTTTGCCCTGCATCAACTTATCCATAGCTTTTTGGATGAGGACTTCAGTACGGGTGTCGACCGAGCTGGTGGCCTCATCCAGAATCAACATTGGCGCCTTTTCTAGCATCGCCCTAGCAATTGTCAGCAACTGCTTTTCTCCCTGGGAAATATTAGCAGCCTCCTCGCCCAAGACCATATCATAGCCGCCCGATAGCGACCGCACAAAATGATCAACGTGCGCTTCTTTGGCGGTTTTTACCATCTCTTCTTCGGTGGCTTTTAGATTGCCATACATCAAATTCTGACGAATCGTGCCATTAAATAGCCACGTATCCTGCAGCACCATGCCAAACATTTGACGCACATCGCTACGTTTCATCTTACGAATATCCACGCCGTCAATTTTAATCGAACCGCTATTAATCTCATAAAATCGCATTAGCAAGTTAACCAGCGTCGTTTTACCAGCGCCAGTCGGACCAACAATCGCTACGCGCTGACCTGGCTTAATATGCGCCGACAAACCTTTGATGATAGTCTGGTCTGGCTTATAACCAAAGACGACGTTGTCGAATTCAACTTCGCCTTTTACGTTAGACAATTTTACCAAGTTATTCGGTTCAACCGCTTCTTCTGGCTCGTCCAAAAACTCAAACACTCGCTCGGCGGCAGCAGCTGTCGATTGCAAAATATTAGCGATATTAGCAACCTGAACCAGCGGCTGATTGAACTGATCGACATACTGAATAAACGCCTGAATATCGCCGATTTTTAGCCGACCATTAATCGCTAGCCAACCGCCCAAAATTGTCATAGCAACGTAGCCAATATTGCCAATGAAATTCATAATCGGGTGAATCAAGCCAGAAAAGAACTGAGCCTTCCAAGCGCTCTCCTGAAGCCGATTATTGATCTTAGAAAACTTAGCAATCGATTTTTTCTGACCGTTAAAGACGCGCATCACTTGATGCCCACCATACATTTCTTCAATGTGTCCGTTAAGTTCGCCAAGCTGCGTTTGCTGGCGTAAGAATTGTTTTTGCGAGCTCTTTGCAATCAGCGTAATCACACCGCCCGCCAGCGGAAGCACCAGCAGCGCAACTAGCGACATCTGCCAGCTAATCGAAAACATCATCACCAAAATTCCCAGTACCGTAACCGTTGAAGTTACAATTTGCGACAAACTCTGATTTAGCGTTTGGCTAATCGTATCAACGTCATTAGTTATGCGACTAAGAACCTCGCCGTAAGTTTGCTTATCGAAATAACTCAGCGGCAAGCGATTTATTTTTTCGGACAATTGTTGTCGCATTCTGAAAGTTACGGTTTGCGTCACCTGAGTCATTATCCACGTTTGAATATAGCGAAAAATTGCACTCAACACATACATTCCGACTAGCAAAATAATTATTCGCCAAATAGCGTCAAAATGAAATTCTGGACGCCGACTAAGATCTAACTTTTTAATCGATTCGAGCTGGCCGGATGGAATCTGTTTTTCAATCTCCGACTTATTCGGCAATCGGTTCAAAACATCCGCGCCAGTAGTTCCCGCCGGTAAAGAAACGCCCTTTGGCAATTTGCTAGTGATCACCTCGTAGGCTTTCATATTGGCGTAATCATCAACAATTTGATTCGTCGCGCCGCCTAAAATCTTCGGGCTGGCAATCGCAAAAATCGTGCTCCCAATTGCAAAGACCAACACCATCAACATTTGCCATCGAAAATCCGACAAATATTTGATCAGCTTCTTGACCGTTCCCTTGAAATCTTTAGCCTTTTCGCCAGCGCCCATTCCGCCCATCGGACCGCCCATTCGTACCTGCTGTCGCTTTTTCGTGGTTTGCCTAGACATTACAACACTCCTTTCGCAGCAATAGACATTTTCTGCAAATCGTCTTCCGAGAGTTGCGAAGCGGCAATTTCTTGATAAACTTCACAATCTTTCATCAATTCCTGATGCGTTCCCTGACCAACAATTTTTCCCTCATTAAGCACAATAATTTTATCGGCATTCATAATCGTATTAATTCGCTGACCGACAATTAGCACAGTTTTATTCTTAGTTTCCTTCGCAAGCGCAGCCCGCAACTTCGCGTCCGTCTTAAAATCAAGCGCCGAAAACGAATCGTCAAAAATGTAAACGTTCGGCTCAACCGCAATAGCCCTCGCAATCGACAAACGCTGGCGCTGACCACCAGAAACATTGCTACCGCCCTGAGCGATTTCACTTTTATAACCATTTTTTAACTCGCTAATAAATTCTTCCGCCTGGGCAATTTTAGCCGCTTTTTCAACCAACTCATCATCAGCCTCAGCGTTACCGTATTTGATATTACTAGCAACCGTCCCGCTAAACAACACGCCCTTTTGCGGCACGTAACCAATTTGACCAGACAAATCTTCCAATTTCAGACTCCTAATATCCACGCCATCAAGCAAAATCTGCCCCGCCGAAACATCATAGAAACGAGGAATTAAATTTATCAGCGTCGATTTTCCCGAGCCAGTACTACCAATAAACGCCGTTGTCTGACCAGGTTCGGCTACAAAATTAATATCCGAAAGCACCGGCAAATCCGCGTCAGGATAAGTAAACGTAACGTCCTTAAATTCAATTTTTCCCTTGGCATCTTTTGGCAATTTTTTCGGCGACTTCGGGTCAATAATTGATGGCAAAGTATCCAAAACTTCTCCGACTCGACGCACTGATACGGCGGCTCGCGGCACCATAATAAACACCATTGACAGCAGTAAGAACGAGATTATCACCTGCATCGCGTATTCCAAAAACGCCATCATATTACCAATTTGCAAATTGCCACTACTTATCAAATGCGCACCAAACCACACAATTGCCACGCTCGAAAAGTTCATCACTAAAGTCATTATCGGATCAAGCAACATCATCAAACGGTTCACAAATAAATTCATCCTGTTCAATTCCACGTTAGCTTCTTGGAATTTTTTCTGCTCAATCTTCTCGTTATGGAACGCACGAATAACTTTCAGTCCAACCAAATTTTCCCGCGCCACCAAATTAAGTTTATCCACCAGAGTCTGCAATTTCTTAAACCTAGGTACGGCAATCGTAAATAGCGTAGCGATCACCACGAGCAAAATAAACACCGCCAAAGCGATAATCCAGCTTAAATCGGGCGCATTATTCATGGCTTTTTGCAGACCGCCAATTGCCATGATCGGTGCCATTAATGCCAGTCTCAGCAGCATTATTGACGTTGTTTGAATCTGCTGAATATCATTCGTTGAGCGCGTAATCAGCGACGCCGTAGAAAACTTGTTAAAATCCGCCAAAGAAAAACTTTCTATTCGTTCAAACAATTTCAATCGCAATTTCTGCGCCATTCCCGTAGCAATTCGCGCCGCCAAAAAACCCACGACAATTGAACAAAACCCACCAGCCGCCGTCACCAAAATCATCATCAAGCCATTATTCCAAATCGCCGACATATCTTGTTTAATAATGCCGTTATTGACAATTTCCGACATTTTATCCGGCAGCCACAAATTCGCCATCACAACGCCATACGTGAATCCAATCAAGATGATAAACAGCAGCCAATAGTCTCTAAAAATTCGTAAAATATGTTTCATTTATAGTCCTTTACGCTCTAAGTCCATCTTATATTATATCATTTGAGGACTAGTCGATTCCATTCTAATAATTACAATTGGACAAAAATATCTGTTAGTTTTATACTGTTTTTAGCGTCGGGGTGTGGCGCAGCTCGGTAGCGCGCACCGTTCGGGACGGTGAGGTCGCTGGTTCAAATCCAGTCACCCCGACCATGAAATTATTGGGCGTACGTTCAGACTAATTGGACCTCTGGCTATTAGCAATCAAAGGAGGTTTTATGCGACGAAGAGTAAACGTACGCGGAATTATTATCAATGAAAACGGCGAAATTTTCTGCCAACAATTGACCGCCAATAATGGCAAAGGGCGTAATTTTTGGTGTACACCAGGCGGCGGCTTGGAAATGGGCGAAAGCTTGCTCGACGGTCTACGCCGAGAAATGATTGAAGAAACAGGTGTTGAGCCAGAAATCGGTAAGTTATTATTTATACAACAATTCGCCGAATCGGGCGAACAATCAGCGCATGGCTCGAACGAGCAATTGGAATTTTTCTTCCTCATCACCAACTGGCAAGATTACCAGCACATTGACTTGGAGCAAACATCGCACGGCGTCGAGGAAGTGACCAAGTGCGGCTTTGTCGATCCGAAAACGACGCGAATTTTACCGAGTTATCTGACAGAGGTTGATCTGGGCCAGCTGGTTAACAAATTGACGGAAGTTCCAGTTCTAAGCGAATTATAGCTGGGCCGCTTAGACTATTTAGCGAAGAATTTTTTGGCACGTTCAGTTTTCGGGTGATCCATTACCTGGGCTGGCGTGCCATTTTCGATAATTTCGCCCTTGTCTAAGAAAATCATCCTAGTCCCGACTTCACGGGCGAATTTCATCTCGTGCGTCACGATTACCATCGTCATTCCCTTTTTGGCAACTTTTCTGATCACGTCCAAAACTTCGCCAATCATCTCTGGGTCTAACGCTGAAGTCGGCTCGTCAAAAAGCATAATTTTCGGCTCCATCGCTAGCGCCCGCGCAATTGCTACTCGCTGTTTTTGACCGCCAGACAAACTATTCGGCGAAGCGTCCGCTTTGTCTAATAATCCAACATCGTCCAATAAACTTCGCGCCAATTTTGTCGCTTTTTGATCTGAAAATTTACGCAGTTTTTTCGGAGCTAATTTAATATTTTCAATCACACTCAAATTCGGGAACAGATTAAATTGCTGAAAAACCATGCCAATATTTTGACGCAACGCATTCAAGTTCACGCGTGGATCAGTAATTTTCACTCCATCAACAATAATCTCACCCGAAGTCGGCTCTTCCAGTAAGTTCAGGCAACGCAAGAATGTCGACTTGCCTGAACCAGACGAGCCAACCACCACGACAATCTCGCCTTCTTCAATTTCCACGTCAATATCGCGAAGAACTCGATTTGTGCCGAACGTTTTTTTCAAGTTTTTAACGCTGATCATCGTCATGTTTCAATTTCCTTTCTACTCGCGCCATTACTCGCGTAAAAATCGCCGTCAAAATTAAGTACATCGCCGCAGCGGCAAATAGCGATTGAAAAGCTGTCGCCGTTTGAAAACGAATATTGTCCGCGCCACGCATAATATCATTCAGACCAATCCAACCAACAACCGAAGTTTCCTTTAATAGCGCGATAAATTCACTAATCAACGCTGGCAACGAATTTCTCATTGCTTGCGGCAAAATAACCAGCCGCATTGCTTGCCAATTGCTCAGACCCAAAGACCTAGCCGCTTCCATTTGACCCTTGTCAATACTCTGAATTCCGCCACGAATAATCTCAGCAATGTACGCGCCGCTATTTATCCCAAACGCTACCGCCGCCACAAAAATCTTCGGCATAAATTGATACGACCCAAAAACTACGTAATACATAATCAATAGCTGAACCAAAAGTGGCGTGCCGCGAATAATATCGACATAAATTTTTCCCAGACTAGCCAGCGGATTAAAGTTCGCGAGTCTGCTTGTTTTCATCCTGCCAAATGGTCGTAAATTCGACGTGCGCATCAGGGCAACAAGTACGCCAATTGCCGACCCTAAAATAAGCGACAACACAGTCAAAACCAGTGTCACCTCTAATCCATGCCATAAAAATAGCCATCGACCGCCGCCAAAAATCACTTCCCAAAAATTCACGATTTAGCCTCCTCACCAAAATATTTGCGGATCAGCTTTTCATAGCGACCATCTTTTTTCATCTTGGCAATTTCTTTATTAACCTTTTCTAAGAGGTCTTTATTGTCCTTTTTAATAGCAATCGCATAACTTTCATCGCTGAGCGCGCCCGGTAAGATTTCTAAGTCAGAAAATCCAGCCGAGTACTGCTTTGCGGGAGCGTCGTCCAGAATAACCGCTTCAATTTTTCCCGAACTTAATTCCTGCAAAACACTCGGCGCGGTTTGGAATTGCGTGACTGATGCGCCAGCAATTTTAGACGCCAAAGTATCACCCGTGGTACCTAATTGCACGCCAATTTTTCGCCCTGGCAATTGATATTTATTACGAATCAGACTACCCTTTTTAACAATTATTCTCTGTGACGCCGAATAATACGGATCCGAAAACAACGCATTTTTTTCTCGCTCAGGCGTCACTGTCATTCCAGCCGCCACCATATCAATTTGCCCACTATCCAGCGCCGGAAGTAGTCCATCAAACGACATATCTTCGACCTTCAAATCTTTGCCCAAACTTTTAGCAATTTCCCTCGCCAGATCAACATCAAAACCAACCACTTGATTATTATCAATATATTCAAACGGCTTAAATCCAGCATTCGTACCCATCACCAAAACATCAGTTTTTGAGCCAATTACACCATCTCGATGTAAAATATCGCCCAACATCAAACAAATCATCCCGGCAAATAAAACCAGCCCAATCCACCAGCTAATTCCGAATGTGCGCGTCTTATTCTTGCTCATGCTTTTATTATACCCCTTCATCCGCAAAAAACGTAAGTGATATAATAGAATAGTGAGAAAAATTAAATTTACCAAACGTTTCTGGATTAAATCAATATCAATCATTTTGCTTTTTTTGGCGGCATTTTGCTTAATTGCGGCGCGCTATAAATATATCGTCTTTAAAAATTCGCAAATCGACGAGATAATTTTTTATTTTGTTAACGGATTAGCTGGTGGCAAATCTGACAATTTATGGTCGGCCGTCCTGCAAAATCTTCCACTGGTTTTCCTATTATTCGGCGCCTTATTAATCCCAATGTTCGACAAATCGATCTCTTTTATCAATCACATGATCGCCTTTTGCTTGAAAAAAATCAAATCATCACGAAAACTCACTTTGCCGTTTTTGAGATTACGAAATCAAGCAATTTACTCGCTGAGTATGTTTTTAATTGCGATCGTCCTTCTGATTCAAAGTTTCGGCATCCCTAACTATATTTATGCCCTGACCCAATCGACCAAATTATACGAAGAAAATTATGTCAATCCAAAAACCGCCAAGTTAACATTTCCAGAGAAAAAGCGTAATTTGATATACATTTATATGGAGTCAATGGAAAACACTTTGGCGTCAAAGGCTAATGGCGGCAGCTCCGAAACCTCCATCATTCCAGAGCTGGAAGAATTGGCGTTAAAAAATACCTCATTCTCAAACAAAGCATCCGGTGTCGGCGGCGCCTTGCCTGCAACAAACACTGGCTGGACCGTGGCAGGAATGGCTGCACAATCTGCTGGTGTTCCGCTAAAGGAAAACTTGGTTGGCGGACGCGACCATAATGCACTTGGCGAATTTAAGAGGTTTTTGCCAGGCGCTTATAGTATTGGTGAGATTTTAGAAAAACAAGGCTATAATCAAACGTTTGTTATGGGCTCTGAAGCAAGTTTTGGCGGACGCGATAAATTATTAACTCAGCACGGCAATTTCAATATCGAAGATTACAATTACGCCAAAAAACACGGAAAAATCTCCGAAGATTACAAGGTCTGGTGGGGCTATGAAGATAAAAAATTATTCCAATTTGCCCGCGAAGAAGCTTCGCGCTTGGCGGCATCAGACAAGCCATTTAACTTACAATTATTGACCGCCGACACACATTTTACCGATGGCTATTTGGATGAAACATGCGCCAAAACCTTCAGCAATCAATACGACAATGTTCACGCTTGCTCCTCAAAACAGGTCGCCGCATTCGTCAATTGGGTTAAATCTCAGCCATTTTATGAAAACACCACAATTGTCATTTCTGGAGACCATTTAGGAATGCAGACTTCATACTACGACGAAAAAATTGGCGGAACTAATTATCAGCGAACCATTTACAACACGTTTATAAATCCAGCTATTTCGACTAGCCACTCAAAGAACCGTCAATTCACGACATTCGATATGTATCCGTCAACTTTGGCGGCGTTGGGAGTTAAAATTGACGGCGACCGATTAGGTCTGGGCACAAACTTATTTTCTGGGAAGAAAACCTTGGTCGAACAATACGGCGGAATTGAAAACTTAAATTCAGAACTTTCCAAACGTTCCGCTTATTACGAAAATAAGATTTTCACCAAATCTGGCAATTAGCCATTGTAGCCGTTTGGGTTATTGCTTTGCCAATTCCAAGCATCGCGGCAAGCATCTTCAATTGTCAATTCTGCTCGCCAACCTAGTTCTTTTTCTGCCAATCCTGGGTCTGCATAGCACGCCGCAATGTCACCCGCTCGACGTGGCGTAACTTGATATGGAATATCGCAACCAGACGCTTTCTCAAACGCCTTCACTAATTCCAAAACCGAAGTACCACGACCAGTGCCAATATTATAGACTTTATACTCGTTCGGTCGGCCTAAATTCTCCAGAGCTGCCACGTGAGCCTTTGCCAAATCAACCACGTGAATATAATCACGCACGCCAGTTCCATCTGGAGTGTCATAATTGTCACCAAAAACGCTCAAATGTTCTCGCTTACCAACAGCGACTTGTGACACAAATGGCAGAAGGTTATTTGGAATTCCCGAAGGATCTTCCCCGATGCGACCACTCGGATGCACGCCAACTGGATTAAAATAGCGAAGAGACGTAAATTGCCAATCTTGATTCGTTGCAGAAATATCGCGGAGCATTTGCTCAATCATCAACTTCGTTTGACCGTATGGATTTGTGGCAGACAACGGCATATCTTCGGTAATTGGCAATCGAGCTGGGTCGCCGTAAACTGTTGCCGAACTAGAAAACACCAATTTCTTCACGCCAAATTCTTGCATCACATCAAGCAAAACCAACGTACTTTCAAGGTTATTTTTATAGTAAAGAAGCGCCTTTTCAACCGATTCACCAACCGCCTTCAACCCAGCAAAATGAATTACAGCATCAATTTTCTCAGACTTAAATAATTCTGATAGTCGCTGACGATCACATAAATCGAATTCGTGAAACGGTATTGATTGACCGGTGATTTCTTCAACTCGCCTCAGACTCTCGACGGATGAATTTGATAAATTATCGACCACCACTACGTTATGATTTGATGATAATAATTCGATGATAGTGTGACTGCCGATATATCCAGCGCCACCAGTGACAAGAATATTCATACACTTAACATATCACAAAATAACTATTTATTTTATTAGCACTCTTGCACTGAGAGTGCTAATTTGTTATGATAACTACATCAAATCTCACCATTCTGTCTTTTGCCGGGGCGCAACAAATTAGGACTAAAAACCAAAAGGAGGATTTTATGCCACCAAACATGAATCAAGAAGAAACAACTAAACCACTCGAAAAGTTCGGTACAGATATAACGGCGCTAGCACGCGAAGGCAAACTCGATCCAGTGATCGGTCGAGATGAAGAAATTCGACGCACTATGCAGATTTTAAGTCGCCGCACTAAAAACAATCCCGTTCTCATCGGTGAGCCAGGAGTTGGTAAAACCGCAATTGTTGAGGCGTTGGCGCAGCGAATTGTCAAAGGCAACGTTCCCGCTTCACTGAAGGACAAGCGGCTAATTTCTCTGGAAATTTCCAGTCTTTTGGCGGGCGCTAGTTTCCGTGGACAATTTGAAGATCGATTGAAAGCCGTCTTGAAAGAAGTAGAAGATGCGGCCGGTGAGATTATTCTTTTTGTCGATGAAATTCACACCATGGTTGGCGCTGGAAAAAGCGAAGGTAGCATGGACGCGGGCAATATGTTAAAGCCGGCGCTGGCTCGCGGAAAATTGCATATGATTGGCGCGACGACACTCGCTGAATATCGTCAATATGTCGAAAAAGATGCCGCCTTAGAGCGAAGATTCCAGCCAGTTTACGTTGGCGAACCGAGTTTTGACGACACTGTTGCCATTTTGCGCGGATTGAAGGAAAAATACGAAATTCATCACGGAGTAAAAATCGCTGACGACGCAATCGTGGCAGCCGCCAGATTGTCCACCAGGTATTTGCCTGACCGATTCTTGCCAGACAAAGCAGTCGACCTGCTTGATGAGGCAACCAGCTCGCTCAAAATGCAATTAGAAAGCGTGCCAATTGCACTAGATCGTTTGAACAATAGACGCTTGCAACTGGAAATCGAGGAAGCGGCGCTAAAAAAAGACAAATCCGACCACGCCAATATTCGCAAAGATGAAATCAAGGAGCAAATTGCCGAGATTCGCGCAAAAGCCGAAGTGATTGATAAAAAATGGCAACACGAAAAAGACATTTTGCAAACCGTCAACACGGCTACCGAAAAAATGGACAATCTGCGCTCACAATTAGAAATTGCTGAACGCGACGCAGACTTAGCCACCGCTAGCCGCATTAAATATGGCGATTTGCCGGAGCTGGAGAAAAAATTAGCAAGCGCCCGCGAGGAGCTAGCGGCAATTCCAGCTCACGACCGATTACTCCGCGAAGAAGTTACACCTGACGATATCGCTGGCGTGGTAGCGCGTTGGACCGGAATTCCGGTGGAGCGATTGATGGAAAGTGAATCCAGCAAATTGACCAAATTGGAAGAATCGATCAACCGCCAAGTCATCGGACAAGATCGTGCTGTGGCAGCTGTAGCGAGCGCCATTCGTAGGTCACGTGCTGGACTCGGCGATGTTAATCGACCGATTGGCTCATTCCTATTCCTCGGCCCTACTGGCGTAGGAAAAACAGAAGTCGCACGTAGTTTATGCCGTGAATTATTCGACGACGAGCACGCCATGATTCGAATTGACATGAGTGAATATATGGAACGCCACGCCGTAGCCAGATTGATCGGTTCGCCTCCAGGATATGTCGGTTACGATCAAGGCGGTCAATTGACGGAAGCCGTTAGACGACGTCCATATAGCGTGGTTTTGTTTGACGAAATCGAAAAAGCGCACCCCGACATATTTAACGTGCTATTACAAGTTTTGGACGACGGGCGATTGACGGACGGACAAGGACGAACGATTGACTTTAGCAACACCATTATTATCATGACCAGCAACGTCGGATCGCAAATGATTATGGACTACACGGGCGACAACATTAGCTCGCTCGATAATCAAATTTTAGAAACACTTCGTGGTCATTTCCGCCCAGAATTCTTAAACCGAATTGACGACATCGTGATTTTTGATCGCATTCACCCTGAATCGATGCGTGCGATTGTTGACGTGCAATTAGAAAAAGTTGTTTGCCAAGTTAAAGACAGTCGCGACATAACGCTGAATTTTGACAATAGCGTTCGTGATATGTTGGCGCGAGACGGCTACGACCCGAGTTTCGGCGCTCGACCACTTAAGCGTTTGATTCAAAAACGCGTGCTTGATCCTTTGGCACTCGAACTGATCGACGGGCGAATTCATGACGGAGATACGGTAAAAGTTGCTGCAGTGGATGATCGAATTGCCTTTACGAATATCGTATAATAGATACATGAGCCAAATTCGCAGCGAGCACTTGGAAAATCATACCAACAAAACCTATCAAGAGCGGATGAACCAAACAGCGTCATCCAAATTCGGAGCCATCGAAAAACACCTTGGTAAGAACATTAAATTGCTTGATTTTGGTTCTGGTTTCTCGCCAGAATTCATCAAACAAGTGACGCAAACAGGAACTCACTACGTAGCCTATGATGTTTCACAAATTGTTCAATCTCAACTTCAAGAAAATAACATTGATTTCATCACTAAAGAACAACTTGAAAACATCGAAGATGAATTCGACATCATCTACATGTCTAGTGTATTTCACGAATTGATGAGCTATCTATCTCGACCTGAGCGCACTAAAACATTCGCAATGCTAGATAGAGCACTCAAGCCCGACGGCGTCATTATCATCCGCGATTGGGGTCCCAGCGATACGCCAAACCTAGTCACGTCTATCAAAGTAGCATCCGGAGACGTTAACGATGAAGTTTACACATGGGTCGAAGCGCTTGTTAAAAATTCAGTGATTAGCATGCTTACTATAGTTTGCGACGACAATGATAGTCCTATCACTCCGTACACCTACAAGGCAAATAGCCAAACTATTTACGAAATCATGTTTCACGCGGTTTGGGGGCTAGATTCACTTGAACGCGAATCAAAAGAATCGTACGTTATCGTGGATCACCTTATTCACAAATGGATTTGCGCGCCACACGGTTACAAAATAACACAGTCGCAGAATGAATTCGATGAAACCTATTTGCCACATTTACAAAAATACTTCAAAATCGATAGTATTCCATGGCCAACAAAGGTTATTTACGAACTAAAAAGAGATCGCAATAACACACCAGCAAACTTTATAGCACAACTACCACAATGAATTACAACGACAAGTACTACAAACTAACTGTCAAATCAGCAATTTTAGGAGTCGGCAGAATGCTTGGTTTACCGAAATATTTCCTAATAACAATTGTCGCGACCGTCGCCTTCGCCGTGGTAATTTATTTCGCAATCAACGCCAATTTTTACGGGCCGCTAATGATGTCGCGTCTGCCAATTCTCGATAAAATCTCGCTGCTCGGCTCGATGATTATAGACGTATTCAAACAAAGTTTCACTTCACCAAATGGCGCGCTGCTTATGATAGTGTCAATTCTTCAAGGTGTATCGATCGCCGCTGTAATTTTTACAGCAAAGAATAATCGCGACAATGAAAAAACTGTATCTCGACAAGTCGGACTAAGCGGAATTGCGTCAATTGCCGCAACGATCGGACTTGGCTGCGTCCCCTGCGGAACGTCACTAATCTTGTCAATTGTAACCTTATTTTTCTCAGGAGCTGCTGCTGCTACCGCCGCAAATATCGCCAACATAATAGTCCTTTTGTTAGCTTTACTGCTCAGTTTATTCTCGCTATATAAATCAGGTCAAATTATTTTTATGTACACAGAATTATCTAAACAGGAGAAAATATGAATCGACAAAAATCATCAGGCATAGCGCTTATTTGGGTTCTTTCGGGAATTGTAATCGTGGGAATTGTAGCTTTGTTTATTTATGGAATTGTCAATCGCCCGCCGAATCGTCACATTGGCGATAATAAACCGTGGAACGAAAAAATGTCGCAAGGATCCGCTGACGCGAAAAACGTGTTCATTGATTATACTGACTATTTTTGTTCATTTTGCGCCGAGGTCGAAGCCGCAACCAGCACAGAGTTCTTCAAAAATGACTATATTAAATCCGGAAAAGTTCGTTATGAGCATCGCGTAGTAACACTATTAAAAGAGATGACCAACAATACCGAAACTGGTGCTCACGCTGCGTTTTGTGCTGCTGATCAAGATAAATATTGGCAGTACACCCACGACATCGTCCCGCGCATTAAAAGCGATTACTTTGATAAAGGAATTGGCGTAAAAAACGTTGCTGTGCCGAAAAAAATCCCTGCTCTTCCACTGGAATATTTCCTGACTTCCGCTAAAAATGTCGGCATGAATGAATCGCAATTTTCCGATTGTATGACTAAAAAACCACACCAAAAAGAAATTGATAGCAACACACAAAAAGCCTTGTCGCTTGGCGTGAATGGCTTACCGTATATGGTTATTAACGACTATCAAACCAGCGGATTCGTCGGTGGAGAAAACGGATTAAGAAGCATTCTTAAGGCTGGCGGCGTCGAATAATTATTCGACTTGTTACGCAGAACTACGCCATTTCCATTATCAAAAATGTCAAACACTCACTTATGATAAGTGTAACATTTTTCTATTTGTTTTACTATCCTTGAATAGTTATTCCCACCTAAATAATTTAATAGCCACGAGGTAAATTGCGAAAGTCCAGGCTGCGATAATTCCAAATTGCGGCAAGACTTCTATAAAACTTGCGTGCTCGGTCATAATGAGCCTAAAACCATCCGTGATTGGAGTTATGGGAACAAATTGAGCAACACTTCGCAACCATTCTGGAAATAGATAAAGCGGGATAAATGTGCCAGACAGAAACATCATTGGGAAAGAAATTAAATTACTTAACGCGGAAGATTGGTCTTCGTTTTTCGACCAGCCAGCAATCAATAGCCCTATTCCCACCATCATGAATGCCGATAATACAGATATAACCACAAACAGCGCCCAATCGCCTCGCATATTAAAGTGAAATATCAAAGCGCCAGCGACAACCATCATGATCAAGCTAAGCAAGGAAATAATCGTATAGTGAATTGCTGTAGAGATAATCAATTGACCAGAAGTAAACGGCGCTGCACGTAAGCGTCGGTACGAGCCACGCTTCTTTTCAGCCGGCATTTGATTAGCTAAACCAAAAATACCCATACTTATCAAGCTGAAAGTTAATAGCCCCGTAAATATGTAGTCAAACGATTTTAGTTGCTCATCACCAATCGCTTTACCAACAGCTTTAAGCGGAGCTTCAGGTTGACCCATCTGACTATTGATACTATTGGTAATCTGATTCATCACTGCCACCAACGCGCCGCCCGTCTGCTCAGAACCTTTGGAGTAAATAACATTCATAGTGCCTGTTGGAATAGGATGATTGCCATTATTTTTTATCGTGCCAAAATCACTTGGAAGCTCAATAATACCGTTAAGCTCCGACCGCTTCATCTTTTCACGTGCGTCATTCATATCTTTAACGTCTTTAATTTTGAGAATCGAATCCTTCGAATTTTCTTTGGCATTTTTAACGAAACTTTTGGCAAATTCTGTCTGCGAATTGTTGACAATTGCAATATTAAAACTGGTCGAATCATTACTAAAAACCGACCCAAAAACCAATAGAAAAATCAGCGGAAAAAGGAAGGTAAAAAATAGCGCCATTTTATCTCGGACGAAACGCTTTTGCTGAGCGCGAACTTGCCCGAATATTCCAATCCAATATTTTTTCATGTTAATCCCGAATTGCCTTTCCTGTTAAATCAATAAACACGTCCTCTAAGTTGGCTTGCTCAACAACTTGTTCCTTCTTAAAACCGCGCGCCAATAATTGCTGAATGAGATTATGCGGCGTATCAATTGTGATAATCTTACCGCTATCCATAATCGCCAGACGATCACATAATAATTCCGCCTCGTCCATATAATGCGTCGTCAAGAGAATCGTAATTCCCTCGTCGCGAATTTCCTTAATCAAATCCCACAAATTTCTACGCGCCTGCGGATCAAGCCCTGTGGTCGGCTCGTCCAGAAACAACACTTTTGGATTATTTACCAACGTCGAAGCAATCGCAAAACGCTGTTTTTGACCGCCAGAAAGTTGCTCGACGTAGTTCTTAGCCTTTTCCGTCAATTGAACCTTAGCAAGCAGTGCCTCGGTATCAACTGTCCGACCATATAAACTACCAAACATTTTCAATTGTTCACGCAAAGTCAGTTTGTCATAAAAAGCCGTCGACTGAAGCTGGATGCCAATTATATTCTTAATATCCTTAGGTTTCTTAGCGACATCTATGCTGTCAATTGTAGCCGCACCGCCATCAATTGGTCTGAGCGCTTCCAGCATTTCCAACGTTGTTGTTTTACCCGCGCCGTTAGGGCCAAGAATCCCAAATATTTCGCCCTTTTTAACTTCAAACGACACGCCGTCGACCACGTTATTTCCATCATAAGTCTTAACGAGTTTATCGACTTTTATAATTGATTCAGATTTCACCATTCAAGCTCCTTTCCAAATTATTACGAATTATAACAAGAACAAACTAGTGCTATACTTATAATATGCGCATTCAGAGAAAAAAAGCAAAACCAAAATCGAAAAAACTATTTATTATCATACCGTTTTTGATTTTGCTATTTTCGGCAGGACTATTTGGGATATATTTCTTCAATCAATCACACTCGCGACAAACGACTGCGCCCTCTGACGAAAAGTATTATTTTGCCGATTCGAAATATTCTAGCATTCGTTCAAAGTTCGTCACCAGAGATAACAAACGGGAAAAAGTTTCAATTGAATATCCGATCACGGAAAATGAAAAGATAAATCGCCTGATTAGCGAGTCGATTGATAAAATTGATCGTGATTTTCAAAATACGGTTTTACTGGCGACAGTTTTTGATAAGCCAATGACCGAAACAATTAGCTATCAAGTCACGCACAACACTTCAGAAGCGTTGTCAGTTGTCGTCAATATTAAGCAGGATATGAACGGCGCGCATCCAGCATCAATGACGCAATTTTGGACTTTCGACAAAAAATCTGGCGAAGTTGTCAGCTTGGCTGATTTTACAGAACAGTCCGATGAAGCCGCCGAAGCAATCATATCCGCTGCCAAAAATAGTATTTCTCAGACCATCAAACAGCGCCAGCAACCAGAAATTGATCTAAACGAAATCATAAATAAAGAAGCTTTGTCCAATTTCATCATCACCAACGACGGCAATGCGTTGGCTTGGCCGCTCGGTCAGGCGTCGCTACTGCCATCATCTTACGGCGAATTGACAATTACCGTGCCAATTTCCTCCGTCTCTAAATATCTGCAAAACCCAACAGCGAGAAAATTCGCCAACATCCCCAAACCTGCAGAAAAACCAAAACCAGCGCCCGCAGTTCCAATACCTACCGTCGCAAATAAAACAATTGCCTTAACTTTTGACGACGGACCTGGACCATACACCGAAAAACTGTTGGATATATTGGATAAGTACGACGCCAAGGCGACATTTTTCCTAATCGGCAGCAAAGTTTCAGCACGCGCCAATACGTTACGTCGTATGCAGTCGCGCGGACATCAATTAGGCAATCACTCTTGGTCGCATCCAGAGTTAAATAAGGTTTCAGCGGAGCAACTAGCTAGCGAAATTGACCAGACAAATAACGCTATAAAACAAGCCGTCGGCACCAAACCCAACATCATACGTCCGCCATACGGCGCGTTTAATCGGGCAGTTTTGGAGCAATTCCGTCAGCGCGGAATGTCGACAGTTGTTTGGTCTGTCGATACGCGCGACTGGGCTGATCGTAATAGCGAAATCGTCTGCTCAAGGGCTGTCGCTGGCGCTCGCAACGGAGCTGTGATTTTAATGCACGATATTCATCAGACATCCGTGAATGCCGTTCCTTGTATTCTTGACTCACTCAAACAACAAGGATATTCATTCGTAACGGTACAAAATTTAATCGGCGATATGACACCGGGCGCCGTTTATCCGTAAACTTAATCAATCTCAAATATCTTATATTTTGAAGTTGCACCGCGCACTAATTTGACTTTGGACGATGCGACCTTAAAATGTTTTGCCAATAATTTAATAGCCGCCGCGTTGGCTCGACCTTCAATTGCTGGAGCTTTGACATAAACCGTCAATGTGTCGTCATCATTTTTCACAACTTCCTCACGATGGCGAGAGTTTGGTTTAATATGTACGGAGATTTTCATGATTCAATAATCATTACCCTTAAAACGACATCGCCTCCAACTCCCGCGGCAAAATCTCCTGCACTTCTACCGAACCTGCTACCAAATGATAGCCGTGCAACTTTGACGGCAAATCACGCTCGACAGAACGCCAATTAACTGGGCGATTTTCATCAAAATAATCGAGCAGTTCTGCGTTCAAAAAATGGTTGCGTGGCAGATCCACCGAACCATCCTGATTGACGACCAGCGCTATCGACAGGCCAGCCGTCACACCACCTTCATTTTTAGCATACGCCGCCGTTACCAGATGAACCAGCGGCTCAAATTTCAGCACCGACTGGTCGCTCGCCTCCACCTGCGCCTGGCCGCGACGCGCTAACTGCTGATTGATTTTTGTTGTCAATTCGTCAACACTTGGCTTACCGTCGCCCGCTCGGCAATAGTCGCAACCATCTGCCGCCTCGACATATTCCAGCAGCAGATCCATATCGACGTCAGTGTCGTTAACACCATGCTGTGACAATTGCTCCACCATTTCATGCAGCGCGCCCAGCAAACTATAATCATTAGCATTTCTGGCAGCATCACCGATACGGATGATGGCGCGAGCGATAGTGATGGTTTTGTTTGTTTTGTTCATACATTCTCCTTAGCATCTTTACTCCGCTCCAAAAGCATTTGTAAGCACCCAGTAGCCAACAACGGGCGAACATAATAATTTGCGTGTGTATCAGGTGTCACAATTACCATCTCCGACCATAGTCAACGCCTGCCGCAAACTCCGCACCGGCGCCGCATATGGTATATTAATTTCTGCAAAATGCTGGCGGGCTGCAGTAATTTTAGCTCGTTCATTAGCACTCAAGTGATTATCATTAATATCATCTGAGCCTTTCGTCTCGGCAACAAAGTAAATCCGCTCATCGCCGTCAAACGCTACTGCCCAATCTGGATTATACTTACCAACCGGTGTATCAATCTTGAACCAACTTGGTAGCTTAATATAAAACTTAACGTCGGTATTGTCCTCCAGCGACTGCATGAATTCACGCTCAACTTCCGAATCAACCGCCACATAATCGTAGATGGTTTTTGCCAGGTCGGTCACTGCAACTGCCCCACTCTTCATCGCTGCATCATACAGGTATGTCTGTAATTCACTATTCTCAAACAACGTCATGTCATAATGCTCACCCGTTCTGTGATATTTAACACCGTCAACTGCTAAGCGCCGCTTCACACGATTAATCGCCCGAGCCGTCTCATCAATAACCTGCTGTGGATTAATAGCAATCTGCTCAAACATCCCCGCCTGATCAAGCACATCAAATATCACCCGGCGGGTCATTTGTGTCTGACGCTGAATATCCGCTAATAAATTCGGTATCTTAACTTCAGTTTGGCGTGCCGCATAGGCGTTAAAGCCGGTCTCGCGCACCATAAAACCGCTGTCATTATTCATCGAGTCAATCAGTGTTTTAGCATCAGCAATGTGCGGTTTGCTAATAGTGATCTGTGCTAATTCATTAGCCGACTCCGCTGCTAACTTCTCTGTATCAATTGCCACCCGGTAGGTCGTTTTATGTTTAATTTTATCCCATAATTCCTTGAAAGCCGGATCAAGCGCCCGTGATTTCTGAAAGCTGACGACTTGCCGATTATCACGATTCTTGATTCGCCCACCAAAGTGAATGCCCGTTTCTTCCTCAATTTCCGTCTGGAGCTTGCGGCTAAACTCTGCATAGCTTTCGTTAGCTACTACCGTTAGCACGTTGACGTTATCATCATACACTCGTTGTCCATCAATATTGACCGGCAGACGCAACCCTCGCCCAATCTCTTGGCGCTTTTTCATTTGACTCGACGTCTCATTAAGCGTACAAATCTGAAATACATTAGGATTATCCCAGCCCTCACGCAGTGCCGAGTGGCTAAAGATAAATCGTAGCGGCTCGCCGGTATCCAGTAGTCTTTCCTTATCCTTCATAATCAAGTTATACGCCGTATCATCATCCTTGGTACGGCCACCCTCGCCCTTGGTGTCACGAGAGTCTTTCCACTGGCCACTCTTGTCCGCCGCAAAGTAGCCATCGTGCACCTCACTCGCCAACAAACCATCCATCGCACCGGCATATTTTGGTTTAGATGCCACCTTAGCGTAGGCTTCTTCAAACCACTTGGCGAATTTGCCTTTCTGGGTACCATTCGCCGTATATTCGCGATAATTCATGACTTTATCAATAAAGAATAGGCTGAGTACCTTCACGCCGCTGCCTAGCCGGCGCTGTTTATCAAAATGATCATCAATCGTCAGTTCAATCTGCCGCTTGATAATATCATCATGCAATCTTTCATCGCGCTGACCAACGTAAACTACCTTACCATTACTAAACTCCACGCAATTATCACCGTGATTGATTGACTCGATATAGTAGCCAGCGTAGACCGAACGTCCCGTCTTTGCCTCCAAATCGTCGCCCGGAAACACCTTGATGATCTTGCGCTGCAAGCCATACTCGTCACTCGCATCTACTTCAATTTTAGCAAACGAACGAGTCTTCGACTGGCGCTCTAGCGACAATACATTGATATACGCATCATTATAATTATCCTCACTCTGGACACTATGCACCTCGATCTTCTTGACTAGGCCTTTATCGTAGGCATCGACTGGAGTCAGCCGATAAAGCAAATTGTATAAGTGCTTGTGCGTGGCACTATAGCGCAACGTACACAGTGGATTAAGACTATCAATAGCATTCCGCCGTATGTCCGTCTCCATATTCTGCGGCTCGTCGAGAATAACTACCGGGTGAGTAGCCTTGATGAAATCGAGCGGCCGGCCATAGTCACTCTGCCGATTCATCACATTCTGTGCCTTGGCAAAGCTATCAATAGTAATCACCATGATTTGCAAGGTATCATTCGTGGCAAACTCACGAGCCTGACCTGTTTTCTTGCTGTCCCAGACGTAGTAGTCCATCTCCGGCTTGCTGTAAAGATCAGCAAAGTGCTCCCTGGTGATCGCCAAATTCTTCAGCACACCTTCACGAATCGCCACGCTCGGCACCACGATAATAAACTTCTTCCAGCCGTAGTGCTGATGCAGCTCATGAATCGTCCGCAAGTATACATACGTTTTTCCGGTACCGGTCTCCATCTCGATGGAGAAGTTCATACCATACTTCAGAGATTTTTCGCCGATTTCTAGCGGAAAAATCATCGGAATACTAAAGCTGCCTTCTTTAGTCTCGCTTTTCTCGATACCATTTTTCTCTTGAATTTTATGCGTATTCTTAATTATCTGTGCCATATCCAGCACCAAGCTATTTCCCCTGGCGATCGTCGCCTCCAAGCTTAACTGCCCATCCTGATCCATATGGCGAGTCGCACCGTCAATGTCTTTTGGCTGGCCAGTAAATATATCCACCACCGCGTTGATGGCGTCGATTTGGTACTGTTGGTTGGGGTCAAATTTTAGTTTCATAAATCCAATCAAGCACCCTTCCTGCTACCCTTTAAAAATCCGTCATTATCTATCTCCGCGGCGGCTTTTCCTCTTGTTAACATATCCAGCAGACTTAGAAATGCTTGCTTCATATCGATCCAGTCAGATGATTTGATCTCTACAGTATCACCTGCTTTGTAGTTCTTTATATTTGCGTCCAAAACCCCAGTACTATTAATAAACCTTTTATCGACCACACCACCCTTATGTACCAGTAAGTGTCTTATCTCAAGATAAAAGCATAGCTTCTTCTGAAGATCGCTTTCTAATTTAATTTCTTTATTAAAATAATTTTTAAAATTACTCAGTATAGATTTTAGGTCCTGAAAGTTAGGTTTGTCACGCTCAAGTATTAAACTTCCCAATTTATTGTCAAAATTAAGCTCGTTATCAATAATATCTCTTATCGTTACTTTTATTTCATTTAGTTTCTTATTTTCTATATTGATGTCTGTTTTATCATTAAAACTATCCACAAAATAATCCTTCAGAATTGCCTCTAAAGATGATACAGCCAAAACACACATTTGAGAATATATTACGCTAAATTGCTCCTTCATAGACTCTTCTTTTATATTTTTGAGGGACTTAATGCCATTCTGGATTATGTTTTTGTCCTCATGCACAAGATTCGAGCTATCATCTAATACTGTTTTAAGGCACTGAATCGCTTGATCTCGCATTACCATAGGTGTCGATTCGAGCTTCTCTATTTTTTCAAACCTAGAGCTTAGTTTTGTTACATATTCATTATTTTCACTACTGCTCATCATATCGCCTCCACAAAATCCGGAAATCCCGGATTTTCTATATAGTTATTCGGAATTTCCGAATAAGTGGTTATTTCGTCAGTTGTCTGGTTTTTCCGGATAACTAAAATCTTATCAAGCTTTTCTCTATCAGATAAGTCATTAGAAATTTTGCAGATAAAAAAATTAATCACCTATAACCACCTCGCATCGAGCACGCCTAACACATTCGCCACTGCCATTTACACCAAAGCACTCAACATAATGCTCGCCTGTATATTCTGTATGCTCGGGATTATTATGCGTTCGCCCTTTCGTTATCTCCCCACGGCGTTTATCCACGCTAAGTTTCTTTGAGTTCTGTACTTTCCAATAATAATCTAAGTCTGCTTCAAATCCGTCTATTATCTTAAAATAAAGCTCTTTTTGCTTGGGTATACCCTTCCTCATTCTCGCACGCCTTTGTCTGCGATTCTCAAATTTGTCTTGCTGGTCATAACTAATATCAAATTGATGCGATAAGTCAATCACTGATAAATACCCGAAATCAAAGATAAAATTCTCGCTGGGATCGCGGTTATATTCTTGTGCCTTAAATATATATTCTGCTTCATAATCATCTATTGATTCTAGCCGCACCAAAACCATATCTCTTGTTTTCTTAACGATACTCTTTTGTCTGTCTGTGATAGTTTTTAAGTAATCATCAATATATTTACCACGCTGAGCTCTATCCTCTATACAATCTGGATGATCAACTATATTTGATATCTCCGTAAAGAAATAGAACAGAGCACCTATCAAATCTTCCTCGGAGTTATTCTGAAACCACCGAGTGATAACCTGTTCAAGATGAAAAGATTTCAACTTCAGGTTGTTATCAATATCACGCAATGTTTGTTTCCAGTATTTTACTATTTTTACAGCCTTACGAAAGTCATCATTAGATCCCACTTCTTGAGCTTGTTTTATATATCCTCTAGGGTCAGACGATATCCAAGAACTTTTATCAGTGGGGCTCCAATAAGTATTCTTCCTCTCTTTATGATCTTTAACCTTTATAACTTCTGGGACTTTATACATATAGTCACCATACTCGTTCTTGTTCCATTCGTAGCATGGTACTATATCTACTGAAAATTCAGCTTCTCCTTTAAGCTCAATCACGACAGAGTGATTTTGCACGCCTACATCATATGAATAGCCATTGGGACAATAATCATCGTAATTAGACTTTATTAGTTCTTTTACTTCACTTAACGCACGTTCTGGATCTTGTAAATCGTTATCAGACCATTCTCCAATTACATACAAAATATCCAAATCATGTATAGGAGTTATTGCGGTATATCTTGGATATGATCCGATTTGAATACAGTCATTTTTCCCCAGTATCTCTTGCAGAGACGAATATATCCTAGATATCACCCCCCTCTCGCGTTCCGTGGGAGAAAGAGATCTGGCAAACTCTCTTAGTTTATTATTTACTTCGCTTCTTATCATAACTCGTACTCATTAAGGTTACTAAAATATCGTTTACTAAACGGCCTCTCATATTTACTAGTACCGTAAATGGTTCTTTATTTATCATTTCTACAACATCAACAGGCATTCTCTTATTATTAGCAGGGGAATAGACGATAAGTCCAGCTCCTTTTTGCTTATTTCTTAGTACGTCGTTTATACATTCTGGGAGTTCCCAATAATCATATAGTATTAAGTCATTATCTTTTATGTCAGCCAGGCTATTGTCATTTGCTACGGTGACATTCTTCTCACGAAAAACTCCAGAATCTACTAAGTCTTTCTTTAAAGTCTGCCCGCCATCATTAGTCGAAACGATCAAAATTTTTCTATACCATCTTCCCAGTCCTAGCCTCTTCATCACTAAGAACACGCCAAGAAACCAACCAAGAAACAATGCTATACCACCAAAAATCATCGCGGTTGTAGTTATCATTCCCACTATCTCAAAGAAAAGTCTTACAATTTCCATCACACCACCTCCACCTCAACACCTTGCCGCTCGGCTTGCAGGAGTAGGTTTACTTTTAGATTTATGTCGTCGCCGAAAGCTCGGTCGAGGATGATGATGGATGATGGTTTGGCGGCGAGGATGGTCGCAAATAACTCTTCTGTCATGGAGTGCACCAGGCAAATGACGAGCTTTTCGGACGAGACAAAGCAGAAGTCGTCATGCTGATCTATCTGCGCCAGCGGTGAGATACCACGCTTGAGCAGGAGCTCGGCCAGCAAGTCGTCATCGGTCGTACCCTCCTCCAGCGGATCGAGATTGGCGAGCGCCTGCTGGCGAATTTCCTCCGGGTCGGAAACCAGCTCGTTCCACTGCTTGAAATTGCTATCACCCACCCGATACGCCCGAAAACCAAGGTCAAGCGGGACACTGCGAGACGCTAGCTTATCCGCCTGGTCAACCCGGATTTTGGCACCCGCCCGGCGGATACGCTCACGAGCAATATCAGCGATGGTGCGGTAACCAGCTTCATACGCCTCCGACTTCTCGTCAGTCAGCTCAGGTAACTGCACGCAAATCCAGCGGCGATTACCGCCATCTTCAGCGTTAAGTTCGGCAACAGTATGAGCGGTTGTACCAGAGCCGGAGAAGAAATCGAGGATAATGTCGTTATCGTCAGTCGTTAACCGTAACATTCTCTTGATGTAAGGTATGGGCTTAACCGTATCAAAAATCTGAAATTCAAAAATCTTTTTTATTTCATCCGCGGCATTTGCAGCATTGGACGCATCACTCCAAATGGTCTCCGGGATATTGCCGCTGTTTTCACTGACATATAGTTTTCTGTAGATTTTATCGGACGACGGAGAGTATACTAGTTTATCTTCTTCATCTAACCTTGTCATTGATTCTTTATTCATCAGCCATAGTCTCTCAGAAAATACCTGTCCAGTTTTTGATTTAAACTCATATTTGGATCCACCTTGGGTTCCACGGGCCCACACACCGAGTAATCGATACGCTCCACGAGGATCATTATCGGGGTTTTTATAAGCCTTTAATGTTGTCTCATCAAGTTCAAGCCTATTGAAGTTAAGGTCGTCGATTGAACGAGCAAAAACTAACAAGTACTCATGGTTACGACTTAAAAACTTTGCGGAATTATCCTTACCTCTTTTGCGCTGCCACACAATCTGCGCTACAAAATTCTCCTCCCCAAATATCTCGTTCATCATCAGGCGGAGGTTGTGGACTTCGTTGTCGTCGATCGAGACGAAGATGACGCCGTCTTGGCGAAGCAGGTTGCGTGCCAAAAAGAGGCGTGGATACATCATGTTCAGCCAGTTGCTGTGCTTGTGCCCGCCGGTATTGGTGCGCAAGCCGTCATCTCGCACAACATTACCCTCATCATCAGTGATGCCCGCCTCTGTCTCATAGCTACGGCGTGTCTGCTTGAAATCGTCGTTGTAAATGAAATCATTACCAGTATTGTAGGGCGGGTCGATATAGATCATCTTAACCTTGCCATAATACGCCTTGTGCAAAATCTTCAGCGTCGCCAGGTTATCGCCCTCGATAAACATATTGCCCGTCGTATCCCAATCGACGGAATTCGCCCGGTCGAGGTGGAGCGTCTGGACAGTCTTCTCCTGGATAGCAGCGAAGACGTCGCCCTTGCCCTTCCATCCGAGGCCGTAGCGCTCACCCAAATCAACCGCCTCGCCCAGTGTCGACTGGAGTTTCTGCCAGTCAATCTTACCTTCGGTGACCACCTCGGGGAAGAGCTGTACCAGCTTGTCAATCTGTTGTTGATGTATATTGTCGTTATAGCCGTTCATTTTATTCGCCACTCCCACCGTCTAGGCTTTCTTGCATGTATCGGTAGACCGTAGATACGATTTCTTTCACATCTTCGTTGATATTTTTATAGTACAACTTATCGTAGGCTTCGTCGCCATACTTGCGGATTGGATCGCTGATGAGAGCGTGAATAAACGACTGGGTTGCACCATCAACGCCTTTGAAATCTAATGTGACTTTTTTTCGCTGAGCTAGGGTTGGCATAATTTTGTTTACACGCAGCTCCTTAGCCTTTTCTTTATTCTCAGCAAACGAGCCGACAACTGGCTGCAAATGGATGATCATATAAAATTTGGCCTCCTGTATTTTATTCTCTTTCGTTCACGAATCGCTTCGCCGTATACGCTGCCAATATGAGACATGATTGCTTTAAACTCTGGTGTGTTATCCAGCGCGATGTCTACAGCAACTAGCGTGCCGTGAAAATCTCCCAAATCATTAGTCCGCCTACTATTGTCGCGAAACGGGTCGGCGTATAATGTAATCGATTTTTGGTCGGTCCTATTTTTCAGCAGCGTATATTCTGCCTTGCCGCTGTATATCGTAAAATAACTGCGGGTAATCTTGGCAATTGATTTAATAAAAAACAATCCGGCACCAGCATTTTCACTCGTACCACCCTCTCGCGAAGTTGTTCCTGTTATGCCCGGAGTAAGACTGTACCGTACCGCTTCCAGATCATCTTTTGGATGCCACGTCTCGTTCATGCTTTTCCAGATTCCTATACCGGTATCACAGATGGCGATACTGACTTTATTCGTTTTTTTATAGTATTGCGCGGCAACGATAGCGCCGCACTTTGCGTTAGCATGCTCTAAAACATTGCGCACCAGTTCGCCAATAATATATTTGATAACCATCGCGTCCTTTTCCGGCAGGTGCAGCAATGGTATCATTTCGGCGATAAAATAAGATTGGTCTTCGGGTGTTTTTATGACAGTTAGCGGCACAAATCGCCCAGCTGCTTCTTTTTCTTGATATGTAAATGGCGATACTGTGCTTGCTAAGTTGTAAAGCCCCATTCTATCAAGATAAATACCGGTAGCTGGGACTGTACCAATAATTTTCGTTTTATTCTTACCAACTTGCATGGCCAAAGCAGCCACCAAGGCAAGGTTAGCCGGGTGAACTGTTATCCATTTATCGTGCGTCGCAATTTCCAGCTCTTTAGGTTTAGACCAATCAATAGACCGCAAAAAGGTTTGTATATTGCGCAAGTTTCCCTGATTCGACAGAAATACCCTCATACTATAAACAGTATACCCGTAGGATACATTTCTTGTCAATATGTATCCTACGGGGAAATATACGTGATTTTATGTAATTGACTTGTACGAATGTTTTGTCAATATAATATGATCAACCAAACTAATTCCTAACAGTTCACCCGCCTGGCGTAAACGGTGCGTTACTTCCCGGTCTGCTTGACTCGCCTCCAAACTCCCGCTCGGATGATTATGTGCCACGATGATGCTGGCGGCACGATCGGCGATGGCGTCGGCGAAAACCTCGCGCGGGTGTACCAGGCTGGCCGTCAACGTACCGATAGTCACCACCCGCTTGGCAATCAAACGATTCGCACCGTCCAGTGTCAGGCAAGCAAAATATTCCTGCTTTTTGTCGCGAATGTCGGCCAGTAGCTCGACCGCCTTTTCTGGACTGTCGATGATTGGCTGGTCGCTGTCCAGCAAGTACCGCCGCGCCAGTTCCAAACTCGCCAAAATCACCGGGATTTTCGCTTCACCCAAACCAACCACGCTACGCAGATCATCATACGAAACATCACCGCCCTTTTGACGCAAAATTTTCAGCACCTCGCGCGCAATCTTGCCGACATCGGCCCGAGCATTACCGCTGCCAATAATCGCCATCAACAGCTCCAAGTCGCTCAGCCGCGCCGTACCGTAACGTGCCAACTTCTCGCGGGGACGATCAATTTTCGGCTTGTCGAGCACTTTCATAGTTTCATTATATCAGGCTTTAACCATTCATCAGCTACCAATCTTCGCGCTATCATTTCGCGCAGCCCTATTTATCGCTTACACCACGCAAAGATCACCAGCTATTCGGAATCGCTCTAGCTTGTCGGCCGCGCGCCACACACATCGCCACCACCAACATGCCAACCAGCCGCGACACCAACGACGTATCGTCCGCGTTTGATTGAGTCGTTACCACCACTCCCTCTTCTGGATTTAGCGGACTATCGTCTGACCGTAAACCAGATGATGGATGGGTATTCATCAGCAAATCATCACCATTCGCGACACTTTCTTCGCCATTATAGACACAATCATCCAGAATATCGTTAAGTTCTGCTTGCTCTCCGGACAGGTTGATGCCTGATTTTATGTCACTAACATCCATAATTACACTTTCAATTTCATCATCGCTGCGCAGCAAATCGCTTTTTTCCGATATTTTCACAAACTCCTCACGAAGCACGAGACATTCCTCTGGAATTTTCGTTACCACCTCGTCCGACTCAACATCAAGTGTTGGCTCAATAATCGGTGAGGTGGAAATAATTACTTGTTCCTCTGGCTCAGAGTCATCAGTTTCTTCACGCACTGTAATCGTTTCTACCGGCAGCGCAATCGTCACTGCTTCAGCAGAAGACGCTTCCGACTCTACTACTGGGGACTCCTGCCGTTCGATAAAGAAAACCGCATCTTCTTCAGCCCAAAAATCATTATCCTTACCATGACTACGCTCTATCGCCGTACCACTATAGTCAAGTTGCTCAATTGACAAGACCTGTGTATCAGTGAAAATTTGATCCGCCGCCAATATGTCAATCTCCTCGTTTGGAGGATCAACCTTAGCTTCATCAACTATTGCGGTATCAACCAGCCGCTCATTATCAACAATGTCAGTCGATTCGACAGAATTATTATAATCCGGCGTCGCATCTATATTAATCTCGTTAGATTGAATGTATATTGGTGCTTTCGTACCAGAATTGTCAATTGGTCCCGTAATCGCAGATTTATCCGCCCCTACTGCATCAAATTGTGCTGCCAAGTGCTGCTGCTCGGAAATTGACGTAAAAGCACTTTCATCATTTTCTGCTGCTCGGCTCGGCTCAGACTCTACAACCTTAGCGGCAATCTTATTATCGCTAGTCGCAGGGTAAACAGTTTCATGTTCCAGCGAATTGCTATTATCATCAACGGTTTGGGTGTTCTTATCTATCACTACCGATACCGGCGCATTTTCCGTCTTTGTCGGCGCATCTAAGGACTCTGGTGCCGGCTTCTTGCTGTCATTATGCACTGCGTCAGAAATAGAATCAATAATGTGCGGCTTCATCTCCACCGAAGGACTGACCACCCCTATCTTCTCAATGCCCACATCCTCGCCCGAAGCTTCAACCGCCTGGTTAGTCGAAGTTTTATCTTCTCGTTCCTGCGGTATGAGTTTCTCAGTTGACTTATTTGTTTTAGTTGTCAAATCTATGGGCTTCGCCTCTGATACCACTGGCTCAGGTGCTTTTTTAATAATAGGCTCTTGATAATCGGTAGACTCTGAATATCCCGCCAACACCAATTCTCCGCGTCCATTTTCATCCAGACTATCGAAATCATCTGGAGCCAATAGTCTATCCAAATAGCTTTGTTTTGGTGTCATTTCCAACAAATTAGGAATCACCTCTTCATCCGCAGAATTCATATCATCAGATACATTCTCCTGTCTTTCCGACTCCTGTTTCATGACTAACGCCTGAGGTTTTACGCACTGACTAAGAAATGGGCAGCCAACACATGTCGCACATGCCGTTTGACCAATTGACGCTGATACTTTCTCGGTAGAAGGTAACTCTGCTTCACCGCTAGCTACCGCCACCAAATCAAACCGACCTACACCATCAGCCACTTCTTCACCAACACTAGACGAAAAATCCTCGCTAATATTGCCATCTCTCAGCGACAAAAACACATCAAAATCATCACCATCAATTACTGTCGATGATAATTCTACTGTAGTCGTCACCCCAATCATTGCTCAAAAAACGTCTCCGTTGAAATCTTCAATTCACTTACGCCGGCGGCGGATAATTTTTGCCAAACATCTCTAACAAATGGCAAACTTCCACAGACCAAAAAATGCGCATCTTCTGGCGTTTCGTGAACAATTTTTTCCACATTAAATCGACCGTTAAACCAACCATCTTTTTCCTCAATCTGCTGGCGAGTACTGAACTTCTTCACTTTAATATTTGACGCCGCTAGCTCATTTCCAAAAACCATATATTCTGGCGATTTTTGGCTAAAATATAAAAACGTCGGCTGGCTAGAACTTGCCATAACGCTCCAAATTGGACTAAGTCCGCAGCCCGCAGCAATTCCGACCAAAGGACTTTCTGTTTGCGGATTAAAATCGCCATAAGCGTGGCTAATTTGTAATTTATCGCCAACATTCCGTGAACATAAATAGCTAGAAAATTCACCACCAACATTCTTCACAGTAATTGACATTAGCTCATCGTCAGGAGTAGAAGAAATGCTATAAGCCTTCCCTTCACGCACGCTACTACCATCAATAAAAACCGTAATATATTGTCCGGCGGTAAAGTCGAACGGTCGCGCAAAATATAACGTCTTCACTTCAGGATTTTCCTGACGGACGCGCACAATTTCAACCTCTAATGAATCACGCATTCTCCAACGTACCTTTCCATTATTTTCTGAGCTTCTCTAAATTCTTCGTCAGTAAAAGTGTGGTAATTCGCGAACTTTGGACTAATTGTCGTGCCGGTGCGAAAATGCTGCAAGGCAAATCTCTTCGCGCCCTTAACCAGCTCGCCAATCTTCTCAAAATCGCTAACTTCTAGTTGCTCACGAACAATCGTCGTACGAAATTCGTGATCAATTCCCGAATCAATCATCAACCGAACATTCTCCTTGATCGCTTCCAAATCAATCGGTCGCGCCGCAATCTCAACATATTTTTCCAGCGGACCTTTTACATCCATCGCAATAAAGTCAATCAGCCCCTCTTCAACCATTCCGCGAACTATATCTGGATGCGTACCATTGGTGTCCAACTTAATGTCAAAACCAAGTTTCTTAATCATCCGACATAACTCCGGCAAATCTTCATTTACCGTTGGCTCACCGCCAGAAATCACCACGCCGTCCAGCCGACCAACTCGCGATTTTAGAAATATCATCACTTCATCAACTGGAATACTCGGCGCCAATCGTTCAGGTAATACCAATTCAGGATTATGGCAATAACCGCACCGCATATTGCAACCAGAGAGAAACAGAGCTGCCGCCACATGCCCTGGATAATCCACGAGCGACAGCTTCTGAATTCCACCGATTGACACTTTAAGCTGCCGCGACGGCGCTAAGTCGCTGGTGTTCGGCGGCATTGTCATAATGCTCCCTCATATCAAATTCTGCTTGCTTGCCTTTATTCCATTGAGAAACTGGACGCAAGAAACCAACCACGCGTGAGTAAACTTCAGTAGCTTCACCACACTTTGGACATTCTGGATGCTCACCGACAATATAGCCGTGATTCTTGCAAATTGAGAAGCTTGGACTGAACGTGAAGTATGGCAATTTGTAATTTTCACAAATCGTTTTCACCAATTTTTTCAAAGTTTGCGGATCGTCCATGCGCTCACCTAAGAAGAAGTGAATCACCGTGCCGCCCGTGTACTTGGTTTGCAAATTGTCCTGAAGATCCATCAACTCAAACAAATCGTCCGTGTAATTAACTGGCAAGTGGCTAGAGTTGGTATAGAACGGACATTTAACTTCCGCGCCAATTCCGTTAGCAAAATGCGCTCGATCTGGGAAGCTGGCTTTATCAAGTTGCGCCAATCGATAAGTCGTGCCTTCAGCCGGCGTTGCCTCAAGATTGTAATTATTGCCAGTTTCCTTCTGATATTCCACCAAACGATCGCGCATAAAATCAAGCGTCTTCTCAGCAAAAGCCTTACCTTTTTCCGTGCCAATATCAACGCCTAGTAAATTAAGCGCCGCCTCGTTCGTACCGATCAAACCAATGGTTGAAAAATGGTTCTTCCAATATTGATTGAAGCGTTGCTTAATGTTTCGCAAATAAAACTTAGTGTACGGATACAAATTGGCGTCGGTCAATCGCTCCAAAACTTTACGCTTGGTTTCCAAACTGTCTTTTGCCATATCCATAAGTTCAGCCAATCCCTTAAAGAATTCTTTTTCGTTCTTAGACTTTAGCGCCAGTCGTGGCAAGTTTATTGTTACCACACCGACCGAACCAGTCATTGGATTTGAGCCGAACAAGCCGCCGCCACGATATTCCAATTGACGATTATCAATACGCAATCGACAACACATTGAGCGCGCATCTTCTGGATCCATGTCGGAATTAATGAAGTTTGAGAAGTACGGAATGCCGTATTTAGCGCTAGCTTCCCACAAACTTTCAATCACTGGATTATCCCAATTGAAGTCCTTGGTGATATTAACTGTTGGAATCGGGAACGTAAAGACTCGACCATTAGCGTCGCCTTCAGAAAGAACCTCCAGTAGCGCCTTGTTTAGCATATTCATTTCTTCTTGATATTCGCCATATGTCGTGTCCTGCATTTCGCCACCAATAATCACTGGATTATCTGCCATATGCTTTGGACATTCAAGGTCAAGTGTAATGTTGGTAAACGGCGTCTGGAAACCAACACGAGTCGGCACATTAACATTAAAGACGAATTCTTGAATAGCCTGTTTTACTTCATCATAGCTCAATTTGTCGGCACGAATAAACGGTGCTAATAGTGTATCAAAATCAGAAAAAGCCTGCGCGCCAGCCGCTTCGCCCTGTAATGTATAAAAGAAGTTTACAACTTGACCAAGCGCTGATCGGAAATGCTTAGCTGGCTTAGAAGCAACCTTACCAGCAACGCCAGTAAATCCTTCTTGTAATAAGTCAGTCAAATCCCAACCAACACAATAAACACTTAGCAAGTTAAGGTCGTGAATGTGCAAGTCGCCTTCTTTGTGAGCTTGCCCAATCTTCGATGTATAAATCTTATCCAGCCAGTAAGTCTTCGTAATTTCCGCTGAAACATAGTTATTCAAACCCTGCAGGCTGTAGCCCATATTAGAGTTTTCATTAACTTTCCAGTCCAAATTTTCCAGATATTTATCAATCAAATCAACGTGCGCATTAGAAGTAATTTCGCGCAATTTTTTATGCTGATCGCGGTAAATAATGTACGCCTTTGCTGTTTTCTTAAACTTAGAGTCAATCAACGCATCCTCAACAATGTCCTGAATATCTTCAACGCTTGGTAGGCGCTTTTGGTTACGAGTTTCCAAAACACCCAAAACCTTGTCAGTCAATTCAACTGCTTGAGCGGCGTCAAATTCACCAGTTTCCAGTCCTGCTTTTTCAATTGCTTTTTCAATTTTTTTCCGATCAAATTTAGCGGTTCGACCATCGCGTTTTTTAATTGATTTATACATTCCCCCTCCTTATTTATAAAAATAGCAAACCAGCCCAACCTCTCCAGTGGGCACATGTTGCAAAAAACGTTATTTATTTTCTAAAACACCATATGTAGTGCTTAATATTGAATATACACGCGATATATAGCGTCTGTCAATGAAAGTACATTGTATTATTTACATGCGAGATGCGGAAGCATTTGCTCCCTCTGATAATGCCAAAACGTCGCGATGAATCAGATCGACAATTTCTGCCTGAGACAGCTGTTCGCCGATTCGCTGCTCGCCTGGTACATTCAAAACATCTTGATCTTTCCACCACTGGCGCATTTCTGATTCGCCAAATTCATGAGCGTTTGGCTTGGTAGCGTGGCGGCGCACCGTTTCCTCAAACGATACGTCAAAATAATAAATCAGTTTTTCACCCTGAAAATCATCCAGCAGCCGGCGCAGCATCGCGCCGTATTTTTTATTGCTCAAAATACCCTCCAAAATCACCGTATAACCAACGTTATTGCCATACATGCATAGATCGTAAATCAGCTGAATCGCCGGATTGCTTTCGCTATCTTTCACGCGCAGTATTTCCCGGCGCACCACATCCTGTGACACCAACATCGTGCCGCAACCTAGTTGACGCTGGAGTAAGCGCGCCGTACTGGTTTTGCCGCAACCAGAATTACCGCGGAGAATGATTAGCGGATGAGAGGCCGTCACATACGCTCCAGTAAATCGTAAGCAACAGCCGCTGATAACGCCTGCATTTGACGAAGATTATCACCCGGCTTGAGTGGTGGCTTGAGGCTACGTGTAAGGAAAAATCCGACAAATGACGCCAGCATTTCCACGTTCAACTCACCTAGCCACGGCGTTACGTCATGACCATGGCGCGCCATATCAACCAGAAATTCTGTCGCACCAGATCCCTGGGGCGCATAGGAAGCCCAGTTCCAGTCAACCAACTTCAACTCACCAGTTTGCGGATTAAATGCCAGATTATCACTACGAACATCCGAATGATTAAAGCAATCTTCCGTCTGCTTGACAAATTCTTTAGCGCGCATCGAAATATCAGTCAACTCATCGCGCTTTTCTAACAGCTCAATTATAGCCTGACAACGCCGCTGATTAATCTCCAACTGACTTGGCAATAGTTTTTGATAATTATCAATCAACCGACGACGAATATCAGCGTCAGCAATAATCTGATCAATTCCATCATCTAAGCCAAGCTCTCTCGCCACAAACGGTTGTAGTTGCAATTCTTCAATTAGCTCCTGCGGCAATTTTATTTTTTCCAACTCGCGAACCGCGGTTATCACCGTCGAAATATAACGTTCCGCGACAGAGTTATCCGTCGGAGGTTGCCACAACCACTCATCTGACGAAGCGTAACTGCTCGTCATTAGCACGTGACCATCATCGGCCAATTTAGTCCAATCAGCAACATATTGCGGATAAGTTTTCTGTAACAAACGTGTCACTGCATAATCTTTTTTTAGCCAGCCTAATTCCCGCTCGCCCTCATCCGACAATAAATTAGCATCAACTTCTTTAACGAAAATTGTTCGATCACCAGACGACACTAACGCTCGGCGATTAAGCGAAAAGCCGCCACTTACTGGCGTGATCCGTAATTCAGATAAATCAACGTTTAGCTCCGCCGCCGCACACTGCAAGGCTCTGTCGGTTAATAATTTATCGTGATCTGGCAATGTTCCCATGCATAAATTATAACATCAGACAACTTAAATCCGCTTAGTAAATATCATTACTCGGTTATTACGAGTTTGGGAATTTTTTATCCATTCCCCTGCGCACGTCATCAAATTCAGACCCTCAGATACACCATCAGCTGGCCGAATAAAACTATTCATATCCACGTCAGATAATTTAACTGTTTGTTTTTTTATCACCTGATAACGCAGTATTTTACCATCGCCACGCTCGACACTAATCGTATCACCGGCATTCAAAGACTCTAGCTTATTAAAAACTCCACCTGAAGTTATACCCGACGCATGTCCGACAATAATAGATGCGCCTAACTGACCTGGCTTAACACTGCCGGTATACCATCCAGCATCAAAGATGTTGACAGGTGACTGCATTGAACCGTCCGAATTGACGCTCATTTGCAAAACCCTAGCCTTAACCCCCAACTTCTCAATGGTGATGACTCGCGGCAAGTCCGCAGCTACTTTATACTTAGCGATCACATCATCTGAGACTTTAGTTTCATCTTTACCTTCACTACTTCTATGATCATTAGAATCATCGCTACGTGCTGTTACTGGCGCCCCATTAACGGCGTTCTTTATTCGACTATTCAACAGCCAAGAGTCAACAAACGAATATATCGAGATTGTCAAAAGAATAACTGCAATTACGCCAGGAAGCTTTTTACGAAAATTACCACCTAAAATATTTCGCAAAGATTGCTTAATATATCTCTGCTTGCTACCCCGAAAATCACCGACAAACACAGACTCTCCATAGATATCTAGCAAGCGGGCTGCTCGAGTCAGTTTTTTATTAATTAGCGTAGGTTTCTTTGATGATTTTATACACTGCCGAGGCTGTTTTTTCTTAGTTGACGCAGAATGATGAGCAATATCCGCAGTATGCTTCATATTCACACTATCAGTCACATTTACAACAATATCACTCATCAGCCTGCGTCGCGGTACGACCACTCGACCCCTAGCATTTGGCGGTGTCTGTAAATTGCGTATATTTCGTTCTCCCCGTACCATATCTACCTCATTGTAGCCAACAGGCACGCTCTGCGTCAAACCGCTTATGGCGTGCCTGTCGATTTTTTAAGCCTTTACTTCGGCTCTTTACTTCTTACTAAGACTCTTTCGCTTTGTTACGAATAGCAGAGCGGCTGCTGAAGCGACTCCAGTTATAGCCCCAATCAAATTAACAGACAATTTTTCACCACCTGTATTTGGAGCTTTTGGAGCTTTTGAGTCATTCTGTGCCGTCAGTACAACATCATTACCGTCACCGCCAACATAACTAATCTTGAAGGTTGCACCACTTACAGTTACTTCTGCACCTTCTGGTAAGTCCTTAAACGTTCCCTGGACAGGGTTAGTGCCGTTGTTGCCGATGATCGTAAAGGTATCGCCCTTCTTAATGACACCACCAGCCAAGTATGTTAAGTCTAGACTACCCTTTAGATAAACATCGTGTGCAACAATCTGATCATAGTGATCCTTGTTTAAGATTTCAGCCTTATATACACCGGTATTATTTAGAGAGAAACCTTCCAGTACAGTAATTTTACCTGGTGAGTTGCCCGGAGAAACAATACCTGATACATAAAGACCCTTTACCGTGGCATCACCGCCAAATACACCACCTTCACGAACGGTCACATGAGAGCGACTACCATTTAGTAAAACTGTTTCACCTTTTTTAACAGTCACAAACTCATCAGGCTTGTCGCCGTCTAATTGTATTGTTTTAGCCTCGTTAGTATGACCAATCTGACCGTTCGGGGTGCCACTAGTGTTATTTGAAGACTCAACCAGTACTGTACCTTCATTATCTTTATGAGCAACCAGTTTACCTGGACCACTAAGTTTACCAGTAATCTTCAATGTGACATTTGGTGCCAGCTGATACTCAACGTCACCATTAAGTGTAATGTCGCCAGACAGAACCGTCGTCACATTCTGATGACTTGCAACGTAATAACAACGTATTCCACTAGAAATCATCGAGCCATTTTCAAAAGTGATTTTACTGGAACTTGTCTCATCGCTATAATAACTAATGTCTAGTTGACCTTTGTTCTTAATAGTAACACTGTTAGCGTTTTTTGGCCACGCACCGGCGTTCTCTCCGACAATTATCTCTGAAGCTTTCACACCAGCTATGTCATTACAGCCAGAATTTGCAACCTCAAAACGATTTATAGTCGACCTATTTTTTTCTTCAACTCCCTCCTCAAGTCCACCATCAAATCCATTAGACTTCAAGTTTGATAAGCCATTAATAGTGCCAACAATATAAACTTTAGGGATTTTACGCTCATCTTTACTATCGCTACTGGTATGATCTCCAGTAAATTCAGCATCTGACGTAAACCGCATCGTATCAATATTATAGTCGGCGCACGACTTACCGTCAGGAAGACTATCCAGCTTTTTAACCTCTAAGCCTGACAGAGCTACCGTTAAATCGTTCTGAATATTTTCAGTAGGCCCATCAACACACTTAAATACCAACTTAGAGCCTTCTGTTGGTACTTGACCTTCTTTCCAGTTGCCAGCGGTTGACATTTTATGGTCACCAGCAGAGCCAGTCCACGTAAATGAAGCTGGCGCAGCACTTACCGGCGAATGAAGCGCCACTATGCCAACAATAGCCGCCACCGACGCGGCGCCGATTATTTTAGTATAAGAAACACCCATTTTGTTTCCCTCCCGTACACGTTTGTGTTTTTATTTAATTTGTGACCTCACAATATCATTACTAAATGAGCTTTACAAGCATAATTGTATAAAATACAACAAAAAACTATATATTCTATCTGTTATTAGTTTGGAATAACTAGTATAAATTCCGCGCCAGCTGACGGTTTACTTTTGATGCGAATAGTATAACCACAACGATCCGCCAGAGTTTTAGCAATTGCCAGCCCCAAACCATAGCCCGACGCGTCGGTTCGAGTCCGTGCTGCGTCTGCACGATAAAATCTCTCGAAAATGTGTTTTTGATCATTTGACGAAATGCCTGGTCCATTATCTTTAACTATAAATTCCACAGAATTTTTATTCAGCCTGACCCAAATCTTTACTTCGCCGACTTTTTGCGGCGCGTATTTAATAGCATTGTCCACCAAAATTGATAAAATCTGACGAGCCGCATTTACTTGCAAAGTTACCTTTTGACCATCTGGAATATCATGAAAAATCTTAACCTGCTTTGCTTTTGCAACCTGAGAATACTGTCTTATAACCTCTTTAATAATTTCAGAAATATCAATTGACTCTGGATCATTCAAAGCATTTTCCGACTTCGCCAAATCCAGCAACGAATTGCTAAGGTTAGTCAGTTTTTTAATTTCCTCAACGTTTTGGCTCAAAACCTGACGAGCTTTTTCGTCGGTCAGCACACGCTTACGCATCGCTATTTCATTGCTCAAAAGTAACGCTGCCAACGGAGTTCTTAGTTCATGGCTGGCATTAGACACAAATTGGGCTTGCTGCTCAATTGACCGTTCAATTGGCGCCAGCGTTCTTCGTGCCAACACTAGACTTAACCAATAGCCAAACGCCAACATCACACCATTTAACGCAATTAAAGATATTACCATCATTTCACGCGTTTCATTGTCGCGTCGCTCTAACCGATGATGAAATTGATATTCAATATCCGCAGATTGCTTAATATGGTCATCAGGTGGCAATTCTCGGTTAAGTTGCGTCGAGGTAACAGCATAAATAATCACACTAAATACCAACGATAACGTCATAATCACAGCCAAATAGCTCAGTGCTAGTCGCTTGACGCGTTGCTGTTTCATGATTTTTCCTCTAATTTATAGCCAAAACCAGAAACCGTGTGAATTAATTTCGACTTAAATGGCTTATCAATTTTTCGGCGCAAAAACATAATAAATAACTCAACATTATTCGGTAATACGTCCGCGTCAAAATCCCAAACGTGCGATATAATCTGTTCTTTTGATAAAACTTTACCTTTATTTCGCATCAAATATTCCAGAACACCATATTCCTTAGCGGTCAAGTTAATTTCCTGCGAAGCTCGCGTTACTTTTTTTGAGCTTGGATCAAGTTTCAAATCGCCCACCTGAAGAATTTCCTCCAATTTCTCATTCGGTCTACGAAGTAACGCCCTTATGCGAGCCAACAATACATCAAAGCTAAACGGCTTAGCTAAATAATCATCTGCCCCCGTGTCCAAACCTTCAACAATATCACGTTCTGTATCACGCGCAGTCAACATTAAAATCGGCGTTTTATCACCGTCATTCCTCAGGGTTCGACAAACTTCATAGCCATTCATTCCTGGCAACATTATGTCCAAAATAATAACATCATAATCATCAGCAGCAGTTCGATAGCCTTCACTGCCATCATTCGCCACATCAACTGCATACGACTCGTCTTCCAACCCTTCTTTTAATAGTCGAGCAATCGTAACGTCATCTTCAATCAGTAAAACTCTCACATATATATTATACCTTTATATCTCAATAATTTCATATACTAACACATCGATATCATTTGCGCTTCTGGCCAAATTTTCTGGACTAATCGTTTGCCGCGTGCTGTTAATCGCACCCACGCGTCACCGTATATCTGATCAATTGCCATCAAACCTTTACGACGCAAATCCACCAAAATATTCATTACTGTTCGACGCGACAAACCAACTTGCCCAGCTAAAACTACGACGTCATCACTACCATCTTCATAGATTTGTTGTAAAATTAACGCCTCGTTTGTTGTTAAATTAACTTCTTTTGCTTGAATTCTATTCATAATATTCCTTTCTCTGGTTAATGATAGTTATTATGATAAACGAGCATTCTTTAATTTTGCTGTAAAATTGACTATTCTACTTTTATTTTTATTATGCTTGTTGTTATAATTGGCTTCTAACATAAATTTAAGGGGAGTGTATGTTAATAAGAAAACGCTTTTTAAATACAAAAGTTAAAATATTAACTGGAGTGATAACCGCTGGACTAATCATTGGCGGGTCGCTACTTACCTTGCCGACTGGACAAGCTAAGGGTGTCGTCAGCGATGATTATCCATTAAATGATAGCACCCACTGGAACACAGAACCTGTTTGGCGTGACGAGTTTAATGGCACATCGTTAGATAAAGAGTCTTGGAATGTACGTAGCGGCGGATGGGGTGCAAACCACGTTCAAAGTTGCTATAGGGACAAGGAAGAAAACGTCAACGTTAAAAATGGTAGTCTAAATCTAGTTGGACTATACAAGCCAGGAGAAAGGTGTAGCGGCAATGAAAAAAGCGGCAACTTCACCTCTGGATTTGTAGAAACAAAGGGCAAAAGATTTTGGACTTACGGCTACATTGAGGCTCGTATAAAAATGCCAAATAATAAGAGTACTTGGCCGGCATTTTGGATGAGCCCTAACGAATCTACGTATGGCAGTTGGCCTCGCAGTGGTGAAATTGACATCGTAGAGACTAAAGGTTCTAATTTAGATTACGCGGCAGCAGATGCTCACTGGGGAATCTCACCAGGATACAAGAAGCATGCCCAAGGTAAAAAATTGCCAGCTGGATTTAAAGACACTACTCAGTGGCACACTTACGGCGTAAAATGGACTGAAGGAAAATTGGAATATTACATTGACGGCGTAAAATTCCATACAGTCAGTAGTTTTGGATGGCCAAACGCAGCAAATACACCTTATGGTCCGTTTGACAAGTCGTTCTTTCTACGACTTAACTTAGCAATTGGCGGTGATTACATTGACGGCCAAGGTAGTAAATGGTCAAACGCCTACAATGCCCTAGCTAAATATCCAGAGTCATTCCCAGCAACTATGTCAATCGATTACGTCCGCGTATACGAAAGACGAACAGCTAAAGAAGTCAATGTACCAGACAATAACTTGCGCGCTCAACTTAATAAAAACCTGTCAACAGCGCTTAGTACTGTTCGTAAAGACGATCAAAAAATTACTGACGTAGAGCTAGAAAAATTGACAGATCTTAACCTAGACGCAGCCGACAACGCATCAGAAGCAGAAAAAATTCACGATTTAACAGGCTTAGAGGCAGCTAAAAACCTCAAGTCCTTATCTCTTAAGAACAACTCTGTCTTCGACCTAAGAGCAGTCTCTAACATCAAATCTCTAAAATCAGTAAACTTAACTATTAATCGCTAACTAGCTTAGGCGTTTACAGAAAAATTGTCATCTCATTATGGGGTGGCAATTTTTTATTTCAACCTGAAACTCCAGCAACCAACACCTCTGTAATCATGTTGTTAAAATAGCTACATATTAAACTTTACTTTTATTCCGCTTATTGTTATAGTGGTGTTAAATATCAAAATATTGGGAGAGATAAAAAATGTTAATAAAAAAACGTTTTTTGAATACAAAGTTTAAGGCGGTAACTGGATTAATGATAGCTACAGCTATTATTAGTGGATCGATATTCACCCTGCCTATAGACAATGCCAAAAGTGCAGGAAGTCCATATCCGCCAACAGATAGTGAATATGAGAAAGTCTGGTCAGATGAATTTAATGGAGATTCACTAGATACGAACGTATGGTCTCCATACACAGGAGGCTGGAACGCTAGTGAGGTTCAGGGGTGCTATACAGAATCCGCGGAAAATATAAACGTCAGTGGAGGTAGCCTGAATCTGATCGGTCTATATAAACCAGGCGTAACCTGTAATAAGGGCAAAAATAAAGATTTTACCTCTGGATTTATAGAAACAAGAGACAAGAAAACCTGGACTTACGGATATTTTGAGGCTCGAATAAAAATGCCAAATAATAAGAGCACCTGGCCAGCATTCTGGATGAGCCCTAATGAAAAAAGATACGGCGACGGGTGGCCTATGAATGGCGAAATCGACATCGTAGAAACAAAGGGCTCTGATTTGGACTATGCTGCCGCGGATGCACACTGGGGAAAATCCATAACCAATAAGACACACAAGAACAGCCACAAATCGGACCTACCGGCAGGCTTTTCAAATACTACTGACTGGCATACATATGGAGTAAAATGGACCGAAGGAAAGCTAGAATACTTCATTGATGGAAAAAGCTATCATACAGTTGAAGGATTTGGTCAACCAAATGCCGCAAACACACCGCACGGACCATTCGACGTACCATTCTTCCTGCGTCTTAACATGGCAATTGGCGGTACTTATATCGACGGCCCTGGTGGTAAATGGTCGAATGCCTACAATGTCGTAGCAGAAGAACCAGGCACATTCCCTGCAACTATGTCAGTTGACTACGTTCGTGTATATCAAAAGCGAGAGCCTAAAGAGGTTGAAGTCAAAGACACGGAACTGCGCAAGCTGCTCAATGAAAAACTAGGAGAAAAACTTGGTACAACTCGTGCGGCAGATCAAAAAATTACTGACGTAGAGTTGGAAAAATTGACAGATCTTAACTTAGATAACTCAAACATTACCAACCTAACTGGAATAGAAGCCGCCAAGAATCTTAAGAATTTGTCGTTAAATCACAACTCAATCTCAAATCTAAGCCCACTGGCTGGACTGACTTCTCTGAAAACTCTATCACTTAAAGAAAACAAGATTACAGATATAAGCCCACTGGCTGGACTGACTTCTCTAACTTCACTGAATCTTGAAGACCAGCGAGCTAATGCTAAACCTAACGACAAATCGTTTGCTTCACCATTGAGAGATTTGGCAGGAAACGTAGTTTCCGTGACCAACTCAGCAGACGTTATTAACGACACAGCGACTCCTGGAAACATTCAGTTGCTATCACTGCCAGCCAACGGAGCATCCACTATCATGAATACCCCTTGGACAAGAAGCGTAACAATCGGGGCAGTTTCAGCTACGTTTAGCGGTACTCTAGCCATTGACACATCAGCAATCCCTAGAGCGGTTCAGCCACAACCTCAGCCACAGCCACAGCCTGCTAGTCCATCAGCTGCCGCCCACAATCCAGCTAATAAGCCTCAAAATGCTGTAAGTGGTCTACTCGCAAACACAGGATTTAATGTCTTCTTAGGTGTTGTCGCCACTCTAGCATTAGTTGCTGCAGGACTATTAATTCTACGCTAACCTGCAACTACATAAAATTACCACCCCGTGATGAGGTGGTAATTTTTTATTGAGGAGTTGGTTTTTATTGTCGAGAGGATTGAGAAGTTGGTTGCGGTGCTACGCCAGACTGTGAAGCGTCTGATGGCGGCGTGTTAGTTGTGTTATTTCGAGCTGACGGAGTTTGCCCAGCTGAAGATGAACCCGATTGTCCTGATTGATCAGATTGAGCTTGGGGCATACTGCCATTTCCGCCAGATTGTTGCCTAGATCCGCCAGGACCGCCTTGAGATTGGCTCATTCCTGGAGGACCGCCAGCTTGCCCGCCCATTTGGCTTCCGCTGGAGCCGCCAACTTGCATACCCGCAACAAATCCTAGTCCGCACAAAACCACGCCACCAATTGCTATTCCTATTGCCGCGCCGACGCTAATTGAGCGTTTTTCGTTCGAAGTGCTTTCCGAATTGTTAAAGATATTTTCTGGTGTTGTTTGAGATTCTTGGTCTAATCTTTTCATAATATTTCTCCTTTGGCTAAATTTATTTCCTATGCAGATAGTTCGTATAATGTTACATCACTACCTCCATAATTAACGACTTTACCGTTTTTCTTAATCCAATTTGTGATTTCGCTATTTCCACCGTTTGGACCACCGCCATGACCGTGCGAGCTGGCGGCGTAATATTTCAATTTGCCGTCCGCCACCAACTGCTTAAATTGTTCAAGCGTGAGTGGCGTGTCGCTGCCGTTGAATCCGCCAATTGCCATGACTGGCTGACCGCTAGTTAGCTGAATTGCCGCTGATTCATTCGCGCTATCCACCGCCACCAACCAAGTCGCACCATTTTGGTTTCGTAAAAGATATTGAACCAACGCGCTGTCTGCCTGAGATTTTTCATTATTGCTTCCCTGCATCGCTGTTGAACTTGGACCTGCCGTCGGAATACTGCCCGTATGCGTAACGTTGACGGTCGACAGAGTGTAAACAACCGGAGCGGTCATACACGCAGCCACGGAGGTGATAATTGCCAAGTTCTGAAGCCAACGTTTCGGCGTATATAGATTGACCAATAGCCCAATCATACCGATAGCCCCCAGAATGCCAACCGTCCACATTAGCCAAGTCATCGTACCAGCGTAGCTAAGAATAATTATCACAATCGCCGCCGTCACGCCGACCAGCATAGGCAAAATCCAAGCATACGATTTTCGTCTAATGTACGCGCCCCACAGAAATGGCACACCAATCCCAACCAGAGCCGCGACAGCCGGTGCCATAACCACCACGTAGTACGGATGAATCACGCCGCTAGTCATACTAAATATTACGATGTGAATGATCAGCCAAAGTATCCAGAATATAACCGCCGCTCGCCCGCGATTAGTCCGCGGAGTCTTGCGCAAAATCCATAAGAGTAGTCCGCCGCTCGCTAATGCTAAAATTAGTAGCCATGCGATGTTCGGTCCGAAATCATTATTGAATATCCTAAATACTCCCGTTTGCCCACCAAATCCAGTACCTCCAGGACCATGACCGCCACTGGGAGCGCCGCCGCCCATTCCGCCAGGACTTGCCATTGCCATACCAGTACTATTCGGAGGAGTTCCGCCACCTCCGCCGCCGTGGCTTCCTAATAGCCGACCAAATCCGTTATAGCCAAAAATCAAACTCCAAATACTATTGTCATTCGTACTACCAACCCACGGTCGATTACCAGACGGCGTCAGCCAAACAAGCACGCTCCACCATAAAGTCGACACCGTCGTAATCACACCCGCAAACATCAAATGTAGAAATCGCGTAACAATTGGCGGCTTAGCGAACGCTAGATAGACAATTACCATCGCAGGCAAAACCATCAAGCCCTGGAGCATTTTCGTGTTAAACGCTAGTCCCGTAAACAGCCCCGCCAGACCAAGCCATAAAAGCGGACGCCTACCTTCCAATGACCTGAGAAATGCGTAACCGCTGGCGGTGAGCATAAAGGTCAAGATAGCGTCTGGATTATTAAATCCAAACATCAACGCCGCAACAGGAGTTAACATTAGTGTAACTGCGGAAATCATCGCACTAGCAAAGCCGAATTGCCGTTTCACTGCCGCCGCGTAATAACTATTTGCCATGCCATTATGCATCGCGCCAAACATATACAATGCGCCCGCCGCAATCAACAGAATCGGAAGAGCCATTTTCTCAAGCCACGAACGATTGTCCAATTCTTTATTAACTCGATGAATCATCGACCGCAGTTTTTACAATCTTCACACGACTATCAGTGTCTTCAATCCAAGTAACGGGTTGCTCGTGAATCGGCACGCCCGCGCGCTCCGTTTTAATCAAAAGCTCTGTGTCGAAGAACCATTCATTGTCCTTAATTTTTGGCAAAAATCTCTTCGCCACGTCGCGACGAATTGCCTTAAATCCGCACTGCGCATCGCTAAATTTGGTTCGCGACGTCAATTTGATAATCTTGTTGTAACACCGTGAAATAAACTCCCGCTTAAAACCGCGGCTGGTCTTTGATTTTTTCATCAATCGAGAACCAATCGCCACGCCCGCTTCGCCCGCCACAAGCGGCTGAATCATCGGCAGAAAATCATCCAGGCTAGTGGACAAATCGACATCCATATACGTCAGAACGTCCGCCTGACTGCTTTGCCAGACTTGCTTTAATGCTCGCCCGCGACCGCGTTCAGCCAGCCTTACGACACGAACTGATTTATGATTTTGCGCCAAGCTTTTCGCTATTTTTAAGGTGTTATCTTGACTGCCGTTATCCGCAATCGTTATCTGATAGCGATATGGCAAATTTTCCATCATGTATTCGTCAAGCGTTTCAATGCTGCTTTGAAGAATTTTCTCCTCGTTCAGCACCGGCACAACTATGTCGACAAATGGATTAGCTATCGCCCGAAACGGCGATGGACTAGAATAGGACGTAATAAGTCGCGACCTAGCTAATGGTTGGGGTGTGGTTATTGCTCTCATGCAAACCACTATAAACAAGCGTTCTGTAAAAATGCTTTAAGACATCTGCAAATATCTCAGAGCGTTTACATACCATCAAAGACCAATAAAACTACATCGCCATCTACATTATTAACGCTCAGCTCTATAAACCTCATCAAATCATCTATTTGCATGACGATATCAGCCTCTCGCCTCTCTTCCGCTAACTTTCGTATCTCTGACAATTCATTTTTTACCAGCCGAACATATGAGTAGCCGTCTACGACAGTATGTCCATAAAGATCAATATGCGCAATCACTGAAAATCGCTGCTCAAAATCTTCAGCGTCATCCACCAAGTCATAAGCAAAGTTAAAAATATCCTTTAAGTCATTACTCTTTGAGCTACTCTTAAAATCATCCCGTAAACATTGACTAGAAAGAAATCTAGCCCACATACCATCGCAATAAGTGTTATTCATAGTCATTATTATCTCACCTATTCCGCGTTATTAGAAACATATAACTGCAAAAACAATAAAAAAAGACCTCAACTATACTTGTTGAAGTCTTAAAATTCGATTTGGCTCCGGCAGCTGGGCTCGAACCAGCGACCTATTGGTTAACAGCCAACCGCTCTACCACTGAGCTATGCCGGAATATGTCTTGTATTATAGCGAGTTTTTGAATAGTTGTAAAGTTACTGACGGACAATTTCCAATGCTTTTTTTAAAATCTCCACTTCCGAACGTGATTTTTCGTCGTCCTCGGCTTCTCTCTTCTTAATTTCTTTCGCTAAATTTTGCCACCAAACTTCTTTTTTCTCACTACTCAGCGTCAAAGACCTAGCTTCGCCGTCCTGCTTCTCCAAAAATCCCGCAGCCACCAAATTATCAACATGTTTTGCCACCGTCGACACCGATTTATAGCCTAAGGCGCGCATAATTTCCCGAAGCGTCGGACTATAGCCATTACCCTTTATAAACCCATCGATAAAATCCAACATTATTTTTTGCTTTTTCGTCAGTTTCATATCTAAAGTATACACCATACGCTATACTTAAAATATGGCAAAAAAATATATTAACGACGTTCGATTCTGGCTATTGGCTATTATTATTTTTGGCGGCGGCTTCGCCCTGCATCCCAGTGTCGGCTTATCAATTCTGGATTTCCCGTCACTGCGGGTAGGATTATATCAAATCGTTGCCGTAAGCCTACTGTTATTTTCCTTGCCATTACTACTTAAAAAACGCCAAGAATTGTTAAAAAACCGATGGCTAATCGGCGGATTTTTAGCAATTTTTATCGCCATCGTCGTCGGCATATTTTTCGCAGAAGCACGCCTGCGCACCGCGTTATATTCGTTATCGCTATTATTCTTACTCGCCGTCGGATTATCCGCTGGCTTAATTTACAGCGAATTGTCAAAATCAGAAAAGCGCAAACTCATCAATGTCGGATTATGGAGCGGGCTAGTTTTTGGGATTTTAGCAATCATTCAACTCATCATCGCCACTTTTGAACCGACGGGATTTGGCACGCTTTGCGCTGGTTGTAAAGCCGACGTTTTTGGATTTCCACGAATCAATTTATTCGCCGCCGAACCACAATTCTTCGCCAATTCTCTACTTCTAGCGTTCTTCCTTGCACTCTTTCAGTCAAAATCTCGCTTAGCCGAATTTAGCCTATTTTTCACAACTCTTGCCATATCTTTAACATTTTCCCGTGGCGGGTTTTTGGCAATTTTTATCGCCATAATAACCTTATTTATAATCGCTTTCGTAAAACGAATTGACGCATCTTTTGTGTGTAAAAAACTTCCAATCATCTTCGCAGGATTACTGTTTGGATTCATCTTATTATTCTCGTCAGCCAACATTAAATACGCCAATACACCTTTTATTGCACACAATACCTTCGTTAGCATGGTCGATCAATTATCTCTCGGGAAAATTAAGATTCCGCAAAAATCCATCGTCAAAAATCCGTCACCAAAACCCACCGAAAACATTCCGCCAAGCAACAATTCTTTCCAGCCTGCCGGTTTTGTTGAAGCTTCCGCCAACGATAGACTTAGCGCCAGCGATTTAGCCATAAAATCTTGGCTGTTATCGCCACGAACGTTCTTCTTCGGCGTCGGACTCGGCAACCTCGGAAATTTCATCCAAAAACACCTTCACGTAAACGTCCCGGCAGACCAAACGGTCTACGTTTTTTACATATTATTACTCAGCGGCTTAGGAATCATCGGGCTATTCGTCCTCCTAATTGCCCCGTTAATAATCATATTTTTCGCCATAAAAAACATCCGTAAAATTAAAGCTCAATTTATCTTGTCGCTGACTGTCGCGATATTTATGCATTTTTGGTTTTTTGGCAGTTTCATAAATACGATTCATTGTTTTGCTATAATTGGCATATTTTTGTATAATTACCCCAGAGATTATGCGGAAAAAGTCTGATTTTTACTTCAAAATTGTTCTAGTCGTTCTTGATATCTTAGCTTTATTGAGCGCATTTACTATTGCCTATATTTTGCGAATTTCCCTGGATCCTAGACCATTTCATATCAGCATCAACGCTATAGATTTTATCACTTCCATCTTTATGACGTTGCCGTTGTGGATCGTGATGTTCTATTTCTTTGGCTTATACGACCGAGAGATTTACACGCACCCATTGCGAAACTTCGGACGAATACTTTTGGCGTCAATCACTGGAATTATGATTATGATTTCTGTGACGTTCTTTACCAACACTCCGTTATTTCCAGCCAAACTCGTCGCTGGTTATGCCACTGTAATTGGCTTCATCTTACTAATGATTTTCCGCAGCGCTGCCAATATTGTTCGCCTGAAGCTATTAAAGCGCGGTTTGGGTGCGCGTCGTGTTATATTAATTGGCAATTGTGATTTAACTCACGTTTTGGCTGATTTTATAGAGACTAATCCGTTAACTGGCTTTAAGATTAGCGGAATTGTTGCGCAAACCCAGTTCATTCCTATTGAATTAAAAAAGCTTCGACGCTTGTCATTAGAATCGGCGCTCACCAGGGATAAAATTGACGTCATCATCCAAACCGACTCAAAAAACGTTAGCGAACATTATCAAATTGCCCAGAAACATTATCTGGATTTTTATCAAGCACCAGAATTTGACGGAATTATGACCACCAAACACACTATTGATATCATCGACTCCGTGCCGCTAATTCACACTCATCCGACACCGTTAATGGGCTATGGGCGAATTGTTAAGCGGATTATGGACATTGTAGGTGGGACAATTGGAATTATCATCACCTCGCCAATTATGCTTTTGGTGGCAATTGCCGTAAAAATCAGCGACCCGGCGGGACCGATTTTAATGCACGGCAAACAGCAAAAACGCCTCACTCGCTACAATCGACCGTTTAAGGTCTACAAATTCCGCTCGCATTACGCAAAGTTTGATGGCAAAACCGACGAAGAAGTGTTTCGAATGGTCGGTAAGCCCGAACTAATTGAAGAATACCGTAAAAACGGCGACAAACTTGATCATGATTTTCGCGTGACGCCAGTTGGTCGATTTATTCGTCGATTTAGCCTTGATGAATTACCGCAGTTATTCAACGTCGTTAAAGGAGATATCAGCCTGGTCGGACCGCGAGCGCTGGTGCCGCACGAATTAAGCGCCTACGACAAAAAACACGTTTTATTAGCGGTCAAATCAGGACTCACTGGACTGGCTGTAGTATCCGGCCGACGCAGCATCAGCTTTGAAGAACGGCGACGAATTGACTTATATTATGTTCAAAACTGGAGTCTCTGGCTGGACATCACGATTTTATTAAAAACCTGCTTGGTTATTTTCCAGAAAGATAATTGATGAGTAAGCCAAAAATTGTCATAGTTCACGACTGGATTTACGGAGGCGGAGCCGAAAAAGTCGTCTTGGAAATTCACAAATTATACCCAGATGCGCCAATTTACACTTCTTTTTGCAGCGATGAATGGCGAGAAAGATTAGACAACAAAGTCGTTACCGGCTATTTACAACGATGGCCATTTTCAAAAATTCGACGATTACTGCCGCTTCTTAGACAGTGGTGGTTCGCTAAGCTTGATCTTAGTGAATTTGACATTATTATCTCCAGTTCGGGAAATGGCGAGGCAAAATTCGTCCGCAAATCCAGACCAGATCAACTTCATATTTGCTATTGCCACACACCGACGCATTTTTATTGGCGACATTATGACGAATATATCAAACGACCAAGTTTTCGCCCACAATGGCTGGCGCGACTAGGCTTAAAAATCCTAGTCCGACCACTGAAAAAACGAGATTTCAATGCCGCTCAGCAAGTTGATGTTTTTATCGCCAACTCTACGGGAATTCAGGCTGATATTGAAGAGTTTTACCAGCGAAAAAGTACGGTTATTTTTCCGCCAATTGACGTATCGAGCTTCTCGCCACTTGCTAAGAATCGCAAGCAAACGTCCATCCCAAAGAATCCTCGCTGTCTGATTTGGGGGCGAATTGTGCCGATGAAACGACTTGATGTCGCTATTAAGGCTTGTCAGAAACTTGGCTGGCAATTAGATATTATCGGAAAAGGTCCAGACGTTGACAGCCTGAAGAATATCGCCGATAAACATACTAATTTCTTAGGATTCGTTGATAATGCCACGCGAGAAAAATATATTAAAAAAGCAGATTTGTTTATTTTTTGTTCACACGAAGATTTCGGAATTGCGCCAGTCGAAGCGTTGGCATCTGGTATTCCAGTGGTTGCATATGAAGCTGGCGGCGCGCTTGATTATATAAAATCTGAGAAAAATGGTTGGTTCTTTTCTGAGCAAACAGATTCTTCACTGATAGAAACCTTAGAGAAACTCCCAGGGAAAAAAGTTTCACCAACAAGAATCTCAGCCACAGCAAACGAATTTTCAGCTGCAATTTTCCATAAAGCGATAAAAAATATAGTTGATAAATCATGGAAGGAACATTATCGTGAAAATCGTAATTGACGCCCGAACATTAAGGACTAGCACTGGTCGCTACATCGAACGGCTGATTCATTATTTGCAGAAAATTGACAATAAAAACGATTATGTTATCTTACTCAAGCCAAAAGATTTTGATAGTTGGCAGCCGAGCAATCCGCGCTTTAAAAAAGTCGTTTGTCCCTACAAAGAATACACTTTCGCTGAGCAAATCGGCTTTAAAAAACAACTTGAAAGCCTCCATCCAGACTTAGTTCATTTTGCGATGGTTCAGCAGCCTGTTTGGTATAATTCCAGTCCAGTTGTTACTACAATGCAAGATTTGACTACTGTTAGATTCAGGAATCCAGATAAAAATCCTGTCGTTTTCTGGATTAAGCAACAAATTTACAAATGGGTCAATAAAAAAGTTGCCAGAAAATCTTCGCACATCATCACAATTTCTAACTTCGTAAAAAATGATTTGATTAAATTCACCGGCGTAAACCCAGAGAAAATTACTGTAACTTTGGAGTCTGCGGATGAATTACCAAAAGGCAACGAACCTGTTGATGAGTTGATTGGTAAAAAATTCATTATGTATATCGGTAGACCAACGCCACATAAAAACCTTCGACGACTAATTGACGCGTTTGCCTTGTTGCAGAAAAAATATCCAGATTTAACGCTGGCTTTGGCGGGTAAAAAAGATAGTAATTACGCTCGCCACGAGACATATGTAAATGAGCACGGAATTAAAAACGTTGTGTTTACAGGCTTTATATCAGACGAGCAATTGCGCTGGATGTATGAAAATACGGCAGTTTATTGCTTCCCTTCGCTCAGTGAAGGATTTGGTCTGCCAGGGCTAGAGGCAATGCTACACGGCGCGCCAGTCGCTTCGAGTACGGCCACTTGCTTACCAGAAACTCACGGCGATGCTGCTCACTATTTTGATCCTTTCAGCGTCAAGGATATAGCAAAATCAATCGACGACATCTTATCTGACGACAAATTGCGCAATGAACTCATTAAAAAAGGCAAGAAACACGTTAAGATATTTTCATGGCAGCGCATGGCCGAGCAGACTTTGGCTGTATATGAAAAATATGGTCGAAAAAGTTGAGATTAGCTTTCCTGTCCGGTAGCTTGATTAATTCGAGTAGACGAGTCTGCTTTATTTGAGCCGCCAACTCCATAGACCATTTCAATGTTGTACTTTTCGCAAACATCACGCTCTGGAACAACTTCCGGTGCTGACCTATCGCCACCATTTGCAAACACCAATTGACATCCCGGATATTGCCGAGCAATCATTTCTAAGGTTTCCGTAACCGGAGGATTCTCATCAATAGAAAGCATCACCTGATCCACGCCTTTTAATGCTCGCATTAAACGGAGTCGATTTTCTTCATTAAGGATAATTTTTCCTTTTTTTAGCAATTGCTGTTTGTCGTTATTCACCACTACAATCAAATAATCACCCATTTTTGCAGCTGCCTCGATCATATCTAAATGCCCACCGTGTAATGGATTAAAATAGCCGCTAACAATTACAACTTTCATAATATCCTCCTCTATAACTTCTCTATTATACCTGATATACTATACTTATGACAAAGATGCTAGTCACGGGAGGCGCGGGATTCATTGGCTCGAATTTTGTGCATTACACCGTAAAACACAAGCCAGAATATGAAGTCACTGTTATTGACAAATTAACCTACGCCGGAAATCGTGCTAATTTGGAGGCTGTAGCTGACCAAATTACATTCGTAGAAGGCGATATTTGTGACGCCGAATTAATAGACAAATTAGTCGCTGAAAATGACATAGTTGTACACTTCGCCGCCGAAAGTCACAATGATAATTCTTTACGTAATCCATGGCCATTTGTTGAAACAAATATAATTGGCACATATACCATTCTAGAGGCTATTCGAAAACACAATAAGAGATTACACCACATCTCAACTGATGAGGTTTTTGGCGACCTAGAGCTTGATGATCCAAATCGCTTCACAGAAGACACTCCATACAAACCTTCCAGCCCCTACTCTAGTACTAAAGCTTCCAGCGACATGCTAGTTCGTGCCTGGATTCGTAGTTTTGGTATTAAAGCAACTATCTCAAACTGCTCTAACAATTACGGACCATATCAACACATTGAAAAGTTTATTCCGCGTCAGATTACCAATATTTTAAGTGATATCAAGCCAAAACTTTACGGTACCGGCGAACAAGTACGCGACTGGATTCATGTTGATGACCATAACTCAGCGGTTCATTTAATCCTAGAAAAAGGCGTTCTAGGAGAAACCTACATCATTGGCGCGGATAATGATCACGTTAATAATAAGATGGTGATTGAATTGATTTGCGAGCTAATGGGTAAAGGTAAATATTGGTACGAACATGTCAACGATCGTCCAGGTCACGATATGCGCTACGCAATGGATTCCAGCAAGTTACGCCGCGAGTTAGGATGGCAACCGCAATACACAGATAATAAAACCGGCATGCACGATGGATTAATGCAAACTATTAACTGGTATCGCGAACACGAAGACTGGTGGCGCGCCCAAAAAGACGCCGTTGAAGCAGCTTATGCAAAACAAGGACAATAATTATGTTTGACCCAACTGACTACAATGAACTTACAGTCACTGAATCGTCAATTCCAGGGTTATTTGTCATCAAATTACCCGTACATGGCGACAATCGCGGCTGGTTCAAAGAGAATTATCAAAAAGAAAAAATGGAAGCCTTAGGTTTGCCATCGTTCAATATCGTACAAAACAATATCAGCTTCAATGACAAAACTGGCGCCACACGCGGTCTTCATGCTGAGCCTTGGAACAAATTCATTTCAACAGCCAATGGGCGTGTTTTTGGGGCTTGGTGTGACCTTCGTAAAGGAGATAGCTTCGGCCGAGTTTTCACTCACGAGATTAATCCGGGTACGGCAATTTTCGTTCCTAAGGGTGTAGCTAACGGCTATCAAACACTTGATGATAATGTCGCCTACACATATCTAGTTGACGCTCATTGGTTCCCGGATACTAAATATACTTTTGTTAATTTATTTGATCCAGAACTAAAAATCAACTGGCCAATTGATAAAGATCAAGCAATTATTTCTGAAAAAGATGCCGCACATCCACTATTAAGTAATGTAATTCCTATGGAGGTATAAAATTATGGACGATAATAAAATTTTCATTATTGGTGCTAACGGACAACTAGGATTAGCCCTACAAAGACAATATCCTAACGCCAAATCTGCTGACATTGACACTCTTGATATCACAGACTTAGAGTCAGTTGAGTCTTTCGACTGGTCCAACATTGATATTGTACTTAACGCTGCTGCCTTTACTAATGTCGATGGAGCAGAAACCGAAGAAGGTCGCGTAGCGTCTTGGAAGGTTAATGCGTCTGCGGTGTCTAACCTTACTCGAGTATGCCGAAAATATGATATGACAATGGTTCACATTTCCAGCGATTACGTATTCGACGGAACCCAAAAACCCCACACAGAGGACGAGCCACTTAGTCCGCTTAGTGTCTATGGTCAGAGTAAGGCTGCGGGAGATCTATTAGTTGAACAATTAGACCGCTTCTATCTACTTCGATCCACATGGGTAATTGGTGAAGGCAAAAATTTTGTTCGCACCATGCTAGGATTGGCGGAAAAAAACATCTCGCCAACCGTTGTTAATGACCAAATAGGTCGCTTAACGTTCACTAGTGAGCTAGTGCGTATTATAGATCATTTATTGTCAACTAAGGCTCCATTCGGAACTTACAATGCAACGAATGACGGACCACTCGCTTCTTGGGCAGACATTACTAGAAAAATATTTGAATTATCTAATCATAAAGACTTAATCGTTTCTAATACAACTACCGCAGAATATTTTGCCAACAAGCCTGGAGTTGCGCCACGACCGCTCAATAGTGATATGAGTCTAGATAAACTACACTCTACAGGATTTCAAAGCCGTAACTGGGAGGAAGACTTAAGGCAATACATCTCAAACAACGCCTAAAAAATACAACCTCCATTAATCTCAAAACCGTTTAACCTTGATACTGTCGAACCATAGATATATAATCATACAACACAAAGGAGAATATGATGAAGGGAATAATTTTAGCGGGTGGATCAGGCACGCGTCTATGGCCAATTACAAAAGCCATAAGTAAACAGTTGATGCCCATTTATGACAAACCGATGATTTACTATCCGCTAACCACGTTAATGCAAGCAGGAATTCGTGATATTTTAATAATCACTACTCCAGACGATCAAAACGGCTTCAAAAAACTTCTTGGCGATGGATCACAGTGGGGCATAAATTTAGAATACGCTGTTCAACCTACACCAGACGGTCTAGCACAAGCTTTTATTATCGGCGAAAACTTTATCGGCAATGATAAAGTGGCATTAATACTTGGCGACAACATATTCTACGGAGCCGCCCTTGATAATTCATTACAAGAATGCACAGACCCCGACGGTGGCATTGTATTTGCATATAAAGTGCTTGATCCCGAACGCTATGGAGTGGTTGAATTTAACGGGAATAATCAAGCTGTTTCCATCGAGGAAAAACCAGTGCATCCAAAATCCCACTTCGCAGTTGTCGGCTTATATTTTTATGACAATGACGTAGTAGATATTGCTAAAAATGTAAAGCCATCCGACCGAGGAGAACTGGAAATAACATCCGTAAACGCTGAATATCTAAATCGCAAAAAACTCAAAGTACAGACTTTAGACAACGGTGATGTATGGCTTGATACTGGCACAATAAATAGCTTAACCGATGCCGAAGATTTTGTACGTGTAATCCAAACAAGGACTGGACAAATAGTCGGATCACCCGAAGCAACTGCCTTTCAAAACGGTTGGATTTCCAAGGAGCAGTTAGAAATACTTGCCGAACCATTAAAAAAATCTGGATACGGCAAATATCTATAAACTCCTACAAGCACTGACTACATCGTTCGTAGACAATCCGTCCACAGTCACAACCACAACTCTGTCATAGCCGAGGGTGTTATATACAGTATTCTTAATTAAATCATCCCTGGTTAAAATAAGCCATTTTTTTATTCCACATTTTTATTATTATCCTTTGAAAAAATAAATAAATTAAAAACCAGAAAGTTCCAAATTGCAAATACTGCAGTCACTATAACTTTCGCCCATTGGATATCCAGTATGTTAGAGTTTACTAATGTAGCAATAATTACTGAAGTTGCCACCATATTAAAAATACTAAGTAATGTATAGAGAATAATTTGCGATCTTAAAGAAAATCTATCATATTGACTATGATTAAAAACTTTCTTACGATTCGCAGGAAAGTTAAAAACAAATCCCGACAAAAAGCCGATGCCACTAGCCAAAAAAGCCGGCAAATGTATATTGTGATATAAAATATACGATATTGACGCATCTATTAGCAGTGTAATACCACCTACGGCAAGAAATAAAAAGATTTTTAAAAATATACCATTTTTCATATTATCTTTATTAAGAATATCATATTCGTTCATAATGTATATATGATTGTAGTATAATTGATTACATGTACAGAAAACTAGAGACCGCAGTTGTTATACCTTGTTATAACGAAGAGAAAATGATTACTCAAACAATAAAGAAAATACCAGAATACATAGATCACATTATAGCCGTTAATGATGCTAGCACTGATAACACTATTGGAGTCTTGAACAAACTAAAAAAACAATATAGCAAGCTTATCATTGTTGACAATAAGGTAAATCAAGGCGTCGGAGGAGCTCTTATCGCTGGATATGATTATGCGATAAAAAATACTAAAGCAACAGCTATCGGTATAGTCGCAGGAGATGATCAGTTTGATTCATCATATCTAAAGGCAATGCTGGATGACTTCATAGATCAATCAGCAGACTACGTAAAAGCAAGTAGATTTTTCCATCGAGAAGCCTTCAAGACTATGCCAAAATATCGCCAATTTGGAAACATATTCATATCTCTACTCACCAAATTTTCTACTGGGTATTATTCTATTACAGACATCACTAACGGGTGTGGTTGGCTACGTCGTGAAATAATCGAAAAAATCGATTTTTCTATAGTAGAAAAACGTTATGATTACGAAACTAGTATGCTGACTGCTCTGTCTATAGCTAACGCTAAAGTTATTGATCATGCCGTGCCAGCACATTACGGCGACGAAAAATCAACCATCAAGCTAATCCCGACAGCCTGGAGAAATCTAAAGGCTGTATGGAAAGGATTCTGGCGCAGGATTTATTACAAATATGTATTATATGGTTTTCATCCCGTAGCACTATTCTTATTTACAGGTATGTTTTTCTTAATAATATCGCTATTATTGGCTATATTTTTGTTATATGTTAAGTTATTTGCCCACCAGTCACCGACCGCAGGCAGCGTAATGTTAGCTGTACTACCGTTTATACTAGGAATACAGTTAACGTTGACAGCCCTTACAATCGACGTATCCAACGAAAATAATAATTTTAAGAAATAGATTACCAGATTAAAGATTAATGTTAGATACGTCACCAATACCGTCAACTAAATAGTCTGGCTCCATTGATTTCAAGAATTCCTTACTACGAATTCCACTCAAAAGAGCAATACTGGTCGCATTGAGCTGCTGAGCCGCAGCAACATCAGCTTCAGTATCTCCAACAATAATAGAGTCTTCAGGATTATCTATTGTTTGCTTAATTATATCTGCCTTTTTTAATAATGTACCTTCTTTTGTGTCACTATGCCCTGATAAAATTTTTTCAAAAAAGCGCCCAATCCCCAACTTTTCAATCTGCTTATCTAGAGCGTCTGAATTTCGCCTTAAACTAAGTAGATATAGCTTATTATCATTCGAGGATAGCTTTTTTAGCGCAGACAAGCTATCTACAAAAAGCTCATCTCTATACAACTCCTCCAATGATTCTATGCGATCAATAAATAATTTGAGATAATCATCCCTATTATTTACCTCAAGCCCACTTATCAACAATAATTCATTCCAGGAAATATTATCACGTTTCAATTCCCAATATTTCTTCTGATCAAGAGGTGTGCCGCCCATTTTTTCGACACACTTCTTATATACTCTATAATGACGAGGAGCAATATCGACCAAAGTACCGTCAAAATCTATAAATATATTTCTATTTGCAATTTTCATAGAGATCACCCATCTCCTTAATTTTATCTGGAAAGAACACTTTAGGATGATAATCAAGTAGACTCTCTGCCTTTGATATATCAATCACTATATCGCAACCACCGCTATCGGACATAATATTTATACTGCTACTCGATCGCATACTTTTAATAATTGACTCCGCTGTTTCTTTAATAGAGACTCCTCTACCCGTCCCAATATTGATTACCCCAGCGCCCGCCGAATTAACTGCACATATAATACTACTAGCTACATCGTCAATATGCACATAGTCGCGAAGAACTAGTGGACCATTGATAGTCAGATTACCTCCAGACTTAGCCGCCCTAATGAAGTTAGGGATAGCCCTAGCAATTGGGTCATATCCGCCATACATTATTGAAAATCGCAGAATGGTAAGCTCTTTGTTATTTTTTTGCGCAAATGATTGAGCAATTACTTCGCTAGCTATCTTAGTGGAACTATAATATGAACTACCAGACACAACATTATCTTCCGTAATTGGACCACTAATTTTTGTTTTATCATAAGCTTCTACAGTGCTGCCGATAATAATCTTTTTTGCCTTTTTACCAAAATACGTTAGAAGATTAATAATCCCATCTATATTGCCTTCTTTACACTTCTCTAAACTATCTTCAATAGTTTTTTTTGGCACAAAAGCCGCCAAATGAACTATAGCGTCAAACTCTTTATCAGCCAATACATCAGCAGCTATCTTTGAGCTCTCCTTACTAGACAGGTCGCATTCAACCCACTTAACATCATCATAATCAATATTAGATCTGCCTAAACAAATTATCTCCCAGCTGGCAGGCGCCATTTCCAAAAAACGCCTGCCAACAAAACCAGATGCACCAGTAACGAGAATTTTCACCTATGATATTTCCTTAAGGATACGATCACGCTGAGCAACACTCTCTTCTACAACTCCCATATCCGACAAAACTGGTCGGAAGTCCATTCCTCGAATCCATACTAGACCGTCTGGTAGAGGATTAGTGTTATTATCAATCGCAGGAATCTCTTCGCCATAGCCAAGCTTAACAAACATTTCAGGCATATTAAGACCCGCTTGTGTAAAGAATTCGTGAGTTGTAAAGAATCGGCCAATATTAATTTCTGTTGGATTCGGTACACCATTTTTGTCGTAAGCCATATCCACACCAAATAGACCATCCGGCCTACTATCAACAGCCAACACAGCCCTACGAGCAATATCATCAAGTTCGGCATCCGAATAAGTTAATCCCGTTCCAGTAGCGCCGGTGACACCTGATGGAGAAATTTTTGACAACTCCCAATATAAGCGCTTGCGTCCCTGGGCAACAACTAACTCGCCATCTTTCCATAACGACATCCAAGTAACCGTCTCTGGTTCAAGCAATTCTGATACTGTAAAATTACCAGACCACGAGCCATTTTTCTCTTGGAAATCTAACCAGTTCTTAGCAGTCTTAACATCGTGAACTGGAAGAGATCCACGACCGCCGGCTCCTGATATTGCGCGAATCCACATAGACCCACCCATCTCTTCTAATAGAGCATCTAAATCAGTATCTTTACCTTCAATTAGTTTAGTCTTAGGAACTTTAATACCGGCCTTTTCCCATAGTTTAAACGACTCAAACTTATCTTGAAGGATCTTAACGGTTTCTTTGGCTGGAAAGAATGTTTTGGCTTTAATTTTCTCTCGATTCTCGCTCAAAAACCCAACCTCAACATCGTTTTGCGCGTGTACAAACTCAATATTTTCCTTCTCTATAATGTAATTCAAAAAATCAATGTACTTTGGGTCGTTTGCCAACGGTGCTAGATATTTAACATCAACTTCAGCACGCTGTAAATAATATTTATCAGCATCTGTGCCAACAATGTAATATTCTTCATCCGCAGCTCTAAGGGATCGAATAAAGTTTGCAGAAGGTGATCCACCAGCACCTGTTACTAAAATTCTTTTCATATTATCCTCCTATTTAACGTCAAAAGGCGCAACAGCCTCTAATGATATTTTTAACGCTTCGCGCGCATCTACCGGATCAACAATTGATGCCGTCCTGCCCATAGATTTAGCCATAAAAGCTTTCAATTCAGCGGCTAAAGGCTCTTCAAAATCAACTTTTATCACGCGCTTTTCTGGATCACCAACCTGCAAAACAAATTCAGTAAATCCATCTTTCTGAATTTCTTTCATATTATGTTTATAATACGTAAGTTCCTGTGTTATATAATTAGCCTCTAGATAACCTAACGACCCAGTCAGTGCAATGGTACGAATTTTTACTGGAGTCAGCCAATTAGCCTGAATAAATCCTGACGCTCTACCATAATCCATTAATATTTCTGCTGAATCAATTTTTTTACTATGACGAGTACGCGATCCGTGGCTATGAATAGCTTTAGGTTTTTGTCCCAATAGATAATTAACTATATCAACGTCATGAACTGCAAGGTCAATAATCACATCCGTTTTTGGCTCAACAGCAGGAAAACCACCAACACGCTTACATACTACCGATGTTATGTCACCTATAGCATTGTCATCGATCATCTGCTTCAGCTTCTTAATGACTGGATTAAACCTCTCTATATGACCAACTGTAAACGTAACTCCATTTTCCTCAGCACAAGCAATTAGCTTATCAGCCTCTCCCACCGAAGATGCAATTGGTTTTTCAAGCATACAATTAATACCTCGAGACATCACCTCAGTTGCAACTTCAAGATGAAATGGAGTAGGCACAACCACAGACACGGCATCTGGATGAACTTTCTCAAGCATTTCCTTGTAATCAGTAAAGAATTTTGTTTTGTATTCGTCAGCTAACGATTTTGCGGCTGGATTAACGTCTGCTATTGCCACTAGCTCAGATTCTGGAAGCATGAAATAATTACGCACATGATTGCGCCCCATATTTCCAGTACCAATGACAGCAACCCTTATTTTACCTTCTTTATTATTAGTCATTTACGGCTTCCTTAATTGCGCTAGCAATTACTTCAATATCAGCATCTGTAACTTTTGGATGAACAGGCAAAGACACAACTCTTGCAGCCAAATCTTCGGCAACAGGAAAATCTCCCACTTTATATCCAAGTTTTGAAATATGTGGATATACGTGCAACGGTTTTGGATAATAAACTCCAGCACCAACTCCTTTTTCTCTTAATTTAGCTATAAAATCATCTCTTCGTATACTCTTATCTAGTAAAATAGTATATTGGTGATATACGTGATTTCTGTTACTTGCAATCTTCGGTAAGACTATCTTTTCAATTCCAGCCAACGCCTCATTTAACATATTAGCGTTATGTTGTCGCCTATTCGTAAAGTCTTCTACTTTCTTTAATTGCTCAACGGCGATAGCACCGTGCAAGTCTGACATACGATAGTTATATCCCAAATCAGCGTACTCGTAAGATGAAGTCATTCCGTGCTGTCTGAATGAGCGAATAGCAGCCGCAGCATCATCGCTATTAGTGGTAACAACGCCACCTTCACCACACATAATATTCTTTGTAGCATACAGTGAAAAACATCCAAAATCACCCAAGGCACCAGTTTTCACGCCGTCATATTCTGCGCCAATTGCCTGACATGCATCTTCAATAATTTTTAGTTCGTGCTTATCTGCAATTTCTCGCAATTCCTTCCAATCGCAAGGTTGACCATACAAATCAACTGGAATTATAGCCTTAGTCTTGTCTGTAATAGCTGCTTCTATTTTTGAAACATCGATATTAAATGTCTCCTCATCTATATCTACAAGAACTGGTCGAGCACCCAACATTAGTATAGGGTTGATCGTAGCAATAAAGCTATATGGCGTAGTGATAACTTCATCACCTTCACCAACTCCTGCTGCATATAAAGCACAGTGGATAGCAGCCGTACCGCTATTCACAGCTAAAGCATGTTTCACTCCACAATATTTAGCCCAACTTTCTTCAAGCTCAGCGACTTTCGGTCCCTGAGCCAGCATACCTGACTCTATAACTTCATTTACTGCCCGACGCTCTTCTTCCTCTATAACGGGTGATGCAATATTTATCATTACGTAGCCTCCTTATACTCTTACTACCTTCAACAATTATAGCACATTACTCATTTTTTATTTTTCGTTTTTTAGACTTGTTCTCAAAAAACACAATCTTTATACTTGCTATTTTTACTGTATACTAATAAATGTTATGCAAGTTCTACGTTCTATTTTTACAAAATTAAAAGACGATTCGTATAAAAAATGGATTTTCCCGTCTACTATTATCTTTTGTCTAATTTTTGCGACAGGATTTAAGATATCTGGATCTTCATTTGGCTTGTACTATGACTCTTTCCTTAATGGCAAATCATCTAATCTCATATCAGGCGAAGCTCGACCTATTCGCAGCGACGAGTGGCTGGTCGTTACACAATTCACAATTGCACAAAAAGAAGCTGGGTATCCACTAATAAATAAGAACTTTGGCAATTCTGGCAAGAATATGAGCCTTGTGTCTGATGCGCCATATAAAGAATGGTCAACAGTATTCCGACCTCAAAATCTTGCCTTTTTAATAATTCCTTTCGAGTTTGCTTTTGCCTTTAAGTGGTGGCTATTATTAGCATCATTACTATTAAGTATATACTTTCTATCGTTAAAATTTCTTCCCAATAAATACGCGCTGTCAGGATCTATCGCTATCATAGGCTCTTTCACTCCTTTTATATTCTGGTGGTATCAAACCATTACTATAATGAGTATCGTCTGGGGAATTGTCATACTGCTATTAATAATGAAATTAATAGAAAATAAATCTTTGTCTTTTTTAAAGAGATATAAACATGGTGATATAATATCGAAACTCATATTATCACTTTTATTAACCTATTCAATGGTAAGCTTCGCCCTACTATTGTATCCAGCCTTTCAGATGCCTGTTGTCATCACTGTATTTCTAGTGGCGATTGGCTATTATATAAATACTTGGAAAAAAGCACCCAAAAAAGTGCGAAAAATACTATATGTAAATACAGCATTCATAGCAGGATCTGCTCTAGCAGCGATCGGCATAGTTGGTATATTTTTAATCACCAGAATAGATGCCGTACAAGCCATTTCTGGTACAGATTATCCCGGGGCACGATTCGTACATTCGGGAGCTCCATCACAGGCTGATCTAATCGGTCTCACTGGCTATAGTCAATACCGACTTATGGATGACGCATCTATTTCATCGATAGATCCAAGTAAAGGATCCATTAATCAAAGTGAAATGTCTGCATTTATCATCACGCCTTTTGCATTTATCATTCCCATACTGTTTATTTTATATAGCAAATGGCGTAAAAATAAAACTATAGATTGGGTTGGAGTTGCTATTTTTGTCTCCTGCTTAATATTCATATCTCATTTATTTATTCCAGGATTCTCTTCAATAGCAAAACCTTTCATGATGCATCTTGTACCAATAACAAGATTGCAACTTGGATTAGGTTTTATAGGAATCTTTTCATTAATATACACGCTTGCCAATACTATAAAATTTTCATCACAATATCGCTATTTACCATATCTATATTCAACAATAGTGATTATCATTTATGTCTGCACCATCGTGTATGTCGTAAAGTTCAATCGTAACTTTGCCGGGGATCTTCGCTTATTATTACTAGCCGCAATAAGTCTTTCTGGTGGACTAGCCCTTATATTTATAAAAAAGGAAAAACTCGGACTGTTAGTGCTCTCTTCTTTATGTATAATGTCAACAATAACTATACAGCCGTTATATAGAGGTCTAGGAAGCGGGTATAACGATAATATTATAACCAAAAAGATTATCTCTACCTCGTCTAGTGACGATATATGGGGACTGTCTGGCACAAGCGTGCTAGAAAATTTTCCTCAAATGGCAAATAGAAAATCAATTACGGGAGTCAATACTTACCCTGATAAAGATTTCTGGTCAAAAGTATCAAAAGATAAGACAATTTATAACAGGTATGCACATATACTTCTATCTGATACCATAGATAAAGATCTCGTACTTAGTCAGCCGGACGTATTTATTGCAAAATTAAGTTGTAGTAATCATATGGGAAAATCTGTTACTCGTGTGTTATCTACGATGCCACTACAGCTACCTTGCTATGGACTAATCGATAAAGTCACTGTACATAATGGAGATATTTTATTCTATAAAAGAACTTTTTAAAGCTTTACCGTTTTATCTATATCTGCTATAGTAGTGTTGATTAGGTAACAATTATGAAAATACAGAAAAAACAAAATAAAAAAAATAAAGTATTGATTCTGATAGCTGTTATACTATTGTCTATAACAGGCTATGGCTTAATTTCCTATAAATTTAAGTTCTGGCCCTTCATCCATAATCAATTTAACGCGGTCACCGAGGAACAAAAAACAGCTGGTCAAGACATAAAAAAAAGATCATTAAATGATGCATCCAATAAGTCAGAAAAAGAGTCATCAGGTCAAAAATCTAAAACACTACAAGGAAGCGATCCTTCGCCAGAACCGACTCCATCATCCAACGGAAAAAAACCAACAGTTGGAGTAAGTATAACAACTACAACAGTCGATAAAGATTCAAACACACTTTATATCCGTAGTTTAATCCAAACTATATCATCAAGCGGAAGATGTACGTTATCAATGCGCAATACTAGCGGACAAACGTACTCCAATAGCGTAGAGCTGCAAGCTGGTCCAAGTACGTCTAGCTGTAAAGGATTTAACGTTCCGTTATCTCAATTGTCACCTGGAAAATGGACAATAAACATTCATTATGAAGACAACAACGTGACTGGAGATACTGAAGGAGAAATAACTATATGAAGAAATTAATATTAAAATTAGGCATACTTACGTCAATGTGCTTAGGAACGATATTATCTTCTACGCCAGCATCTGCAGTATTAAATGATTTTGACCCAGGCAATATTATGGATGATGCCGTAGCAACAAATTACGGATCCATGAGTGCAAACCAAATTCAGTCATTTTTAAATAGTAAAGTTCCCCAATGTGACACAAATGGCGCCAAACCAGCCAGTGAGTTTGGAAGACCCGATATAACTCACGCTCAGTATGCCGCATCGAAAGGGTGGCATAGCCCTCCATATACCTGTCTCCGTGATTATAAAACAAAAGATGGAAGAAGCGCTACTCAATTAATCTTTGATATCTCTCAAAAATATCATGTAAACCCACAGCTTTTAATAGTTTTGCTCCAAAAAGAGCAAGCCCTAGTTACTGACACGTGGCCAACTCGTGGGCAATTCAAAAGCGCAACTGGCTATGGATGTCCAGACACCGCCGCGTGTGATAGTAAATATTTTGGTCTAGAAAACCAACTAGAGTGGGCAGCGAAACACTTTCACTACATAATAACACGTAATCCTAATTGGTTTTCACCATATACAACAGGCGTAAATTTCGTTCAATGGAGTCCAAATGCTGCTTGCGGAGGATCTAATGTAAATATTCAGAATTGGACAACCGCCGCTCTTTATAGTTATACACCATATCAACCAAATGCCGCTGCTATGTCATCTGGGTATGGCGTAGGTGATGGGTGTAGCGCCTATGGTAATCGTAACTTTTATAATTACTTTACAGACTGGTTTGGAGATACTAGATCAAGCAGCTCATTCTCTTGTAAAAACGGACAGAATATACCTAACGTAGAAACTGGCGCTAGAATTATACCAACTAGGATAAATGGAAATAATGATACCTTAACTATATCTGTCCCTAATAATACTGGCAGTAAATGTGCCGAAATGCACACATGGGCCAATAGTAACTTACAGGCATGGTCTCAGCATACAGCGACAAACTCATACACCTTTAATCAGCAGTACAGCAAGGTTATATCAAGGAAGGTTAATAGCAAAAATACTGTATTAACAAAGGTTGACTATAATGGAACTGCAAGTGGTAGAGTAGAGTTTCATACGTGGACTCAAGATGGATTGCGTTGGCTAGCTCACACCGCAACATCTGCCGGACCTATTGATCCGCTATTTTCTGAAGTTATAACAGCAGATACTGATGGCGATGGGAATGACGAATATTATCTGATTAATTATGAGCAGACTAATTCTGGCATGATTGAAGTGCATGGTTGGAATAATAATGGAACTAGTTGGTTTAGGCACACAGCAACAAGCCACCCTTCAGCTAGCATGAACACAGGAAGAGTTATTGCGGCAGATCTTGATGGAGATAAAAAAGATGAATTCATATATGTTAAATACGACAATACTACGAGCGGTCTTATCGAATTTCACGTATGGGATTCTTCATTAAAAAACTGGGTACGTCACACCGCAAGTAATTACCCAGAATCTGGCTATGTGATAGGATCAAACGACATAGTAGCAGCCGACTTGCAAGGAAGAGGAAAAGATACCATCTATTATGTCAAATACAGGGGTACAACCAATAACACCGTCGAAGTACACGGGTGGGGCGACGGTCAACAATCATGGGCTAGCCACATATCTACATCATCAGGAGTATACTAAGCATAATAACTCGTATATCTTTACATCGTAAATAATATAAATAACCGCGATAGTAAGTTGTACTGTCGCGGTTATTTAATAATTAATTGTTAACGTTATTCGGGTAACCTATATCCCGGACCAAATTGCTCAAAATTATCATTATAGAATGGATCCCTCTTCAAGTATTCACCCCATCTCTTACGCATCTCTTTTTGAGCGCTCTCCAGTTCACTGGTATCTCTCTCACTCGTGTTTATGCGACCAACACTCTTAGATTCATAATGGAATAACTCTGCGTATGGAGTGTAGACATTATAATAGCCTTCTTTGCGTAATTTAAGGTTAAGATCTACATCGTTATACGTTATACGAAGTTTATTATCAAACCCGCCCACCTTGTTGAACTTATCACGACTAATCATACAACAAGCACCAGTTACTGCCGATACATTACGAATATTGGCGGTATAAATATACGTAAATATATCTGTACGCTCATCTTGACCATAAAACGGATGGAATGCGATATCTCTTTCAGATAAGACTATTCCAGCATGCTGTATTGTCTTATCCTCAAATATAAGTTTAGGTCCAACCATTCCTATTTCTGGACGCTGAGCATGCTCAAGCAATGACTGAATCCAGTCGTGAGTAATAACCTCCGTGTCATTATTAAGGAATAGTAGATATTCTCCACTAGAATTATTTACACCATAGTTACATGCATCTGAAAAATTGAATTTCTTCTTGTATTTAATAACATGCACATTGCTATTATTATCTATCAATTTTTCATAAAAATCATTTACTCGAGAATCTATAGATCCCGTATCTACAATTATTATTTCAAAATATGGATACGAAGTATTTTCAATAATTGAATCTATGCACTTTTTTATATATCTAAAATTATCCTTGGTTGGTATGATAATTGACACCAACGGGTTTGTCGGAATTACATATTTTTTACGCCAAAATCCTAACGCAACATGAGAATCTATATAAGCATTTTCTCCTCTTTGTCTCACACTACTACGAAGGACATTCTTTTGATTTATATAAGCATATGGTTTACTATCAGCATTCATAGCAGTAGATGTCTCAGATTTACGCCAATGATATAAAATTTTCGGAATATGATAAATATTATTAGTTTTAGCAGAAATCTTCAAAAATAAATCCCAATCTTGCGCGCCATGTGTTCCGACAGTGAATCCATTAACACTTCTAATCATACCTGCCTTTATGGTAGCAAAATGCGTTACCATGTTGCATGAATTCATAAAATCAGGACTCCAGTCAGGTTTAAAAAATGGTTCTATATGAATACCGTCACTATCGATCTTGTCTTCATCCGTATAAATAAGATCTACGTCAGGATTTTTATTTATAACATCAACCACTTCAAACAAGGCGTTGGGAGGTAAAATGTCATCATGATCGAGTAATGATATATAGTCACCCTTAGCCATCGAAAGAGCTGTATTAGATGACTTTGATATATGACCATTTTCTTTACGAAATGTAGCCTTAATATTATTATACTTTTCTACATATTCATTTATAACACTCTTTGTTTGATCGCTAGTAGAATTATCATCAGAAATACACAACTCCCAGTTGTCATAACTCTGAGATAAGACAGAGTCAATACAGCTACGCAGATATACTGGATTTGTATTATATGTCGGCAACAAAATACTAATCAATGGACGTTGCTTAAATTCCTTAGAACATTTTCTTTGTAACTTAAGTTGCTCATCGGTGACTTTATGCTTATCAAACCATTTAATATAATCTTCATATCGTTTCTTATTAATAAATCTACGATCGCGGAACAACTTTACTTGTTCACTGCCGTACGACGGATGTAATGCTGCTCTAATAACAAATTTAGTACTCTTTATAATCTTATTTTTCATCTGAGTTTATCCCCTCTTCTTTACACTCCACTTTCCCATTATTCTCATTGGACCATCACGAAAATCATCCTTACCTGTAATAATAAACGAAAATGCTCGTGGCAAATGTTTAATTATGCCATCATCAGCCCTGCGGTGCAATGACATATGAATATCATATTTGCCAGGATTAAAGCCATCCAAACTCTGATTGAAATTAATCCTTCTATTGTTTTGTATAAAGTCACTAGGAGTGTCTCTACAGTTGCGATCAGCAAATACAAACCCTCCGTACACAAAGGATATATTCACAAAAGCATCTTCAGTAATACCATCTACAGTCACACCAATATCAATCGAGTCTTCTTGTGTAAAATTTTTTTTACTAGGTATATCAACAGACATACTAACTGAATCGTCATGAGATTCTTCTTCTGCACTAGTAACCGCATCCATATTAACCTCCGTATATATATCGGCAATTTCCTGAGGTGATCCAATATGTTTTATCGTTCCATTTTCTATATACATAGCTCTCGAGCAAAATCTGCGCACGGCGTTCATATCATGCGTCACAAAAACCACAGTCTGATTACTACGTTTAACTTTTTCAAAATAATCAAAACACTTCTGCTGAAAAGCCGCGTCCCCTACAGCCAACACTTCATCAAGCATTAAAATATCACCACGAGCTTTAATAGCTACAGAGAAAGCTAATCTAACCTGCATCCCTGATGAGTAATTCTTAAGCTTCTCTTCCATAAAATCTGCCAACTCAGAGAATTCAACAATATCATCATACATCAGCTCCATCTCTTTATGACTAAATCCCAGTAAAGCTCCATTTAAAAATACATTTTCTCTACCTGTTAATTCTGGATTAAAACCAACACCCAGCTCGATAAATGGGACAAGAGATCCATTTACTCGTACTGAACCCTCCGTCGGAGAATAGATTTGAGCTATAGACTTCAATAAAGTACTCTTACCTGAACCATTTTTACCCACTATTCCAAAAAATTCACCCTTTTTAATATCAAAAGATATATTTTTTAATGGCGTAAATTCCCTGTAGCCTTTTTTGCCTTTAATATAATTAATAGTCTTCTGTTTAATCCCGTTACTAGACTCTGTTGGTATCTTAAAAGTCTTAGTAAGAGAGTTAACTTCTATAGCTACGTCCTTCATATATCCTAAATCTCCTCCGCAAATGTCTTTGACTGCTTCTTAAAATACCAAACCGCAAATAGAACCACTATAGCTATAGCTAAAAACGGCACAGACATCATTAGCGGACTTAATCTATTCCACATAATCATCGTATCTTTAGTTATAAGCACATATCTACTATCTTGAATAATTTGTGCAACAGGATTAAGAAATAACATATCAACAGCAAAATTGCTCTTCTGTGAAACCATCTGCATTGGATAAATAACAGGGGTAGCGTAAAATGCAGCCTGAGTAAATACCTCCCATAGATATCCAGTATCTCGCGACTTAACATTAAGGGCGGACAAGAAAAAAGCCACCCCTAAAGCAAATATATACAGTTCAATTATTAGTGGTACGATTAATAGCGACATCCATGATAATTGAACTCCATTTACTAACACAAATAAAAGCACCACTATCATATTAAATAGTAAATTTATCAATGATGATACAGTGCCAGAAATTACAACAATATACTTAGGAAAATTAATCTTTCTGAGTAGGTCACCTCGACCTACTATAGAGTTTAGACCTTGATTAGTTGCTTCTACGAAGAAGTTCCATAAAATTATCCCCAGTAATAAATACACTGGAAAATGTTCTATATTCCTTCCTACTCCTAAAAATTTATCAAAAACTACATACAATATCGAAAATAGAAAAAGCGGCTTAAGAACACTCCATACATATCCGAGAGCAGAACCCTGATATCTCAATTTAAAATCCGTAATAACTAACTCTCTTAAGAGAATCCTGTTTTTCCTATTAAAAACTTCTAGCCACTTCATAATATACATCACCTATTATACAATACAAAAAGAACATTATGAATAGACTTGCAATTATAGTTCTTAACTGGAACGGATCCGACGACGCCATAGAGTGTGTTGATTCATTAATAAAACAAACCCTAAAACCTACTATTGTTATAGTAGATAATAATAGTAGCGACAATTCTGTTGCCATATTTGAAGAATATATATCGTCGCACAAAAAAGAAAAAATTATTTTGCTCAAAAACTCAGACAATCTAGGATTCGCGGGAGGAATTAATACAGGATTAATCTACGCCCTAAAAAACAACTTTGAATATATTGGAGTGCTTAATCCGGATGCGATAGCTGATAAAAACTGGTGCAAATCTCTCATTTATCAATTATCAAAATACCCAGAATGCGGGATTGCGACTGGAATCTTACAAAGACGTAATAGTAAAACTCTTGACACAACTGGAGATTTTTACACAACGTGGGGACTTCCTGGACCAAGAAACCGTGATGAGCCCATAAAAAACGCACCAACTAAGCCTGGAGAAGTATTTGGTGCGACTGGCGGCGGGGCTATTTATCGTGCAAAAATATTTGATGATATAGATATGTTTGATGAAGATTTCTTCATGTATTATGAAGATGTCGATTTAAGTTTTCGGGCGCAATTAGCCGGCTGGAAAGTTCGCTTCACACCCAAGGCTATCGCTTATCATAAAGTCGGCGCTAGTAGTAAAAAAGTCCCCGGATTAGCTGTTTATAATACTTTCAAAAACTTACCATTAGTCTTCATTAAAAATGTTCCGGGTAAATTATTTTGGTATATTGGTGTACGATTTTTGCTGACATATTGGTTGATTTTTGCCAGCGCAATTCGTCACGGCAACGGTTGGTCTGCATTCAAGGGTGCTTTAGCATCAATTATTCACAAACCAGCAGCTTATAAAAAACGTCTTCATATCCAAAAAAATCGTAAGGTTTCCGTCGACTATATTCATAATATTATCCACGATGGACCACTGCCAAATCAAACTGGTTTATTAAAATTTAAGCATTTTTTCAGAATAAAATAATATATTTAATATCATGAAAACCATCACCCTTCTCATTCCTGTCTACAATGAAGAATCCGTTTTACCACAATTATTTAAGCGCTTGGACGAATTTACAAAAAACACGCCCAACTATCAATTTGAATTTCTATTCATAAACGACGGCAACACCGATAAATCTTTTTCAATCATAGCCGAGCAATCAAAAAAAGATTCTCGAATTAGCTACATAAATCTATCGCGAAACTTCGGTAAGGAAATTGCCATGATAGCTGGAATTGACCACGTAAAAAGTGACGCTCTGGTGATTATCGATGCAGATTTGCAAGACCCGCCGGAGCTCATCCAGGAAATGATTTCACATTGGGAAGATGGTTACGATGACGTCTATGCTCGCCGCAACAACCGACAAGGCGAAACCTGGCTGAAGAAAAAAACCAGCCAATGGTATTACAGAATATTACAGAAATCGACCAACATCCCCATTCAGGTCGACACTGGAGATTTTCGCTTACTGGACCGCCGATGCATTGAGGCTTTGCAAAAATTCCGTGAATCTCAGCGCAATACAAAGGCAATTTTCAGCTGGATTGGCTATAAGAAAAAAGAGATATTTTATAATCGCGACCCCAGATTAGCTGGTCAAACCAAATGGAATTACCGGAAACTGCTTAACTTAGCAATCGACGGAATTACCAGCTTTACTACCGCACCGCTACGCATGGCAACTATTTTTGGATTCATTGTTTCGTTTATTGCTTTTGTTTGGATAATCTATCTTTTAGTTCGCCCTTTGTTCGGAGTCTCCACCGGAGCTGGCTATTCTTCCTTAATGGCAGTCATCTTATTCCTCGGGGGAGTTCAGTTATTATCTCTGGGCATAATTGGCGAATATGTAGGACGGATATTTATTGAAACAAAAAATAGACCATTATATTTAATAGAGGAGTATCATGCAGGAAATATTAAAAAAACACGCCGATAAATTAAGATTTCTTATCGTTGGTAGTACTAATACAATACTAGATTTTGGCATACTTTTTAGCCTAACAATCTTCTTAAATATCCCAAAAGAGTTTGCTAATTTCATATCAACATTCGTTGCCTTTTTGTTCTCATTTTTTGCAAATAAAAAATATACTTTCAAGTCAACATCCCAAAACTTGAAAAAACAATTTCTTTTATTCGCCGCAGTTACACTATTTGGTTTATGGGTAATTCAGACAATTATTATCGCTATTATCACACCTATATTCATAAACTTTGGACTAAATAAATCACTCGCTCTATTAATTAGCAAGCTAGCCGCCACAGTAGTCAGCCTCGTTTGGAATTACGTTCTATACTCCAGAATAGTCTTTAAGGATGCTAAGAACTCTTCTGACTAATAATCAGACGTCGTTCGCGACCTTCACCTTCAGAATGCGTATCAATATCGCTATATTCACCAGCCAAGTGATGCACCGTCCAGCGATCAGCAGCATTCAAATCCACCACCTTTGACTCGCCAGTTCGTCGAACTTCCTCAATCCAACCACGCGCCTTTTCGGCAATTTTTTCAGCGTGCTGCTTTTTATAGTCCGCAATGTCCAAATTCACCCGAACAGTTGACGCTTCTTTATGATGAAGCGCTGTCGACAAAAGATTCTGAATACTACGCAATGTTTCTGCATTTCTACCGATTAAAATACTGCTTCGCTCGCTATGCGGAATTGAAGCCACAACAATTCCATCTTCGATTTTTACTGAAACTTCCAGGTTCAAGTCAAAGAACGTTAGCAAATCCTCTAAATATTTTTTTACAAATTCAACCGTTTCAATTTGGTCCATAAATCCTCCTTAATCCTTAGCCTTGATCCGAGTTATCCTAGCCTCTGTAGCCTTTTTAACACGTTTATCGATTTTTGTCGATGCTTTAGATTTTTTATTTGCAATTTCTTGCATTTCTTTAGAGTCTTGCTTGAAGATAATATAATTCTGGAGATATCCCACGGCGCTAGCTGTCGTCAAATAAAGCGCCAAAGCCGCCGGCAAATATACAATCACAAAGAACATCATTATCGGCATAAATTTCATCATTTTTCGCGTCATAATGGCATTTACTTCTGCCTGATCCGCCTCTTTTCCATCGCCAGCCTCAGCTAGAATATCTCGCAATTTACGGCTGCTGTCGGATTGAGGTGACAATTGTTTTGAAGTTAAATATTGCAAATACGCCGCAACTGCTGCCAAAATAACCAGGCCAATAACAATTCCATTCTTTGATATTGCGTGTTGCGTCAAATCTATAATTCCCAGGAAATTCTGATTAAATTGATCCGGGTTATTCACCAAATTATTAGCAACCGGCAGGTTTTTCATAAAATCATAAACATATTTTCCTAAGTCGGCGCGGCTAGAAACGAAAATCTGCACCACTCGATACATCGCAATCAAAATTGGTAGCTGAATAATCATAACGCCAATTGAGCCAAAGGCACTGACGTTGTGTTTTTTATAAAGCTCCACCATCGCCAAGTTACGCATTTGTGGATTTTTCGCGTACTGTTTTTTGATCTTCACTAGCTCTGGCTGCATCTTACGCATTGCCTTTGCTTGATGAAGCTGCTTCTTAATTAGCGGCCAAAGTAAAAGTCTTACAATAATCGTAAAGATAATGACGCTAACACCAAAATCCGGAATCAGACTATAAATAGCCATTAGCAAATTTAAAATCGGTCGAACGATAAACTCATCAAAAAAACTCATGCCTTAATTATAGCAAAAAATTGCCTATTTATACAGTTGAGCTTGAGAGAAAAGATTCTTTATTGTCTGCTTCAAGTCTTTATGCGGCATCGATAAAACTTCCGCCGAAAATATAATAACAGCCACGTCTTGGTCATTTTTCATATTAGGAAGTTCCAAGCGAATAATTTCATAAACACGTCGACGTATACGATTCCGACGCACCGCTGATTTTAGGACTTTTTTACTAACAACAACCGCAAACCTACTGTGATTTCGATACGGGTTTTTCACATATTTTATCGTGGCTATGGACGAACGAACCGCTTGTCCATTTTTATAGACAAACTTAAGGCTGCCATGACCATGAAACCGATTACATTGTTGTAACATATTTTACAATTATATCAAAAAATCCCGCCTTCATCGACGGGATAATTTTTAGCTATTAATTAAATAGCAATTTTAGCGCGGCCCTTTAGGCGGCGGCGCTTCAAAACCATCCTACCAGCCTTGGTAGAAACTCGTGCCCTAAAACCGTGCGTCTTTGCACGGTGTCGGGTGTGTGGTTGAAATGTTCGCTTTGGCATATCAACAAATAGTATATATTCTTTCAGTACTTTTTGCAAGTCGACAATGACTTTTCCACTATCGACGTATATTTTTCCACAGTTTTAACAGATGAGAATTTTAATTGTGGAAAACTCCACCCCTGTTTTGAATAGTAACATTTCTACTCCGTTCATACTTGTGGAAAACTCCTTATATTTGCTATAGTAAAGACAGTTAACAGAATTTGAGGGAGTAATTTTCGTGGATAGTCATGCGGTTTGGCAGGGTGTTTTAGGTGAGATTGAAGTAACTGTGTCGTCTTCGTCGTTTACTGCGTGGTTCAAAAATACCAAATTGGAAATAATCTCCGACAAAGAAGTTCTTATAATTGCGCCGAATATTTTTGCTAGAACTCAACTTGAAAAGCGATTTCACCCGCAAATATTAGAGGCCTTGGCTCACAATGGTATTAATGCTCCGTCTATTTCTTATAACGTCGAATCTAGTAATAAAAAACCGCGCGTTAATCGTGAAGTTGATAAAAGTGGACAAAAAGAACCAGCAAAGCCATTAATTCTGCCATCAAGGAAATCTCACTCTAGTAATCTTAATCCCAGGTATACCTTTGATAATTTCATCGTCGGTTCAAGCAATGATTTGGCCTATGCCGCTTGCCAAGCGGTCGCCGCACATCCAGGAGAAAAATATAATCCGCTCTATCTTTACGGAGGTTCTGGACTTGGTAAAACTCACTTAATGCAAGCTGCTGGTAACGAGATAGTTAAAAAACAACCTTCGGCGCGCGTGCTTTACATTACTACGGAAACGTTTGTTAATGAGTTTCTGGATTCTATTCGTTTCAAGAAAAAAGGTTTTTCTGATAAATATCGCAATGTCGATGTATTGATTGTCGATGATATGCAATTTATCGCTGGGAAAGAAAAAACTCAGGACGAATTTTTCCATACATTTAACGATCTTCATCAGAACAATAAGCAAATCATCATTAGTTCAGATAAACCGCCAAAAAGCATTCCTACTTTAACCGATCGTTTGCGTAGTCGATTTGAATGGGGTATGGCAATTGATATTCAGATGCCCGATTATGAAACTCGTTGCGCTATCGTTAAAGCAAAAGCCGAGCTCAGTAACACTGAACTAGATTCTGATGTTGTAGAATATCTGGCGACCAACTTTAAGACGAACATTCGCGAACTGGAAGGCGCTTTGAATCGACTGCTTGCTTATGCGGAAATGCAGAATTTCACTCCTGATTTAGCGGCAGCTGAAGGAATTTTGGGAGATATTAAACGCAATAGACCGCAACATATAACCGCCAAACAAATAATTGATAAGACAGCGCGCTATTATAATATTGACGTAAAAGATATGTGCTCATCCAGACGAGATAAATTTATTGCCATGCCAAGACAAATTGCGATGTTCCTTCTGCGTAGTGAACTGAAAATGAGTTTTCCGAAAATTGCCCAAGAGCTTGGACGAAAAGACCACACGACCGCTATGCATTCAATTGAAAAAATTACTAAAGAAAGCCTTACTAACGTCAGTATTCGCGAACAAATTAACGACATTAAGGATAAATTATATGTTCATTAATTGTGGAAAAGCTGTGCAGATATTGTGTTTTTGCGGTGACTTACTAACACACAGATATGTGGAAAGAAAATGACAAGTCAGCAGACAGTGGAATAATATACAAATATCCACTATAAAGTCCACAAATAGCACACAGGGTTTTCCACCTATTTTATCGCCACTTTACCCCTGTTTGAACACATTTTTTACCCAGTTTCCACAGCACCTATTACTATTAAGACTAATTAAAAATTAAGGAAAGTATAATGAAAGTATCAGTCACCCAAGAAAAACTTGCAAAAGCACTTAATCTAATCAAAGATATCGCATCAAGTCGCAATGAACTACCGATATTGAACAATATTTTACTTCGTACTGATGGAGGAAGATTATTGATTGCTGGAACAAATTTGGAAATTGCTTCTACGCAATATATTGGCGCGAAAATTGAAGATCATGGATCTATTACAATCCCTGCTCGATTGGTGTCAGAATTCATTACAAACTTACCAAGTGGTCCAGTGAAACTTGAAACTAAAAACGAACATTTGCATATAACTTCAGGAAAATTCTCATCAGTTATCAACGGCGTGGTGGCTGATGAATATCCTGAGCTGCCTACAATTGACGAAAAGATCGCTATGCAATATGAAATTGACGTTGAGGATCTTAAGAAAGCCATAGTCCAAACAAAGTTGGCTGTCAGCTCTGACGTTACGCGAGCGGTGCTCACGGGAGTTTATTGGCATAATTATGAAGGGTCATTGTATCTGGCTGCTACTGATGGCTACAGGTTAGCAGAAAAGCGTCTGATAAAGTCGGATAATGAAGTTTCAGCTATTATTCCCGCTTCTACTCTGGCGGAAGTCAGTAAGAGCGTCGGCGACGAGAAGAAAATTACGGTTCTTTTTGACGATTCTCAAGTTTGTTTTAAGACGGGAGATATGGAAATTGTCAGTCGATTGATTGACGGGAAATTCCCTGATTATCGTCAATTAATTCCATCAACTGCTGAAACTGAGATTGTTATTAAGAAGTCTGATTTTAGTCGAGTTACGAAAATTGCGGCGTTATTTGCGCGTGAATCTGGCGGTGGAATTACAATTACCGCGTCAGAGGAGAATTCTCTGCTTTCTATCCATTCGATTGCGTCTGAGCTTGGCGAGAATACTTCAGAGGCAACAGCCAAAATATCCGCAGACGGTCAAGTAACGCTTAATTCACGTTACCTAACGGAGGTTTTGAATATTATTGACGCAGATGAAATCGTATTTTCGTTCAATGGTAAATTGTCGCCGTGTGTAATTCGCGAGCAAGTAAAAAATCCTGATTATACACACATTATTATGCCGCTTAAGAGTTAGTAGAAAACGGAGATAATCTAGAGGCTGTTTCTGATAAAATATCTTCCGGTATATCTTTAGTGTTGTATATAGTATTGATTATTTGTGGTTTAGTTTTAATCACCCATTTGTTATTTTCTTTCTTCAGAATAACAGTATAGATATCACCGGAATTTCTATCTATAACACCTCTCTGATAACTGGCCGCATACCAGTCTGCGTCATTTCCTAGAATAATTTCTTTCTGGAGAATGAAAGACGATCTTAACTCTGGATATTTGGCAAATAATACCTCTGAAATATCACTTCTGTATTCATTTATTTTACTAGACATGAATTTTTGGCTATATTCAGTTTTTATAGATATATTTTCATCCGATCCTTTTACGGCAAATTCCGTGGAATTCTCATTGATAGAACCAGATTTAGATGATGTTTTTATTATGTATTTGCCGTCTGATAACTGTATCTTAGAATTACCGTTTATCGACGTAATTTTGGAAGTGCTTTTGCCTGTGTTGCGATATATTTTCGCTGATAGGTTTTCCTTATCGAAAGTTATAGATATAGTATGTGTTGGCTGGATGAACATAATCGCTAGCAATATTAACGTTAATATTGCTAATGTAATGCTACCGATGATAATATTCCTTCGATTCATAATTACTCCGTAAATGTATTAGCGTAGTTCCTAAATGTGATATTTAGTTTTGACGGGTCAAATCCCTGCTCTTTAATCTTATTGAGAGCAGCATTTCTATATCCTTCTATAGTATCGATTTCTACGATAACTCCATTCTTATGATTGGGGTCTGCTTTATATCCAATTGAATAAATTAAGTTTTTTATTGGTAATTTTTTAATTATAGGATTGGCGTCTTCTAGGTTTTTTTGTTCATTAGTAAGTTCGTCTGTTGTAGCCCTGTCTATTTCTGACGTTTTAGACGAAGACTGTAATTCTTTAATAGCTTTCTCTGTCGTGGGCATGAGCGTAAAAATTATCCTTAACGGATTGCCCTTCTTTACTTCAACATTAATATTCTCATCTTTAAAACCGCTTCTTGATGCTTTAAAATCGTATGTTCCTGGTTTTAAATATACGACTTGCGAGCCGATAAATTTTTGATTACCTGTAGTAATTTCAGCCTTATCAGGTGAGGTCAGTAGGTAAACTGGAGTGGTGTCATGTCTATTTACGTAAGTTATAATGCCATATACTAATGTACTGGCTGATAATAATATTAATATACTGCTAATTGCTTTTTTATTCATCATTTCTTCCTAAACCAAGTTACGCCTGGTGATGTTAAGCTTTCACCGCCTGCCTTTGGGGCGTATTCGCACTGTGAAGCAGATGCTATGTTTGAGTCAAATCCGTCTATACTACCAACATAAACAAATGTGTGTCCTTTACTGTGAGCAACGTCCCCAGGTTTAAGGTCCGCTACGTTGATTGAACTACCATTACCGAGAGTTTGCCAGTTAGCCTCTGCCCATGCCCTTTGTACGATAGTCGGTCCAGCTTTGCCGTTTTCACCTCCATAGTTGTAATTCTTGTCAAATCCACTGTCATTTAGTATTGTTGTCACAAAGGCACCACAGTCTACGCCACCTCCAAGACAAGAATCTCCAATGTATCTGTTCTCACTTTTTGCCTTTTCTATAGCTTCCGCGTATTCAGGTTTTTTATCTGTACGTACAGTTTTTTCTGGCCAGGCATAACGTTTGACGTAGTCAATAAAGTTGCCGCCGCCACTTGACGAAGAGCATCCTCCTCCACTTCCGCCTGTACCATTAAATCTTTCATAGATTTTTTGTGCAGCGGTACCGCGTATATTTTTAACCTGCTCTTTTGTCATAGCTGATTTTTCAAAATCGTCATGCCAAAAAACAGTGGCGTCATCAACTGTTTTCAGGGTTTTTAATAATTCCCATGAGTTCGAAGCAGTGCCAAATCCAGAAGCTGTAACCGGCCTTTCTGTCCCCTCTTGCACTAAATACTCCAATTCGAAGATTAATAGTTTATCGTTGTCTTCTACCGGAATAGAATCGACCATACCCTTATCATTAGGCGCACCGCCATACTCTTGGTTATAATACTTTTTTAATTCAGATGGTATTTTGTTAGCTATCTGTGTTCGCCTTCCGAACGTCCATTGAGCAAGACCCCAGCCTCCAGACTCCCATCCTTGACCTACCTCATGCCTAGTAGGGCTAAATCCTGACTCTGCTTGAATATTAGCCATCACGCCAGCTGTTTGTTCGGCGCTTAATCCTGCGTTACGTAGATATCCCCAAATCTTTTCTTGGTTATCAGATCCTGACACTCCATTAGAAGACGATCCAGAGCAAGTTGTTGAATCATTTCCTTTATACCAAAGAATATCGTTTGTTACATATGAATCGGGATATCCTGCCGCCAAAGATACTGGCTGCATAGTAATAGCGAAAGATATAGCAAAGCAAAGAGTGATAGATAACTTTTTATACATCAGATCGGTTCCTTTTATATTCGTTTATAATATCTGTGGGAACACCAATACTTTTTAAGGCGTCTGGAGATTTTCTATCATTAACACCTGTTATGACCGAATTATTTCTTAGAATTGCATACGAGTCATAAGTAGATTTGATTTTCTCGCTATAAATTTCTAAAGTAACCAACTTGAATTCGCCCTGCTCTTTTACTATTGAATACTTTTTTAATTCACGATTACCGTAGGTGCTGGAAGTAGAGTTTAGTAATTCAGTGATAACTTTTTGCTCTGACGATTGCTCATGGATATTATTTTGGCTGCTTGGATTTTCATTGGTGTCTTGAGATGATAACAGAATGGTAGTATATTGATTGCTGTCAGGATTTTTAATAATAAGGAAGGTTGCCATAATACTTATTAAAAATAATACGAATGATATTAGTATAACTTTATTTTCTTTATCCATTAGACCTTCCTCGCGTACTCCCAGTGCCAAGCTTCTGATTTTTTAGTCCCTGGTTCAGCCCAAGCTGGATGCACATACCCATATTTATGAGCGTTAGCCTTTAACCACTTATACACAGAAGAATCAAATCCTCCAACATTAATGTCTACGGCTAGCCCCCAACCGTGATTTGATTGACATGGAGGATAGTCTGCTGCGTTGCCGCCTTGATATAGAGGGTTTCCAGGAGTCGCATAAGCAGCCTGTGTTGCACAATCCCGATACGCTTCATTAATGGTTAAGTCAGATCCGTTATCGGCTTTATATGCTTTATTCATTTCTTCCATGGCCACTGCAGCTTTCTTATTCATTTTATTGCTTGGCGAGAAAGATAGAGTTTGCAATTCTGAATCTGGAATTTCTCCGTTACTATGGCCTCCCCATCCGTCTTGTTGTGCTTCTTCTAATTGCGGTTCACCAACTGCCCCACCATTGTCTGGAGCTTTAGCTGTGGTTGAAGGAGCGTCTTCTTCGTCGTCTTCACCGTTAATCGACTGTGCGATCTGGAAGTCAATTAGTAATACCGACATAGCAGAAAGTTTTCTGTCATCGTATTGCTTAGCGGAATTTTCAGCTCCGAAAGATTCGCTAGTAACATCTTTACCTTCTGCGTCTTTATAAGTAGCACTTGTAGTAGTTGTCGCCGCTTGTTTTGAATTTGTCGGTGCTACACATCCGCCACTATTAAACCAGTAATTCCCGCTACTTGCGTCACTACAATCTTCAATGAAATCATAAAGAGGTGTATCTTTAACTATATATCCATTATTCATGAGATCGGATATATCTGCACCATCTGGAATGTCCATATCTTTCTGTATCCATCCTTCATCTTCGGCAATCTGTATAGCTTCCTCTACCGACATATTATCCTGGCTTTTAGTTATACCCGTACATGGTAACCCTGCTAAATTTATAGCCGGATCTTCGGATGACCCACTTCCCATATAAAAGTCTTTTGCGTATCCGCAATATTTATCAGAATACATACCGCTTGCTGCTTTTGCAGTGGATGAATAAGACAACGCCATAGAAGGTAATCTGAGAATATTAGATAGCATTGCTACTGGAGTTTTACTGTAAGTTCCATTAGCTATCATCATATTGCCCATATTATGGAATATACTACCTAAGAATGTATATTTACTGGATATATCAAATGGACTTAAGGAGGCGATATCCATTTCTTTTTGGAACTCTTCATTCGCTATTTGGATTCCATTGAATTCTGCTAATTGGCTCATTTTAAGCCCTGGTAGCATCTGCCCCATAGATCCGCTTGCAAAGAACGCCGCCGCTCCAACACCAAGTGAGTCGCCTAAATCCTTATATTGAGCATTATTTGGTACAAGAAATTTCTTTGCTAGTTCTTCAAGAATTGTTTTAACTTGGTCGCCTACCGCTACCTCTGCTACCTTTGTAACTATTGCACCGAGAGTTTGGCTTCCTGCCCAAGTTAACAATTTAGGCCATCCACCGGCGGCGGCGGTAGCTACACCCTCTATAGCCATAAAAGTGTACATTGTAATTGGGCTAAGTATAAAGTCACATGCTCCTTGAGTAGCACCTTTAAGGTCATTTATTTTGCGAATTATGGGATTTGTAACTATTGAATATCCTGGCACATAATTTTTAGCAATTCCTGGCTTGTCATTATTGACACCCATTGCTGCAAGGAGAAATGGAGAATCCAGAGCTGACCCTTCGGTGTTTTCAGAATCTTTCATTTTACCCCTTTGAGTAAGCATGTCGCCTATAGTTTCCATCGTTTCTTGAGAGAACCCACTGCCTGTAGATTCGGCAGCTGAAGCCTTCTGACCTAATAATAATGCTGCGGCAGGTTGACTGTCTAACCCAGAAGCTTTAGCCTGCGATCCGGGAGATAGTATTACATCCATAACTAAGCCAAGTAGAGGAGCTAGCTGAACTGCAGTAACTCCTGCTGCGATAATATTTGGAATTTTTACAGCTAAGCAATAACCGGCAGCAATAGTGTAGGCTAGTGCTCCTTTTTTTAATTTGCCTCCCATCTTATTAATTCCGGTCTTAACGTTATTGATGGCTGTGCTGTTATTAAATTTTGGCATCCTCTCTCGGAATTTTTTTACCCTCTCTGTTACTTTAAGTTTTTTATCGATTTTTGACATCGCATTATTTCTTTTAAGGCTGAACTTATTGTAGAGCTTACTCATATGCTTTCCTGTCCAGGCACGGAAACGCATTTTCAACAGACCTGTTCTTCCGTAGACTTTACTGGCAATTTTACGATTCTCTTTCTTCAGTAATTCGTCTTTTAATTTTGATGCTTCAATAGGTTTTCCGCCGTTTACTCCTTCTATCTTCCAATGGGTTGGATTTTTTTCTGGGTAACCGGTTCTCTTTAGCTTCATTTCGTTTCCATTGGCGTCAACCGGAGTTAGACCAGATTTCTTAAGTTTATTGAGAGCTCTATTAGAGAATCGCCCTGTTTTACAGCGTATCTTTTTGTTTTTGCAGATTCCTGCATCACCACTAGCTTCGACCATGTTATTCATGACTTTTTTCGCGCGGGATTCTTTAACAATTGAGGCGGAGTCGTTTTTCCAGGTGAAATTCTCCATAATATTTTGTATCATCGTAGCTGAACTGGCAATCATTCCCAGTATTGCGCTGATTATACTTAATATAATAGAAATTATTGCAATTGGTCCGCGTTTTTTCAGCAAAGACTTGAATGTTACTGGACTTTTCTTTTTTCCCACAGACGGCTGATAAAAACCGTTGCCCGGAACGGAAGATTCTTGGTTATTAACGGCAGCGCTGGCGGAATCGTTTTGGTTAGGATTCAAGTCCGAATCTTTATTGTCAAACTGAGATTCAAGATCATTAATGGCGTCTCTTTCCCGATTGCTTAGTTCCGATCCGCTATCGACGTCGGCTGCGATTTGATCAAATTGAGCCTGCTCAGCAGGATTTAATCTGCTGTCAGTTTCGGAATCCGTCGTGTAATCAACTCGTGCCATATTTTCTCGCTATTTTTCTACACCGCTCCGTAGCCGCCGATTGGTGAATCTGACGGTTTTATTTGTTGCGATACGGGATTTGTATTGATCAAATTATATTCGGTATCGCTAGCCTGAATCTGAATGTGAACGTGATTTTGTCCAGCAAAGAATAATCCTTGCCCAACTGGGAAATTGGCTAGTCGCTTCTGCTCTTCATCTGTCAATTTGAACACTTGCGCCAAAACGTCAACGGCGCTGGCGGACTGTTTCAAAAGTAGCTGCATTGAGGAGTTGGAAACGATTGCTCGCCCCATTTTACTTCCAACGAAGTCTTCCACGTCCTGCGTGATTGTCGTTAGTCCTAATTGATATTTGCGGGCGCGCTTGGCTAACGAGAATAAGAAATTGGCAGAATCGTCATACTTCATCAATTGCCAAGCCTCGTCAACAATCAACATACGTTTCCTCTGGTCGGTACGCGTAATATTCCAGATGTGATTCAGAACAATATACATCGCCGTTGGTCGCAGCTCATCTTCCAAGTCGCGAATGTTAAAGACAACCATATTATTATTAATATCAATATTACTCTGTTGCGAGAATATTCCAGCAAAAGTTCCAGAGGTAAATTTGCGAAGTCGCTGAGCCAGACTTGGGCCAGTTCCGCCCATATGAAGCAAAGTGTCGTATAAGTCGGAAATCGTAGGTGGCGTAGAATTGTGTGTTAGTGGATCCGAAGTAATACCGACGCGTGCGTAAGTGTCGATTAATGCTTGATCAATGTCGGCCTCTTCCGCTGGTGATAGTCCTGCTACGACTTGCCCGCCAGCCCCTACTCCTGCGCCGCCCAGCATTTGCCTGAGTAGTCCATGTAGTGTAACTAAGTTAGCACGTAGTGCGTCATCTGCCTCATCAGTATCAATAACACGCGGCAAATCGAACGGATTAATCCTCGTGTCGCTACTTAAGCTCAATCGAATATAACTGCCACCAACCGCGTCGCATAGTTTTTGGTACTCGTTTTCTGGGTCAATAATCACAATATCAGCACCGACCATCATACTTCTTAAAGCTTCCAACTTAACGGTAAATGATTTACCAGCACCAGACTTAGCGAACACGACCATATTGGCGTTTTCCAGAGAGAACCTGTCAAAAATCACCAAGCCATTATTATGCATATTAATTCCGTAAAGTACGCCCTTATTGTCCGTCAAATCAGCTGAAGTGAATGGAAAGCTGGTTGAAATTGCGCCAGTATTCATGTTGCGGCGAATCTGTAGCTCATCAGTCAATTGTGGAATAGAGCTATTCAATCCCTGCTCCTGCTGGCTGGAAGCCACTTTTGAGAACACCAATTGCTGACCAAAAATAGTTTCAATTTTATGCTGGATAAAATTCAATTCGTCCAAGCTGTCGGCGTAAAGCGTAATATATAAGCCGTAGCGGAAGAACTTTTCGGCACCAATCTGCAATTGATCGCGCAATTCTTCGGCGTCTTGCAAAGCTGCTTCCAAGCCTGGGTCGCGCACCTTTCCCTTTTCCATGTTTATATTCATGGTTGCTTCCAGCTGGGTAACTTTTTTACGCAGGTTATTCAGGACAATTTGTGTATCGACTGGATAAATAAACATACTAATATCCAGCACTTCATCGATGTTAATGATTGAACTAAGCCAGCCGGTGTAGATTTGGCGAGGATAGCCATAAACATACATCGTGCGGCCATATTTTGAGCCAAGTCGGAAATGGTCGGAATGAAGCTCAATACTACTTGGCGCGATAAAATCACGCAAAGTTCGAACACCAGTTAAGAAGGCTTGTTCGACTTCGGCTTGCTCCCTTGCTCGTTGCTGAGCAGCAATATCAACGGCATCTAATTTCTTCTTTGCCATTATGACCTTCCTCCTCTCGGTGATGGACCAGTTCCCTTAGTTACGTAAGTGGTCGTAAGCTCGCTTGGATCAATGTCCTCTAACGATTCACGTGACGACGTGTCGGGATTATATGAAGTGTAGAACAACTCACCCAATTGTCTGGTGTTTAATTGCCAACTTTTTACGCCCATTTGGAATAGTCCGTTCATAACCGAATCAATGCGGTTTTTAATTTCATCTTTGGCTTTGGTATAGGTAACTTGGTCAATTTTTGTTACGGTTGCCTCTTTTTTTCCACTAAAGAAACTATTGAACAATCCCTTAGTTTGCTGCTTGAAGGCATTTTCCTCGCCAGCTGGATAATATGGAACGACAACATAAAAACTCTTATCCATAATGTTTGCCTCTTGTGCCAGAATGTCAATGAAATCCATATAATCGTCCATTAGGACGTTGAGAAGCATATTATCTTGATTGCGGCGAATTTCAGCCAATCTGTCCAGATACGGACCAATGTCCACGCGGCGTGAACGGATAAGAACCTGAATTGGGAAATATAGAGAGTTGATGAAGTTTTGATAGCTAAACTCAATTCCCTCTCTTTCGCGTGAACTCATAAGGTCGAAGTTAATTGATTCGCATTCCACTACCGCCCGAAAACTGCCATCGCTCATAATGATCATATTTTCGCGCATTTCAGAGAAAAGCAGTGTATTCTGGGTGCTAATTGGTCCTTTTTGCTTCTTGTCGTCAGGGGTCTTATCTGGGTATGGTGTGGCTGGATTTGGTCCCGAACCAATTGCCCCTGATGGCTGCTGAGAGACACCAGGAAGAGCCGCATTGGTTTGCGGAACCTGCTGATAAGATTGTTGATTTTGTAACTCTGGTTGCATAAACCCCACCTAACGTAGTGAAATCACCACTTCCTCATCTGATAATTTATTTTCTTGCTGAATTCGATTTGCCTCACGCGCAATCGTTTCAATCGAGAGGTCACGGTTATTTGCCAGTTCTATTATAGCAGGTGACACCTCGTTTACGCTAGTTTGCGGCGTGGTTGTCGGTTGAGTTTGAGCTGGAGCGCTCGTGGCAGGCTGTCCGGATACTGGATTTAATACAGATTGATGCATTGTTGGGTACGGATTCATTTGTAGTGGTGTGGCTGGAGTAGGATTATCTGATTGAGATGGTTGAGGTGTTTGCGTAGGAGGCGGCGGCGTAGTAGATTGCCCTGTTTGCATCTTTTGGATAACTTCTTGTCGCCTACGAACATCGGACTGATTTATTAAGTGATTGATATTTTGCGCCGTAGCACTATTTTCATCCAATATGTCGTTAGCCGCTTGCCCTTCGTTGAATAAATCGGCACGCATCGAGCTATTCGGATTATTAACGCCACGAATTGACCAACCCTGACTGTCTACCAAATTCGCCAAATATGATAATCTTCGCTGGACTTCGGCTTGATCGTAATTATTGCCGTAAGTCTTCTCCTCGACTTTTGGCGCGATAACTTCGACTAATCTTTCAATCCCATCAGGCTGCCATAGCCGCTTTTTTGGTTTTAGCATAAAAGAAATAACTGCTGCCAAATAAACTTCCATCGGTTGATCTTTTTTAAGCGGTAAAGCCAGCGCTCCAAAGAATAAAATTATCGGCACAGGAATTATTGCCAAAGGTAGTAAAATTGTACTCAAACCGTATGCAATAGCGATTCCAATAACAGCTATAATTAAGAACACAAACTGTCGGAAACTAAACGGCCCGAGCAGTTTGTCCTCCGCCTCGACATCTTGAGGGACTTTATACACCGACATACTGCTTATATTATATCAAAATATGGAGATTATAACATGTTGCGGAAAATCTCAAATTGTTCTTTGGCGGCATCTGTTACGTTTGCAGATAATCTCCTGTCGGTAAGAATTGTATTGATAACTTTCTTGAGATCTTGACGTTTCTTATCAGTAATAATAGATGTATTTTCTACAGCTTCTATTAACAACTTAACGGCATCAGCATCCGTAGACGCTAAGGTTTCAGGTCTGTACTTACCACCCTCTAGCCATTCAGCAAAGTGGTTCATGAGGTCACCTCTGTTATTAATATCGCCCTTCAGCATATCATCGATGAGCTTACCTCCCATAAAGGACGCCTTATTCCTTACACCAGATTCCGCTAGCGCTGAAGCTGCAGAAGAATAGAATTCTGGCGGCAATTCACTAAGAAGCTCGGCGACTTCCGCTGCGGTACCGTATTTAATCTGCTCCTCAATTGCGGCTTCACGTACAAATATACTATCCCCAGATAAATTAACTCCACCAGGAAGGGGTACGGATAATTTGTTTAGGGCTAATCCCTGCCTATGTTTTGCATCTATTTTGTAGTGCTTTATAATTTGACGAGCCTCGTCAATTGACTTAGCATACTCGCTACGGCTGGTTGCTATGGCTGAAGCTAAGGCTGCATTTGCACCAATCAAATTGCCATTTGCATCTTTGAATACGTTGCCGCCAGCCCTCTCTTGAAGTTCCTTGCTGTTTATCAATTGTTCTGCAAATTCACTATGCTGCTGGCGTTGAGCGTTATTCTTAATTAGTCCAGACACTGCAATTTCGGTTTCTAGGTCTTTAATGTCATTCATGAATGCAGTTTGCTGCTGATGAGCTTTCAAATCTCGTCGAGTTGCATAGGTAGCTGACACGGCTCGTAGAGCGCGATCGTACAGAGGTCTCTTCCCATATGTATCAGTTGGTGCATGGCCCAAAGTCGCTTCGAGGTAGCGATTATCATCTTGTGCGGATAACAGATCTGCACGCCTGGAAGCCTGTCTGGCGTCTAAGTCTAACTTCTTATACCTGGCTGTATCTCTAAATGAATTCTCGGCATTTTTCTGTGAAGTTTCCAGATCTTTTTTGAGTGCTCTACCTTTATGATCTGCCCAACGGCGTAAACGATTTGGGTTGAATCGCGCCATATTGGGGTTAGCTAACTTCTTGTTTTTAATGGTCTCACGACGATCTTTAGACCAGTTCTTAGACCTGTCGTATAAGCCTTTATTCTTATCATTAACAAACCCAGCAAATTTGCCTAATACTCCGCCGCTGAACTTCATAATTAGAGGGGTTATAGCCAAAGGTATTATTTGAACTAACATTCCTAGTACGTGCATTATTGCACCATTTGAGCCAGATGCATTTTGGATAATTAGTATTCCTGCCAGTTGAGCTCCACCGAATACTACAGCGAATGCTGGGAAAAATACTAGCATTGTTAAGAATAAGTCTCGCCATTTTTTAAACCACTTTTCTGTTCCGGGTAGCAAGTAGCAAACAAATGCTAGTGGTGAAACTATGATTAATATAATAATAAGTGCTTGACGAGCCGCCATAATTAGGAGTACGAAGAGTAAAGTTAAGCCAGCTAATGTTGCGGCAGGTACTAGCATCGGCAATAATTCCGTAGTAAGTGCTAGTGATACGGCGTATCCTGCTCCTACCGCCAGCGCTCCGTTTGACAGTGCTGTACTGATAACTTCTGACCACGTCCATGTACTTGTATTTTCCCCTACGGTGGATATTGTGTTTTTAATTCCCATAAAAGCGTCCTGGAAAGCGTAGCCAGTTACGTTTGATAAATCCAGCAATACAGCACAAAACGTGAATGATAAGTTAACCAACACCGCCGCAATTACTAACCTAGGGAGCATTTTTTTAACGCCGTAATTGCTAATTCCTACGGAGGTCAATTGCGAGTAGATAATTACCAAAAACGCCACGATAAACGCCACGTTGCTAATGTTTCGCATAATGACCCACGCCAGATAAATTCCACTGTTTTGGTTGGTTGTTTCTAACGGCTTAGTTTTTAAGAATTCCTGAAGCGCACTGTACATATAATCTATGCCATCAGCCAGCCAGTTGGAGAGTGGACAGATAATCCACCCTATTCCCTGCACATCACAGGAAGTACCTGTTGAATTTTCTGAGGGAGATTCAATTGAAATAGTTGAGGTGCTGGTTTGCTCATAGGTGTTTGGTGGCGTAAATGAATAAACCGCGTAAGTTGCCGAGCTTAGCGAAGATATTTCGTTTGCTGGGAAATAAATAACCTTGGTTTCTTTTTTATTCTTATCTTCATTAACATAAACAAGCGAATTATCAGGTAGGTTAAATTGTTTGATCTTTTTATCATCACTTACCTTTGTATATTTTTCTTTGTTGTAAGTTAAATTATGACCGCTCCATTCTGCGTCTACAGCATAAACAGAAGTCGAGTGTGTTAGGGTATTAAGAAAAATGCCTACTAGCATTCCCGCTATCAGCAATACAAACCATCGCAACGCCACACTAAGAGGTTGCTTACGTGAAATCAACCACTCCATCTGCGGTTATATTAGCATTTTTGATGGAAAAAGTCAAGAGAAGGGATTAAGCGCCAACTTTACGGAATGTGCTATCTAATTTTCCGTTTATATTCTTTGCGGTGTTCGGGTTAGATCTGGCTGTACTAGCTGTACTTTTAATTTTTAATACAGCAGCCGCAGCGTTTCCGTTGGCTCCATCTGTTGCCGCATTTATGGATGCTTCAACTAGCCATTCAGTACCCGCTGCATTTTGCACGAGATGTTCTGCTTGTAAATTGCCATCTGCAGCGTTATTTATGGCCATATTCTCTAGATCAGTCATGTCTTTAATTTTATCTTCTAGGATAGCATCCCCAAATCCGTTACCTAGTATATTATTATCTCCCTTAGCAAATGAAGCTTTGATGGCACGATTCTTTATGACGGCGTCTTTCCCCGCTAAGCTACTGAGCACATTAGCACGATCGCTAAAGCCTCCATTAGCCATAGTATGGTCTATTGCGGCTGCATACATACTTCGTGAGACTTTTTTATCCGTAGAGGTTTTACCCGTACGGGCAATAGTAGCTATTTCACTCGATGTCATGCCTCTTAGGGCTAGAGCTTGACCCTTAACTTCATTCTCGAATAATTCGTCAGATATAGCTTGACTGCGGGCGGCACCCTCAGATAATCCCGTAGCTCGTCCGAGCCAACTATTGTCCAGTGCTCTCCTAGGATTGAGCATAATTCCTGCCCCTTTAGCTAATCTACTATTACTGCCTCTGAGTGCGTCAGCTTTTCTTCCGAGCCAAGTGTTGCCAGATCTACGATTAGCCTGTCTTTTAGCAGAGTTTTTTTGCCAGCCTTTTTTAAGGTCATTTAATCTAGAATTACCAATAGCTCCACCCAGCTTCTTATTAGCCAAACCGCTCAATCCGCCAATTTTTCCTGCAAAACTACCTAGTGAGTTTAATGAACTCTTTAGCACGAAAGGTGTGGCGCCTAATGGCAAAATAGACGCCGCCAAGGCTGCAAGTTGCATGGTTTCTTTTGGATTGTTTGGGTCGTCTGTAGCTGATGCGGCTAATATAGTTCCTGCTAACTTTCCGGCTCCGTACAGAAGAGATATTACGGGAAATACGATTAACAGACCTCTGAACATAGACACCCATTTTTTGAATAAGTTTTCAGTATTTGGCAGAAGCCATGCTGCAAATGCTAATGGAGATATCGCTATTAATAATATGACAGCAGCCTGTCGAACGATTAATATGACCAGCACTACAATCAATGCTAGGAGTAGGGCTAAAAGAGTAGGTATGCTTACGGCAAGGAATATAAATAGACCTACTCCGACTAATACTAACCCACCCGTTACTAAGGCGCTGAAAGTACCAGTTGCTGTTGCTTGAGTACCAACTTTTGATGCTGCCCCCTCCAGAGCCTCTTTAAGAGAAAAACCGAGGATATTAGACAAGTCTACTGCTATTTGACAGAGATAGAAAGATAAGTTTACGAGCAAAGCTCCTATTATTAACCTTGGTAGAATTTTCTTAATTCCATAATTACTGACGCCGACATTACTTATTTGGGAAAATATTACCCACAGGAATATTACGGCAAATACGGCGTTTGCAACATCTCGGAAGAACTTCCAAGCTTGTGCTAATCCTCCATTTTCTTGGTCCTTAAAGATTTCGTTATCGATAGACAGAAAATACGATATTGCAGAGTAGGAGGCATCTCCCAAACTTCCGGCAAAACTCATCAAAGGACAAACAAACCACCCTACAGCGCTTAGGCCGCATGAATTTTTTCCCTCTTCTTCGCCGCCGTCACCTTCCGATGGGGTCTCTATTTCGGCAGACTGACCTTGTTTACAGGCGCTTATCTCTTTGTCTCTACCCTTGTATTGTGTTTCGCAGTATGTAGGATCATCCTTATGTTCTATTCCGGCTTTACAGGCGTCAAGCTCTTTTCCTGTAAATGTTGAGCAGGCGTTTTTTATTGCAGCGTCTTTTAAGGATTTAGCATATTCATTGGCTGCTGTTTTTAATTGAGATATAATATCCGTACACAAGAATTTTTGTTTACCCTTGTACCCCACCGTAGTTGAATCCCACATGTAATCTAAAGATCCCTTTATTTGGTAGGTATCTACGACTTTGCCATCCTTTGAGACAGTAGGAATAGTCCATGTTCCGTTTGAGGGTTTAGAGACTTGACCTCCATTAACACATCCTGCAATCCAATCTTGGTATTTGCGATATTTTATATAAGGGTCATTATTTTCTAAATTAGTAGGATATCCTGTTAATGCAGAGAGGGCGTTTATAAAATTAGCACGACCATCTCCTCCTGGTAGAGCTTCTTGGGTAAACCAAGAATTTCCCGCCACACACTCTTCCTGTGATGCATTCTTATGGCCATCTTTTCTGTAGCCCATTTGACATAGTAATTCATTTGGTGATATTTTGAATTGTCCGAAAGCCGCTTGTTGGAATTCTTGAGAGGTGCACCTAACAGATCCTTTATCATATCCTTTTATTGTTTCGTCTCCTGTCATTGTTCCCGTAAATACGTAGACAGTGCTGTACTGGTTTATTTCCGCGGTGTTAACAAAAAAACTAGCAATACTCAATCTGCCAGCCATTCTTACTGGATCAACTAGATTATCCCATTTTTTATCGTTGAATATTATGTTGTCTTTAAGTTCCTTACTAGGGTTTCTGTGGACTTTGAACCCTAGTCCAATGCCGCCATCGGGACCGTGAGATTTCCCACTAAAGCAGTATGACATTGCTGTAGCGTATTGAAAAAATTTATATTTATCTTCTGGCTCTAAACGTTCAAATATTCCCGGATCAGCAGCTAAAGCTGGGTTAACTGACAGGATATTAGCAATTGGCATTATAAAAAATGCTAATAAGCATAAAAACATTACAGAATTCTTAAACCACCCTGTCCAGCTAGACGATTGTTTTTTGATAAACATAAGCACCTTCATTTAATCACATATGAAGGTGCTTATGCAAGGGTTATTAAGTTTAGAATTTAGTTGTCTTCGCTATCTTTCCAAGCATTCCGTATCTCAGGGATTTCGTATGCTGGTACGTCTTTACCATTTATAGTGAATGGCATCGGGCTTCCTTGTTTATAAAGACTACTGGGTCCGTCGATTCCTCGGAAATCAATTATCACAGGAGCTACTCTAACCTTTACTGTGCGGTCCGCTGTCCCATCAACAGCCTGCTTCTTTGACGGGTCAAAGTTTAGATATTCGGCACTTCCGCTTCTTAGTGTGTCGACAGTATTAACAACAGTCATTATTTCTGTAACCCCATCTCCTGTTAGATAAGCTGCTTGATATTTAGGAATCTGACCACTGTAATTTAGACCATTGCATCGTGTAAGATCTCCTTCATCAGAACAAGGATCTGCGTTATTAAGGTTGTTTCGGACTAGCTTTGGATAAAGACCATCTTTTCCCGTAGACTCAAATATTTTATTTGGCTGCCCATCTAGTGGAAATAGGTCGAAAGCGTTATATTGACGATATTTTGTCTCAGGGTATTTTTTATACCCTTCAAACAAATTAGCTATCACTTCTTGAGCATGTCCTATAGCCATACTGCTTAGGTAGGCATCGCGCATCTTGTCCGCTTCTTCCACCCTGCCTTCGTCGACTAGTTTAAAGTAGGATTTGGCCATTAAATTAATGCTGTAAGCGCTGTGTTCTCCGATATTTTTCATAACTTCAGGTAGTTCTTCGTCTGTTGTAATTATCTGACCAAACTCATCAATATCTAATTTTGCAGATTCGCTGTTAACATGCATGTTTGTATAATTAATGAAGTCTGCCCTCAGATCATTCGTGTCTTTTGCATTATCCAAAGAGCTTAGAAGATCATCCAGCCCCTCAATTTCTGGGATTTCTCTAACCTCTGGTGATGGAGAGCTTGTCTCTTCTGCTGAAGGTGTAGGATCTTGAGTTTCCTGCGAGGTAGATGTTGCATCTGGAGTTGGCTCGGTGTAAGTCTCACCGCAGGCTGACAGTGGAGCTACTGCAGCTAGCATCGCCATTGCAGCGATGCCCTTTAAGGCCTTTTTTCTAAGTAAAGTTGAAAATCGTGTTTCTGAACCGCTTGGGTTATTGATATTATTAGGGTTATAAATCATAACGCTTGGGGTCCTTTCTCTGACATTGTCAGGTATTTTATTATAAAAACTCCTTAGACTCTCCAGTCCAATTGGCAATATCATAACATAAATTGTACAGAAATGCAATAAAAATGGTATATTTTCCATAAAAAAACACCCTGCCAGAGGGGTGAATTATCTGTGGCGCGCTCGACCGGATTCGAACCGGCGATCTCCTCCGTGACAGGGAGGCGTGATAGGCCAACTTCACTACGAGCGCATATCAATACCCCTTATATTATCAGATTACTTCTGTCTTTTCAAGGAAAATGTTTGCTTTTTTCGCTTGACTATTTTACAATTTAGGTATAAGAGAAAATTTTATGACAAAAAGAAATATTGTAATCAGTATATTCATCGCAACAGTAATCGCAGGAAGTGTTTTTATACCCAGAATAGCTTTGGCTATCAGCTGTGGTGGCGCGGAAACTTCTGTTATTTCTTGTGAAGGCGAAGGTAGCACGGCAATTATCAACATAATCAAACAAGTTATTAAAATCTTAACCGCTGGAGTTTTGGTCGCGGCGGTTGGTGCTGTTATATATGGCGCATTCTTATATACCACTTCTGAGGGTAGTCCTGATAAGATAAAAAAAGCACGCGAAGTCTGGACGAATACTGTTATTGGGATAATAATGTTTGCGTTTATGGTGGCAATTACTAACTTTATTATTCCAGGAGGAGTTTTCGATTAATGAAGAAGATTATAATAGCGATGTCTTTAATGATTATAGGGTCGTTTGGGGCGAGCGTAACTTTCCCGAATACTTCTTTTGCGGAAGGTGAAATTAATGAATGTGATAAAAAAGGCAGAATTTTGACATTGAAGCCGTGGTATGACGGATTGACGAAAGGTGACTGTTCTATTAAAGATATTGGTTCGGACGCTGACTCACAGGCAAATTTTATCTGGAGAGTCGTGCTTAATATCGTTGATGATTTGCTGCAACTTATTGGTTATACGACCGTTGGATATATTATATACGGTGGTTTCTTGATGATGACCAGTAACGGGGCTCCAGATAAGGCTGCGCACGGGCGAAAGACTATTATGAGTGCCGCGATTGGCTTGGTTATCGCCTTAGCTTCTGTTGCGTTGGTTAACTTTATATCATCAAATATAGGAGTATAAAATGAGATATATGGAATTTTTTGCTGGATTGTTGGGGAGTGCTGATAGTCTTGGTGTGCCGCAGAATAATGATGTAGATATTATGAGGTTTGTTAATTTGGCATTTTGGGTGGCTGGTGTCATAGCTGTTATAATTGTTATTATTGCTGGGATAAATTATTCCCTATCTGCCGGCGATCCAGCTAAGACGGCTAGCGCAAAGAATACTATTCTATATGCAGTCATCGGTTTGGTAATTATTGCTAACGCGATTGCTATAACAGGTTATATTATAGGAAAGGTTTAAAATGAAGATTTTTACGAAAATTCTGACAGCTGGAATGTTGATGGTTAGTCTCCTTGGTGTGTTTACTCCAGTGGTATCTGCAGCTAACGGTATTAATATTTGCTCAGAGGAAAATGAAAACTCTGTCTATTGTAAAAATAAAGATAGCGGCGGAGATCAAGTGGGCGGTATTATAAAAACTATCGTTGAAGTTCTACTTATGGCTGTCGGTGCTATTTCGATTATTATGATAGTTATTGGTGGTATTTTATTTGCGCTTTCCAGTGGTGATGCTCAGAAGGCTGCAAAAGCTAGGAGTACTATTTTATATGCTGTCGTTGGCTTAATAGTCTCTGTATTTGCTTCGGCGATTGTCAATTTTGTGTTTGATGGGTTTAATAAGCCCGTCAAACATGATGAATCTAGTAATCATAATAAGGAGTAAAAATGAAAAAAATGATATTATCGGCGTTAATTGTAGCTTGTTCGGTGTTTGGATTTTCAGCCATATCAGTAGCTTCTCTTCCGACAAACGTTTCCGCGCAAGCTGCTAATAGCGTCGTAAAGAAAGGTATAAAAACTGCTACTACGGCGGATATGGAAAATAAAAGCATTGCAGGTGAAGGTGGATTAATAAGTATATTGATTAATTTTCTACTGTGGGCTGTGGGTATTTTATCTGTTGCTATGATTATCTTTAGCGGATTTCGCTATATCACCTCAGCTGGAGATGCCGCAAAAACGAAGTCTGCTCAAACTGCTCTCACTTATTCGATAGTTGGTCTAATTGTGGCTGTTCTTGCATGGGTTATAGTTAAGATGATTTTGAGACAATTCGGAATTGAGGTAAAGACTAATTAGTTTTGCAAATAACAGATAAAAATGTATAATAGTAATATCATTAAACAAGGAGAAAATAACAATGAATAAATTAAAATTAATCTTGGCGGGACTACTGGTAGTACCAACTGTTGCTTTGGCTGTAGCTCCAGCTGCAAGCGCTGAAAGTGATTTTACCTTAACTAATGGTGTAAGCAGTGCAAGAGGAGAAGGTGTGAGTGAAACCGCTTCAGATCCTCAAACTTTGGTTAAGCAATTTGTAAATATATTCTTGTTTGCCGTTGGTGCATTGAGTGTTATTATGCTTATCTGGGGTGGTATCCGCTACACTACTTCAGCTGGTGATAGTAATAAGGTTCAGGCGGCTAAGAACACAGTTTTGTACGCAATTGTCGGTTTGGTGATCGCTATTTTGGCATATGCAATCGTCAATATGGTTATCGATAAGTTTAAGGGTTAATCTACCCTACCGGTAAAAAAGAGCCTCGCTGACGAGGTTCTTTTTTTGTGGCTAAAAAAATACCGCCAACTTGTGACGGTATTTTCTGTGAAATGATTTTTTACAGAACTTGAATCTTCTTTGCTTTTTCTTGCTTTATCTTTTCAAAAGTAATTGTCAAAACACCATCTTTTAATTCTGCCTTAACGCCTTCTTCATTTACAGCGGTTGGCAATGCTAATGTACGACTGAATTCGCCCCAGTAGCACTCTTGGATGTGCCATTGGCGAACATCTGCTTCGTCACCGCTAGACAGTGTACCGCTAATTGTTAAGATACCGTCAGAAATGCTTACGTCTAGGTCGTTTCGGTCTACGCCGGCAGTACGAGCTTTAATAACCAGGTTATTTTCTGTCTCAAAAACGTCAACAGCCAATTGGCCCATTGCATCATCAGCTTCATCTTCCCAATTGTCGTCGGATCGTGCTGTTGGTGTACTGTTGCTTCTACTATTGTCGTCGTTAAAACCAGGTAACAGATCGTCGTTATCATCATCAATAAACGCCGCTGCCAATTCCTGTTCTGTTAGTAATGTATCATCTTGCTTTCGGGCCATAATTTCCTCCACTTTTATAATAGGCTCATTGACAAAGTCTCTATTAGTATAACTGTAATGTGCGTTATAATCAACAGAGAAAGGCTTAAAACGTAAAAATTACAATGTTTGACACGCTATTATCAATCATCGCTCCTCACCACTGTTATAAGTGTGGTAAAACGGGTGATATTTTATGCTTAGATTGTAAAAAATACATCATCAGTCGGAAGTATGATATGTGTGTATTATGTGGTGATTTATTGGAGAATGGCAATTTATGTAAAAAGCATAAGCTCCCCTGTGATATGATCTGGTGTTTTTCACGGCGTACAGGTGTTGTCACAAAGATTATTGATGATTATAAGTTTAACCGTGTTCAGGCGGCGGCTGATTTACTAAGCGAATTCTTAGATGAAGCTCTGCCTGAATTGCCATCAGATACAGTAATCGTACCAATCCCTACAATTTCTAAGAATATTCGGCGTCGTGGATTTGATCATATCCGAAAAATTGCTATTAAACTATCTCGACGTAGAAAAATAGAGTGTTGTTCCCTGCTCCGGCGCAGAAATAACGTCACTCAGCATTTTACAAAGTCTTCCGCCCAGAGAAAACGTCAAGCAAAGGAGTTTTTTGAAATTGCGGGTAAAGTTGATAAAAATAAGCGATATATCATTATTGATGATATATTTACAACTGGTTCAACTGTGTTGGCGGCGGCGGAATGTTTGAAGAAAAATGGCGCCAAACACGTGGAAATTGCGGTTATTGCCAGGCACGGGCGCCCAAAGCTATGAGTGATGATAATGACTGCCGCGATGGATCTCTTGGGCGCGGTATAATTGCTCGGCTAAAATAAGACGAACTAATTGGTGTGGAAACACTAAGTTCGATAACGACCAAACGATGTTGGATTTTTGACGCAAGTCGCTAGTAACTCCGTAAGCACCACCGATGATGAAGACAATGTGCTTGTCGATATGTTCGGTTATTAGGTCAGATAATTCCGGTGACGATAAGTTTTTTCCGCGCTCATCGAGCAAAATAACGAAGTCATCTGAATTAAGGCGCGAAAAAATACGCTCAGACTCTTCCTGGCGCGCTCTGTCGCCTTCAAAGCTTGAATGCGGTAGAATAATCATTTCCGCAGCAAAAGGTGCTCGTAGACGCTCTAAAAAACGAAAAATGCCTGGCTGAACCCAGGCTTCGTGCTTTTTTCCGATTGTTATAATGGTGATTTTCATAATATCTATGGCGGAGAGAGAGGGATTCGAACCCTCGATGAGTTGCCCCATACCGCTTTTCGAGAGCGGCCAGTTCAACCACTCCTGCACCTCTCCGTATCTAACTAATTCGGGCGATTATTTCTTATCGGTTTTCTTTGAATCTTTGGCGATTATAGTGCCGATAATGCTCCATACGATACATAGAGCTAGACCGACGCCGCCTAATTGACAAAATTTAATCATCCACTTACTAGCTTCATTCCAAGTTATCAATTCAAAGAACTCTGCGCCAGCTAAAATTGCTATAGCAGTTGAACAGATTGCAACAATTCCTAATCCTGAATATTTTACGTACTTAATAAAATTCATACCCCTCCTTAGGTTAATTGGTACACCCGGCAAGATTCGAACTTACGACCTCTGGCTCCGCAAGCCAGCGCTCTATCCAGCTGAGCTACGGGTGCATACAGCCTTTCGAAAAGGCTATAACAAAAATATAAGGTACCTTCATTGCTATAAAGCACTGAACTTTTGTATTCTACCACATAAAATATAGTCAATCAAGCTATAGCTTTATCAGCCGAATAAACTTCTCTAAGGCATCTGGCTTAATTTCTTGCATCGGTAGGCGCGCTCCGAGCATATCGACGATTCTTTCGCCCTCTGCTTCGGAAAAGTAAATAGTTAAACCTGGCGAAAATCGTTTTACTGGTAATAATAGAATCGAATGTTGGTTATTTTCGTGAATTAATCCAAATGCGCGAAATTCGCTAAAATCGTGTAAAACGTCGGCAATGTAAATACCTTTGGGACTAATTGCGTAGTTTATTACTTGTGGGGTTTTGTTTGACAATACAAACAAGGCTACAGCCATAATTGGCAGTAAAACTGCGAAAGTCCAGTTCTTAAACACTAAAATCGCTAAAGCCATTAATCCTATCAGCACAATGACAAAAAACACATACCACAATTTACCGCGTTGAACCTGCACGCCTTCTGGTGCGTTCCAAGCTATTGGCTCGGTTAAATCAATCCTGTCAGGTGATGGCGTTTCAAAGTCTTGGTTTTCTGGACTATCGTTCATGACGTTAGTATATCACGATGAGAATTAGTGAACAATTAAACGTTAGTGGTTGATCCGCCGCTTAAAGCTGCGCCGAGGATGAAGTTAATTATGGCGTAAGCAAAGACTGCGATTAGTAGACCGATGATTGCATATAAAATTGTGTTTTTGGCGTTTGTGACGGATTCTTTTTTACCGCCAGATATTACATAGCGGAAACCGCCGAAGATTAGCATAACGACGCTTAAGACGCCGACGCCAAATAGCATAATATTGATGGCTCGCCTTACGATTGATGAATCGCCATTAGCTAAGTTAGATGGCGTATTGTCGCCGCGTGCTGCGTTGATTCCGGCTGGCGCACCGCCTTCACCTAATGCGGAAACTGGAGCAGTTACTAAAGCTACGCCGAATCCGATTGTAAGTAATCCTGTTATAATTTTAGAAATATATCCTTTTACCATAATTCTATTATACCCTATTTGCAATAAAGCTATTAATAATTACACTTCTATGGTACACTAAATAGTGAATTTGGAGGAGTACCCAAGTGGCTGAAGGGGACGGTTTGCTAAATCGTTAGTATGGAGAGATCTGTAGCGGGGGTTCGAATCCCCCCTCCTCCGCCAAAATTCAGAGATAGTACGGAAGGGTGACCGAGTGGTTGAAGGTACCGGTCTTGAAAACCGGCGTGCGGTAAAACGTACCGAGGGTTCGAATCCCTCCCCTTCCGCCAAAACAGTACTATTGAAGTCGAAAAATAGGAGATTCGTGCGAGTTTCCTATTTTTTTATTTCTCTTGTTTGACTTGAATCGTACTTTCGTAACTTGCGCCAGATAGACGATCAAACATAAAACGTCGGTTAAATAACGCTACGGCAATTGTAATTAATACGAATAATATGAATGCTAAGAATGTAATTGCGAATATACAGAGAAATAATAGCGAATTCGCTTCCTTATTCAATTCATCCGCGAGGTAAAACAAGCCTGCGGGAATGATGCGAAAATATATCGTGAGTAAGATTCCTCTGAAAATTGTGCGAATCCATTTTTTATTTTCAAATGTTAGTCCAAACTTTAATAATGCGCTACCAAAAGTTTTACCATTCAGTAGAGGAATTAGGCTGAAATAGAGGGCTAAAAATAGCGAAAACGGAAGTTGGGTTTTTGACAAGGTGTAAAGAATGCGGACGATAACAGCGTCGATTATTAGAGACAAACCAACGCGAATTCCAGAAACTCGTGAGCCGGCCTCAAGGGATTTTTCATCTATTTCTTCTCTGGACGGAAGTAGCCACGTCGCAAACCAGCCCAGAAAGTAACCGACGCATCCGCCTATCGTGTTCTGGATGATATCATCGACGTCGGCTAATCGGTAAGGTCCTGAATAGATGAAATAAAGTCCAGATAATTGAGTTATCTCAAAGAATAAACTTAAAATAGCTGTCAATAACAACGTCTTTTTAAGATTACATTTGAAATAGTAGCGCAGGTAAATTCCGAACGGAATGAGCATTAAAACATTGAAAGCAGGAACGTAAAAAGTGGGATGTTTTATCGCCGTAATCCAAGTTGAGCTATCTGTTAATATAAATGGACTATTCTTTATAAAATCTGCGACGAATGAAAACGGAATTAAATTCAGATTTTCTGCGTAAGTTGTGTGAACGGATTCTGGATTTGGTAACGGTAAAATAACTAAGAAATATACGGTTAACAGGTACAGAATAAAGGAATAGAAAATCAAAGTCCGCAGCTTATTGACGGAGCCGTATTTTCGATAGTTCGCAATCATATACGGTAATGTGGTAAGAAAAGCCAAGATTGGGAAAAGGATTAGTGCGACCTTAATAGAAATTAGATATCCCATAAACTACATTATACTAAACATTTTCTCTGTAAAATTCAGGATGACTATTTCTATGCTGGGAAATATACTTGACAAAAAACAAAGCTTATGCTAACATTGTAACCAGTATTCTAAAAATAGATACAAAAAGAAAGAACAAAAATGAATTTAGTACAACAGTTTTTCACCGTTACAACTATGTTTGTCAGTTTGAATGTAGCGTTTGGTGTGCTGCTGCACGACACCAACGTCGATAAAGCGTTTTTGTCATCTTGGAAAACATATAGCGTTCAGAGTGGCGTTGAGGATGAAATAAAAATGCCAGAAACAAAGCCCCATACTCATCCAGAACACGCTCAATTGTCAAATGTGCTGAAAGAAGGTTCAGCGCGACCGCGAACTACGCCTCGAAATAACGACAAGAAGCGATTACGCCAAAAATATGCCGCCCGTGGTCAACATACTTTTGACGGATATCACCTTGACTTTGAAGGTGTGAGCTAGGCTATTTTAAGCTAATCACTTCCAGTTCTGAAACAAGCCGAGTAATGATTTTTTCTTGCTCGGCTAATTGCTCGTGAGTTTCCTCGACAAGGTGAGCTGGCGCCTTCTCAACGTAAGTCGGATTTTCCAGGCGCTTCTTTAATCCCGCCAATTTCTGACGTGCTTCGGCTAGGCGCATTTCCAAATTTTCCTGATGTTGGTACAGAGTTTCGCTATCAATATCTAGCCACGCTTCCCTGTTTGCCGCCGCCAATCTCAGTCCACGCGGCTGATCTGTGTGCTCAATTGCCTCAAGCCGCATAAGATGCTTAATTGTGTCTTGATTGTCGGCGATAAGACTGTCATTGCCGTATAACAATCGATATTTCTTATTCCCTGGCAGCTCGGCAATCACCCAGCGACCTTCAGCGACCAGAAGCTTAAGTTGCTCGAATTGTTCGGCGGCAATCGGATCGAACTTTTCCGGAGTTGGCCAAGCTTCACGCATCAAAATACCGTCGGTGTAATTGAGTGTTTGCCAAATTGTTTCCGTAACGAACGGCGCAAATGGATGAGCAATTTTCAAAGAAGTTGCCAAAGCCCAAGATAGCAATGGACGATTGATCGCGGTTTTAGACGATTCAATATACCAGTCAGCTACGTCGTCCCAGATGGTGTGATAAACAGTTTCTGATGCCTCTGAGAAGCGATATTGCTCTATTCTAACGGCAATGTTATTGGCGGCGTCGTTCAATTGGCGAATAATCCAGTGATCGGCCGGAGTTTGTGGCTCTAAGTCGACAATTTGGTGGTTGTCGCCAATTTGCGCCTCAACAAACCTGGCAATATTCCATAATTTATTACAGAAATTACGTGCCGCAATGACTGATCCCTTGTTGAAAGCTTGGCTTTGAGCTGGCGCTCGCCCAGAAATAACTCCCATGCGCGTTGCGTCAGATCCGAATTCCGCAACCAATTCCATCGGATTGATAACGTTACCCTTAGACTTGGACATTTTCTGATTGTGCTCATCATTAACCATTCCGTGTAGATAAACTTCTTTGAACGGCAACTTCCCTGTTCGGTATAGGCTAAGCATGATCATTCGAGAAACCCATGCGCGCATAATATCCATACCAGTTTCCATCATGTCAGTTGGGAAATAATTAGCTAAATCGCCGCCGGTTAAATAATCTGTTACGATGTACGGCCATTGACCAGATGAGAACCAAGTATCAAAGGTATCTTCCTCCCTGATATATGTTGTGTCATTTACAACAATACTTTGCTCGTTGGTGCGAGTATCAAATATCCAATCCTTAGGGTCGTTTTCATTTACAAACGCAGGAATTGGTATTCCCCATGGAATTTGTCGTGAAATATTCCAGTCTTTCAATTGCTCAAGATATGCGATGAGTTCTTTGCGCTTGGATGCTGGATAAAAAGTAATTTCTTCTTTTTTGAGTGCATCAATTGCCGGCTGTGCGAGTGATTGTGTTTTAATAAACCACTGCTCTTTAATCATTGGCTCAATTACGCTGCCGCACTTATAGCAATGTCCAACGGCGTGTTCAATTTCAGTTTCACCGCGGCGTAGCTCTAGCGCCTTCAACGCTTCCAAAACTCGAGCGCGAGCTTCTATTGGCGTTAATCCTAAGAACTGCGCTGGCACGTTTACCATCTTCCCTTCTGGGCTGATAATTGATTCTATAGGTAGATCATGGCGTTTTGCAATTTCAAAGTCGTTCGGGTCGTGCGCTGGCGTAATCTTAACAGCACCGGTGCCGTAGCTCATGTCGACGTATTCGTCTGCGATGATAGGAATTTCCTTATCGACAATCGGCAGTAAAATGCGAGTCCCAATCAATTTCTTGTATCGCTCATCATCTGGATGAACCGCCACGGCAACGTCACCGAGCATAGTTTCTGGGCGAGTAGTAGCTATGATAATCTCGCCAATTTTATCTAATGTCGGGTAAGCTATTTTCCACAACTTCCCTTTCTCGTTCTTATGTTCTACCTCGATGTCGGCAAAGCTGGTTTGGTGTTTGGTACAGTAATTAACAATCCTTTCACCCCTGTAAACCAAGTTGTCATCCCACATTTTCTTAAACGTATTGTATACAGTGTTGATGACTTTATCGTCCAGAGTGAACGTCAAATGCTTCCATGATGCACTAACACCTAACGCGCGCAATTGCAGCTCCATATTGCCGCGTTTTTCTTGTACAAAATTCCAAACTTGACTATACAATTGGTCACGTGAAAAATCGAAGCGACTCTTCCCTTGCTTCGTCAATTCTCTTTCATACACAACCCAAGTTTCAAACCCAGCGTGGTCGGCGCCTGGAATAAATACAGCGTCGTCACCCTTCATTCGGTGATAGCGAATCAGGATATCCTTCAGATTCATATCGAGTGCGTGCCCGATATGCAGATTACCGTTCGCGTTAGGTGGTGGCATAATGATTGAATATGGTTTACCTACCCCTGTTGGCTCTAATGCGCCACTGGTTTCCCATAGGGCATAAATATTCGGTTCATAATCGTTTGGTATGTATTGTTTAGCTAGCTGCATAAGTTATTCCATGGTTTTTTTCATGTGAAAAAAGACAAAAGAAAACAAAGTAGCTTTTCACGTGCAAAAGCCCTTATTTACGTAATCCTCTAATTTCTCCACATGTTTATATTACATCTTAATTATACCACAAATTTATGCGGCGCGATGGGTAAAAATAGGGCTATTTTCTGATCGTTTGATACGCTCGATATAGCCAATATTGAAGTGGCTTTAAGGGAAGTTCCCAGGTTGACCCAGAATAGACATCTTCGCCGCCGAACGATCGCTTAAATTTCGTAAAGCCAGCCCATGGGTGATTTTTTGGTGCGTTTTCAGGCGCAATTCCGTATAAATCGACTTTCTCCATTTGACGATGTTTTGCATCGATTATCGCTTCGGTGAGCAGGGCAGTTCCAGCGTTAAGCTTGCGATACTCTGGTGTAGAATTCGCTGCTGCATGCGCGTAAATTCGAGTTGTTTTTGAGTCGAAAAACAGGGCAGTAGCAATTACTTTATTATCATATGTTGCGTACCAAAAAGAAGCATCTTTTGATGGCAGCAGGGAACCAGCTTGCTTATGAAAATATGAATCTGGGTGCGGCGACATACCAGTCCGTTTGGCAACTTCATGTATCAATTCTAAGAAATATTTAATATCGTCTGGGTTTTGAGATTGATGAACAGTTACGCCTTTTTTGTGATAATTCCTATAACAATTCCTTACAGGTTGCGCCATGCTTGCTATAATCTCTTCCTCTGGTTGCTGGAGATTAATAATGTGCGTATGTTCTGGCTGCAAATGGACGTAAGTGGCTTTCTTCCAATTATCATCAGATAACACCTTAGAAAAGGTGGGTTTAATTGGTCCGACTCTGAGGAAAGTCACGCCGAGTTTTCTACCCAGGTCAGTAAGATCTTTTAATGCCAACTGTAGACTTTTCTCGTTGGTGGCAGTTGGTCCAAAAGGGCAATATAGGCGAGAATTGCCCGTGCCGCGCTCTAATATTGCGAAATATTCCCATCCTTCACCTCTGTTGTGAAAGACTTTTCGACCGAGCGATTGTTGGAATTTCTCCCAGGCTGATGATTGTAGAAAATGTTGATTCATGTTGTAATCCTCACAACGTTATATTGCTGTCATTGATAAACTTGGCTGAACTTCTAAATCGTATGGATCTGTCGGTTCGTCAATTTGAGATCTGAAATAACCGAGAGTGGCAATCATCGCGGCGTTATCTGTACAGAGTTGGATAGGGGCATATTCGATGTCAATTGGCAAAGCTTCGCGTAATTGACGGCGCAATTCTTGATTAGCTGCGACTCCGCCAGCGATTACGACAGAGGCTGGCTGGAAATTGTCAAACGCCTTTTTGGTTTTATTTACGAGAGTTTTTATGGCTGTATACTGGAAACTTGCTGCCATATTACGTCGTAATTCGTCATCTACGAGCGCTGGAAGCTCATGAGAGGGAAAAGTGAAGTCTTTACCGACTTCGTGCTGAACGGCTCTCAAAACGGCTGTCTTAAGCCCAGAGAAGGAGAAATCGTATTCGCCGGATAGTTTGGCGATAGGCAAGTGAAACGCGTGTGGATCGCCAAGTTCAGCGACTTTAGCAATGGCTGGGCCGCCAGGATATGGCAAACCGATGATTTTAGCGACTTTATCAAACGCTTCACCAACCGCGTCGTCTTGAGTTTGTCCGATAAGCTGATAATCACCGTGATTTTTAAATAGGACAAGTTGTGAATGTCCGCCTGAAACGATCAACGAAAGCATAGGGAATGACGGCTGTTGTTTCGGCAACGTCAAAGATAAATTGTCGGCTTGCTTATTGATAAAATTGGCGTACACGTGAGCTTCTACGTGATGAATCTTAAAGAGTGGCTTATTATGGATGATAGCGAGAGTTCTGGCGGCGAGAGTGCCGATTAATAGCGAGCCAATAAGCCCCGGCGCGTAAGTAACGGCGATGGCATCAATATCATCCCAGGTGCAATTTGCGTCAGATAAAGCTTTTTTAATGACGGGATTTACAACTTCCAAGTGGCTGCGAGCGGCAATTTCTGGAATAACCCCGCCGTATTCTGCGTGAATATCAATTTGAGAATTGACGACATTTGAAAGCAAGCGTTCGCCATCTTCAACTATTGACGCCGCTGTTTCGTCGCAACTGGATTCAATTCCCAAAATCCTCATTTGTTTTTATTATAGCAAATATAAGTGGTAAAATGGGTATTATGAAAAACGAGTTGGTAAAAATTGCTAGAAAAACGCTACCTCAAGGAGCTTTGGAAAAAACCGAAAACGCCTATAGAGTTGCGCGCACGAAGATGATTAGCCTGAGATACGGCAATCCAGCTCGTGGCTTGAGAATTATCGCAGTAACAGGGACGAACGGGAAAACTACGACAGCTTGTTACATTAATGAGATCTTAAAAGAGGCTGGCTTTAAGACCGCATTATTTACGACGGCGGTGATTGAAATTGCTGGCAAGGAAAAGATAAATGATTTGAATGCGACGGTTCCGACTGTGGCAAGGCTGTTTAGCTTTTTCCAGACGGCTCAGCGTGAAGGAGTGGAATATGTGATTTTAGAGGCAACAAGTCACGCTCTGTCGCAGCATAAATTTGACGGCGTGCCAATTGAGGCGGCGGTGATGACTAATTTGACTCAAGACCATTTGGACTATCACAAAACAATGGAAGCTTATGCGGCAGCTAAGGCTAAATTATTTGAGAAAAAGCCGAAATATATCGTGCTGAATCGTGATGACGAGTGGTTTGAATATTTTGACAAGTTTACGGCTTCTGGAGAGAAAATGACTTACGGGACGAATCCGGAAGCTGAAGCTCACTTGACGCACGTTAAGTTGTATAAAAAGGGAACAGAGGTGAGTTTACTGATTGATCATCAAACTCATTTGGAGCTGGCGACTAATTTGCCTGGCGAATTTAACGTGATGAATATGTCGGCTGCGGTTTCGTTGGCATATTTGTTGGGGATAAAGTTGGAAGATATCCAAGAGGGCGTGGCGAATTTGGAAGCGATTCCTGGAAGATTCGAGCGAGTAGAAAATAAGCTTGGAATTGATATTGTTGTGGATTATGCTCACACACCAGACGCGTTGGAAAAATTGCTAAAAACCACTCATAAGATTACCAAGGGGCGATTAACTTTGGTATTTGGTGCGTGTGGTGACAGAGATAAGACAAAGCGACCGATTATGGGCGAGCTGGCGGCTAATTTGGCAGATAGGATTTTCCTGACTGACGAGGAAAGCTACAACGAAAATCCAGATGAAATTCGGGCAATGATTCGTCAGGGAATTGAGCGAACGAAAAAGGCTCATAAGATGACGGAAATTGCTGATCGAAAACAGGCGATTTACCAGGCTCTGAGGTCGGCTGTTCGTGGCGATACGGTTCTGATTACGGGTATGGGTCATGAGCAGTATCGAATTGTGAATGGTAAGCGAATTCCGTGGAACGACAAGAAGGTCGTTCAGGAAATTATTTCTGAGATTGAGAAGAAGAGTCGTAAAATTTCGCTTTAATCTGTTTCCAGCTTTGTGATTGGCGAACTAATTTTTCTGCATCGCTTGGGTCGAGTAATAATTCTTTCACGGCGTCTTCAAGGTAGATGCCGCCCTGTGAGCCTTTGAATAGAATTGTCGTATCTTTAATGTCGCTATTTTTCAGGAAATTTCCAGCCTCAAGCGCCGTGTCAAAAGAGATTACTTTACAGCCATTTTTTTCAGCAATTGGCGCGAGGTATTTCTTAGCCATTTTACCGACGGTGATGAGCAATTCTAACTGTTTAGGGTCACAAATTTCACCGATTTTTTTATGCTCTAATTCGGACGTCTCGCCCAGTTCATTCATATCGCCCAATACGGCAATTTTATGATTGGCAGAGATGGAATAGAGCGTTTTTAGCGAATTTTCCATGGCAATAGGACTGGCGTTGTAAGTGTCGTCCAGTAATGTGCAGCCACGTATGCCGAGTAAAATATTCATTCTACCTGAAACTGGTTTGATTTTTGTTAAAGCCGCCGCAACTTCTTCAATATTCATTCCGCAAGCTAACCCCGCCGTCGCCGCGCCAGTGATTGAGCGGATGTTGTGCTTGCCTAATACAGAAATATTAATGTCCTGAGAAGTTTCTTCGGAGTGTTTTAGATTGACAATACAACCAGTGTCTGTAGTCTTTTTAATTTCCAGGAAAACGTCGGCGGATTCATCGCCGTAACTTATGCGATTTCCAACTATGAGATTGTGATATTTTTCATCGATATCGTGAAGGTTGAAGATGGTTTTTTTAGCGACTTGACTAATTGACAATTCCTCATGAGCTACCGTATCCATATTTTTGAAAAACTCCATATGTTCAGGTGCAACAGAGGTAATTATGGCAATGTCGGGTTGAATGTAGCGCATAAAAGTAGCCATTTCACCAGGGCAATCAATACCGCATTCTTGAATAATTATATCTGGCGATTCGGGGTTTTTTATGCTGGCGTGTGCCGCGGAGAAGACTTTTAGCCAGGCTAAGGGGGATTTGGCGTTTTTTGGTTCGTCTACACCTAAGATTTCCAGCGGTGCACTTAAGGTTGTGTTCAAATTGCCGCGACTATGGCGCACGGTGAATTTTTCTGATAGAACAGTGGCGGTTGCTGATTTTACGCTAGTTTTACCAACGCTGCCGACTACAGCAATTAGTCTGGTGTCAGGATGAGATTTAAGATATTTTTTTACATAAGATCCGAGAATTGTTTCTAAGAGATGTTTGAATAATCGCATGGAGTTATTATAACAGATTGAGGGATAGTAGGAAGAAGGGCTTGAGGTTGCATTTTTAATGATTTTATGGTATTATATCAACTATTGTATGGAGATTGCTAGAGGATCAGGAGTAGCTGAGATTGCTTGGGAGATTGTTGAATCTTCCAAATATCAAGAAAGACTGCGTGAAATTGTATTAGGAATAGGGCGAGCTGCAACCAGAGAGTTTAATCCGGAAAGTTCATATCGATTAGTGGATAGATATGTTGCGTCAGGTGTTGCGGATGATATTTTAAAAGAGAGAGGTGACACGGATAAAGCACCGGAATATAAAATACTAGAGTTGATATAAAGGATGCCTTATTGGATTTGCGCGGAAGAAAAACTTGAATCTTATAGGAATGGGGTATTTTATGAGCGCAATAATAAGATAAGAGAAAAAGAGACAGTTGTAGCTTTTAATAAGGTTGTACGAGACATAATTAGCGAAGGGCAATATACTCGCAAATCAGAACTTATATCGGATATTCAAGGCGCTATGGATTATCTTGGCTATGGCGATGAGGAAATTGAAAATGCATATAAATTCTTAACTCACGTGATCAATGGAATGCGTCATGAAATCGCCGCTGAAATAGCTTTGAAGAAAACTAAGGGGGTGCGGGCTGTTCATGCAACTGGTATTGACTATGATCTTGCTGGAATAGATCTTATAGTTGAGTATAAGGGTAATATAATTGGTCTTGATATAAAATCAACGCCAGACTCTGCGCGGAATGCTAATAATAGCGACCGTGATGAGGGATACCACGCTAGTTGGTCTGGTTTCGATCATAGACGGGGTGACTTTGGTTTATATGGAGACAATTTAATGCCGAGTGATAACGCTGTTAAAAGGGTGTGTTCACTTTATAAGGAAGAACTTGAAGGAATATCTAGGAAAGAAGACAGCCGTCATAAAAAGAAGTAGGTCCGCTTTCCCATCCAATACGGGTGGCGCTACCTACTTCTGTGTGAATATTACCACGACCGTTGTAAAAAATCTAGAAAGTCGAGGCGTAGGAGATAATTAGCACTCACACTTGACGAGTGCTAAATTAGTGCGTTACAATAGATACGTTGTTAACGAAATGGAGGATAACGTGAGTACACCTATTAAGCCTCTTGGCGACCGTGTTGTAGCGGTGCGTGAAGAAGCAAAGACTCAGACAGCGAGCGGAATTTACTTGCCTGATAACGCTAAAGAAAAGCCAGTAGTTGCGGAAGTTAAATCAGTTGGCGGCGATGTGAAGAACGTCAAAGTCGGTGATCGAATTGTCTATAAGGAATATTCGACTACGGATTTGAAAATTGACGGCACAGAATATTTGGTTGTTCGTGAAGAAGATATTTTAGCAACGGTTGTTGGATAAAAAGGGGAGTTTAATTATGGCAAAAAAAGTTTTTTATGATGACGATGCGCGAAATCGCGTGCTTGGCGGTGCTAAATCGCTATACGACGCAGTTAAGGTAACTTACGGTCCGAAGGGTCGCAATGTTGTGATTGCAAAGGGTTTTGGCGGTCCAACGGTTACTCATGACGGCGTAACTGTGGCTGAAGGAATTGAATTGCCAGAAAACGATGACGAAACGCTGGGCTACAAAGTCGGTGCCGATTTAATCAAGCAGGCTGCTAAGAATTTGAACAAGCAAGCAGGCGATGGCACAACGACTGTAACGGTGTTGACATACTCGATTTTGAAAGAGGCAAATCGATTGATTGCGGCTGGACATAATCCGATGGAACTTAGAAAAGGCATCGAGCAAGCTGGCGCGGAAATTGTTAAAGAATTGAACAAGCTGGCTGAGCCGATTGAAGGCAAGTCTGACCGCGTGGCTGAAGTTGCTACGATTTCGGCGGGAGATGCGGAAATTGGTAAATTGATAGCTGGCGTTATTGAGAAAGTTGGCAAAGACGGCGTGGTTACTGTTGAGGCTGGTCAAGGTTTGGAGCTGGAAGCTGAAGTTGTCGAAGGTTTTAGTTTAGATAAGGGTTGGGTGAGTCCGTTCTTTGTTACTGACGCGGGTCGCCAGGAAGCTGTGTACGAAAAGCCAGCAATTCTAATCACCGACAAGAAGATTTCTAGCGTGCAAGAATTCTTGCCAATGTTGGAAAAATTGGCACAAAGCGGTAAAAAGGACGTGGTTTTGATTGCTGATGAAGTTGAAGGCGAAGCATTGAGTATTTTGGTGCTAAACAAGCTGAAGGGTGTATTCAACACCGTAGCCGTTAAGGCGCCAAGTTTCGGTGATCGTCGTAAAGATGTACTTCGTGATATCGCTGTGCTGACTGGTGCGACTGTGATTTCTGAAGATCACGGATTGACATTCGAAAACGCTGGCTTGGAAGTTTTGGGTTCGGCGCGTAAGGTGATTGTTGGTAAAGACGAAACGACAATCATTGAAGGCGCGGGCAAGCCTTCAGGTGTGAAAGAGCGAATTGCTGAGATTAAATCGCTTTCAGAAAATGCTTCTAGCGAATATGAGAAAGAGCAATTCGACAAGCGTGCCGCGGCATTATCTGGCAAGGTTGCGGTTATTAAAGTTGGTGGCGCGACTGAGACGGAAATTGACGAGAAGAAATTCCGCGTTGATGATGCAGTGGCGGCTACTAAGGCGGCTTTGGCTGAGGGAATTGTCGCTGGTGGTGGCGTAACTTTGGTCAATTTAGCTGGCAATCTAAAAGTTAGCGGCGCGGATAGTTTGTCGGTCGGTCGACAAATCCTAAAAGACGCTCTGAAGCAACCGTTCTTGCAGATTATGAAAAATGCTGGGTTGAATGCCGACGCGCTGCTTGCTCAAGTTGAATCTGGTAAACCTGGATTCGGCGTTAACGTTATGAAGCCAGAAGATGGTCTAATTGACGTGAAAAAGGCTGGTGTTATTGATCCGGCTCGTGTGACTAAAGAAGCTGTTCAAAATGCAGTGTCAATTGCGTCAACTGCAGCAACTATGGGCGCTTTGGTGGTTGATATTCCAGAGGCTGAAGTTGCAGCTGCTCCTGGCGGCATGCCAGGAATGGGTATGATGTAAATCTACCCCGAGCAATAAAAATCCCGCCGAAAATGGCGGGTTTTTATTTTGGAGAAATGACTTAACGAGGATTTGAGAAATAGTCGATTTCTTTAATGATATCCAGTAGAGCCTGAGCACGACGAGCTTCGTCAACAATAGCTACGGCAGCGTCGTGTGCTGGCGCGATCAAGGTTTTATCGTCAGTGGAGCGAAGAAGTAGTAGGTAAGTATCAAACTTTTCTTCTGGAGAAACATCTAGCTTGTCGACTAATGGACGCAACTCGTTCAAGGCAGTTTGCTTAATCGTATCAAGCGCAGGATCTGCAGTTGCAGTTGGAGTTGGTGCGCTGACCACTGGAGTTGGCGTAACTGGCTCTGGAGCGGCAGGCTTCGTTATGTCAGTAGCAGGCTCATCGCTCTGGTCTGTAGCGACAGGGTCTGGTGAGATGGTTGCAGGATTAATTACAGGTGAAGCTGTAGCATTTGTTTCTTCGAATTGTAAATTATTGTCTGTATCTTGTGATACACCAGCTAATACCTTAGCCAGTTCTTGGTCGTCACTGAATGATTGATTAGCTTGAGAATCCATTATAACCCACCTTATATATTAAATTGTTTAAGCTTATATATGTTACACTATAACATGAGTTAATCAAGGAGCGCAAGATGTTAGATGATATGAATGTGATAAAACAATATGATCCAGGCGACGTTTTAAGCGGCGTTTTGAATATTCCAGAACAAGCTCGATATGAAGTGTCGATTCACGAAAGTGCGAATCAGCGCCGAGATTTTAAGAATATTGTGATCGCGGGAATGGGCGGTTCGGCTTTAGCGGCTGATATGGTTCGAGTTTTGACCGCGGGCTGGTTGCATATTCCGCTTGAAGTGGTGAAGGGTTATGATTTGCCGGGATTTGTGAGCGAGGAAACGTTGGTTATTGCGGTTAGTCATTCGGGCAATACTGAGGAAACTCTGAGTTGTTATCAGCAAGCATTGGAGAAGAAGGCGTGTCTGGCGGCTATGTCGACTGGTGGAGAGTTGATTGAGCGAGCGAAGAATGACAACGTAACTTACGCCCAAGTCCCAGCTGGCGCGCAGCCACGAATGTCGACGGTTTACCATCTGCGAGGATTGTTGAAATTATTACAACATTTTTGGGTGATTGATAATGATTTGTACGATCAGGTGAAAAATAGTGCTGATTGGTTGGCGGGCGAAATATCTAATTGGACAGCTAAAACGCCAGAAGCTGATAATTTGGCAAAGCAGATTGCGAAATTAACAATTGGCAAGACGTTGGTTGTTTTTGGCGGTGAATTGACTTGGCCGCTGGCGTATAAATGGAAAATTAGCTGGAATGAATCAGCGAAGAATTTGGCGTTCTCGAATCAATATCCAGAATTTAATCATAACGAGTTCATTGGCTGGTCGTCGCATCCTGTAGAGAAGCCGTTTGCGGTTTTTGATATTCGTAGCAATTTGGAGCGGGACAGAATCCGCGAGCGAATGGAGCTTAGCGATCGATTGTTAAGCGGCAAGCGACCAAAGGCGCACGTGTTGGAACTTCGAGGAAAGACGCTTATGGAGCAATTGCTGTGGGGCTTGGTGCTGGCTGACGCGGCTAGTATTTACACAGCCATTCTCAATGGAGTTAATCCTGGTCCAGTTCAGTTGATTGAAAAATTGAAAGCGGAACTTAGTTAATTTAATATCGTAGAGATTCGATAGGGTCGCGTCTAGTGGCGCGGGCTGCTGGATATACGCCAGAAATTACGCCGATGATTATGGATAGTCCAATTGATAAGACGGCCGTTTGCCAATAAATATAAGGCGTGAGCGGTAAATATAAGCTGGCAATATAAGCTCCTGCCAAGCCTAAGCCGTAGCCCAATATTCCGCCGAGGAATCCGATGATTGCTGCCTCGATTAAGAATTGATTGATGATGTCCCAGCCCGTGGCGCCGACGGCTCGTCTGACGCCGACTTCACGCTGACGCTCGGCGACATTGACAAGCATCACGTTCATAACGCCTATTCCACCGATCAACAGAGAAATAATGCCGATGACAGTTAAGATTATCGAGAGAAACCTCGCGACATTAGACTTCTTTTCGTTTATCTCTTCGCCAGAAACGATTCGATAATTTTTATCGCTATCATGATTCTTCTTCAAAATATCGTCAGCCGATTTTATGACTGAATTGAGATTTTTATGGTCTTTGGTAGTTACGATGATTTGCTGAATTTGCGGCGTGCCTTGGGTAAATTTTTTAATCATAGACAATGGAATAATGGCGGCGTTATTAAAATTCACGTCCAAATAACTGGCTGGATTTTCAATATTCTTCAACACGCCAACAACGGTCAATGGTTGATTTCGGATGTAAATAACGTTTCCGATGGACCTTTCAGTGCCGAACAGATCGACCGACAATTGCTGGCCGACGACAACTCCGCCAATGTCGTTAATAAATTGCCCAGTAGCAATTTGCAAATTGGCGACGTCTTTTAGCGATTCCGTACTGCCGATTAACGCGGCGTTTTGGATATCGACTTTACCTTCGCGGGCGCGCAGTTCAGCGTGTAAAAATGCGATAGGTGCGGCTTTTGTGTTAGCGATTTTCTCTATATCCCTGGCGTCCGTTTCAGTCAATGTGTTGACTGTCGTCGTGTTGTCGGATTCGGTCAGCAGATTCGGGACGGCTTTTTGATTGCCAGACTTAACAATGGCGACAGGAGCGTCTGATTGGTTGGAATTATCGCCGAATAGGTGATTAAATCCGCCAGTTAGAGATAGAACCATGGTGATGCTGGCGATGCCAATAGCTACGCCTACAATTGTCAAAAATGTTCGTCCGCGATTAGCTCGTAGCGCCTGAGTAGCGTTCTCAAAATGATTTTTTACTAATATTTTCACGATTTTTTCGCCCTCGATTTCTTTGAAAATTTTTGCTTCTTAGGTTTTTCTTCTTTTTCGTCGTCGACAATTAACTTCTTAGTGAACTTGCGCTTTTCCTTATGCTCGTCAGTGTCGATTTTTCCGTCCAACATAGTGATGACGCGACTGGCATAATGAGTCAATTCTGGGTTGTGAGTAACCATAATTATAGTATTGCCGCGACGATGTAGGTCGGACAATTCTTCCATAATGAGATGACTCGATTTGCTATCCAAATTTCCTGTTGGCTCGTCCGCTAAGATAATTGACGGACTATTAACCAACGCTCTGGCAATTGCTACACGCTGAACCTGACCACCAGATAATTGATGCGGCATGTAATATTCGCGCTGTCCCAGATGAAAAGTTTTTAGAATGCGGCTAGCTTCTTGGAGTCGT
>NZ_JAJQJS010000004.1 GCF_022828325.1 Candidatus Nanosynbacter sp. TM7-076
AGTCGCCGTCCAAATGCCAGCCGGCGTCAGCTTCCAGTCCATTGCTGCCGGCAGCATCCACACCTGCGCCCTCACCACCCAAAACAAAGCCTACTGCTGGGGGCTGGAACTAGGCGGCGACTCGATCACTGGCTCGCTAACTCCGTTGGCAGTTAGTTCAGCTGGCGTTAATGTGCCAGTTGAGCAATCAGCTAGTCGGTTATATAAATGGAATAATGCCGTTCAGCCAGGAATGCCATTGGCTGCAACCAATGCGGTGGCCACTTTACCAGAAGTTGGCAGTTCGTTCCGGATTAGGGTGGGTCTGACGGCGGACGGCAATAAAACTCTTCAGAACACCACAGTTCCTCCTGGCAACATGAAACTTCGCGCTCAATATGCCAAGAAAACTGCCGCCAGTTGTAGTGCTGTGCCGTCTGGTGATTGGCAAAATATTACTACAAACTCCAGTCTGCGTTATGCTGCCACTGGTCCAGCGCATCAAACAGCCATTAGTGCTATCTCTGACAATCCAGTGCTGCCCACCAACAGCCACAATTACGTCCACCAATCGATTGTTCGTCCAACAACTGATTCATCGTTAACTTTTACTAATTATCAAGGCATTGAGTCAGGGCAGACTGGTTTATGGGACCTTGTCTTGGCAGATAATGGCTTGGAACAAAACACCAGCTATTGTGTCCGTGTGGTAACCGACACGACTGCCGCTCCTGGATCTAGTATTGACAGCTACACAACGTATCCAGAATTTAAGACCGCTCCTGGGTCGTTAGACATTCGTTTTAGGGATAATGCTGGCACTACGGTCGCGAATCCTGTCACGAATTTTGATAATTCCATTATTGGTAGCAGTAGTGTAATTACCAGCGCCCTCTTGTCCAACTCAAGCTCGAAACAAATTGAAGTTACGAATACACAGACCAGCTCTGGGTGGAGCGTTGTGTTGTCGGCATCTGACGGTGTGACCGCCAAGTGGAAGCGAACTGGCGGCACAGAATCGTATATGTTCAACGGCACTAATGGTGATCAGGGATTTCTGTCTGTTAATTTTGGGACATCATCTGTCTTAGCTTCGGGCAATTCATTGAGCGGTTCAACTTGTCAAACATCAGGAATATCAAAGGGTGTTGATTCTCAATTTAAGGTGGGGACTGCTACGGCTAACGGCGTTACATTGATGAGCAGCAGTGGATCAACTGGTCAATTGGGATGCGCATTTTTGCTACAGAATGTTCGATTAAATCAGACTATTCCAGCATATCAAAAACCAGGAACTTATGAATTGCCAATGACATTAACGGTAACAGCGCAGTAAGGTTGAGTATGAAAAATAGAGTAAAAAAATTATTCATCGCCATAACAATACTAGCTACTTTGAGTAGTCCTTATTCGGCTCTTGCGGATTCGTCGGCTAATTCTAATTTGTCGCAAGTGATCACTGATTGTACTCATGATTCTCTGGAAAATGGTAGCCAGATGAATGAGTCAATTTGTCCGATTTTTCTGCCAAAATTCTCTAAATTTGATTTGGTAAATGGGAAAGATTTGTTGGTATATGGTGTTTATGATGCGGTACATACAATAGCTGATCCCGCGACAGGACAGCACGATTTGAAGGTTGAGTTTAATGGTCGGACTTTTGTTTTGGGACGGGATAGCGAGCTTAAAGTTAACGGAAATATATGGGTGTTGGATTTTTCAAATTGGCAGAATAATCATCCGGGTGATAATTTTATGCCGCCAGTTCCAGAACATACCTATAACGGTCGTGTTACGACTAAGCTGAAGGATAATGCAACATCCCCAGAAGTAGTGCGGATTGCTGATTTTTCATTTACGACTCCGAAAAAGACCACTGAAGATGTTATTGTTATTCCAAAGATTGTTAAAGAGATAAGTAAGTCTTTGGCTAATACGGGAATTAATTTATGGATGATTATGGCTGCTGGTATTGGTGTAATTGTTGCGGCGTTCATTATGTTATTTATTGTTAAAAAACAGAAAAAGAGGGATGAATGAAAAAATAAGCATAATAAGTTATAATGTAATAAATTAAGTAAGGAGAAAAAATGAAAAAATTAACGTTGTTGATCGTTGCGAGCGTAGGCGTAGTTGGTCTATTGGGGTTGTATAATATGACAAACTCTTCTGTAGCTAATGCCGCAACTACTGCTAACTCTAAACTCTCTCAGACAATTAATCCTGGAGTTTTGAGTACTGATATCCGTGATTCAACGAATTCCTTAGTTAATAATCCAACATTCGCTATGGGCGCTACGACAGTGTCATCTTCATTAGGATCGGGAACTGGTGTTTTTGGGAATAACGACAATCGAATTTATGCCGAAAACCCAGGTGCCGCAGATAATGGCTGGACGTTGACACTAAACGTAGCGACTCCAGGAACTGGTGTTTGGTCTGCAGGCGGTGGAAAACAGTATAAATACAATGGAACCATTAACGAAGGTCGCCTAACAGTTAATCCAGCTGGCGGTACGGTAACTCCTGTAATTGGTGCAGCTGCAGGTATTACCAAGGGTACTTCTACGACCTTTTCTGGTACTAGCCCCGTAACACTAATGAGCGCTTCAGCGACTGCTAGTAAAGTATGGGCTGGATATATAACTAATACCTCATTAGCCCAAACCATCCCAGCTGGTCAGGCAGCAGGTACATACGTATTGCCAATGGTTCAAACGATTACGGCTCTTTAGCGGACTTAAATTGTTAAACGAGAATAGGCATTCTGATGGATGTCTATTCTTTTATGTGCGACATTGATATAATAAGCATAATAGGTTTTTAAGGAGGGATATGAAGAATTCGTTGTGGAGTAAAGTTATTGGAGTGGCGATGATTGCAGGGCTGATTTTGCCTATGTCGGTGTCTGCTAATGGTATTGGTGGTCGACCAGCAAATCCTGATCCGAATAATCCCAGGACAAGCTCAATTTTCATCTATAATCTTTCTGGTGGCGCTTCGAAATCTGACCAATTGTATGTTCAAAACGGGTCTGATAAAGAAGAAACGATTGAAGTTTATTCGGTTGACGGTACGGTTACGACGACTGGTGATATGACTTGCAAAGAGAAGTCGGAGGATAAAGTTGGTGCGGGCAAGTGGGTTTCTGTCTCTAAAAAAGAGGTGACTCTTGGTGCGAACGAGAACACGCTTGTTGATTTTACGGTAAATGTTCCAAGCAAAGCAGATGTTGGCGAGCATAATGCATGTATGGTTGTTCAGCGGAAGGCTAAGCAGTCGTCAAATAATGCTGGCGGCATTCAAGTTCAGACTCGTCAGGCTATCCGTATGGCAATAACCGTTCCTGGCGATATTCACCGTGACGTGACGATTGAGAAGTTTAATGTTAAGAATTCTAACAGCAGTCAATTGTATGAAATCGCCTTAAAAAATTCTGGCAATGTGTCGGCTGATGTTGACGTAAAGCTGGTTGTGAAAGACCCGATGGGGAATGTTGTTTATAAAAACGGTGGCGTGAACGCGATGATTGCGAATGAAACGCGGCAGTTTAATTTTGATAGCAATTTGGCGCCATTTTGGGGTGGAAAATATAAAGTAGAGTTGTCGATTTCCTATAAAAAGAAGGCTGGCGAGTGGGGAATTAGTCAGGATAAAAATGAGCTAATCACAAAAACCGCCGAACCAAAAGAATTGTTCTTCTGGCCATCAACTACAGCGTTAATGATGATTGGCGGCGGAATACTTTTGTTCATTATTTTGATAGTGATAATTATCATAAAATCAAAGCGGAACAAAAAAACTGTTCAATTTAAAAAACGTTGAGTTTATGAAAAAAGTGATAGAATAGATGTATGAAGAAAAGTTCTCTGATTAGAGCGTTTTTGAGCATTGTAATCGTGGCGCTCGGTGGGGTTTTACTACTGAAAAACCTCGAAGTTATTAACATTAGCTGGGACATTTTCTGGGGTACAGTTTGGGCTGCAGGATTTGTATTATCTGGGCTGGTGAATATATTCAATTATCGAAATAAAACGGCGTGGATTTGGGGATTATTGCTGGTTGCGATTGGCGTTCTGATTGGCTTCAATTCTTACGGAATAGTTGACGTTAGTATTTGGAAGGTATTTTGGCCTGTAGTTTTGATTGCTGCTGGTTTGGCAATGATGTTCAATACTAGCCCTAAGGGTGTTAAGCGCTCCAAAAAGTTGGACAAAGACGGAGCAGGTAATGAGAAAATTGCTTGTTTTTGGGGCGAAGAAGACTCTGTAAAAGGTGATTATACTGGCGGTTCGTTGGTTGCGATATTTGGTGGCGTGGATTTGGATTTGCGTCAAGCAAAGATTAAAGACGGTTCTGTGATTGAAATTTTTACATTTTGCGGTGGCGTTAATATTACTTTGCCAGACGATGTGATTATCGAGAACGAAGTACGCGGATTTTTGGGTGGAACTGATGATAAAACTCTACCTAAAGATTCTGCGAAAAAGACTCTATATCTGAAGGGTGAGTGTATTTTAGGCGGTCTGGAAATTAAATAAAGTTCTTGGGATTTTGATGAAAACGCGCTACAATAACAGTAGGGCGTTTTCGCGTATGTTGAATTGGCGTGAAATGAGCGGTTATCAGCCGTGAAGTCTGCGGGAAGAAATCGACATAAAGTCGAGATTAGAACCTGCCGTGAGCTTGCGTAAATAGCAAATAAAGAGCTGAAAGAATCACTTCTTTTGGAATCGAGATGGTACCGTCCGCATAAAACACCTGAGCGGATTCTCGAAGTCAAAAGAGGTGATTTTAATTTAGGAGAATTATGACAAAAACAGCATATTATCCACCAGAATACAGAAAGAAAGAATTTAATTGTGCACACTGTAAGGTATTTGCACATCAAACATGGATCAGTAATTTGTGTGGCGAACTAGTTAATGTGATGACTCTCAATTTACCCTATAATCCTAGTGAGGAGCTCTTGCCGTCAGATTTATTTGCCGCATCAAAATGTACACATTGTAATAAATGGTCTATCTGGATTGAGGAGTCTTTAGTTTATCCGGCACAAATTACAGTGGAAGACCCGAATGATGATATGCCGGATGAGGTTAAAAAACTATATAGAGAATCAGCTCAAGTTTTGTCTATTTCACCACGTGCGGCTGCAGCACTGCTGAGACTAGGATTGCAGATATTTCTCGGTGCTGTGGGGGGTGACGGTAAAAATATAAATGATGATATAAAGAAAATAGTTGCGTTGGGTGTTGAACCTGAAACACAAAGGGCTCTAGATATTCTAAGGGTGTTTGGTAATAGTGGAGCTCACCCTGGGGAGATTAAGCTTGATGAAGATCCTGACCTGGTGCACAAAATGTATGGGCTAATGAACTATGTTACCGACAGGCTTATTACCCAGGAGAATCAGATAAATGAATTATTTGAAGGTTTGCCAGAGGGAATTAAAGATCAGATTGAATCACGAGATAGTAAAAATAAGAATAAGGAGAAATTGCAATGAAATTCAAACATGGAACACGTCGTCGAGCTGCAGAATATGAGAAAGATTGGGTGCAGCGATGGAAAGATGACGACACATTTAACAAGTCGGTCGCGCAACGTCCCGCTGATAATTCTTGGGTTTTTTATGACGGTCCTCCGTTTTTGACGGGAACGCCACACCACGGACATTTGTTGGTCAGTACTGTGAAGGATACGATGGGACGATTTCACACAATGAAAGGTCAGCGAGTTGAGCGCCGTTGGGGTTGGGATTGTCACGGACTGCCAGCGGAGGTTTACGTCGAAAAAACGCTAGGCATTTCTAACAAAAAAGAGATTGGCACGAAAATTAGCGTTTCAGACTATGTCAAGGAATGTCGAGCGGCTATGGTGCGAACTGGCACTGAGTGGGAAGACACGATTGAGCGAATTGGACGTTGGGTCGAGTTTAAGGGCGCTTATAAAACCATGGATAATAATTACATGGAATCTGTTTGGTGGGCGTTCAAGAGACTTTACGAAGAAGGCAAAATCTATGAAGGCGAAAAGATTTTGGTCTATTGCACAAAGGACGCGACGCCAATTTCTAAGAGTGAAGTGGCTATGGAGAATAGTTATCAAATGGACACCGACCCGAGCTTGTTCGTCTACTTTAAGCTGGAGGATGAGGATGAGTATTTGCTTGCATGGACGACAACGCCGTGGACTTTGCCGGCAAATATGGTCTTGGCGGTAAATCAAGACGTTGATTATTCTTTGGTGGCGTACGGCGATAAAAAGTTTTACGTTGCGAGCGACCGTGTTGAGAAAGTTATGACGGATGAAAAACATCAGCCGCTGGAATATTCAATTGTTAAGACGATTAAAGGTTCTGAATTGGTGGGTAAAAGATTCGAGCCGCTATTCGAAAATCGTGGGCCGGCTGCGCATAAGATTCTTCATGCCGATTTTGTGACGACTGAGGATGGTACGGGAATTGTTCATATTGCGCCAGCTTACGGGGAGGACGATTATGAATTGTGTCGAAAAAATGACGTTCCAGTACTGTCGTTGGTCGATGGCGATGGAAATTACACAGAGGGCAGGTGGCTGGGTCGCAATATCTGGGAGGTGAATAAAGAGATAGCGAAGACTTTACTGGAAGAGGGTCGGGCGCTGAAAATTGAATATATTCGCCACGAATATCCGCATTGTCATCGATGTGGCACGAAATTGATGTACCGTGCTCACCCAAGTTGGTTTATGGATATTCAGAGCCAGAAAAAGGAAATGTTGGAGGCGAACGAGCAAACAAGCTGGACGCCAGATAATCTGAGGACTGGACGATTCCATAACATCATCGAGCAGGCGCCAGATTGGAATTTGAGCCGCGATCGTTATTGGGCAACACCAATTCCAGTGTGGAAGGGCGTGAAAAATGATGGCACGGAAGTAGTGAAGGTGATTGGAAGCTTTGCAGAATTTGAAGAAGTTACGGGTCGCAAGTTGGACGATTATCATTTGCCGCAAGTTATGGACGTTACGTTTGAGTGCGACGGCGCAGAAATGCATCACATTGGTAAAGTTTTGGACTGTTGGTTTGAGTCTGGCTCGATGCCGTTTGCTCAATTCCATTATCCATTTGAGAACAAGGAAAAATTTGAAACAAGTTTTCCGGCTGACTTTATCATTGAAGCGATTGATCAAACTCGTGGCTGGTTTTATAGTTTAACGGCGGTAAACGTGGCTTTGTTTGGTAAATCTCCATGGAAGAATTTGATTTGTACTGGATTTATCAATGCTGCCGACGGTAAAAAAATGAGCAAGAAGCTAAAGAATTATACCGATCCGATGGAATTGATGAATAAGACTTCGGCCGACAGCTTCCGATTCTTGATGCTTTCAAGTCCACTAACAAACGGCGAAAACTTTGCCTTGGCAGATAAGGACGTGATGGATGTAGCGCGTAAGCTTGGTATGATCTGGAATATGTACGACTTCTTCACGATGTATGCTGAAGTTGATGGCTGGGAGTTTAATGGCGATTTGTCAGATCCGCTTCACGATTTAACAAATCCGTTGGATATTTGGATTGTGTCGAGGTTGCATCAATTGATAACAGAGGTCGAGCGAGGTCTTAATAATTACAATCTTCAGGATGCAACTAAGCCGATCTTGCCATTCTTAGACGACGCAAGTAACTGGTATGTTCGACGTAGTCGTCGTCGCTTCTGGAAATCTGAAGATGACGGTGATAAAAATGACGCTTACCGCACGCTCCATTATGTTTTGGTGCGACTCAGTTATATGCTAGCGCCGTTTACGCCATTCTTAGCGGAAGAATTGTACCATAATTTGACGGGTGATAACGAGTCGATTCATCTTAAAGATTGGTTGCCGGCTGGTAAAATAGATAATTCAATGCTACGCGACATGAATGCGTTGCGTACTGCGGTGAATGATGGCTTGTCGAAGCGCGCATCGGAGGGAATTAAGGTGCGTCAGCCGTTGGCATCTGTGAAACTTATCAACACTATTTCTCAAGATACGCCAGCGGAAGTTGCACAATTCTTGATTGATATCGCTAAAGATGAATTGAACGTGAAATCGGTTGAAATTGTTACAGATTCAGAGTCTGAGCCGGCGCAACCGAGTGTTGTTTATGACTTAACAATCACCCCTGAATTAAAGCGCGAAGGCTTGATGCGTGAAATCATTCGCCACGTTCAAAGCGCACGCAAGCAGGCTGGTTTACAGATAGATGATCGAATTGTACTGAGTATTTCCAGTGACGATTCTGAGATATCTCAAGCTATCGACGCTTTCGCTGACGTCATTAAATCTGAAACTCTTGCTGTGGAATTAAATTCTGCAGTCGATGAATCGGAAAAATATGATGCCAAAATCGAGGGTAAATTGGCGGAAATTTCCTTGAAAAAGGCGTAAAAAACCAAGTTATAACGTCTATGCTTGCAAAAGTCAAGGGCAGCTAGTATAATAAGTTCATAGCATAATAATTTGAAAGGATAAGCTATGATTAACTTGATTAAGGCTGGAGCTATTGCTGCATTGGCTACCGTTGGCGTAATATTCGGCAACGTAACCGCATCTGCATCTGCATTAGAAGCTAATCCGCCAGCTGCACCAAAAATAACAATTTCCACCGCTCAGTATAAAGGTGAGAAAAACACAATTAAGTTCGAAGGGGTTGCTAACGACCACTATCGATTCGTGCTAACGAGTGGTACAAATAAGATTCAGTTGAGAAGCCCAATTCGTCAAGAATTGATGCAGGGCAGTGAGCTGTCGATCGAGGATTTGGTGAAGAAGTATTACCCAAGTTCTGCCAATTCAATACCATACGATACTCCTATTTTAATTGACACATACTGGTTCGACAAAGAAGGCACTTACGACAACTCATTGCGCCAAACTGTCGCATTGACTGTTGGTGGCAATCTGACAAAGGCAGTGAAGTTGAGCCAGACATCGGCAACATTGAAAAACCCAGAAAGTTTGCCGGAAGCTCCTGCTAATCCAGATCCAGCTACTCCAGCAAATCCAGTAAATCCTGAAGCTTCAACTGAATCAGAAAGCGTTAATGTAGCGGCTACTCCAGTTCTAGTAGAATCAACCTCAGTTCCAGCTTCTCCACGCAAAGAAGATAAGCCTACTGAGACTTTAGCTGAAACTGGCGCGAGTGTATACTCAGTTATTGTCGCTGCTATTACGGCAATTACCGCTGGCGGTGCTGCGATTATTAAGCGATCGTAATCTTGTAGATTCTCGTAAGAATTTCAGTAAAAATATCCTCCTCTTCACGGGGAGGATATTCTATTGACTTTTAATCGTACTTATGCTAATATATCATTGTTAATTGATAAAAATAAAAAAGTTATGCAAAATTTATTCAACAAATTATTTGGTAGTAAAATAGGGTTTTCGCCAATCGACCCGCTGGCAGACGGACTTGCTGAAGAAATTATTAAAGAGCAGCGGGAGCCGCAGGCGATTCGTCTGGATGCCGACGATATAGAGGATATTCGTAAGTTTTGGTCTCGTGCGGATGGCGATTTTGACAGATAATAGTGTATAATTAGCTCATGCTAATTGAGTTTTTTACGTTTTTTGCTCGAGCCGGCGGAGGAGGGTCGGGTTCTTCTGGAGGGTCCTTAATTTTGATGCTACCTGCGGCTGTATCGGGCGGTGTGGCAGGTTTTGTAAAAAGGAAGACTAGATCAAAAATAGCAGGCTTCTTGGTGGGCGTTGCTGTTGGACTAGTTTTTAGTTTACTGTATTTAGCTGATTTAATGTGGTTCATATGTGCAGTTATTTCTACTTTCGTGGGGGCTGCTATCTCTGTATTTGTTGATAAGCTCAAATTATTTCGCCAAAATAGTGAGGCGGCTACGAATACAGTTCGCCAAGCTTCCTCCGCTGATTCGTTATGGCAGCCAGATAATCTTACTAATTACGCTAGGCAAGTTTTCGAGAGGTTTCAGTATGATTGGAGTAACTTAGATTATGAGTCAATTCGTAGGTACACGACACAGAGATATTCAAATCACATTGGACTAGTGATGCAGGCTTTGCGTCAAATGGGTCGTAGGAATATCGTCGATAACGTGCGGATAAATGAGGCTATTTTTGCTGACGCGCATGACGACGCTAATAATCAAAGTGATCGGGTGAGTGTAGCATTTTTGGCGGAAGCAGACGATAGGCTAGAGGAGGTTGCTACAGGTAAGAAAATCCGAAGTACTAACGAAGAATTTGCGGAGAAGTGGAACTTTGTTCGTGAAGGCAATGAGTGGAAATTAGATGGTATAAATCAGCCAACTGAGGACATTAATACATTAGTTGGCTCGCTGAATAAGTTTGCTAAGGATAACGGCATGTATTTTAGCCTGGATTGGGGTAGGCTACTTCTTCCGAAGGGTGGTAACTTATTTTTGCCGCGCTATTTTAACTCTGCTGACGTAAATAACCACGTTATTGGTATTTGGGATGGTGGCATTCTTGTTCAGCTTTATACTTGTGTGCTTAAAAACGGCAATGGATTTACGGACGAGGGTAAAAACAAAGATGAGGTTAACTATCTTATCGGTCAGATTATGCTGCCCAAATCTTACGGTGGAATTTTGGTCGACAGGGGTGATAATAGCATTTTTAGGAAGCGCGTGATAGCTCCGTTTGGATACAAAAAAGTCAAAATGGAGTGGGGTGATTTTAATAAACGCTATACCATTTTTGCCACAAACGAAGATCAGGCGGCGAGCTTCGAGTTATTAAATCCGAGTTTTATGGCGTGGCTGTATGACCAGGATATAAAAGCTAACATTGAAGTGATGGATAATATAGTTATTCTATATGCCCGGGTTTCTTCTGATGAAAAACGCTATGCGGAAATGTTGGAGATTTTAAGAAGAGCTCATAAAGAGCTGAAAATGTAGGAGGTGCTATGATTACTAAAGCTATTATTCCGGTCGCTGGTTGGGGAACGCGGATGCTGCCGATTACCAAATCTATTGAAAAGTGTATGTTGCCAGTTGGTACTCATCCAGTGATTGATTATATTGTGCAAGATGTTGTACGAGCGGGCGTAAAGGATATTTACTTTGTGGTGGGTGAACAGAGCACACAGGTGCAGAGCTATTATCGTTCGAATATTCAATTGAACGATTATTTACGTCGAGCGGGCAAACAGGATAAGCTTCCTCTGGTGGCGCCACTTCAAGATGTCCGAATACATTTTTTAACTCAGCCGGGAACTGGTGGTTACGGCACAAGCATTCCAGTTGGTCTGGCGAGCGAATTTATCGAACAGGGCGAGTCGGCCTTTGTGATTATGGGCGATCAATTCTTTTGGCGTGATGACGGTGGCTCAAACGCGGCAGATTTGGCGGAGTTAGTGGAGTCGCGCGGATTGTCGGCTGGGCTATTAGGAAATCCTGTCGAAGAGGAATTTATTCCGCAAACAGGGATTATTGAAACTGACAATCAGGGCAATTTTGTGCGAATAATTGAAAAGCCAAAATTGGAAGAAGCTCCAAGTAACCTCAGTAATTCAAGTTTTTACGTCTTGAACAAAGAGATTTTCGAGTTGGCGCGAACTTTGCCGGCGAATCCTAAGAGAGGCGAGTTTGAGCTAACGGACGCGATTAATGCGTACATCGATGGCGGCGGCGTGATTGTTGTCGGCGAAGCTAAGGGCGAATATATGGAATGCGGCTCACCGAGCGGTTGGTTGAAGGCGAATAACGCCATGGCGAAAAACGCTACTTGCTAACTTGACTATATCGATCTTTTGTGCTATTGTATAGTTCGTACATGGAAAAACATCCAAAACAAACAACTATGAACGGAGTCGAAATTAAGAATCCTGGCGAGGTGTTGTCTGCGGAGGGTCTTAAGAATCTTGTAGCTGAGGCTGGTATTGATGGCTCTACGCCAAAGGAGCGGGCGAATCAATTTAAGAATGCTAGCCTTGAGGATTTTGCTGGGCTTATCGATAATATTAATAGGGGAGTTCAGGGGTCTGCTGATTCATTGATTTTAGAAGATGGCGTTATGAAAATAGGCGACAAGGAAACTATACCTGTTGAGTATCGCTACGAGGTGATGAGCGAATTGATGAGATTGATAAAAGAATCTTCTTATGATGTTAATCCAGAACGGCTTGGCGATGTGGCTGCGCTTGGTATTGTGCTGCTTCATCCGTTTCGGGACGGCAACGGTAGAACGGCTCGAATTGTAGGTTCCATATTCCACGAGGAATATGATGATGGATGGGAGAATAATTACGGTATAGTTTCTGAATCTCGATATATCGCAAGGGAGCGTGGCGGCTTTATAATTAATGGCTATATTCCATATCTGCCCGAAGGTAAATCTCAGTCAAATCCAGAAGATGTCATTGCGTATTTAGGAAGTCTGCTGTCGTCTGAACATAAAGACGATAGGTTATATACTGGACCTTTTGGGCAGGCATCACTTTATAAGTAATTGCTACTGATGTGTACTTGATTTTATTGCTAGTTTTTGATAGAATTATTAGAGTTAATTCATAATAATTAAGGAACGAAATGAAAGCAGTCGTAAAAATCTCTGGCAAACAATATCTTGTCAGCGAAAAAGAGTCCCTCTTGGTGGATCTCCTCCCTGAAGGCACAAAAGAACTCACTCTCGACGCACTTTTAGTGATTGATGGTGATAAAATCAAGGTTGGTGCGCCAACTGTAAAAGGCTCTAGCGTTAAAGCTAAGGTCGTAGAAGCGGAAGTTAAGGGCGACAAGCTTCGCGTTATCCGCTACAAGAGTAAGAAGCGTGTACACAAAGAAACTGGTCATCGCCAGAAGTACACGAAGATTGAAATTACGTCAATCAAATAATCCAAAGAGCCGCTTTCGCAAAGGAAGCGGTTTTTTGATGTCTGTTATTTATGTTCTGCTCATGCTATAATTAAGGCAGGTAAAAAGGGGAACGAATGACAAAAATCATTGCGGTGACAAATCAAAAAGGTGGCGTCGGCAAAACAACGACGTCAATTAATGTGGCATATTTTTTGGCAAAAGCTGGCAAGAAAACATTGTTGGTGGATTTTGATCCACAAGGCAATGCCACCAGTGGACTTGGAATAGATAAGCAAAATTTGGGCGCAACAACATCAGAGGTGATTATGCGACAAATTGACCTATCGAATATCATATTGCCAACGGAATATAAAAACTTATCAATCGCTCCAGCTACACCTCATTTGGCGAATACGGAAGTGGAATTGGCGCAGGCGCAGGGAAGGTTTGTCCGCTTACGAGAGGCTTTACAGAAGGCGACGGATTACGATTATATTATTATTGATAGCCCGCCTAGCTTGAGTTTGTTGACAGTCAACGGTATGATTGCCGCTAATTACGTATTGCTTCCAGTTCAGACAGAATTTTACGCATTGGAAGGATTGGGGCAGCTTTTGGAAAGTATGAAATTGATAAAGAAGGGGCTTAATCCGCCTCTGGAATTACTGGGCGTTTTACTGACGATGATGGACTCCAGGACGACTTTGTCTGGTCAAGTTCACGCTGAGGTTAAAAAATATTTCCCAGATAAGATTTTTAAGAATAGCATTCCGAGAAACATTCGCTTGGCTGAAGCCCCTAGTCATGGCGCGCCAGTTGGTGCATATGATCGTTTTTCAAAAGGCTCTCGGGCTTATAAGGCGCTAACGAAAGAAATTATAGAGAGGGTGGAACGATGAAAAAAGGTTTAGGTAGAGGTTTTGGGTCATTGATTCCAACCAATTTGATTGATGAAACGTTCGACCCGACAGCACAACAGGACGTGAAAGTTTCTCATCTTAGAGATATTGCTATTGATCAAGTTGTCCCAGATCCAGATCAGCCGCGCCGTTTTTTTGATGAGAATGCTTTGAATGAGTTGACGGAATCGGTGCGCGAGCATGGTGTAGTTCAGCCAATTGTTGTGACGCCAAAAGGCGATAAATATCTGATCGTGGCGGGCGAGCGACGTTGGCGTGCGGCGAATAGGGCGAATTTAACAGAGGTGCCGTGTATTGTCAGGAGCATGAGCGACCAAAATCGCTTGGAGATTTCTTTGATTGAAAACTTGCAACGACATGATTTGAATGCGCTTGAAACTGCGACCGCTTATCAAAAATTGCGCGACCAATTCAATATGACGCTGGAGGAAATTGGTAAGCGTCTGGGCGGCAAATCTATAAGTGCGGTCAGTAATACGTTGAGGCTGCTGAAATTGCCGAAGTCTGTGCAGCAGGCGTTGTTTGAGGGACGATTAAATGAAGGACAAGCAAGACCTCTAATTGGTTTACCTGATGACGCTGCGGAAGATATTATGGAGCGAGCTATTCGTGAGGAGTGGTCAGCGCGACGGATTGAGCAAGTTGTTACTTTGTGGAAGCAAGCGAAGGCTAGTCCAATCGAGAACAAACGCCGCCCAGCAGATATGCCTCACGCGGATGCTGTTGAAAGTCTTTCAAAGCGATTTGGAACAGGGGTGAAAATTCGTACAAACGGTCGTGGAGCTGGTCAGATTAGTATCAAGTTTAAGGATAATCTTGAATTTGAACGAATAAGAGAATTACTCGAAAAATAATTTTTATTAGAACGAGCGAATTTTATTGAATGGGAATATTCGTAGACTAACTGGCCCGACGATGTCATAAAGGGGGATTGGTCCCATGCAGTTTCGAGAGTCGCAAGAATAGCTTCCTTGGCGGTGATCGCCCATGACGAATATCGTGCCTTCCGGTACGGTAGTATCGACATCGCCAGAAGTAGGCTGTCCTGGCTCATTTTTATTAACTGAGGTGTCAGGGTTAAATCCGTCGGGGTTCTCTGTATTGTAAACAGTTACGGTGCCGTCTTTTACAGTAACTCGTTCACCAGCAAAGGCAATTACACGCTTAACGATGTACTCATCTTTGCCTGTCGAGGCGTTAAAATTCGGATTCTTAAACACAATTACTTGTCCGCGCTTTGGAATATAATTTTTATTCTGTAATTTTGAACCAGTGACGGGCAATCTATTGACGATCAGACGATCACCGGTGTACATAGTTGTTTCCATACTGGCGCCTTCAACATTGAAAGTTTGAAATACAAAAGTGTTCAATAAAAGTGTACCGATCACCACGCCAACAACGAAAATGACCATTCCCAGGCCATCTTGTAATTTTGGATGACGATCCATAAAAGTAGCGTCCATTGTTTCAATTATAAGCGTTTTGTGTGTTATAATCAATAGATATGAAACCACGCAAACAGTCGATGGACGGATTTGTCGCCAAGCGACCACAGCGAACTTCGTTGGGGGAAATTACTAGCAAAAAAACGACTACGCTCGGGCATACTCGTAGCAACGAAGATAGTCCACAAGTGTCGAATAATGCGACAAGGAGTATCCAGCAACCAACTTCTGCTAATAAATTAAAGCAGAATATTAGCGAATCGTTGGCGGCGATTGATGAAAATACTAAGCCTTCTCATCGACAGGAGCGCAAACAGAAGCGTAAGAAAAAGTTAATTACCAGGATTATTCTTGCGGTTATCGGAATTATTATTGCAATTGTGGCTGGCTGGCTGCTATTAAAATTATGGCAGACGATGAACTCGGTGTTTCATAACGGCGGAATCTTAGGGCTATTCTCGCAGCAGAAACTGAAAGAGGATGCTTATGGTCGAAGTAATGTGTTGATTTTAGGTACAACAGATGACGATCCGGACCATCCAGGTGCGACATTGACTGACTCGATGATGATTCTTAGCGTCAATCAGACAAAGAAGGACGCGTATATGTTTAGCATTCCGCGTGACTTGTATGTAAAATTTGGCATGGCGTGTAATTCTGGCTACGCTGGTAAAATCAATGAATATTTTGGTTGTGTAAACAGTGGAGATAGCGCGCAGGCAGAAGCCGAACGAATGGATAAAACTAAGAAATTCATCGGCGATATATTCGGTATGGATATTCAATACGTGGCGCATATTAATACTGCGGTGATTCGTGATGCTGTCAATGCGGTCGGCGGAGTTACCGTTGACGTACAGAGTCGTGATCCACGAGGAATTCTTGATCCAAGTATGGACTGGATGTGTCGAGCGAAGGAGTTGAATTATCAGCAACGTCGCGAACGATGTCCAACAGGTCACTATATGCAATTAACTAACGGCAAGCACGAAATGGACGGTGAAAAAGCGATGTGGTTCTCTCGAGCGCGTGGTTTGGTGGCGCCAACTTACGGATTGGAACAATCCAACTTTGACCGAGAGAGAAACCAGCAGTTGGTTATGATGGCACTGAAAAACAAAGCTACTTCCACGGGAACGCTGACTGATTTTGGTAAGGTGACGTCTCTGATGGATGCCATGGGCAAAAACTTGCGCACAAACATTGACACGAAAGAAATCCGCACAATTATGAACCTTGGCTCGGAGATAAAAGAATCTGATATTCACAGATTGAGTTTTGTGGAGGAAAATAACGTGCTTATGACCACTGGCACGGCGGGTGGCGCAAGCATAGTCCAGCCAGCTGCGGGATTGTATGATTATGACGACATCCGCGCTTATATAAAGTCTGAGATTTACGCAACTCCGCTATCTAAGGAAAAAGCCACAGTTGCTGTCTTGAACGGCTCTGGTGTGGCTGGCGCAGCGCAGAAAGAAGCGGACAACTTGACAGAATTAGGAATGAAAGTTGTTCATGTTGGCAATGTTCCAGGTGGTGAGAAAGTAGCAAAAACCCAAGTTTATCAATTGCCAGCTGGTAAAGAAAAAACTGCTACAAAAGATAAATTTAAGGAGTTGTACGGCTCGGTTTCGTCAGATTCCTCGAAGTATAATTTGAATGTTGATGCGCAATTTATCGTTGTTGTGGGAACTGGCTCATAATTTGGTATAATAGAGTAAGTTATGGAGTTACTGAAAACTGTTAAGCGAAGAACGTTTTGGAGCGAGTTGGTTTACTATGTCTTAAATATTGGCTTGGCGGCTGCACTACTTGTTATTGCTCAAGCGTTTCAGACTCCGTTTCCAGCGTTAGCGCTTGTCGTGCTGAGTAAATGGCGCATAATTGCTGTTCGTCCGCGTTTTTGGTGGGCAAACATTCAGGCTAACTTGGTTGACTTAACGGTCGGAATTGGTGTTGTTGGCCTTATGTATCTACCTACGTCGGTGTTTTATTTCCGCGTAGCATTGGCTGTATTATATGCAATTTGGCTAGTCGTGATTAAGCCGATGTCTAAGCGCTGGCAGGTTGCCATGCAGTCGTTGATCGCTATTTTTGTCGGCGTAACTGCTCTGATGGTGGTGTCATACGAGTGGCCAGTTTCTGTAGTTGTTATTCTGATGTTCTTGATTGGTTATAGTTCTGCGCGCCATTTCTTGCACAGCTATGACGAAGAACAAACGGTTTTACTTTCGGCAATTTGGGGGCTCGTCTTTGCTGAACTGGGCTGGCTGTCATATTATTGGACTTACAGTTACGGAAAATCACTATTTGGCGGCGTTTCACAGGTTACAATAATCTTATTACTATTCTCGCTTGTCGCCAGTAAGGCTTACCAATCTTATAACAAACATAAAGCTATTCGATTCTCGGACATATCCGCTCCAGTGATTCTTACAGCCGGAATCATCTTAGTGATGCTAGTGTTCTTAAATTCTGTAGTAATTTAATCTTGGGCGCCAGTGAAACGCAGGACTAGGATGTAATTGAGAACACTCTCTTTTATAAAACCATTTTTCACGGCTTCGTCAATTATTCTATTGTGCTGCTGAGGGTCCGCCTCGATAAATAGTAAACCTTCTGAGGTGAGACATCGCGGTGCTTGTGAGATCAATTGCAATATTAACTTCAGCCCTTCGTCTTCGGCGAAAAGCGCAATATCTGGTTCGTATTGGAGTTCTGGAGATACGTCCCAATTCTTATCGACGTAAGGCAAATTGGCAAAAATGTAGTCGACTGGTTTGAGCTGGCCATTAAGTAATGATTGCTGTTGAATATGGACGTCCGCATTTAAGGCATTCGCATTTTTTTCTGCAATGTTTAAAGCTGGTTTGCTGATGTCGGATAGGATTACCGACAAGTTGCTCCTCTCTAATTTGGCAGTAATTCCCAGACAGCCAGACCCTGTGCCAACGTCAATTAAAACTTTTTCGGCAATTTCACTGGCGGTCAGTTCTAAGAATAATGAAATTAGATCTTCGGATTCAGGGCGGGGAATTAAAACAGAGGGAGATACGGTGAATTTACGCCCGTAAAATTCTTTATAGCCCAGAATGTAGGCGATTGGTACGCGGTCTAACCTTAGATCTAGTCTGGCATTTGCGATGTCAAATCTTCTGGGGTCAATTTTTTCGTCCAGGTGAGCGTGTAGGTAAGTGCGGTTTTTTCGCAAAGTGTTGGCTAATATCAATTCAGCGTCTAATCTGGCGGACGGGATGCTTGCCGTTTTTAAGGATTTTGTGGCAATTTTTAGCCATTCAGAGATAATCATGTGGCTAATTATAACATATATCTATGGAATGTAAAAAGTAAAATGCTTGCAAAAACTGAGAAAAATGGTAAAAAGTATTGACAAATCAAGAGAGAGAGTATTATAGGCTTCATATCATTAGCGAAAGGAATGAATATATAATGGAATTGCCAAATAATACGCACAGTAGCGAAGCCGCAAAGCAAATGAAGTCTGTAGCAGAAGGATTTAATCCTGAACTGACTACTGAAGAAAAAATACGGGCGGCAGCAGAATTTGAGGGTCTGGTTCTATCGACGTTTCTTAGATTCGCGGGAGATGCGAAAACTTATGACCATACTGTACTAGAAGATGGGATAAAGTCGAGTATTCTTTTAGAAATTCCTCAAGAAGACGGATCTTGTGTATTGGTCGAAGTGGAGTCCGCTACGTTTGATGGGGGAGGTGAAGAACGATCCGTACGAATTATTGAGTCGGATGGGGGAGATAAAGAGAGACATCATTATTATATAGAAGATGATCAGGTTTTGAGGTACGATGACAATCTTGCTGAGCGCTCGCGAGAGTTAAGGGGAGCGCTGCGCCCCGAAGAAAGTATCAGTATTGAGGGCATAAAGCGTGCGCTCGATATGTGTAGAAATGAAGTAGAGAATCGTAAATTAGAGCAACAAATGGGGCTAAATCGTCAACCAGTCGGTGTGGACGAAATAAGTAAGTTGGCAAAACTATTGGAGTCTGCTGAGCCGCGTAAGCCGTACTAATTACCAGCATTCTGAGCTTTCAACTCGCGCTCATATCTCTGTAGATTTTCAATCAAATCGTCGATATCCCCGTTCATTGCAGCGGGGATATTGCTGCGGCTGTAGTGAATGCGGTGGTCGGTGATTCGGTCTTGCGGAAAGTTGTACGTTCGAATTTTTTCCGAGCGGTCGCCAGTTCCGACCAACGAGCGTCGCTCGGCACTTAATTTGGCGTTTTCCTCGTCAATTTTCATCTGTAACAATCGCGAACGAAGCACGCTCATGGCTTTTTCGCGGTTTTTAATTTGCGACTTTTCGTCTTGGTTTGTGACGATCATTCCAGTCGGCAAGTGGGTGATTCGTACTGCTGAGTCTGTCGTGTTCACACTTTGACCGCCGTGTCCGCTGGAGCGGTAAATATCAACGCGCAAATCGTTCGGATTTATTTCAATGTCAGCCTCTTCTGCTTCCGGTAAAACTGCCACAGTTACGGTTGAGGTGTGGACGCGACCTTGACTTTCAGTGACTGGAACTCGTTGAACTCGGTGTACGCCACCTTCGAACTTCAATTTAGAGTATGGTGCGTCACCCTTGATCATGAAGATAACTTCTTTATAGCCGCCAGAATCATTGGCTGATTCGCTAATTAATTCTACTTTATAGCCGTTAGATTCGCACCAACGTAAATACATGCGGTATAGTTCCGCCGCAAACAATGACGCTTCATCGCCACCCGCGCCAGCGCGGATTTCCATGATGATATTTTTTTCATCGTTGGGGTCTTTCGGGGTAAGCAGGATGAATAATTCTTCTTCTAATTCGGTCAATCGAGTTTCAGTTTCGGTAATTTCAAGTTTAGCCAGGGCAGCCAATTCGCCGCCTTCGTTAGCTAATTTTTTGGCTTCTACTAAGTTTTTTTCCAGGTTTTCTCGCTCTTCGCCTTTGGAGATAAGCGTTTCTAATTCTGAAAATCGTTTGTTTTTTACCGTAAAATCTGGTGAGCTGTAAGCATCAGGTTGCGCTAAAAAATTGCTCAAATCAGCTCGTTCATTTTTCAGAGAATCCATATCTAAAGAAATCTTTGCCATATCTATAAAATTATATCATACATTGACAAATGTTTCTCAGTATTGTATTATATGGTGATAATGAGAGAATGCAAGGTTGATTCGCGTGATTTGGTTTACGAAAATACTGATAAGTTGGTCGATGTTGGAAAATCGTCTGAGCTGGTGCAGTGTATTGAAGATCTTCCAGAGGATATCCCAGCAAACGATCCGAGAGTTGAATTAATTGTGAAGAGTTTGTTTAAGATTGACGCTCATCCAATAGAGAAGCCAGTTTCACTACGCGATTTAAATGAATTAATTAAAGATAATATTGCCAGTGAAACGAAAATATCTATATATGAGGGTGAGTGGCCTGATATGAGAGCGATTCCGGGATCTGATATTCCGTTACCGGTTGAATTATTTGTGGCTGCACCGATGATTAAAGATTGGCGAGAAGGGCGAATGTCGGAGTCGAAAGGTGGGAAAAGTAGTCGCGATATTATTAGGCAATACGCAGAAATGAATCCGAAAACTAGCCCTCCAATACGCAGCGTAGATATTGTAGTGGATTCTGACGGCGGAGTATTTTTGGCTTTGCAAGGCGATGGTGCTCACCGCTTATGTGCTGCAAAAATGCGGGGAGACCGTGAAATATTATGTCGCGAGATAAGTATTGTCAGATTGAACTAACGTAAAATAAAACCGCCCAGTGATTGAGCGGTTTTTGAGTTGTCGGACTAATTCGTCAGATTATTTAGTCTTTTTGTCTGATTTTGGAGAATCAGTTTTAGCTGCTTTTTTAGCGTTAGCTTTCTTTGCTTTGTTTGCCAAAGCTGCTTTACGAGCTTCAGCGGCTGCTTGACGAGCCTTAAAGCGATCAACACGACCTTCGGTGTCGATAATCTTTTCTTCACCAGTAAAGAATGGGTGTGAAGCTGATGAAATGTGAACCTTAACTAATGGATATTCGTTGCCGTCTTCCCATTTGATAGTTTCGGTTGTTTGCGCTGTTGACTGAGTCAAGAACGCGAAGCCCGCTTGTTCGTCGCTAAATACGACAGGGCGATAGTTCTGTGGGTGAATACTGCTTTTCATAACTGTTCAATTGTACATAATTTATCGGAAAATGTCAAAAGTCCGTTACCCTAACTTTGCTATTTTGGCGAAATTATGACATAATATAGGTATGATTGAGTTACCGACCAGTCCTGATGCTTTGAGTGAGTTAAGTCCAGTGGCGCCGCCAAAGTTATTATCGCAGGCTCAAGACGCTAGTCGAGGTAATCCTATGGTCTATGTAAAAGCGGATAATTATCTGGGCACGGAAACGAGCGACCCTTCGTTCATGAAAAGTCGATATAAAACGACTGAATACGAAGCGATAAATGATTTTGTGCAATTTATAGAGACGACAAAACATTATTTACCTGATTACATGGAGAATTGCGCTAAAGAATTAATAGATGAATTGGCGTTTTTGGGCATGTCGGAATTGCATTTTGCGGCAACAGCGCTAGCAAAAAGACTTAGGCATCATTTAGAAGTTGATAATAAGCCGGTCTATGTTGACGTAGGAAATTCGCTAAGTCAGTGTCGTGTTAAAAACGAGATGAAAAGTAGTCAGTATATTTTAAGTCTGGTCTTATCTAAATTTCCAGACGATGAATTCGAAGAATACAAAGGTAGATTGAAAGTGTATGGCGGCAGGGGTGAGATTGGCAAGAGCTCTAAGATTTTATTTCTCGATGATTGGATTATTAGCGGCGATCAGGTAAAGGAGCGAATTGCAGGATTTGAAGTGGATAATGATCCTGAGAGCCATGAGGCAAGCGTTTTGGTTATGGCGGCTATGGCAGCATAAGTGCGTACTCCCAGTATGGAGGAGCAACATATCCTGTAGAGGCTTGCTACGTACTCAAGAATAGTCCTGATGCTGGGGGTATGAGTAGAGTGACGGGCATACATTCTTCGACCGATAATACATTTGGCTATGAAGTTGATGGTATAGCGTGCTGTGCTATCGAAGGGAGGATTCTCAAGGGGGAGAGAATTGATAGGTTAACTTTACCTGCGTTGGTAAATATAGTACGACCGTATCGAAATGGTGAAGATTTTGATGGTTTATCGCGATTTAGACAATTGTTAGAAAGAGAGTAATATTTGCAGATTTATTGACTATTTGGTATAATCGCCAGGTAACTAATTTTAATGACACAATCCGTTTCACACTCCAAATCGTGGGCGGATGAGGCAAAAGGAGAAGAGAATGTCTGTAAAGGTAGACATTAAGGCTTTGCTGGAGTCAGGTGTTCATTTTGGACACAAAACCAGCCGCTGGCACCCAAAGATGGCGCCATATATTCACAGTAAGCGTCAGGACAGTCACATTATTGACTTGACTAAGACCGTTGAAGCTTTGGATAAGGCTTTGCCGGAATTGACAAAGATTGCTGTATCAGGCCGCAAGGTTTTGTTCGTTGGTACTAAAAAACAAGCTAAAGACGTTGTTCGTGAAGCAGCTGAAAAGATCAACCAGCCATACGTAGTTGAGCGCTGGATTGGTGGTATGCTGACTAACGGTTCAACTATTGCTCAGCAAATTAAGAAGCTGAAGAATCTTGAAAAGCGAATGGCTTCAGGTGATTTGGAAAAGCGTTATAACAAGCTTGAGGTGCAGCGCTTCCAAGAGGAAATCGACAGCTTGAATATGAAATATGGCGGCATCAAGGATTTGATGGGCAAGCCAGGCGCTGTTGTTGTAGTTGACGCATTGACCGACGCAAATGCAGTTCGCGAGGCTCAAACTTTGGGTGTGCCAGTGTTTGCAATTGTTGACACCAACGTTAACCCAACAGGAATTGATTACGTAATTCCAGGTAACGACGACGCTGTTAAGGGCATTCAATTGCTATTAGATTACTTCACCGCGGCTGTTGCTGAAGGTGCAGGTAGCGTAAAGGCTGAAGAAAAACCAGCTAAAAAAGAGGAGAAATAGGATGGGCGTTTCTGTTGACGATATCAAAAAATTGCGCGAATTGACCGGCGTAGGCTTGACTGACGCTAAAAAAGCTTTGGTTGAAGCTGAGGGCGATTTCGATAAAGCTTTGGAAGCTATGCGCAAAAAGGGCTTGACGAAAGCTGAAAAGAAGGGCGATCGTGAAGCTCGTGAAGGTTTGATCGAAAGTTATGTTCACTCTGGTCGAATCGGCGTTATCGTTGAGGTAAACTGTGAGACCGACTTCGTGGCTCGACTTGATGACTTTAAGACGTTGGCGCACGAAATTGCTATGCAAATTGCAGCGATGAGCCCAAAGTATGTTTCTGAATCTGACATTCCGGCAGAGGAAATGGAGCGCGTTAAAACTGAGCTTATGGCGAGCGAATCTTTGGCAAGCAAGCCTGAAGAAATGCGCGAAAAGATCGTTGAAGGTCAATTGAAGAAGCATTTTGCTGAGCAGGTTCTTATGAGCCAGGCGTACATTCTGGACGATTCTAAGACTGTTGAGCAGCACGTTAAGGAAGCGATTGCGAAATTAGGCGAGAACATCGTAGTTCGTCAGTTTAAGCGAATCGAGCTGGGTGTAAGCGAATAGATTTTCACGCAGAGAAGAAGTCGGCCGTAGCAATGCGGTCGATTTTTTATTTTGTCAATATTTACCACAAGCATATTGACAATATCACAAATATGTGCTAGTATGGGTACATATCAAAAAAGCGGCATATAGCCGTAAAGAAACGAAAAGGAATAATATGAGTGAAAAGTTAGGCGAAAATACAGATTCTTCTCCCAATACAACAACTGACTGGAGTGCTTTAGAAGGAGATTATAATAAAGAGACTGATGTAAATCAGGCCAATCCAGAAACGACTAATGAACAGTTTAAAAAAGCTGTGATGGACGTTATTGCTGCTAGGGAAGAGTTGTTTTACCTTTCAGACCTGTCTAGAGAAAATCCAGAAGACGATGAGGTCCGGCAGGCTACTAGGGAGCAATCCGTGTTGGTGCAGGCTCTTATAGAGCGTAGGAATGAATTAGCAAATAAAAGAGTTAATGAGCGACCTGCAGAGTAAGTAGGGATTTAGTAGGAGAAATAGATCCGCCTTCGTGTGAGAGGGCGGATTTTTATTGTGTGGAAATTATTGAGCAGCCGTCTTTTTGGTGGCGCGCATCTGTTGTGGTGACGATGAATTGATGATTCTGGATGGTTTCTTGGAGGAGCTTTTCGCGAGTGGCGTCTAGTTCCGAGAAAACGTCGTCTAGCAAAATGAGCGGTCGAGATTGGCTGACTTCTGTCTGAAGTTCTAGCTCTAATAATTTGAACGCCAGCATAATGGTTCGCATTTCACCACGTGAAGCAACTTTAATGGCGGGCTGATTATGAAGGAAAATTGTGAAATCTTCGCGGTGTGGGCCAGCTGAAGTGAAGCCCGTAGCCATTTCATATTCGCGGGATTTTCCCAAGCGATTGAGTAGGGCTTGGTCGTAATTTTCCAGAGGTACAATAGCGCCATATTCGATGGATAATTGCGTATCTTTTCCCGCCAAAGATTCGTATAAATTTTTTATGCGAGGCTCGTTTATCTGGAGAAATTTGGCTCGTTTTTGGGCAATGTTGGTTGCGTATTGGACGAATTTTATGTCCCAGGCAAACAGGTTGTCGCGCCAAATCGATGAGTCTTCTTGGTGGGATTTTAAGAGTTCGTTGCGCTGTAAAAGAGTGCGATTGAAAGCCCTTAAATCTGTGTCGTATTTGGGGTCAAGTCGGGCAATTAAGCCATCCAGAAAATCGCGTCGTCGGGATGGTGAGGAGGAAATTAATCTTAGTTCGCTTGGCTCAAATAAAACAACTGGCAAGCGGTTTTTTCTGGTTAAGACTTTTGATTTATTGTCATTGATGATGAATTCTTTGTTGATTTTTCCGGAAATTGAATCTAGCTTAATACGTCGCTCGCCAAAATCGCCCTCCAGATGAACAATTGTTTGCGGAGCGTTCAGCGTCATACAATCGCTAAGGCTGCCACGAAAACTACTGCCGCGTAGCGCCACATAAACCGCTTCAAGCAGATTTGTCTTACCGGTGCCATTTGGTCCAACGATTACCGTACCAGAATTGCTAAAAGTCGCTTCGTGCAAATGATAAGACCGGAAATTGTATAACTTAATCTTAGAAATCACTCTGTTATTATAGCACGGGGCGTAAGGCAAAATTAGCAGACAAGACGCTTGAAGTTTGATATAATAACGGATAGATAAATTGGAGGAAATATGTTCGACACAAACCCTTATGAAGAAAAAATGAATGCAGCGTTTAGCTTTTTTCAAGATGAATTGAAGAAGGTGCGAACAGGCAGGGCGCACGCTGGAATGCTCGACGGCGTTATGGTTGAGGCTTACGGTTCAAAAATGCCGCTTAATCAGGTTGCAAACGTAACCGCTCCAGAGGCACAAATGTTGTTAGTTACGCCATTTGACCCGAGTAACATTACGGCAATTTCTTCTGCAATTCGCGATAACCAAAGCCTAGGTTTTAATCCGTCTGACGATGGGCGAGTAGTTCGCGTTCCAGTTCCAGCTTTGACGGAAGAGCGTCGCCACCAACTGGTGAAACAGGTTAGCGAGAAGGTTGAGGAGGCTCGAATTGCGATGCGTAATATTCGCCAAGACGCTCTTAAGGACGCTAAGCGAATGAAGGATAATAAAGAGCTGAGCGAAGACGATTTGAAGCGTGTAGAGAAAGAGATTGACGGCTTAATGAGCAAGATGCAGACGCAAATTGACGAGGCGTTTAAGGCGAAAGAAAAGGACGTCTTAACCGTTTAATGAGTGAAACTTTTGCCGATAAAGTGAAGGCGTTGAATTTGCCGTTGGATCAAATTATTGTTATTGGTAGCGGGATTTTGGATCAATTGGGGATTCGTCCAGCTAGTGATATTGATCTTGCGGCGAGTTCTGATTTGATGAAAAAGCTCTCCGAGGAAAGTGGCGATTGGCTTAAAAAGTTTGATGACAATCAGCGTTTTTATTTTGTAAAAGATGATGGTTCGGCTGAAGTTTGGGACGGCTGGGAGTTTGATGGGCAGGCTGTTAGCTATGACGATTTGCTTGATTATGCGGTGAAATATGATTGCGTGAGGTTTGTTGATTTGGAATTTCTGCGCAAATGGAAGAGCTGGCGTGGACGTGAAAAAGACGTACGAGATGTTGAGTTAATTGATGAATGGAGGGCGAATAATGAGCGAAAATGCTAATTTGCCGCGGCATATCGGGTTTATTGTTGATGGAAATCGGCGGTGGGCAAAGCAGCATGGCTTGCCGACATACGAAGGACATCTGGCGGGATATAACGCGCTAAAAGACGTGGCGCTGGAGGTTCTTCATCGAGGCGTGAAATATGCGAGCGCTTATGTTTTTAGTACGGAAAACTGGAAGCGGTCAGAGGAAGAAGTCCGGCATTTGATGAAATTGCTATTGAACATATTGAAGGCTGACCTGCCGATATTTATTGAAAACGAGGTTCGCTTGAGGGTTGTTGGGTCTAGGGAAGGCTTGTCGGATCAATTGATCAAAGCGATTGACGAAGCCGAGGAGAAAACTGCCAATCTGAAAAATGGAGAATTGGTTTTATGCTTAAATTATGGCGGGCATTTGGAGATTGCTGATGCGGTTAAAAAAATTGTTCAATCTGGAGTTTCTCCTGAGGAAATTACGCCTGAGTTGATTGCTCAGAATATATACGCGCCAGAGGTGCCGCCATGTGATTTGATTGTTAGAACTTCTAGTGAACAGCGGCTCAGCAACTTTATGTTGTGGCGATCAGCGTACAGTGAGTTGATGTTTATTGAGAAAAATTGGCCAGACATGACAACGGATGACGTGTCGGTGATTTTAGAGGAATATGCTAATCGGAATAGGCGGTTTGGAAAATGATTATTTGGGGAGTACTTTTAGGGCTATTTGTTCTCATTTTATTGGTGGTTTTGCATGAATTAGGTCATGCTATTGTCGCCAAGAGAAACGGCGTTAAGGTTGAGGAATTCGGAGTCGGATTTCCGCCTGCCGCAAAAAAATGGAAAGTAAAGCGAAATTTCTTAGGTGAAAACGTAACGTTTAGCCTGAATTGGCTGCCGCTTGGTGGATTTGTCAGATTGAAAGGTGAATACGATTCCGCAAAAGGCGAGGGCACATATGGCGGATCGACGTTTTGGGTGAAGACGAAAATATTGCTGGCTGGCGTCGTGATGAACTGGATAACTGCGATTGTTTTGTTCACGATTCTTGCAGTAATTGGCATGCCGAAAATCCTGTCGAACCAAGTTCAATTGCCGTTTGATACAGAGGTTAGGCGTTCGCCGGTGGCGATAGCGAAAGTTACGCCAGGTTCGCCTGCTGATAAAGCTGGACTTAAGATCAATGATCAATTGGTGCAAATAAATGATCAGCCACTTACAGAGGCGGGAAAGTTGCCAATTGTAACGAAGGAAAATACTGGCAAAAAAATCAACGTCAAGTACAGGCGTGATGGCAAAGAGTCGGCTGTTGACGTCCAGTTGAATGATGAAAAGTCCGTGAAGGGAAGCGGATATTTGGGTGTTATTCCGGGGCAGACGGAGAAAATGTATAGCACCTGGTCGGCGCCTATTGTGGGTGTGGCGACTACTGGGCAATTGTCATATGAAACTATCAAAGGCGTTGGTGTGTTATTGGTAAAAACCGTGCACGGATCAATCGGACAAATATTTGGTTCCGCGGAATCAAAAGAATCTGCACGAGCTGATTTGGCCTCTGTCAGCGGGAGCGTAGCAGGACCAATTGGCATACTGGGTGTATTATTCCCGTCAGTTGTCAGTTCTGGAATTGAGTACATCATTTTCGTGGCGGCGTTAATCTCGCTGACGCTGGCAGTGATGAACATTTTACCAATCCCAGCGCTTGATGGTGGTCGCTGGTTCACGATGGCAATTTTCCGCTTATTTAAGAAAGATCTGACGAAAGAGCGTGAAGAAAATATTCAGGCAACCGGTATGTTGATTCTATTAATCTTAACAATTTTGGTGACGATCAGTGATGTTGGAAAACTCTTCTAAGAAAATAAAAAACCGCAAATGGTGGCTGATTTTGGCGCTCCCAGCTTGGGTTTATGGCGTATTTTTGGCGGTGGAAGTTATTGTTTCATTGGCGGTCGGTGCTTTGATAAAAATCGGTGTGCCACTCAATTCTGTGAATCCAGTTATTTCTAACACGGTGCTTTCGGTTGTTGTATATATTTTGTCGCTAATTGTCGTGATTGGTGTTCCGTTTTTGGTTAAGAAGCGCCGAACAACTTTGAGTAATTTGGGTGTAAATGACTGGCCAACGTTTTTGGAAATATTTATTTCTCCATTCGCTTTTGTGGCGTACTTTTTACTAACAATGGTTACAATGAGCATTGCCAGAGTTGTTTTCTTAGTGGATATGCAACAAAAGCAAGCTATACCGTTCAGTCAGAGTATGCTGGCGACTCATTGGCAATTTATCATGGCGTTTGTTGTGTTGGTGGTGCTGGCGCCGATTGTTGAGGAACTTTTGTATCGCGGATATCTTTATGGCAAGTTGCGCAATTCTTTCTCGATTTGGCTATCAATTATCGTAACGAGCATAGCATTTGGCCTGGCGCATCTTTGGGTTGGTCCAGATTCACCATTGCAATGGGCGGTGGCAATTGATACATTTACTTTAAGCCTGGTGATGTGTGCGACCAGGGAATACACTGGCGCAATTTGGGTGCCGATTGTGATGCATATGGCGAAAAACGGAATAGCTTTTTATTTCTTGTTTGTCAATACGGGCGCAATTAATCAGACAGAATCGTTATTGCCATTTATATTTATGTAAAGGAGAGAACTATGCGAATGACACAACTTTTTACTAGAACTTTGAAGCAGGCGCCAGCTGGCGAGGTTGCACGAAACGCCCAGCTTTTGATTCGTGCTGGCTACGTGCATAAAACGATGGCGGGTGTGTATTCGTTTTTGCCGTTGGGTTTGAGAGTTCTTGAGAATATTAAGCAAATTGTTCGCGAGGAAATGGACAAGGTTAATAGCCAGGAATTGGTGATGAGTACTTTGCAGCGAAAGGAATTGTGGCAAGAGACCGGTCGCTGGAGTGATGAATTGGTCGACGTTTGGTTTAAGTCTAAATTGCAAGACGGCACGGATATAGGCTTTGGTTGGACGCACGAGGAGCCGATTGTTGATCTTCTTCGCAATTACTTAAAGAGCTACAAAGATTTGCCAATTAGCGTTTATCAATTCCAGAATAAATTGCGAAATGAGCTTCGCGCTAAGAGTGGAATTATGCGTGGTCGTGAATTTGTGATGAAGGATATGTATTCGATTCACGACAGCAAGGAGAGTTTGGGTAATTATTACAATTCAGTCATCGAGGCATATAAGCGTTGTTATGACCGATTTGGGATTGGCGATGAAACATATGTGACGTTTGCTTCTGGCGGCGCTTTCACGAAGTTTAGTCATGAGTTTCAGACGATTTGCGATGCTGGTGAGGATTATATTTATTTGCATCGTGGTAAAAATATCGCTGTTAATGAGGAAGTTTTGGACGAGGCAATTGAGGAGCTTGGCGTCGATCGTAGTGAATTGGAAAAAGTGAAAACTGCTGAAGTTGGCAATATCTTTAATTTCGGCACGCAGAAATCCGAAGAAATGAAGTTAGTGTTTACCGACGCCGAAGGTAAAGAGCGATACGCTTATATGGGAAGCTATGGCATTGGAATTACGCGAGTTATGGGCGTGATTGTTGAGAAGTTCGCTGATGATAAAGGTTTGGTTTGGCCGGAAAATATTGCGCCGTTTAAGGTTCATATTGTGGCAATTGGTGAAAAAGGGCAGGAATTGGCGGGCAAGTTTTACGACGAGCTAGCTAACAGCGGCGTCGATGCGCTGCTTGATGATCGCGACGAGCGTCCAGGCGTGAAATTTGCTGATGCTGAACTTATGGGTTTGCCGTGGCGGATAACGATAGGCGATCGAGCGATTGACGGTGATGGCTTGTTTGAATTGACGGAACGAGCAACTGGCGAAACGCGAAAAATGGATTATCAGCAATTGATGGATTTTTGCTTGAGTCGGTAAGGCTGATCATATTGACATAATAAATAGCGATTGATATACTCAGATAGACTTAATTAAGACTAATTAAAAACACTATATTTAGTGTAGATCGTAAGACTAATACCACTACATACAGTAGAGGAGGAAATTTTTATGAAAAAAACTTATCAAATTACAGAAACTGGAAAGGCTGATTTAGAAAAAGAATTGGCAGAGTTGAAGGGTCGACGCGGCGAGATTGCTGAAAAAATTGCGGCAGCACGAGATTTTGGCGACTTGAGCGAAAACGCGGAATACGACGCTGCGCGCGAAGAGCAAGGTTTGGTGGAAACGCGAATTTTGGAAATTGAAGATATTCTGCAGAACGCCGAAATTATTAAATCCAGCGGTAGCTCAAGCGTTGGTTTGGGCAGTACAGTTGAATTGCAATGTCCAGAAAGAACCGTATCTTACACAGTGGTTGGACCAGTTGAAGCAGATCCGTTGGCTGGACGAATCTCAGATCAGTCGCCAATTGGTAAAGAATTGATTGGTAAGAAAATCGGTGATGAAGTAACGATTAAGACGCCAAAAGCCGAAATTACTTACATTATTAAGTCGATATCTTAAGTCTGGCGAGATCTGTAGCGTATAATGTGCTATAATTATCTCTGTTATGGCCACATTACAAGATTATCGAAACGAACGACTACGAAAACTGGAAACATTACGTCAATTAGGCGTTGAACCATATCCGGCAAAATCAGAACGAACTCACACTTGTGCTGAGGTTTTGTCTAAGTATGATGAGCTAGCTGGTAAGGGAGTTGTTGTTGCGGGTCGTGTGGCGTCTATTCGCAGTTTTGGCAAATTGGCGTTTATTAAATTACGCGATCAATCTGGTGATGTGCAGCTTTATCTTCAGCGTGATGACGTGGCGGAATTAGATGCTGCGCGCGGTGTGCTTGGAATGAAGCAGCTTAAATTGCTAGATACAGGCGATTTTATTGAGGCGAAGGGCGTAATGACCACCACGCAAACGGGCGAAAAATCCGTTGGTGTACACGAACTTAGATTGTTGACTAAATCGTTAAGGCCAATGCCAGAAAAATTAGAGAATAAGGAAGAGCGCTTGCGTCGACGTTATGTTGATATGAACGTCAATCCTGAAGTTCGCGAGCGGTTCATTCGCCGAAGTAAGTTTTGGCAGGCAACGCGAGATTATTTGAATAGTCATGGATTCATTGAGATTAATGTTCCTGTTTTGGAGCACACCACTGGCGGTGCGGACGCAAACCCATTTGTGACGCATATGGATGCGCTGGGCGATCAGCAGTTTTATCTGCGAATTAGCCACGAATTGCCATTGAAGCGATTGATTGGCGCTGGATTTGAGAAAGTTTATGACCTCGGTCCGCGTTTTCGTAATGAAAATTATTCGGACGAGCATTTGCCAGAGCATATTGCTATGGAATGGTACGCGGCTTACTGGGACTGGAAGCAGGGAATGCGTTTTATGGAGTCGATGTATAAAGATGTGCTTCAGAAGACTTTTGGCACCTTGCAATTCCAATTGGGCAAGTTCAACGTTGATATGAGCGGCGAGTGGGAAGTCTGGGATTATGCTGAAGTTATTCGCAAGCACTACGGAATCGACGTTTATAATACGACAATTGAAGAAGTTGCCGCTAAACTGAAAGAATATAATTTGGAAGTCGAAAAAACCGATTCTATTCCGCGCAGCATTGATAAATTATGGAAGAATATTCGTAAAGATGTTGCTGGTCCGGTTTGGTTGGTGAACACGCCGAAGTTTATTAGTCCGTTGTCAAAGACTAATCCGGAAAATCCAGAGACGGTGGAGCGTTTTCAGCCGGTGATCGCTGGTTCAGAATTGGGCAATGGATTCTCTGAGCTGAATGATCCGATTGACCAGCTGAATCGTTTCCTTGAGCAGCAGCAAATGCGTGACGCTGGTGATGAGGAGGCGATGATGCTTGATATTGATTACGTCGAGATGTTGGAATATGGAATGCCGCCGGCTTGTGGTTGGGGATATTCTGAAAGGGTATTCTGGATTTTCGAGGGCGTTACGGCGCGTGAAGGTGTGCCGTTCCCGCAGCTTAAGAGTGAAATTGACGAAACAACTCGGACAATTTATCCGCAAGTCAACTTGTAATTTTGCTATAATTAAAGATATGGATTTTTTATTGGAGTTATTTTCTGGCAGGCTGTTTTTAGTTGTGATTAGGAATAGAGGTTGTAATTATGTCTGATATTTTATTATGGCTGGCGGCGGCTGTTTTATTGGCGCTTTCTGGGCTATTTTCCGGTCTGAATATTGGTCTAATGATGGCGCGACCTGATGATTTGAAGCGAAAAGCCAGGCAAGGCGACAAAATTGCGGCGCGAGTGTATCGATATCGAAAAGACGGCTATTATTTGATTTTCTGTATTTTGCTCGGCAATGTCGGCGTGAATACCGCGATGTCGATTTTGCTTGGCAATATGACGAATGGCGTGGTTGGCGGCTTGATTGCGACGCTTCTTATCACGATGTTTGGCGAGATTTTGCCGCAGGCGATTTTCTCACAGCGTGGATATCGATTTGTGCGATATTTCTTTTGGCTGCTTGATGTGATTTACGTACTATTTTGGCCGCTTGCTCAGCCGATGTCGAAATTGTTGAATCGCTGGTTGGGTAAGGAAACGCCGCAATTATATTCTCACCAGGAGCTGGAGGAGATTATTCACGAGCACGCCGTCAGGTCTGATAGTCCGGTTGATTATGACGAAAGTCGCATTGCTGCGGGAGCGCTGCAGTTTAGTAAAAAGACGGCTGGCGATTTGGTTACGCCGATGAGCGAGGTTTTTGTCGTGGATTTGGATGACGAGCTGGATGCGACTCTACTAGCTCAGATTAAGCACGCTGGACATTCGCGAATTCCGGTTCAATCTGACGGGGAATTGGTCGGAGTTTTATACGTGAAGGATGTAGTTGGACGAGATTTGCCGTTGCCAATTAGCCAATTGTACCGCGATAAAATTTACGATATTGACAAGAGGTCGCGCCTGGATACGGTCTTAAGTCGATTCATTCAAACGCGGAATCATTTGTTTGTGGTGATGGATGATGAGGCGGAGCTGGGAATTATTACGCTGGAAGACGTGATTGAAGAGATTCTGGACCAAGAGATTGAAGATGAGTATGATGAGGAATAAGATTAAATTGAGGAGGTCATAAAATGTCTGAAAAATATAATAATGGAGTGCCTGATAGATTACGACAAGTTACAGCCGAGACAATGTCTCCCGAAGTGCTATACACACTCGATACTTATCCGGACGTATCGCCACAGGATGTGATGTATATTGATGAGTCTAGAGCAGAGGGGAGTGGTCGTCTAATTATCAGTAAAGGACAGTCTGTTAAGTTGCTTAAGGAGGCTGATCTGTCTACTTCTGATCTGGTGATATTGATGAGCGTATGGCAGAGAAATGACCAAGGTGATTTGTGTCGTGGTATTGTCGCCGATTGTCGATTTTATAGCGGACGCTTTGATGTTGAGTATGGCGACGAAGAGATTGATGATTACGATGGAGTTGATGATGAAGTCTACAATAAGGACGACGAGCAGGTTATCTCTGCAGTAATTGATTACGGAGATGATAGAGAAGTCAAGATTTGGGGAGATCCGATGTTTTTTGATGCCGCTAGATATATGGCTGGTTTGGTAGATAATGAGTCGATAGAAAATAATGGAGTTTCCGCGGGTGATCGTGAGATTCAGGACAGCGTGAACGACGACGGGTTGCGGGAGCGTGTGAGCACTGAGCCTTTTTATAGGCGCGCGCTTAATGGCTTGGCAAAGATAGTTAAAGCTAAGCGAAAATAGCGATTCCTAAGCTGACGGAATTTGTGATTTTTGAATATTTTTTCAAAAATACCTTGACTATTTAAGGTACCTTGTATAACATAGTACTATGTATAATAAATCAACAAGGAGCTTAATGTGAGAAGAATTGACATTATTAAACGCGCCGGTCGAAATTTGGGACAATCAAAAGGCCGCACGATTTTAACCGCGCTGGCAATTTCAGTTGGAGCGTTTACGATTGGTCTGGCGCTGATGGCTGGAGAAGGCGGTCGGCTGTATACGAACAGTATGGTCGACGCGGCTGGCGATAAAAAATCTGTTTCGGTCTATAAAAAAGTGACCTCGTCGGGACCTGATAGCAATCTTCCGGAATATAGCGACTCGGAAGACACGGAAAAGGATCAGTCTAAGGCGATAGAAAAATATTCGATGACTGATAACGACGTGAAAAAAATACAGAAAGTTCCGCACGTAGAAAAAGTGACGCCAGCTTATTCTATGTATGGAGTTTTATACGCCAAAAGTTCGGCAAGTGACAAAAAATTCGTGCCTAGCGTAACTGTGAAGTTTGATAAGACCCGAATGGAGTTTGCGGCTGGTAATTTGGATAATTTTATGCCGAAAAAAGGTGAAGTTGTTATTCCGGAATCTTACGTAAAAGAAATGGGATTTAGTGATGCAAAATCGGCAATTGGACAAACGATTACGCTAGGATTGAAAAAAGGAGATTCGTCGAGCAAAAACGCTGACAAAGAAATATCTCTGAAAGTTGCGGCAGTCGATAAACCTTCGGACACGATTCTGTTTTATCAGCCAGCTGTGCGCGTTTCTGTGGATGACGCTAAGGAGATTTACGCCTTCAGTCACGCCAAAAATTTGCCTAATGATTATTCTTACGTAATTGCGTCGGTTGATGATGAGAAAAACGTTGAGGCGGTGAAGAGTGAGCTTGGCAAGGACTACATGGCGTCTTCGGTTCAGGATGTGCGCAAGGCTATGCTGACTTTTGTGAATATGGCTCAAATGGCGCTGATTGGGTTTGGCGGTTTGGCGTTACTTGCGAGCGTGTTTGGAATTGTTAATACGATGTACATTTCGGTTCTGGAGCGAACTAGTCAGATTGGGCTAATGAAAGCTTTGGGAATGCGAGGTCGTGATATCGGTAAAATGTTCAGGTATGAAGCGGCGTGGGTTGGACTTCTTGGCGGCTTAATTGGTGTTGGTTTGGCGAGTTTGATGTCGCTACTCAACCCTATGATTGCTAGTTTTCTGAAGTTGGAGCAGGGTACGAATCTATTAGTCATCAATCCTCTGCAAATGGGACTTTTGATAATCGGGCTGATGATTATGGCGGTACTTTCTGGCTGGCTGCCGAGCCGCAAGGCAACAAAATTAGATCCAATTGAAGCGTTAAGGACGGAATAGGAGAATTGTTATGATTGAGCTTAAAAATGTGACGAAAATTTACGGCAAAAAGAAGAACCAATTTGTGGCTCTAAATGATGTGAGTCTGCAAATTCCAACTGGTGTGAGCGTGGCGATTTTGGGAAAATCTGGTTCAGGAAAATCAACGCTGATGCACGCAATTTCTGGCTTGGATCGACCGCAGCAAGGTCAAGTGATTATTGACGGTCAGGATATTCTGAAATTGAAACAAAAGCAAGTTGACGAGTTCCGCGCGAGAAAAATAGGTTTTATTTTCCAGAGTTTCTTTGTCCAGGGCAATGAAAGCGTGGCGGACAATGTGAGTTTGCCGCTGGAAATTGTGAAGATGCCAAGGGGCTTGAGGGAAAGCAAGATCAATGAAGCGCTGAAGGCGGTGGACTTGTATGAGAAGCGCAAGAATCGTGCGAAGGATTTGTCGGGCGGTCAGAAGCAGCGTTTGGCGATTGCGCGGGCAATTGTCGGTAGTCCTCAGATCATTTTTGCGGACGAACCTACGGGAAATTTGGATAGCGAAACTGGCGCGAAGGTGGAAGAATTGCTGTTCAATTACAACAAGCAAGAAGGCGCAACGCTGATTATCGTGACGCACGACGTTGACTTGGCCAAAAAATGCGATTATCAAATCCTGATCAAAGACGGCAAAATTAAGGGCTCTAACATACCGAAAGAAGGTAAAAGTGGACGTTGATAGCTATGCGGAAAGCTTGGCGGCCCAATTGCGAAAAGGATTTTTGGTTTACTGCGTTTTACTGGTTTGTTCTAATAAGGCGCAGTACGCTGGCGACATTGTTAAGCAATTGAACGATTCGGACTTAACAGTGGTCGAAGGTACGATTTATCCGCTGCTGAATAGGCTGCAGAAGGACGGATATTTGCAACACGAATGGCAGGAAAGCGAGCAAGGTCCGCCGCGAAAATATTATTCATTAGCAGAGCAGGGCGATCAATTGATTCACGAGCTTAAAGATCGCATAAATATGCTAAATAATTCGCTTGATAACTTAGAGAAAGGAATAAAATAATGAAGGAAATAACCAGGATTCATCTGGCAAAAACAGCGTTTAGCGTGGAAATTGACGCTAAGAAATCGCTAGAAAAATACCTTAATTCGATTCAGAAAAATATGCACGCCGACGCGGAAGCGATGAGGGAAATAGAGGCGCGAATGGTTGAGATTTTAGCCGAGCGTGGCGTGATGAAAGAGGGTGTTATTAGCGACGATGACGTTTTGGCGATTAAAAATCAAATGGGCGAACCGCGCGATTTTTCGGATGATAGCGAGGACTCAACGGATGAATTGACGGATGATAATGAAAAACCAGAAAAGCAATTGATGCGCGACACGGACGGAGCTGTCATTGGCGGCGTGTGTGCGGGAATAGCGGCGTACTTTAATATCAATCCGTTGTGGGTGCGACTTATTGCAATTATCTCGCCGTTCGTAACATTTGGTACGATGGTGCTGGTTTACCTCGCGATGTGGGTGTCAATGCCGCCAGCAAAAACCGCGTCGGACAAATTACGAATGCGCGGGAAGCCAGTAACTTTGATTGCACTTAAGGAGGCTTCCGCTGATGGAAGTTCAATTGCGTCTGTCAGAAAAACTCCAATTGCGAAATTTTTCCAATATTTTGTCGGTGTTATGGTGCTACTTACGACGCTAGCGATAATGTTTGGGCTGATTGTTAGCGGGGCGCTCGGCGTTTCCATGGTTAATATGCTCGGCGGTTTGGGAATGCAAATATGGGCGTGGGGAGTATGGATTTCCTTAGCAATTGGCGGAATCGCGGCGGTGGTATTCGGCGCAATTGTAACGCGTAGCATATTCGCTTGGAAGGTCAATCGAATGTCTGTAATCACAATGATCGTGGCGGCATCCGTTGTTTTTATGAGTTTGGCAAGCGCCGCAATATTTAGCGCGCACGCTGGCTTGGAATATGCACGTGAATCTCAGCAACTCACGAAGAAAGTGAATATCGATATTCCAGATACGACAAACGCTAATTCAATTTTTATCGATATGCCAGTGGGGAATGTTTCGCGAATAAATTCTGACAAATTTAAGGTGGAAGCGGAGTTTGTGGATTTACCAAAGGCGAATAAGCCAGAAATTAACGTGCGTCGCGATGGCAATAAAATCGTGCTGTCCGTTTCCGAGAAGTGTAACGTGATATTCTTTGACGGTTGCTTGAAGTTTTATAAGCCGATAACTGGCTTGAAAATTTATGCTCCTGCGGGCGTGAATGTTAGCGGCTTGTTCTATCAAAACTCGATTGAAGCAGAAAATTCCGAATCTTAGGCTCACGCATTTGAATGATTTTACCGCTAATGCTACACTTGAAGGATGAAAGGTAATTTTTAAGCGTGGCGTGGTGGCAAGCAATTATTCTCGGCGTAATCGAGGGAATTACGGAATTCTTACCGATTTCTTCGACTGGACATTTGACGATTGCTGAGAAATTGTTAGGTATGCGAATTGACGATCCGAGTGTCGTGGCTTTTACCGCGATAATCCAGATCGGAGCAATTCTGGCGGCGGTGATTTATTTCTGGAGCGACATTTGGCGGATTTTACAGGCTTGGTGGCGTGGTTTATGGTGGAAGCGAGCGCGTCGAAAGTTTGATTATAAATATGGTTGGGCAATTATTATCGGCTCAATTCCTATTGCGATTGTTGGGCTGTTGTTCAAACATGAAGTCGAGACAGTTCTGCGCAGTTTGTGGTTTGTGGCGTTTGGGCTTATTGGCTGGAGTGTTGTTATGTGGCTGGCTGACAATCGTGCGGTAAATAACAAGCGTGGCGAAACTGAGACGAGCTGGAAAGACACTTTGGCGATTGGCGCGGGGCAATGCCTATCGCTCATTCCGGGCATTAGCCGTTCTGGTGCAACGATTTCAGTCGGTTTATTCCGTGGATTTGATCGCGTGTCGGTTACGAAATTGAGTTTCTTCTTGGGTATTCCAGCGCTGGTCGCAGCAGGACTATTGGAAGTTGTCACCAAATATAAACACATTTCTGGTGGCGTTGGCTGGACTCCAACCATAATCGCCACGGTAATTTCATTCGGCGTCGGTTATTTGGCTGTGTCGTGGCTGTTAAAATTTATTCAGCGCAATAATTTCCGACCGTTTATAATTTATCGATTTGTATTAGGTCTGGTGTTGTTGATGCTGCTTGGCTTTGGTGTTATTTCTCACGTTTAGATATGATTGATTTTTCATATTGCTGCATGTAAAATAAAAGCATAATCAATATCAAATAAAGTTTAAAGGAATATTTTAAGTGGAGCGAGAAAATACAAGAAAGCCTGCGTCAAAAGCTTTCGTGCTAAGTCTTTTTGTGATCACAATAATGCTCATAATATTATTGTTTTTTATTAAGATTTCACCACGTGGAGTAATTGATCCAAACGCAGTTTCTATTCGTCAGGATTCGGGCGAGATTCAATATAAGTATGCTGATGGCAATTGGCAGAAAATAGTTTCGCTTGAGGATTTGAAAAATAAGGATAACGGCGCTAATAAGGAAGATGGCAAGAAAGAATCTAGTAAATCTGATAGTCGCGAAATTGAGATCCAGAAGAACTCCCTATATATCCAGTGGCGATATGCCGGGGAATCTGAATGGAAAAATATCATAGCCTACTCAGACTTAAAGGGTAAGGATGGTCGAGACGGTAGAGACGGGCTTGATGGTCAAAATGGCAGGAACGGTCGAGATGGCAAGGATGGTCTTAATGGTCAGAATGGTAGAGATGGTCAAAAAGGCGACAAAGGCGACACTGGTGCGGCGGGTCCCGCTGGGGTAGCTGGAGCCACGGGAGCTACAGGTGCTACTGGAGCTACTGGAGCGGCTGGCCGAAATGCTACAATTTCTGTAACTAATAGTACGCAGCCTTGCTCGACTGGATTAACTATTACCGGAAATGGTACAAGCAATCTAGGTTTACAATTTACAGGTAAGAATCTTCCTGCGGGTGGTAAAACAAATCAAGTACTCGGTAAGAAAACTGATGACGACTGCGACGTAGAATGGAAAGATTCGTATGAAATTCGCGGGACTGGTATGCCTGAAGGCAATGTTAAGGCTAGTGTTGGTACGTACTATACCGATACAGCTGCTACAAACGGTGCCGTTCGCTGGATTAAAACTCGTGGTAGTGATAAAACAGGTTGGAAGGTTGTATATGGTGACACTGGATGGAGAAGTGTTCCTCAAATTCTCTCAACATCCATGAAAGCTAGCGTGGTTAAGGTTCGACGAATTAACAATACTGTTTATCTATATGCAGCTCTTACAGGCTGGGCCAACAGCTGGAACGGTGGTGGTGCTGCGTTGCCAGATGGGCTGCGTCCTAGTGACCAGATGCAAGGTCCTTCTGCTGGACGATGGGGTGGCTCGTATTTGACTTGGATCGTTCAAACTTTCGGGATGATTAACGCTGAAGCAGCTAGCGCTCAGAATCCAACGCCAACACTTCCCCCGATTGTTAGTGTATCGTATGTGCCAAACGACAATGTTCCATGGCCAACAACGTTACCTGGCACAGCTATGTAAGTAAATTATTTACACTTATCTAAAACCCCGTCTGTTAAATCCGGCGGGGTTTATTTATATATAGTCTGTGTTGTTATATAATTGAGACATGTTAGACATCAAGTTCATCCGAGAAAATGCCGATTTAGTGCAAAAGTCGGCAAATGATAAAGGCTATAAAGTTGATATTGCGGCGTTGTTGCAATTAGACGATGAGCGCCGCGATTTGCAGAAGCAGGTTGAAGCGTTACGCGAACAGCGCAATGCTATTTCAGCGAAGATGAAGGGCGGTCGACCAGATCAAGAGTTAATTGATCAGGGCAAGCAATTGAAAGTTGAGCTAGCAGAGCGTGAGAGTTATTTGAAATCGACCGAGGAAAAAGTTGCGGCAATTCTTAAAAACGTCCCGAATATCACTTTTGACGACGTGCCTTTGGGTGGTGAAGAAGATTCTGTTGAGGTAAAAGTTTATGGCGATTGTAAAACTGGTGCAAAAGACCATTTGGATTACGCCGTAAGTCGCGGTTGGGTGGATTTTGAGCGCGGCGCTAAGGTGGCTGGTGCGAAGTTTTATTATTTGAAGGGCGATTTGGCTTTGCTGGAAAATGCCGTAACTCAATTTGCCTTGGATTACGTAACAAAGAAAGGCTTCACATTTATGACCGTGCCTCATATGGTTAATTTACGAACAGCTGAGGGCGCAGGTTTTACTCCAAAGGGTGAGGGCAGTAACGAATATGTAGTTGACGGCGAAGATTTGACGCTAATTGGTACGGCGGAAATGCCATTAACCGGCTATCACGCGGATGAGATTTTGGACGAAAAAGATTTGCCATTGTTATACGCTGGGTATAGTCCTTGCTATCGAAAAGAGGCGGGAACATACGGCAAGCACACGCGTGGTCTGTTCCGAGTTCACCAATTTAATAAGTTGGAAATGTACGCATTTTGTTTGCCTGAGCAGTCTAAAGAAATTCATGAGAAAATTCTTAGCGTTGAGGAGGCGCTTTGGCAGCAAATTGGGATTTCTTATCACGTGGTTAATATTGCGGCGGGCGATTTGGGTGCGCCGGCTGCAAAGAAGTACGATATTGAATATTGGTCGCCAGTTGATCAAACTTACCGTGAACTGACGAGTTGTTCGAATTGTACCGATTATCAAGCTCGTGGTTTGAATATTCGAGTTCGCCGAGAAAACGGCGCAATTGAATCTGTTCACACTTTGAACGGAACTGCGGTGTCGCTGGCTCGTTCTCTGGTAGTGATTTTGGAGAATTTCCAGAATCCAGATGGAACTTTGACTGTCCCAGAGGTACTTCGTCCATATATGAATGGTCGTGACGTGATATAATAGAGAGCATACTAGTTAGTAGGAGGAGAAATGATTAAGGATATTACAATTACTGGCGTTAAATATGAGCTGAACGCCACAACAAAAAAATACGTTGAGCGAAAAATTGGTTCTCTGGGAAAATACTTGCCACGCCACGCGCGAAAAAGTGCGTCTGCAGACGTTAAGATTAAGCAGATTGACAATCCTGGCGGCAACAAGTACGAAGTTGAAGTTATCATCAATGTGCCAGATAAGAAAATTATAGCTAAGGATTCAACCATGAACGTTTTGGCTGCAGTGGATATTGTTGAAGCTAGGTTGAATGGTCAAGTTCGTAAGTACAAAGACGATGTGCTGGCTCACGTTGGCGGAAGTCGTGGGGTTTTGGCGAAGCTAAAGCAAACTTTCGGCCGAAAATAATTGATAGATGAAATTAGCAGGAAAGCGTTCAGATTCTGGGCGCTTTTTCTTTTCAAATTGCCCGAAAAAAGTTATAATAAAAGAAGTTTTTGAAAATGCCTGAAAGTGAGGGAGTTTTAAGGTTTATGGCAATTACACAACAAAAAGCGCTGAGTAAGATTTTTGGCGATCCACAGAAGAAGATTTTGAAACGATTGCGTAAGCAAGTTGACGTTATTAACGGTCTGAATGACAAATATGAAAAGATGTCCGACAAGGAGCTTCGGGCGCAGACTGATGAGCTGAAAAAGCGTTTGTCGAAGAAGAGTGTGACGCTTGATACGATTTTGCCAGACGCGTTTGCTGTAGCAAGGGAAGCTGCTAAGCGTGTGATTGGCGAGCGTCCGTATGACGTGCAGTTGATTGGCGGTATGGTTCTTCATGAGGGTAACGTTGCCGAGATGAAAACTGGTGAAGGTAAGACTCTTGTGGCGACATTGCCAACTTATCTGAACGCTTTGGAAGGCAAGGGTGTTCACGTGGTGACGGTTAATGACTATTTGGCTCAGCGCGACGCTGGCTGGATGGGTCAAGTGTATGATTTTCTGGGCTTGACCACCGGTGTGATTATTAACGAAGCGTCATTTGTCTATGATAAAGATTATGACAATGAGCATCACGACGACCCTCGAATGCGCAAGCTTCGCCCAGTTTCACGTAAAGAGGCTTACGCTGCGGACATTACGTACGGCACGAATAACGAGTTTGGCTTTGACTATTTGCGCGACAACATGGTTAATGACGTTGATTTGCTCAGGCAGCGTGAATTGAACTTCGCAATCGTTGACGAGGTCGACTCAATTTTGATCGACGAAGCTCGTACGCCACTTATTATCTCTGCTCCAGCGGCTGAAAATCCTGACAATTATTACACGTTTGCTAAAATCGCTGCGAAGTTGGTTCCAGAAGATTACGTTTTGGATGAGAAGCGTCGAAGCGTTGCTTTGACTGACGAAGGCGTTGAAAAAGTTCAGAAATTGTTGGGAATAAAAAACTTGTACACACCAGATCACGTGCGCAGTGTTTATCACATGGATCAGGCTTTGCGAGCACAGACATTATTCAAGCGCGACAAGGATTATGTTGTAACTAATGACGGCGAAGTAATTATCGTTGACGAGCATACTGGTCGTCTGATGCAGGGTCGTCGCTATAACGAAGGCTTACACCAGGCGATTGAGGCGAAAGAAGGTGTTCCTGTGCTGGAAGAAAGCATGACCTTGGCGACAATTTCATTCCAGAATTATTTCCGTTTGTATAATAAATTGAGCGGCATGACTGGTACGGCGTTCACTGAAGCCGAAGAGTTCCAGCAAATTTATTCACTTGACGTTATTCAAATTCCACCGAACAAACCAGTTATTCGCGAGGATAAGGAAGATCTGATTTTCAAGACTGAAAAGGCCAAACTTAAAGCTGTAGCTGAGGCGATTAAGGATTACCACAAGCAGGGTCGTCCTGTTCTGGTTGGTTCTGGTTCTATTGAAAAGAATGAACAAATTGCCAAATATTTGGAAAAAGAAGGCATTAAATTTGAGATTCTGAACGCTAAGAACAATGAGCGTGAGGCTGCGATTGTGGCGAAAGCCGGTGAAAAAGGTGCGATTACTTTGGCTACAAATATTGCTGGTCGCGGTACTGACATTAAGCTTGGCGAGGGTGTCAAGGAATTGGGCGGATTGGTTGTTATCGGTTCGGAGCGACACGAATCACGCCGAATTGACAATCAGTTGCGCGGTCGTGGCGGACGTCAGGGTGATCCAGGCGAGACTCAGTTTTATGTTTCGACCGAAGATGATTTGATGCGAATTTTCCAGGGCGAGCGAATTGCGTCGTTGATGGATAGATTGGGTGTTGATGATGATACGCCAATCAGAACTCGCGCCGTATCGAAAACATTGGAAGCGGCACAGAAGAGAGTTGAAGGCTACAATTTTGATACGCGCAAAAATGTTGTTCAATACGACAATGTGATTAACCGTCATCGTCGCGTCGTTTATGTTATGCGACGCAGGATTTTGGAAGGCGATAATATCAAGCCAGAAATTGAGCGTTTGCTGAAGGCTAAAGTTCACGAATTGACAACTCTTCCATCAAAGAATAATCCAAAGTTTGTCGAGGATTTCTCGGTTATTTTCCCGGTTGATAAGGAAAAAATTGAAAAGGTTGGCAAGGAGAAGAAAGATCGTTTGCGCTATGAGAAGGCGCTGGAGCTGGTCGAAGAAGCTTACGCAGAGAAAGAGCGTGAGATTGGCGCTGATGATTTGCGTGGAGTTGAGCGCGAAGTTTATATGGCGGTGTTGGATACATTGTGGATGCAGCATTTGGAAAATATGCAACATTTGCGCGAGGGCATTCACTGGCGAAGTGTTGGACAGCGTGACCCTTTGGTGGAATATCGATCAGAATCCCAGAAGTTGTTTGAGAGTTTGCAAGCTAATCTCCGCGATGAAGTTCTAGCAACGATATTTAATATCCATAAAGCCGACGCTACAGTTCGTCAATCTCAAGACGACGAATATGACACTGAGCTAACTAGGTTGGCAGAAAATGCCGTTGAGCGTGGCGTAAATGAAATTGGTTCGGGCGAGGAAAATCGTGACGATGACTTCTCTGTGAAAAAGGGTAAGACTAGCGCGGAATCAAATCGTGCGAAGAATCAAGCTCGAAAGAAGAAAAAGGCTCAGCGACAGAACCGTAAGAAAAATCGTAAATAATCAGAGAACTAGGCAATGAAACATACAGTTGAGGAAATTAGACTGAAGAATGGTGCGCGCGGCTTGTTGATTGACGTTCCAGATGCTACGGTAATGAGTTTTCAGGTGCAGTTCAGGGCGGGAAATCGCTACGTTCTGAATAAAGATATTTATGAAACTGCTCACATTATGGAGCATATGGCGTTCGGTGCGAATGAAAAGTTTCGTTCGGAGCACAATTACGAGCAGGAATTTACCAAGAACGGCGCCTATCACAACGCTTACACTTCTGACTATTCAATGGTTTATGAAGCGATTTGTGCGGATTTTGAGTGGGACAGGATTTTGGAGCTTCAGAGATTGGCTATTACAACGCCGCGATTCAACGCTGATGAGCTTGAGGCGGAAAAGGGCAATGTTCGCTCTGAATTGACTGGCTATCTCAACAATCATAACCGCGTGATGTGGCCGCGCATTCAGCAGGCGCTGGGTGAAGATATTTTGACGTATAATCAGCGCTTAAAAACAATTGCTAATATTGAGCTGAAAGACATTAAAAATCATCACAAGCGAACGCATACCTTGAAGAATATGCGGTTTGTGGTGGCTGGAAAAATGGCTGGACGAAAAGCGGCTATTAAAGAACATCTTGAGGGATGGCAATTAGAGACGGGCGAGCGGTTCGTTATTCCGCGCGATGAACCACGCAGGGCTAACCCAGTCTTAGTTAAGCGAAAAGAGGCGACGAATTTGACGTTTGGCTGGTCAATGATGATTCCGCGCGAGTTAAGTGATGAAGAAGTCACGGCCATGAACGCATTGAATCACATTCTGACCGGCACGATGAGCTCGAGGATTTTTGGCGCGGCTCGTAAAAAAGGCTTGGCGTATGGTATTTTTAGTGATACGTCGATTGGTTTTTACGATTCGGCTTGGGATTTTGGTGGACAAGTAAATGTTGAAACTGCAGAAAAGCTCTTTGATATTATCGTGAGAGAATTGAAGAAAGTTTTGGCTGGATCTATTTCCGAAGAGGATTTGGAAAGTGTGAAGTCATATTCGTTGGGTCGTTATCAAATGGGCGCTCAAACTGTTGGGCAAGTAAGTAATTTTTACGTAGGACGATATTTTGCTGATGATTTCGTGAGAGATTATGCCGCCGTTCCAGATTCTATTTTGGCGGTAACTCCTGATCAGTTGATTGAAACGGCTCGTCAATTTTTTGCATCCAACACGTGGACGTTGGCGGCAGTTACTTCGGAAGAAAAAGAGCTATTAACAAAGCTGTACGATAAGCTCGACAAGCTGTTTTAGGGTGTAATCGTAAATTGCCCGTGATATAATCAGGTTATGAAAATTGTCATTGCTGGTTTTGGTGTTGAAGGTCAATCTAATTTGCGGTATTTTCGAGAGAAGTTTCCGGAAGCTGATTTTTTGGTGGCGGACGAGCGTGAAAAAGTAGATAATTTGCCGGAAAATGTGGCTTATCAGACGGGATTTTCGGGGCTGGATGACGCGGATTTAATCGTTAGGTCGCCAAGTCTTCCGCCAAAAAAGATAAAGACTAACGGTCGAATTTGGTCATCTACTAATGAATTTTTTGCCAATTGCCCAGCGACTATAATTGGCGTGACTGGCACAAAAGGCAAGGGTACGACGTGTAGTTTTATCTCGTCGATTTTGCGTGCGGCGGGTAAAACTGTTCATTTGGTGGGAAATATTGGCGTGCCAGCTTTGGATATTTTGCCAAAAATTGAGAAAAATGACATTGTTGTTTACGAATTGTCCAGTTTTCAATTGTGGGATTTGCAGAAATCTCCGCACGTTGCTGTGGCGCTGATGATTGAGCCTGACCACTTGAACGTCCACGCTGATTTTAATGATTATTTGGCGGCAAAAGCGAATATTGCCAAGTTCCAAACCACGGACGATTATGTTGTCTATAATTCTCAAAATGAGTTTAGTTCGTCGATTGCAGATACGAGTTTGGCGCAGAAAAAGGAATATCCATTTGCTCTTTCGGACGATATAATTTCTGCGATTCGCTTGCCAGGGAGGCATAATGTCGACAATGCGTGCGCAGCGATAGCGGCGGTAAAGTCGATTTTGCCGAACGTGTCGGATGATGAGATAAAGAGGGGGCTTAGCGAGTTTACAGGGTTACCGCATCGACTGAAGTTTGTTGCTGAAAAATACGGTGTGAAATATTACGATGACAGCATTTCGACCACTCCGGGCAGTGCGATTGCGGCATTAAAAGCTTTTGCGGAGCCGAAAATTTTGATTTTGGGCGGCTCAGATAAGGGCGCAGACTACTCTGAATTAGCGAAAGAAATTGCCCGACAAAACGTGCGATCGATAATTATCAATGGTGCTAACGCTGATGAAATTAGGGAAGTTTTAAGGGAAGAAAAAGTTGATTGCGAGATTGTCCAATTGAATATGGCGGGAATGAAAGAAGTTGCCAAATCAGCCAAAAATAAAGCGCAATCTGGCGACGTGGTGATTCTTAGCCCAGCGGCTGCCAGCTTTGATATGTTTAAGAGTTATTCTGATCGTGGCGAGCAATTTGTCGCCGCCGTAGAAGAGCTTTAATCTTGATAGACTTCTGGTTTTAAGACGCCGATGTATGGCAAGTTGCGATATTGCTGGCGGAAATCCAGGCCATAGCCAACGACAAATTCATTCGGCGTATCGATGCCGACATAATCGGCTTTTGCGTCAACTTCGCGCCGCGCTGGTTTGTCTAATAGTGAGCATATTTTTACCGATGCGGCATTTTTTGCGGCAAATAATTCTCTTAGCGCCTGGGCGGTTCGACCGCTGTCAATTATGTCCTCAACTATTAACACATGTCTATCCGTCACGTCGGTATCCAAATCTTTGATGATTTTTACAGATCCAGAAGATTTTGTGTCGTCACCGTAGCTGGAAACCGCCATGAAGTCAATTTCCATATAGCAATCTATCGCTTGTATCAAGTCGATCATAAACGGCGCCGCGCCGCGTAAAATGCCCACGACAACAGGATTTTTATCTTGATAATCCTCGGTCAATTTTTTCCCAAGTTTTTGAACTGCCGTTTTTATATCTTCGTTCGTAAATAGAATTTTCTCAATATCTTTATCCATCTTTTTATTTTAACAGAGAATTGAGTGTTGAAAAATGGTACAATAAAATATATGCAACCGCTAAAAAAGAAAATTGGTGAATTAGAAAAAGAAATTGAACAGGCTAAAAAAGCGCTGAAGTTTTCTGATTTGGAGCAGAAATTGGCGGAACTGGACGATCAATTAAACCAGCCAGAAATTTGGAATAATCCTGATTACGCCCAAGAATTAACGAAACAGGCCGCCAGTCTTCGTCAGACCGTCGAGCCTTGGCAGACTTTGACGGTGCAGGTTGGTGATATGGTGGAGCTGATGGAGCTTGGCGATGACGATTTATTGCCAGAGTTTCAGGCGCAAGTTGCGGCGATTGAGAAGAGTTTTGATGGGCATAAAACCGATTTGCTATTCTCTGGCGAATATGACAATCGCTCGGCAATTATGCGCATTTCCGCTGGCGTGGGCGGGTTGGACGCGCAGGATTTTGCGGCGATGTTGGAGCGAATGTATTTGCGCTGGGCGGAAAAGTCTGGAATGAAGATTGATACGCTGGAACGCTCGACAAATGACGACGCTGGAATTAAAACGGTCGTTTTGGAGATTTCTGGATCTTTTGCTTATGGAAAATTGCGGTCGGAAAATGGCGTACATCGTTTGGTGCGATTAAGTCCGTTTAATGCGGACAACTTGCGGCAGACTAGTTTTGCACTTGTCGAGGTTTTGCCGAAAATTGACGCGCCCGATGAAATATCAATTGACCCGAATGACTTAAGAATTGATGTCTATCGTTCGGGTGGCAAGGGCGGTCAAGGTGTAAATACGACGGATTCGGCGGTTCGGGTGACGCATGAGCCGACAGGGATTACGGTGGCTATTCAGAATGAGCGCTCGCAGATTCAGAATAAGGAAACGGCGCTGAAGATTTTGCGGTCAAAATTGCTAGCGATGAAATTAGAGCAACACGCCGAAACTTTGTCTGACCTCAGGGCTGGCGAATCGGCAAACTGGGGTAGCCAAATTAGAAATTACGTTTTGCATCCGTATACGTTAGTTAAAGATACTCGTACAAAGCATGAAAACAGTAACGCTCAAGGTGTTCTGGACGGCGATATTGACGAATTTATCACGGCATATTTAGAACAAAATGCTAATTCTAAAAATATTTAGCTTATGGTATAATACTAGTAATGATTCTGTTAGATAGGGTAACGAAGAACTACGGAAAAAATAATAAGCCGGCGTTGAATCGAGCAAGCATTCATGTTGGCGCTGGTGAATTTGTGATTATTGTTGGTACGTCGGGTGCTGGCAAATCGACGCTTTTGAAGCTTTTGACTCGCGAAGAAAAGCCGAGCTCTGGAAAAATTGTGGTTGGCGGAATTGATTATGACAATTTGAAGGACAAGCATATTCCGCTGTTGCGTCGTAAAATTGGCGTGGTTTTTCAGGATTTTAAGTTGCTTCCGAATCGAACGGTGTTTGAAAATGTGGCGTTTGCGCTGGAAATTGCTGGAATGACAAATCGGGAAATTAAGGCGACTGTGCCGAAGGTGATTGAGCTGGTTGGTCTTAAGGGGAAGGAAAAACATTTTCCTCATCAGCTTTCTGGTGGTGAGCGTCAGCGTGTAGCGATTGCGCGTGCGGTGGTGCGCCAGCCGAAGATTCTGATTGCAGATGAGCCGACTGGAAACTTGGATCCGAAGCACAGCTGGGATATTGTTCGCTTGCTAGAAAAGATTAACAAGTATGGCACGACGGTTATTTTGACGACTCACAACGTGGAGATTGTCAACAAATTGAAGCGACGCGTTATTACAATTGATCATGGTAAAATCACCTCCGATCAGGCGAGAGGGAGTTATAAACAGTAATGAAATCATCAAAGTCTAACAAAAATAAAGAAACTATTCGTATACGTCAGCGCCGACGAGGTTGGTTGACGTTTGTCAGAATGTGTCGATATGGCATCAATAATTTTAGTCGTAATGCCTGGCTAACGATTGCTGCGACTGCGGTGATGAGCGTCACGTTGATTATTGTGTTTATAACATTATCAGCGCGTCAGGTTTTGGTTGATACCGTTTCAAACGTTTCCAGACGTGCCGATATGTCAATTTACTTAAAGGGTGACACGCCAGAAAAAACGATTAAAACGATTAAATCTCGAATTGAAAAATTAGATAATGTCGATAGTGTTAAGTATATTTCCGCGGAAGAAGCGCGTGAAAAGCAAGCTGAACAGTACAAGGACAATCCAGATACACTTGAGGCGATTCGCGAGTCTAGTAATGAGATGTCAGCAACGCTTCGTGTTTCCGTGAAAGAATTGAACAACCAGCAATCATTGAACAATTTTGTTAAAACTGATGATTTATATAAAAAATATAAAGACCCTAACAGGGAGCCGTCATTCTCGGGTGAACGCCAGCAGGCTATTAAAACAGTTGGCAATTGGGTGAGATTGGCGAGTATCGGCGGGTCAATCGCTACAGTTGTTTTCGTGGTGATTTCATCGCTTGTGGTCTTTAATACCATTCGCATGGCAATTTTCAACCGCAAGGACGAGATTGAAATGATGAAGTTGATCGGCGCAGAACGCAGTTTCATCAGGGGTCCGTTTATCGTTGAGGCCATAATGTACGGATTTATCGCGGCAATTATCGCAACGGTGGTTGGGTATGGACTGTTAATCCTTGCGCATGATCCGATGGTGAAATACGGAATTCCTATTGATAATCTTTTGAATCATCTAAAAATGTACGGCGTGTTGGTTTTCTTGAGTATGATTCTGGTTGGTGCGGCAATTGGCGTGGCGTCATCCTGGGTGGCAACTCGCAAATACCTTAAGTTGTAAAAGTCCTTGACATACTGATTATGCTTATGCTAACATAGACGTATGAAACTACGGTCCACCACACCAGTTTCGGCGTCATTAGTCAGCAGAGCGTCTCTGGTGGCGATGTCTGCATTGCTCGCTGGATCGGGCATTTTTGGCTTGGCATCACACGTATTGGCTCGCGACTATAACGCCGAAATTCAGGCAAAGCAACAAGAAGCAGACAACTATAATTCTGAGGCTTCGCGCTTGGGTGAGATGGCTGATAGTTTGCAGGCGGAACTTGATAAGATAAACGGACAAATATCAGCTATTCAGACACAGATTTCTGATAGCCAAAAGAAGATAAATAGCCTTAATGACCAGATAAAAAAGAACGAAGAGCTAATTAAGCACAATCGTAAAGCGATGGGGCGGATTTTGGCAGATTTGTATGTTGATGATCAGATTTCGCCGCTGGAGATGCTTGCTAGCTCAAAAAATATTAGCGATTACATTGACAAGCAAGAACAGCGTAATTCTTTGAAAACTTCATTGAATGATAAGATTAAAGAAATTAAGTCTTTGCAGAAAAAGTTGGAAGAGAATAAGAAGTCTGTCGAGAATACGCTTCGCGACCAAGAATTGCAGCGCAATGCAATGGCGGCTAAGCAATCTGAGAAGGCGAAACTGATTACTGATACGAAGAACGATCAGAATAACTATGCGGCGTTAGCTCAGAAACGTAATTCTGAGGTGGCGAAGTTGCGAGAAGAGCAGGCTGCAGCCAACCGACGAGCTCTTGGTGGCGGCAATGTCTCTATTCCAGGCGGCGTACCTGGCGGCGGCGGTTATCCTGGCGCCTGGGCGAGTGCTCCACTTGACGCTTATGTCGATCCATGGGGACTATACACGCGTGAGTGTGTGAGCTACGTGGCTTGGAAAATTCATAGTACTGGACGATACGTCCCGCATTTTGGTGGCGCAGGCAACGCAAATCAGTGGCCGTCAACTGCAGCGCGCTATGGTATTTCTAGCGGCTCAACGCCAAAAGCTGGCGCGGCAGCCGTGATGAATATTGGATATTACGGACACGTTATGTATGTTGAATCTGTCAATGGCGATGGAACCATTACTGTTAGTGACTACAACTTTGCCTGGGACGGTTTATATAGGCATTACACACGCTCAGCTTCAGGATTGACATACGTTTACTTCTAATCGGCATAAAGTGATATACAAAAACGCTCGTGTTAAACGGGCGTTTTGTAGTATAATAAGTATATGGTTACGGGAGAGAAAAGACAGCAATTAAGTTGGTTTTTGACGCTTGTTATTGTGGCTATTGTTAGCTTTGTGGCGGGAGCTCGCTCTGATGCGCTGTTTGCTAACGTGGCGTCGGTATTTGGCGTTAGAACTTCAAATAAGACGATTGACTTATCTAGCGTTCAAAAAACATATCAAGAACTGGTTGCTAATTATGACGGAAAATTGGATACTCAAAAGTTAATTTATGGCGCCAATCGTGGGCTAGTTGAAGCAGCTGGGGATCCTCATACGGCGTATATGGATCCTGATGAGACGAAGGAGTTTGACAAGTCATTAAGTGGGCAAATTGGCGGCGGAATTGGTGCGGAGATTGGTCTTAGGAATAATAAGCTAACTATCATAAAACCTCTGGAAAACAGTCCAGCTCAGAAGGCGGGAATTAAGGCTGGCGAGGTAATTGTTAAGGTGAATGATGAGGCTTCTTCTGACTGGTCAGTGGAAAAAGTTGTGAGTAAAATTCGTGGAGAAGTTGGTACATCTGTTAAATTGACGTTATTAAGTGGCGGTCAAACGCGCGAGGTGTCGGTTGTGCGTCAGAATATAGTTTCTCCGGCAGTAGAGTCGGAAATTGATGGAGAGATTGGTATTTTGAAAGTTAATCGATTTGGCGATGATACAGTAAGCTTGTCCAGAAAATACGCTTCGGAATTTGTTGAAAAAGGCGTTAAGAAGGTAATTTTGGACTTACGGAATAATCCTGGTGGAACGGTTGGGGCTGCTCAAGGGCTATTGGGTATTTGGCTGGACAATCAAATAGCTATGACCGAGCGTCGTGGCTCTGAAATAGTTAAAACGCTGCGTACAACTGGAACACCAATTCTGGGCAATATGAAGACGGTGGTACTTATTAATGGCAATAGCGCCAGTGCTAGCGAAATTACGGCTGGGGCGCTTCGTGAATACGGAAAAGCCACGCTGGTTGGGCAGAAGAGTTACGGTAAGGGAAGCGTGCAGATTGTGCTTGGGCTGCCTGGCGGGTCGCAAATGAAGGTTACGGAAGCTAGATGGTATACGCCAAAGGGTAAAAATATAGATAAAACTGGTATAGAACCTGATGTAAAAGTTGATCTTTCGTCGGACGATGTCAATAATAACGTAGATCCGCAGATGGATAAGGCGAAGTCGTTATAAAGCTTGTGTTTTTGGGCTGGACAACATAAAATGGAGATAGTATGAACGGACAAAAAAAGAAGATTTTACTAGTTGAGGATGATATGGCTCTGTCTGCGGTTTACAGGTCGCGGCTGGAGATTGAGGGGTTTGACGTTAGGGAAGCCAACAATGGAGAAGACGCTCTGTCTGCAACTGTTGAATATCGTCCAGATTTGATTCTTTTGGATGTGATGATGCCAAAAATTAGCGGCTTTGATGTCCTGGACATTCTTCGCAATACGCCAGAAACTGCTAACGTGAGGATTATTATGCTGACGGCGCTTAGCCAACCAAAGGATAAGGAGCGCGCTGAGAGCTTGGGCGTTGATGATTATTTGGTGAAATCCCAGGTTGTAATTGGCGACGTTGTGGCTCGCGTAAAGCATCATTTGGGCATTCAATAGAAGCTAAGCTGAGTAAAAGAAGTCATCCTCTACGGGGGTTGACTTTTTGCTTGTTTTTTGATATAAAGTAGTTATATATGGAAAAACCAAAACCAGCACAGAACCACGAACAAGAACGACCAAAAACATTGGAAGACTATGCAGTTAAGACTTTTCCTGTTGATACCGATCCAGATAATGCAAGGCGTCCACTAACCGTTATTCGCAGTGGTCAAGACGGAGAGGGCGTTAAGTATGACAGAGGTTGGAATCCTATTGGTATGTCGGTCGTGTGTGACACTGATTCTGAGGAGGGTATTGGTCCAATTAAGCTGCTTATGGAAGCATATAAACTGGTTGGAACTGATATTAAAACTGAGTTTGTGCCGTTGGAGGACATTCAGGGTCTAAATGAAGATTATATTAAGTATCTTTACGGAAAAACTCCCAAGGAAATGATTGAAGAAGCTAAGCAGATTTGGCGGCAGAAACATCCGGATAGTATGAGGATTGAGTCTTTGGCTCCAGGGGTAGGCTCAGACTCAGGCGCAGAAACCCCAAGTAATGGCTTGGTTGAAGATAATACCTCTGATCATGAGAAGCCTTTAGTGGATGAAGTTAGTCCTGCAATGGGAAGTGTGGCTGTTGAGGCTACTGGAATTAAAAAGCCGATAACGAATAAGGTAGAAATCAACGAGCCAGTTAGAGGGCCAGTGAAGACGAATGAGACTGGCGTCGGTTCACCAGCCTTGAGGATGACTAAAGAAGTTCTGGAGTCGATTGGGGCGATCAAAGTCAATGACTCAGTAGGTTCGCCAGCGGTTGAGTCAGCTAAAAAGCCAGCGGAGATAGATAAGGTGGGTATTAATCCAGCGGATTTGGTAGCAACCGAACCAGTTAAAAAGCCGGTGGAGACGGATAAGGCAAGCGCTGCTCCAGCAGATTTGCCAGCAGCTAAATCAGTTGAAAACCCAGTGGTTGAAAAGTCGATGGAAACGAATGAAGCCAATGCAGACATGTTACTTGAGGACTTTAAGTCTGTGATGAATGATTTTGAAAAAGACACAGAAGAGAATAATGGTAAGTTTTTTGCAAAGGTTCAATATATAACTGGAGAGCTGGATCGGTTTAGGGGGCTAATTAAATATAATCCAACAGCAGCAATGAATGATCCTGTGATCTCAGAGATGATAACATCTGAGCCGGATAGAATTAGAAATCTTGAAGATTCTAGGGCTGAGGATGCGAATGAATTTAAGAATAACATAAAGAGTCTTCTGGAGAGTCTAAAAAGTAAGATTGAAAATGATGACGAGCGTAGGCGTCTGGTTAAGATAACTGAGTATGTAGGTCAGATGGGTAAGGATAATGTAGTTCTGGGTGATACAACTAATAACTTGTTGGATAAATTAATAAGAATAAGACGTTATATTGAGGGGTGGCAGAATGACAGATGGGGAGCCGACGGCTATAAAAGTAATATATCTCAGGTGATTGGTGAAATTATTAGTGATTTGTCGACAGCTAGTGGGCACCGTCAGAATATCGTAGACGGTATTAAGAGAATTAAGAGTGAGGGATATTATCAAGAGAGGTGATTAATATTAAAATAACTCCGTGTTTACCGGAGCTATTTTAATAAAAAGTTTTTACCGATTAAAGAACAACAACTTGTGTTCGGCGTTCTGATTTGCCGGTAAACTTAGTTTTCTTAACTGACTTAAAGCCAACTACGCCATCTTTTGCAGCGTGGATGGTGAAATTGCGGCTAACGTATGTGCCGTCACCAGCGATCTTTGTGGCACCAGTTTGGCGAACTAGAACTTCTCCAGCGGAAACTTTTTGACCGCCAAATCGCTTAACGCCAAGACGTTGACCAGCATTGTTGTGGATATTCTTACTAGAACCACCAGCTTTAACCTTTGACATTCTTTACTCCTTATAGTTTCTATAAAACAATCTGTTCTAGTTTATCGAAAATAAAGCCAGTTGTCAAGCGGTTTTGGCTATATCTGCGGGTTTTAATACCAATATTTCTCTGGCAACAACTTGATCTTCACGGTAATATAAGAGGTTTTTATCGATAATTTGCTGATATCCAAGTTTTTTAAGATTTTTTATCAGAGGCAAATGAGTGAATTTACCTTCGCGATTTTGCCACGCTGGAACGGCTATACAAAGCGTCGTGTCTGGGCGAATTTGCGAGTGGATATTTTGTAGAAAATCGCTAATTATGTGATTACAATTTCCGACTACTTCGTGAAGTTTTTCTGGGCTGGGTGGTGCGGAAAACGGCTGACCTAAATATGTTTCGCAAACAACGCGATAAATCTGTCTCTTCTGTTCACCTGTTAATTTTACAGAGGTGGCATCGGCCTGATGCGCTTGCCAGAAAGTGTTTGTCGAAAAAGTTTTTTCCACCCAGCTCATATTTTCAGTCGTGTAAGATATCATCTTATCGCTCAAATCGCTGCCATAAGCATTCACGCCGATAAGCGCAGCTTCTTGCAGTACTGTTCCTGTGCCACAGAACGGATCCCAGAGATAATCATCAGGTTTTGCGCCAGACAGGTTAATCATAATTTGTGCAAGCTTGGGCGGAAGCATTCCCACGAAGGCGTCGCGCTTTGGTCGTCCGCGGTCGCGCTGAGTATACGAATTGATATTTTGAGCGCCACGACTTTCAGCGATTATCAAATCTCCGTACACGTTCTTAGCTATGATAATTTCAATTTTCGCCTCAGACCTGCCGAGTTTATTATTGTGAGAGGTCGCAGTGGACAGCGCAGCGGTTTTATTAGGAATTAGGCGCAAACTGACGCCAGATTTTTTCAGGTTGTTTTTTAAGATGATTCCGATTTTTTGGACGTTTCTCGGATCTGTTTTATTGCCATAAAAACTTATTCCGAGGGTTATTTTTTTTTGACTATTTGAAAGGTTTTTTGTGTATTTTTCAACAATAATTTTTGACGCCTGGAGCAGGGTGTTGCGGTCCGATTTTTGCGACTTTATCTTCGTGATAACTTGTCCGCATTTAATCGTTCCGCCGAGATTGTCAATTGAAAAATTGTCGCAATTAACCGTGGCGGCTTGGTTGGAGATTTTTTGGACATTTTTAGCACCGTAAACCGCCTCTAATTCAGCGATAGAGATTTCTGGTTGACGGCCAAGAATAGCTATAAACATATCGTAATTATAACATTTATCGTGGTATAATGAAGGTTATGTTACCGAAGGTGTTGCAACTGTTGAAATCGCCACGAGCCATTATGAGCGTTTTGACGTTGGCGGTTTTGGCAATAATAATTTTTCTATCTCGGCATGAGCTAGTGAAGGCGTGGAATTTGTTTCTGCATGCGGATTTATGGCTATTATTCTTATTGTTGCCATTCCAAATTATCGTGTACTTCGCTGGCGGCGAGATGATTTTTTCGTATTTAAGAGAGAAGAATCTGATTCATCATATTTCCAGGCTGGAGCAGACGAGGATTGCGCTGGAGCTTAATTTGGTCAATCATATTTTTCCGTCGGGTGGAGTTAGTGGGATTTCGTATACGACGTGGCGAATGCATAAGCTTGGCGTGAGTTCGGCGCGTTCGACATTTGCGCAGGTGATTCGTTACGTCACGGGATTTTTGTCGCTTTTGGTTTTGTTGGTGATTGCTGTGTTGGCGCTGGCTATTGACGGTAAGGTTAATCGTTATATCGTTGCCGCTAGCTTTTTGCTGATTATCGTGGTTTTGGCGCTGACGTTTGGTCTGATTTTCGTGTTTTCGTCAAAGCGACGTATGCAAATGACTGCTGCTAAATTGTCTAAATTCATCAATACGTTGGTAAAAATTGCAACCTTGGGCAAGAAGCGACGAGTGATGAAGTCGAAGAAAGTCGAAGAGTTTTTTGTTGACATGCAGGACGATTTTCAAGATTTGTCCAATCATCCGAAACTTCTAATAAAACCGATGATTTGGGGAACTGTTTATACTGTTTTTGATGTGGCGATGTTTGCCGTGGCGTTTCTATCTCTGGGTGTTTTTGTTAATCCGGCGATTCTGATGGTTGGATATGGCGTGGCGGGATTGGCAGCGATTGTCGTGTTTACGCCTGGAGGGACGGGCGTTTATGAAACCATTATGATCATTTTCTTAAGCATGGCAGGCACTCCGCCGGATTTGGCGATTGCTGGAATAATTTTGACGCGAGCAATTTTACTTACTGGCACGATTATCTTTGGCTATATTTTCTATCAACACGCACTGATTAAATACGGCAAGCCAGATGATTCCCAGATTTAGCGTTAGCAATTTCATAGCAGTTGTCAATCAAACTTTTGACGTGGCTTTTGCTGGGATGGTTGAAGTTGAGGGTGAAGTTTCTGGCCTCAAGTCTTATCCTCCGAAATACGCTTTTTTCGATCTGAAGGATGACGATGGGCTGGTTCGGTGCTTTGTTGGTTTTAGCAATTTACGCACGCCAATTGAAGATGGGATGAAGGTCGTTGTTCGGGCAATGCCGGCACTTAGGGATAATGGCGCCTTTAGCTTGAACGTTCAAGAAATTCGCCCATTAGGCAAGGGAAGTTTGAAGCGAAGTTTTGAGCTTTTGAAGCAAAAATTGACAGTTGAGGGTTTGTTTAATTCTGAAAGAAAGCGTCCATTACCGCAATATCCTCAGAGGGTGGCTGTTATTTCCAGCACGAAAGCGGCGGGGTATGCTGACTTTATGAAGATTTCTAGCGAACGTTGGGGCGGCGTGAAATTCGTGGTCGCCAACGTTAATGTACAGGGCGTGAATGCCGCAGATCAAGCTGTTCGAGCAATCTCATATTTTAATCAAATGTCAGAATCTCCAGATGTAATTGTTTTGATTCGTGGCGGTGGCAGTGCGGAAGACTTGGCGAGTTTTAACGATGAAAAACTAGTACGGGCGGTGGCGAGTAGTCGCATTCCAACGATGACTGGAATTGGTCATGAGATTGATGAGAGTTTGTGCGATTTGGCGGCGGACGTTCGCGCAGCCACGCCGAGTAACGCTGCGCAATTGCTGTTTCCTGATAAGCGAGAAGTGGTTCGGCATTTGCATTACAGGCTAATTGACGCGAAAGATTCAATTTGTAGAGCTATCGAAGAGCAATCGCTTAATGCAACAATGTTGCAAAAAGAAGCGCTAAAACAGTGGTCAAGTCGTGTGGATACGGCTGTAAATGCAACATTGTCGCAACAAAAAGTCATCGCTGAGTATGATCCGGAAATGGCGCTGCGTCGTGGCTATGCAATGATCAAGGGCGATTTACAGATTGGTAATATTGTAGAGATTACAACAAAAGATATAATTATGAAAGCGAGGATTGAGAATAGTGAACAACGATATGACGATTGAGCAAATGATGGCTGAATTGAACGAGCGAATCGCGTGGTTTCAAGGCGATGATTTTAATCTGGATGAGGCGAAACAGAGATTTATTGAGGCGAGAGAGTTATCAAAAAAAATTACTGCCACTCTGGAAGATATGCGACATGATATCGAGGTTCTTAGTGAGGATTTCAACGCTGAGTAAGATCTTTACATCAATTAAAGCATAAGCTATACTTTACAATATGATGACGAGAGATAAGAGTGAGCGTGGCTCAGTTAATGGCTGGATGGTCGGCACAATCGGCTGTCTGATACTGTTTTTGATTGCTGGATCTTTGGCAATTTGGGCGTACATGCAATACTCCCGAGAAAAAAGCAGCGTTGATAGTAAAGTTGCGATTGAAGTTGCTAAGGGGAAGAGTGAACAAGCCGAATCAGACCAGAAGAAATTTTCTGAAGAAGCAAAAAACCCGCGTATTGAATTTGTTGGTCCTGCTGAATATGGTCGAGTATCGTTCATGTATCCAAAGACTTGGAGTGTATATGTAGGGAATGACGGCAGCGACAGGGGCGATTACAAAGCTTATCTTCACCCTATTTCAGTTCCTTCGACAACTAATAAAAATAGTCGGTTTGCGCTGAGGCTAGAGATTATCAATAAGAATATGGATACGGTGCTGAATGAGTATCAATCGCGACTAAAGAAGGGTGAATTGACCTCAAGTAGTACCGAGTTTAACGGAATATCAGCGACTCGGATTGACGGTACGTTTGAGAAAGAATTGCGCGGCTCTGTGGTTTTGATGAAAGTTCGCGATAAAACTATTCGTTTTTCAACCGACGCAGATACATTTAAGCCAGATTTCCAGACTATATTGAGCACTGTAAAAATCTCTGAATAGAAAAACCCAGCACATATTTGCTATACTAGAATTGTATGGCAGGTAAAGAGTGGAGTGATGCTGATTTTGGGGGATTGCCGAGCGTTTTGGTGGCGGCACATGAGCTGAAAACGCCGCTGGCTTTGATTAGACAATTGGCATTATTGCTGGACGACGATTTAACCAGTTCTGCCGATAAAACTCAGATCCAGCAACGAATTATTCGGACTTCTGAGCAAGCATTGCAACTTACGATTGATTTGGCAAATTCAGCTAATTTAACGCCGTCGTTATTTCCGCTTGAACCGGTCAATCCGTTGGCTTTATGTCAGCAAGTAGCGATGGAAACGAAGTTCAACGCAATGCTTTACGGACGAAAAGTTAGCTGGCCTAAGAGCGGTCGAAATAGTCAATTGATATTAGCGAACCGAACACTTTTGGGGCGAATTTTAGCGAATTTTTTGAATAACGCGCTGGCGTATACGGAGGACGGGTCGGAAGTTAAGGTTTCGGTTAAGGCGACAAAAGATGCCGTGAGAATGAGCGTGCGGGATTTTGGACCGATGATGAGTTTGAAGGAATATCAGCTTTTGCTTGATGAAATGGAAACGCGAAAAACCGTGCGAACAAGGCCGGAAAGTAGCGGGCTGGGGATTTACGTGGCGAATCAATTTGCGCGGGCGATGAACGGGCGAATCGGTCTGATCCGTCACCGTGATGGACTGACTTTTTATGTAGAAATGCCAATTAGTCGGCAGTTGAGCTTGATATGAAAAAACTGTTAATTGTTGAGGACGATAAGAATTGGGCGGATATTCTGGGCAAGTTTGCCGCGGATGTCGGCGCGGAATGTCGAGTGGCGGTTTCTGGTGGTCAGGCGATTGAAATTATTGACGATTGGCAACCCGATGCTTTAATTTTGGATATGTTGTTGGCGGGAGAAACGGCGATTGCTCTGTTGAATGAACTGCGATCGTACGCGGATTTGGCAAGTTTGCCGATTGTGGTTTGTACGAATATCGACGTTAAAATGGACGATTTGCGTCCGCTTGGCGTGAAGGCGATTTTGAATAAAACGTCGATGCGTCCGAATGAGGCGCGGGCGATTTTTCGCGAGGTTCTAAATGACGGGGCAGAGTGAACGAGTAAAGGCAATTGTTTTGAGGCGAACGAATTACGCCGAAGCTGACCGAGTTTTGCAATTATTAACGCCAAAAGGTCGACGCAGTGTGATTGCCAAAGGTGTGCGACGCGAGCGTAGTAAATTGGCGGGCGGAATTGAATTATTCGCGATTTGTGATGTGGTTATTCGCTCTGGTCGGGGCGATTTGGGGCTATTAACTTCCGCTCGATTGTCGGCTTTTTATCGGCATATTTTGGAAGATTACGATCGGATGCAATTTGCGTATTCGGTGATGAAACTGGTCTCTGCGGCGAGTGAAAATATTGACGAACCAGAGTGGTATTATGTGCTGAGTCAAGTTTTAGAGCAATTGAATAATCCCGCGATAAACCAAAAATTGATTGAAACGTGGTTTTATTTGCAATACGCGAGTTTGCTGGGAGATGAGCTGAATCTTCGAACGGACGTAACGACTGCGGCGCTGCTTCCTGATAAAAAATATATGTACGATAGCGCGGAAAAAGGTTTGAAATTGGCAGAGCAGGGCGATTTGGGCGCAGACGCAATTAAATTGTTAAGGTTAATTCAGGCAAAACCGCTCGCGAATGTGGCGCAAATTGGCGGAATAACTGAGGTTATAAACGATTGTTGGTTGGCCGCCAGGCAGCACGCCGCGGTGTAAAATTGCTCGTAAAATGGTATAATTTAGGAAATAATGTGAATCGCCATGTTGCCAACATGGAGAAAGGTTTTTTGATGAGTCAAGCAAAAATGGAAGATATTATTAGCCTGTGTAAGCGTCGCGGTTTTATTTATCAGGGTTCGGATGTTTATGGCGGTTTGTCTGGAACGTGGGATTACGGTCCGCTTGGCGTTCAATTGAAGCGCAACATTATGAATTTATGGTGGCGAATGTTTGTCGATGAGCGCGACGATATATATGGCGTCGATGCGGCGATTTTGATGAATCCGAAAGTCTGGAAAGCGAGTGGGCACGTTGATACGTTCGTTGACCCATTGTGCGAAGACACGGTTAATCATCGGCGTTATCGTACTGACCACATTCTTAAGGATAATGGCATTGACGCTGACGGCTTGACGATGGAGCAAATGGACGAGTTGATTGCAGAGAAGGGTATCAAAAGCCCAGACGGAAATCCACTGAGTAAATCTCGCACGTTTAATATGATGTTTAAGACGAGCGTCGGCGCCACTGAAAGTGAAGACAGCGTTGCATATCTTCGTCCAGAAACGGCTCAGGGAATTTTTACCAATTTTAAGAACGTTGTTGATAGTTTTTATCCAGACTTGCCGTTTGGAATTGCTCAGCAGGGCAAGGCGTTTCGCAATGAAATTGCGCCGCGAGATTTTGTTTTTCGCAGTCGCGAGTTTGAGCAAATGGAGATTGAGTATTTTGTCAATCCAGAAAAATGGCAGGAAGCGTTTGATGAATTGTTGAAGTCGACGCATGAGTTTTTGGAGGCGTTGGGCTTAGACCCTAAGAATATTCACGAGCTGGACGTTCCGCCGGAGGACAGGGCGCATTACAGCAAGAAGACGATTGACATTGAATATGATTTTCCAATTGGCAAGGAAGAGTTGATGGGAATTGCGTATCGGACTGATTTTGACTTGATGAACATTCAGCGCGTCAGCGGAAAGAGTATGGAATATACGATCAAGGGAACGAATGAGAAGTTTGTACCGCACGTGATTGAACCGAGTTTTGGCGTCGAGCGTGCGCTGATGGCGGTGTTGTCGAGTGCGTATCGTGAGGACGAGCAGAACGGCAGTAAGCGTGTTTATCTGGCACTTCCAGAGCATTTGGCGCCAGTTAAATTTGCCGTTTCGCCGCTGCTCAAAAACAAGCCAGAATTGGTGGAGAAGGCGCGTGAAATTTACGCCAACCTATCTAAGAAAAATCCTGGACGCGTTATGTGGGATGACAATGGAAACATTGGTAAGCGCTATCGCCGTCAGGATGAAATTGGTACGCCGCACTGCGTGGTTATCGATTTTCAGACGCTGGAAGATGACACTGTTACTGTTCGCGAGCGAGATACGACCGAACAGAGGCGAGTGAAGGTTGAGGAGTTGTAGATATTGGACGTGAAAAAAGCAAATTGGTTTTGAGGAGATAAAAGATTGACAAAAAGTAGACCTGAGTTTGATAAAATCACATCGTTTGATGAGTTTAATCAATACTATTGGTATCGTGAAGAACTTTCACAGATATGCAGGTCGCTAGCATTAGAACATAGAGGTACAAAACAAGAACTTAATTATATTATTGAGCAGTACTTTAAGGGTAATTTAATTAAAAAATCATCAATAAAAAACGAAACAAAGCAAGTTGAAAATATTACTCTATATATGCCATTACTTGAATGTGGGTTTTCCTTTAATACAAAATTTAGAGAATATTTCTCTGCCGTAACAGGTATTGCACCTTTTAAATTTACTGCTGATATGGCTACTGCTTGGAGAAAAGTAAAAAGTGAAAATGATTTGAGTTTTACGATTCAAGATATGCTGAAAGTTTATTATGGAAAATCGGATTATGCTAAATATGATAATTCGGTTTGTCAATGGAATCAATTTTTAAAGGATTTCTGTGCAGACGAAAATAGTCGCAACTATTCGAATAAGTTAAAAGTAGCTGCTATTCTTTGGAAAGAAGTTAGAGATTCAAGAAATGAAAAAATTTATTCAAAGAATCTTTTGACTGAATATGCAGGAAAAATAAAAGAGTATCACAATTAGGTAATTTAGGTAATTCCTAACTTATTAACACCCAATGAGTAGTTAGTAAATGGATATTGGAAAGAGATATTGGAAAGACAGAGTATACTGTAGGTGAAATGGTATTAGCTATCTAGCGCTCGGGTGTAGTATAATGACTTTCATGACAAAAATCACCAACGGACGTATCGTTACACAGAATTTAGATGGAACGGACCATCTGGATTGTCTGTATCGCGTTTCCATAAAAGCTCTGATTTACAACGACGCTGGGCAGATTTTGGTTGTTAAAGAAGATGGGCGGCCGCTTTGGGATCTTCCTGGCGGCGGAATGGATTATGGTGAAACTTTTGAGTCGGCTTTGAAGCGGGAATTATATGAGGAGGTTGGATATAAGGGCAATCTTCGCTATCAGCTTTTTGACGCGTCGGACGAGATTTATATTGAGCGAATTGATGCTAATCAAATTTGCTTTTCTTGTCGTGTGTGGACGGAAAATTTTGATTTTTCAGCGGGCGTTGATGCGGACGAAGTGATGTTTATGGATCCTGAAGAGTTGCGCCTCCAAGAGAGCGAGTCGGGCGCGCCGCTTCGATATAAAGTGCATTTGAAGTGGCAGAAGTTGCGTGGCGCAAATAGTTTAACGTATGAAGAAAACTGATAATTACGGCGCCATAGTTAAAATCGAGAATATTGTCGGTGACCTCAGTAAAGTCGATGAGAATTCGCTATTTACGCTATTGACCAGATTGGCTATTAAAAAGGTCGGATTTTTGACATGGGCATAATATTGGCTAGTCGTGATGATAAATATTCGGGACACGATGGATTAGCGGAGAAGCGTCTCCCTAGCCGGTCTACGTCCATACAATCGCCATCTCAGTTTCCGTATGATAGAGGGTTGAGTTGCGAAGCTGGCGAGATAAGATGGGTGTGCAGTCTTTCGGCAGAATGAAAGGGGATTTCGACAATGATGCTTATTTTTCTTCAGATAATGCGGAATATCTCATGAGACGAGTGGCTGCCGTGGCTGTTGGGCTTTGTTTGGAAACGCCTTTACAGGAGCTGGATTCTGTCAAGGAATTTTCAGCCGAGGAGCTGGCGGAAGCTTGGCCGAGGCTTAGATACGGAATTTACATTTAATATTGCCATTGCTATAATAGCCATATGCATATTATTCTTGGTGGGACGAGTGGGCTCGGTTTGGAAATGGCGAAGCAGCTGCGGGAACGTGGCGAGCGTGTGCTGGTTCTGGGCAAGACTCATAATCCGCAGAAGCACGGCGAAGGTTTTCCATTGGATGTTTATTATTCGGATCAAGTAGAGCCGGCGTCGGCGCGAATCGAGCAGATCTTAAACGGCGATGATATTGATCAATTTGTGTGGGCGGCTGGATATGGCTGGCGCGGCAATTTTGAAGATCAGCCGAGCGTTCGCAGTATGGCGGAAGTTAATTTTTCGGGCGCGTTGCCGCTGGTACAATGGGCTTGGCGTAAGATGTCAACGCAGAATCGTAAGTCTGTACTGACGATTATCGGGTCGACAAGTAGTGTTAAAGCGCGCTCAGATGAAGCTGTGTATGTTGCGACGAAGCACGCTCAAGCGGGTTTGGCGCGAAGTTTGGGGATGCAGGCAGATGAGCAAAAACTTCCAGTCAGAGTCGCACTATTTTTGCCTGGTGCTATGAAAACTCCGTTTTGGAATGGGCGTGATCTTCCGGCTGACTATATGTTTTTCAACGATCCTGCGAAAATTGCCACGCATATTATTAACGCGATTGATTGTCAGCAGCAGCCCTTTTTGGAATGGGCGTTGCCAAAAGGCACGTTGGTTTAGACTTTCTAAGGTGCTATAATTCAGGCATGACAAATGGTTCGAATAATGATTATTTTGGAGTAAAAGTTGTAGTTATCGGCGGCGGAACGGGAAGTTTCACGCTGCTTTCTGGATTGAAAAAATATACACACAGTATTACAGCGTTGGTCAATATGGTTGACGATGGCGGCTCAACTGGCGTGTTGCGTGATGAATTGGGCGTGTTGCCGGCGGGCGACGTCAGGCAATGCCTGGTGGCGTTAAGTACTTCGCCGAAAGTTCGCGATTTGTTCAATTACCGGTTCGGTGAGGGTAGTATGAAAGGTCATGCGTTTGGCAATTTGTTTATGGCGGCACTTGAGAAGATGACAGGAAGTTTTGCTGATGCAGTGGAATTGGCTAGTGAAGTTTTGGGCGTCAATGGTCGAGTTTATCCGATTACTCTGGACGATACAACAATGTCGATTAAGCTGAAAGACGGTACGGTTGTTGATGGTCAGCACGCGGCTGAGTCGCTAAAGATTCCGCGTGGCGAGCGTCCGTGGTTAGAACTTAAACCGCCAGCTACGATTAACCCGCGAGCCCGTCAAGCGATTTTGGATGCCGATTTGGTGGTGATTGCGCCGGGGCTTTTGTATGGTAGTTTGGCGCCAGCGCTGTTGGTTCGAGGCGTTACTCGGGCGCTTGCTGAAACGAAGGCAAAGAAAGTCTATGTTTGTAATTTGGTCACCAAGCCAACGCAGACTGATGGATTTACTGTGGCGGATTTTGCGGATGAAATTGAGCGATTTTCAGGGGTGAATATGGATTATGTGCTTTACAATAACCATCGCCCGCCAGAGGAATTAATAAAGAAATATGCTCACGACGGTGAATATTTGGTCGAGTGGGATAAGGAATTGCTGAAGAAAAAGCATTATTATGCGTCGGGCAAGCGTTTGATTGCTGATGATGTGTGGGTCAATACGAACTCCAGCAGCGATCCGTTGGCGGCCCAACGTAGTCTTATTCGTCACGATGCCGACAGGGTAGCGCGCGAATTGATGCGGATTTATTTTGCGTAATTTATTTATTTAGACATCCTAGAGAGGCAACTATACTTGCAAAGTTTTATAGTTTGTGATATAATTCACAAGCTGATTATGACAAGTAAAGAAGTAAATAGACACTCACCAGACAATATTACCAGCCCTTGTGGTCAAGGCGAAATCCTTTCTAACCGTGAATGTCTGGCTAAGGAGTTGGTGGAAACATTTAGCGGAGACCATTTAACTCCGTCGCGCAGATTTGCCGCGAATATTATTATAGAGATGCCAGAAGATATAGAGGGTAGGCGGCGGATTGACTACATTAGGAAGGCTCTTGATGGTGTACCTAAAGAGATTGACCAAGACGTAGTTATAAGTATATTGGAAGACTATAAGGTCTTACAGGATGCATTTTTATCGTATATTGACGGTATTGATGAAGATTCACTGGCGGGAAGGGCGCTAAAGCTTGAGGATAATCAAGTGATCCCTGACGATTTAGACGTAGACGGTGATGGCTACAGTAAGAGCCCGTGGGCTGAAAACCCACCAATTCCGGCGCCACATATTGATAACTTAATAAAGATGTTCTCAACAAAAGACGAGGGTCAGGGCCTAGGTCTGGAAACCGCGATGATTGCTGGGGCTATAACTCTAGCTAATCTAAAAAGTGCTCCTTATCATAGTGCATTTGCGTATAAATGTGCAGTATTTGCCGAAAACTTTTTAATTCCAGTGTGTAGTATTAGTGGGTTGGATAACTTAGAGTCCGAGCTGAAAGATGAAATTGACATTATGGCGGGGCGTAATATTGGAGATGCTTTATACCGCAAGGATGCCCTGAGTAATGATATCGATTCAACTATGAATGAGGTTGATAGGATCGTGTCGTTACATTTTGGAAACAGGCATTCAACTGATCCTGCACGATTTGATTTTGCTATAGGGAATTTTAACGGTGCGCTTTCTGAAATGCTGGGAGAATCAAATTTGAAGCCTGCCGTAAATACTAATTCTTTACATAGTACGTTTTTTGGATCTGGTACTGTAAAAACCTCAAATGGGTCAGAATTAGGAGTAAGGGCTCGAGGCAAGGGTCGTGGCTCATATTGTAAAAAATTGTTACAACTTATAGGTTACTACGATACACATTCTCAGCCTCTAAAAGATGTGGGAGAATTTCACCCCATTGACCTATATGGTATGACAGTAATTTGTAATGACAATGAACAATTGGCTGATTCATATGCGAATGCTGTAATTAGAGCTATTGATAGCGGTAAAATTACTCCGTATCCAGCTCCAGGTCGAAAAAATGAGTGTTTTGTGATTAAAGGTTCTTTAGATTTTCAGGAAAAGATTCGTCAGAAAATTCTCGATAAAATACCGGACGTTGACATGAGAATGTTTAGTTTTAAAAATAGCAGTAGTGGTTTTACTGACGCAAAGATTACGGGGTTTTACGAAACGGGTGACGGAAGAATTCCGTATGCTCCGTTTGAGCTGCAATTTTCCACACCACCCGCTCGTTTATTAGCTCGGGCTGGCAAGAAGGCGGCTCATTACTTCTTTAAATTGCATAAAATCTATGGCGATTTGGTGAGTATGACCGACGAGACGGCTGGTGCGGCAATTGATATTTGGCAGCGTAAACAAGATTACTTTAATATTCCTGACAACAGCGCTAAAGAGAAGCATCTGACAAACCAGAGTCGTAAGCGTGTACGTGAGTTTAAGCGTGCTTACAGGAAACTAGAGAAAAAGCGTCGCAATATGGCCAAAAGTGCTATGACTAGTATATAATTACACTAATGACAACTTACTATACTGACGGTTCTGCTTCGCCAAACCCTGGTCTGGGCGGCTTCGCGGTTATTCGTGATCTTCAGCCGTGGATTTTGGGTTCGGAAGACGGTGATACTACCAATATTCGCATGGAAGGTAAAGCCTTAATCGCGGCACTGAAAGATGCTAATGGCGCGCCTTGCGTGATTTATTCTGATAGTGAGTTTTGGATTAATGTTGTTACCAAATGGGCTCCGAGCTGGGAAAAGCGTGGCTGGACAAAGAAAAACGGTGATATTAAAAATCTGGATATTGTACGTGAATTGTACGAACTATATTCGAATTCTCAAGCGGATTTGCGTTGGGTGCGCGGTCATGAGGGCGATGAAGGAAACGAATTGGCTGACGAATGGGCTAATCGAGCACGTGAAGGCGAGAGATTGGCTAAATAACTGCTAGCGACATCTGATAAAAATTGCTATACTAGAAAAATGGAAGAAGTGAGGGAAACGACTGATATTTTTTTGTGGGCAAATCAAAATGACGCAAAAAAGAATGATTTACAGATAGAACTGTTCTTATTTAGCAAAAATTACACGCCATATTTTATGCCGATAAAAGGCGATGTTGAGCAGCAGCTCAGACCGTTGTTCTTGTTTGATTACATCAATCAGGTCAATTTGGGTGCGGGTACTGGATTGAGCGTTCGTGATTATGAATTGAGCGAATCGGAAGATAATGTTCTGTTGAGGACTGACCTGGAAAAGGTTGGGCGAGCTGAAACGCTGATTCATTTGATTGAACATGAGCGTCATGACATCGTGGAGTTTTCAGAAACTGAACACGAGTTCAAGCGTATGAAGGGAATTGTGGCGCGATTTACCGATCCGAACAACCCTGACGCAATATTCTACACGGTTAAGTTGATTCAGCAAGGTCAGACGTTGAAGAGTGCGTTGGCTTGGGAATTTTCTGACGGCAAGTTTGGTTTATTTAATGCGGAAGTTGGTTTTAAGGTTCCGGATGATAATCAAGTTTTGATTGTTGGTAAAGATATTTTTGCGTTTAATCCTGGAAAATTTGAGCGAATGTTCGGCTATGAATATAAAAAGCAGGTGATTGCTGATAAAAAAGTAGCGGAAATTGAGAAGGAATATAAGCTAAGTTTTCCGGAGGGAATGGATCTTAATGCGTTGGTGAAGGAGCGCAAAAAGACGATTAATAAATTGCAGAAATTGGAAATCGGCGCGGTTAAACAGGAAGATGTTTTGGACTATGCCGATGAGATGCAATTGGAGCTGATGAGCGATGATAACGGCGCGATTATTATCATGGACGGCAATGATTTAGATATGTTCGTAAATCTCATCAATGAGGATTATATCGAGAGTAAAATCACGGGCAAGCGTTACGAAATTAAGTCGAAGAAGCTGCTCGGCGAGCCAGAAGGCGAACCGCCACGAGGCTAAAATGGATCAAGAATTAGCGTTGGCTATTATGCTGAGCGGTCGGTCGGCGTTGCTGACTGGTGCGGCTGGAACGGGTAAAACTCACCTGTTGAATAATTTTATTGCGCAGGCACGAAAACGCGGTAAAAAGGTGTCGGTAACAGCGACAACTGGTCTGGCGGCGACGCATCTTGGCGGCAATACGATTCACAGCTGGAGTGGTATTGGCGTGAGTGATCATTTGCCGAACAATTTTTTTGAACGATTGTCAAAAACACGGCGTGATGTGATTTCTAAAACTGACGTGTTGATTATTGACGAGATTTCAATGCTTCACGATTTTCGGCTGGATATGATTGATAAAGTTTTACGAACCGTCAGGGAAAATGATCAGCCGTTTGGCGGTATTCAGCTGGTGATGAGTGGCGATTTTTTCCAATTGCCGCCAGTGAATCGCCCAAATGAGCAGGGCGGCGGATTTGTGGTTTATTCTGATGCTTGGCAAGAACTTCAGCCGGCGGTTTTATATTTGGAGCGACAATATCGTCAGAATGATGAGCAGCTTTTAGATATTTTGACCGCTCTAAGAACTGGCGATGTTAGGCGACGTCACGTCGAGGCGTTGCTGGCGCGCACGGAAATCGAGCCGCCAGATGGCGACATTACAGAACTGCACACTGTAAACGTTGATGTTGATGATATCAATATTCAAAAATTGGCGGAATTACCAGGAGAAGAGCGTTCGTATCAGCAAACGACGACGGGCTCGAAAATTTATGTAGAGAATCTGCAAAGGTCGGTTCTGGCGCCAGAAAATTTGGTGATTAAGCTGGGCGCGTTAGTGATGGCGGTTAAAAATTCGCCGCAAAAATTATATGCCAATGGTAGCATTGGAACGGTCGTGGATTTTGAGCCGTTGACGGAATATCCGGTTGTTGAGTTTCGAGATGGTCGTCGGGTGACGATGGTACCGGATGTTTGGGAATTGCGGGACGGAGAGCGCAAACGAGCAAGTATTTCTCAGGTTCCGCTGCGTTTGGCGTGGGCTATAACGGTTCACAAAAGTCAGGGAATGACGCTTGATGCGGCTAAGATTGACCTGAGAAAGGCGTTTGTCGAAGGCATGGGTTATGTGGCTTTGAGTCGCGTGCGAGATTTGGACAATTTATATCTATACGGAATTAACCGTAGGGCGCTGGAAGTTTCTCCTGACGCGCTAGCGATTGACGAGGTTTTGAGGCAGGCGAGCAGGGAATCTGCCGAGAGATATAGGGACGTGGTCTTTAGACCTCATTAGTAGTTTCTTGAATAGAGTACTGGAGCTTATTGCTATTGATTCCTTGAGAATTATTTACTATACTGACGCTAAGAACCACCGGAACTAAATCGCCTTAATTGAGCGGTTCGCCGGTGTTCTTTTTATTGTTAAAAGCGTATACTAGTTTGCCTTTCAACTGTAGGCTGGTCTGAAATAACTTTAAGTACCAATCCATTGCCTAAAACTATTAAATAGCGTCGACTTGCATCAACCCGACACTAGGCTTTTCCACAAAAATGTGGAAAAGTTTTTATTTGACGCAAAAATGGGTAAAAAGTCATAAAAAGGGCTTGCAAGTGGGTAGCTGTGGGTAGTATAGTGGAGTCAGTGGAACGAAAGTTGATGGAAAATCACCAACAAAAACAAACATCCACTGTAAAAAACAACTAATCTACCACGAAGGAAGGACGACGTGCAGACAGATTACTTTGAGCGTAAGTTGGACGACAAGCGACGCTTGACAATTCCGGCTGAACTCAGGGCAGAATTTGCATCAGGCGTCGTGCTAACTCGCGGGTTTGGCAGATATCTCCACTTGTATCCACAGCAAATCTGGGATCGGGAAGTGGAAAGCGCTCTAACAGGAAGTATTCTGGATGAGCGAGTTGCCGACCTGAACGTTAAATTCCGACGAGGTAAAACCGCATCGGCGCTCGACCAAAAACAAGGACGAGTGACGATTGAGCAGCATTTGCTCGACTACGCTGGAATTGACAGAGAGGTCGTTGCTGTGCGAGCAGGGGAATATTTTCGGCTAATAGCGGCCGAGAATGCGGAATAGTAGATTAGCTAAGCACTTTAACAATTAGAAACCTCTCGAGATCAACTATCTGGGTATTTGAAAATGGCATGTGGCAATTTGCTCCACATTAAAAACGGCAACGCACCTTCCTCAAACACCTCCCAAAAAAACTCCACCTCACACATAAGTCTCTTTGGAAAACATGGTTGTTACTGACAATCAATAAATTTCCACTCTAAGACAACAAAAACAAACAAAACACAAATACAAAAAAGCCAGAATTAAATATCCAGTTAGGTGATCTCGAGCATTATTTCTGTATAATGGAATAATGATGAGTATTAAAGAACATCCACCACAGTCGGAAGAACTCCAAGCGAGCGAACCGATTCATGTTCCCGTACTTTTGGAGATAACCCTTAGCAAGCTGCAGCCAGTCGAAGGTGAGTCATATCTTGACTTGACGGCTGGCTATGGCGGCCATGCCAGGGCATTCTTAAATAGGACGGATAATTACTTGAGTTCAGTGTTAGTAGATCGCGACGAAAACGCGATTAAGACATTGGGTGATTTGGCTGAAAAAGGCGTAACTTTAATTCACAAAGATTTTGTGAGCGCAGCGCAAGATTTGGTCAAGCAGGGACGTAAGTTTGACGTGATTTTGGCTGATTTGGGGGTGTCGTCACCGCAGCTTGACAGAGCAGAGAGAGGTTTTTCGTTCAGATTTGACGGTCCGCTTGATATGCGGATGGACAATCGGACGGAAATCACAGCGGCAGATATTGTCAATTCATATTCGGTTGATGATTTGACGCAGCTGATTATTCGTTACGGCGAGGAAAATTCCGGGCGAGCAAGGCGAATTGCACAGGCAATTGTAAAAGCTCGACCAATTCAGGGAACGACTGAGCTGGCTGATCTGATCAAGCAAACCGTTGGTCGCGGTAGTATGAAGCATCATCCTGCGACTCGTACCTTTCAGGCGCTACGCATTGAAGTCAATCGCGAACTTAAGCTGATTGAAGAATTATTGCCACTTTTGCCACGCTTACTTAATAAGGGTGGGCGAGTAGGAATAATTAGTTTTCATAGCTTGGAAGATAGGTTGATTAAGCGTTACTTTTCTGAGCAAGCGATGGCTGGATATGAGGCTGAGTTGATTGTTCCAGAGAAAAAACCGGTGTCTGGAACTGAAGATGTTCACAATCCGCGTAGTCGAAGTGCAAAGTTTCGATACGCCGTGAAAAAATAAAACAAAAAAGAAGGAGGCTATTATGCCAATCCACATCAAAGTAGAATTCCAGAATACAGACAAGCCAGAGGCTGTTTCAGTACGCCGCGGCTAGACTAAAGCGTATTCCGGAATATACCTTAGAAAGACCAGCCTGTCTTTAACGGGCGGGCTGGTTTGTTATGCTAAACACAAATATAAACATAAAAGATAGAGACAAATGACAAACACCACCACATTCACTTCACGACGTTCACACGGTCAATTGCGCCGAAATCAGAATTCTACACGTTTTCAGTCTCAGGTCAAACTTGGTCCTGTTGCTCATACAGTGCTAGTTGCATTGATGATTACAGTACTGGGCTTGATTTATCTTACTCAGGCAACCAGACTTACAGCTTACGGCTATGAAGCTCAGAGTCTGGATACAAAAATCACCGAACTAAGCGCAAAAAAGTCAGAATTGGAAGTGCAGAATGCGCGTCTGACGGCGCTAGAGAAGGTGAAGAATAGCAATGTCGCTTCGGCAATGACAACAACCGAAACGCATTACGCTCAATAGTGATATAATAAGATAAGCAATATGCAGCGGCTTATTCGTTCAAGAACTGGTTGGTTAGCCATCGCTTTACTAGTAGTGATGGCGGCTTTTGTGTTGCGATTATTCCAATTGCAGATTTTGCAATATGGCAAATATACGGAGTTGGCGCGAGCGAGTCAGCAGCGTCAATTTATCATTCCTGCGGAGCGCGGGAAAATTTACATGATGGACGGAAAAACGCCAGTTCCTGTGGTGCTTAATCAGGCGGTCTATACGGTGATTGCGGATCCGCAGTCGATTGACGATAAAGAGCGGAATCAGCTTGTTGATAGTTTGAGGGAAATTGCTGGCGGTGAAATGACGGAAAACGTGTCTGAAAGGCTTAATAATAAAAAGTCGCGTTATGAAGTTTTGGCGAAAAATATCACCAGGACTCAAGCGGAAAAATTGAAAAAGAAAAACTTTGCGGGCGTGTTGTATCAACAAAGCTCTATTCGAAATTATCCTGAGGGCGAACTGGGTGCGCACGTACTTGGATTTGTGAATGCGGCTGGCGAAGGTCAATATGGCGTCGAAGGTTCTTTGAATAAGCAACTTAAAGGTCGGGACGGGCTATTGCAATCTGTAACTGACGTTAGAAACATACCTTTGACGGTTGGAAAAAATAATATGCGAATCGAGGCGAAGCCTGGTGATAATTTAGCGCTGACGGTGGATAGGAATATTCAAAGCCAGACTGAATTGGCGCTGAAAAAGGGAGTCGAAGCGGCTGGCGCCACCGAGGGAAGTGTGATTGTTATGAATCCGAAAAACGGTCAGGTTTTGGCAATGGCGAATTATCCGACTTATAATCCAGCAGATTTTACTAAGCAGAAAAACGGGTCGGTGTTCATGGATAGCGCGTCGATGGTGCCATTTGAGCCGGGTTCGGTTATCAAATCTTTTAGCTTTGCTACGGCAATTGACAAGGGTGTTATTACGCCATCTAGCACGTATAATAATACCGATTGTATTAAAGTCGCTGACCGCACGATGTGTAACGCTCTGAGAGGTTTGGGCGGTCCAATGACGATTCAAGGCGCGTTTAATAATTCGCTCAACGTTGGTACGATTACTGCGATTCGAAAATTAGGAAATGGTTCACAGATTAATTTGCCGGCTCGTCAGACTTTGTATGAATATTATCATGACAAATTTGGGTTTGGTCAGAAGACGGGAATTGAGCTGGGTGAGACTTCGGGTTATATTTATCCGCCAGATAGCGCTGAAGGAAATGAGGTTCGTTATTCGGCTATGACTTACGGGCAAAGTATGAATTTGACTACGATTCAGGTCGCAGCTGGATTTTCATCGCTAGTTAACGGCGGTCAATATTACAAGCCAACTATTCTCGTTGGCACAATTGACGAATCTGGCAATCTGAAATCGTCGGAAAATAAAGTCATTCGCCAAACCGTAAGCGGCAGCACATCATCGCAGATGCGAACGATGCTAACGACGGCGCGCCGATCTTCATTCTTGTCAAAAAGCGACAAATCTGGCTATGAAATCGGTGGAAAAACTAGTACTTCTGAAGCGGTGGTTAATGGCGCTTACACCCAGAAGGAAACGATTGCTGTATATATTGGTTATGGTGGTGGAAAAAATGGCGCCGAATATGTCATAATGGTACGTGTAGCGGCTCCGGGCAAGGGGATTAATTTGCAAGGAAATCTTCACGCTGGACCAATTTTTACAGATATATCCAACTGGATGATTGATTATATGAAAATAGCACCAAAGGAATAAATATGGGAATAGCTTTACAAACAATGACCAACGAATTGACGCACGTATTTTTACTCAGCGTCGGCGCGTTTTTACTAGCGATGTTTTTAACGCCAATTTATACGTTTTTCGCTTATCGATATCGCTTCTGGAAGCGCCAAAGGTCGGAAAGCACTGATGGAAAAAAGCTAGAGGTTTTTGCCAAATTCCAAGCCGCAAAATTGCGGCGAAATATTCCAACCATGGCGGGGATGATTGGTGTGATTTCAATATTTGTGGTGACAATTTTCTTCAATCTAGACCGAGCTCAGACTTGGCTTCCTCTGGCGGCGTTGGTTGGTGGTGGAGTTGTTGGGATAATTGACGATATCATCAATCTGCGTGGTCTTGGGGGCGGCGCGGCGGGACTTCGTAGTCCAGTGAAGTTTGCACTAATTACGCTGATCGGTGCAGTGCTTGGCTGGTTTTTCTTTGCTAAACTGGGCGTAACAAGCTTCCATGTTCCGTTCATGGGGGATGTGAATATTGGGTGGATGATTGTTCCGCTATTTGCGTTTGCAGTGGTGGCTACCGGTAACGCCGTTAATATCTCTGACGGAATGGATGGTCTGGCTGGTGGATTGCTAAGTGCTAGTTTTGGTGCGTTTGGTGTGATTGCTTTATTACAGCAACATGTTCTGTTGGCGGGATTTTGCTTTACGGTTGTCGGAGTACTCTTGAGCTATTTATGGTTCAATATTTATCCAGCTCGATTCTTCATGGGTGACGTTGGAAGTTTTGCTTATGGCGCCAGCTTAGGTGTTGTAGCAATGCTGACCGACTCTTTGCTTTTACTTCCTGTGATTGGTCTGCTATTTGTAATTGAGGCGGGATCAAGCTTGGCTCAAATCGTCAGCAAGAAGCTGTTTAAGAGAAAGATTTTCTTGTCTGCGCCGATTCATCATCACTTGGAGGCGATTGGTTGGCCAGAAACTAAAGTGACGATGCGCTTCTGGGTTATTGGCTGCGTGATGGCGTTTATCGGTGTGATGCTGGCGCTCGCTGGAGGTCATATTGCGTAATTCGGTCGCCAAAAATCGTCAATCTATCGCTCAGCCGGTTCGAAGTCATCGGCCAATGTACCAGATTGTGCTTTATATGGGGCTTTTGTTGCTACTTGGGCTGATTGTTATGTATGCGCTGGGGCCACAACGTGCCAACGTGATGAATTATGCTTACGGCACGAATTATAGCGATACGTATTTCTTTGGTAAGCAGCTGACGAGTGTGCTTATTGCTGTCGTGGCTTTTTCTGCGTTTTATTTTACGCCGTACAAATGGTTTACTGGTGAGAGATCAAAATACATTCTCTACGCTGGATTTGCGCTATGTATTTTACTATTTCTCTCAGGCGCAGTACTTCATTTGTCGTTTGCGCAAGAAACTAACGGCGCGTATAGATGGTTTTATCTGGGAGGATTAGGTAGCTTTCAACCGGCAGAGTTACTTAAATATGGCGTGCTATTGTTTTTGGCGGGATTTTTAGGGCGTCGCTCACAACAGGGAAAATTGAACGATATCCAAGAAACTATCATTCCGCTGGGCATTATTTCCGGATTATCGCTGCTGATGATTGTGTTTTTACAAAAAGACTTGGGAACGGGAATCTCGTTGATAGCGATTATCTTATCAATGATTTTAGTGGCTGGAATTGATTGGAAGATTTTCAAGAAGATTCTGGCGATTGTTGCGCTTTGTGGTTTGGTGATGATTTTTACGTCGCCACACCGAATTGAGCGCGTGATGACTTTCGTGCAAGGCGATAGCCATAAAGGGACGAGTAGTCAGGAGAACAAGAATTATCACATCCAGCAGGCTAGAATTGCGATTGGCTCTGGCGGGCTTCTGGGGCTTGGAATTGGCAAAAGCGTTCAGGCGACAGGATATCTTCCAGAGGCGACTAACGATTCAATTTTTGCTGTCATGGGAGAAACGTTTGGCTTTGTCGGTTTAATGGCTATATTGGCGCTATTTACAGCTTTATTATTGTCAATTTTGCACGTAGCCGCGAGACTTCCAAACGTGACGTTGCGACTAATTGTGGCGGGAATTTTTGGCTGGATTGCTTCTCACGTGATACTGAATATCGCCGCAATGACAGGGCTGGCGCCACTTACCGGAATTCCATTGCCATTATTAAGTTATGGTGGTACAAGTATGTTGTTTATCGCGGCAGCGCTCGGTTTAGTTTTCCAAATTTCCAAATATACGTCACATAAAGCATTAGAGGAGGGTGAAAGTGGCCAAGATCTTAGCGGTCGGCGGCGGCTCAGGCGGACACGTTACGCCAGTGGTAGCCGTATTTAGAGAATTACAGAAAACTGGTGATCACGAGCTTCGTTTTTGGTGTGATAAAAAATTTGGTGCCAGCGCGCGCGGGATTTTTGCTAAGTTCGATGAAAATATTCCAGTCGATTTGATTATTGCTGGAAAATTACGCCGATATCACGGAAAAAGCATCTCATTTCATTTACATCCGTCAATTTTATTTCCAAATTTGCGCGACGGTTTTAAGGTGATGGTTGGATTTTTCCAGAGTTTGTTTAAGCTTATGAAGTGGCGTCCAGATGTTATTTTTATTAAGGGCGGATATGTTTGTTTGCCGGTTGGTTATGCGGCTCGGCTATTAAGAATTCCGTTGGTTTTGCATGATTCTGACGCGCATCCAGGTTTGACGAATCGCTTATTGAGTCCCTTTGCAAAAGCTATTGGCACGGGCGCGCCGCTTGAATATTACAATTATCCACCGGAAAAAGCTTCATATGTTGGCATTCCAGTTGCGCCAGAATTCCATCCATATTCTGAGGCTGAGAGGAAAGAATTGAAGGAAAAATTGGGCTTTAACGTCAACAAACCGTTGGTTGTTATTACTGGCGGTGGACTCGGAGCAGGCCGAATTAATTCCGCGATTGTAGCAATTAGGGAAAACCTGCTTTCCGAGAATTCAGTGTTTTTGATATCGGGAAATCAGCAATATGAAGAAATTCTCGAGCAAACTGACGAGCGAGAAGGCTGGCGGCTGCAGGCGTTTGTTCATAACGGAATGGCGGAAGTTTTGGCGGCGGCGGATATAGTCGTGACCAGGGCAGGGGCGACTACTCTTTTGGAATTGGCGGCGCTACATAAACCGACAATCATCATCCCTAACGGTCATTTGACAGGCGGGCATCAATTGAAAAACGCTAAGGTTTACCAGGACGCATTGGCGGCGTTGATAGTTTCCGAAGACGAGTTGGATAAGGACAACCAAATCTTGGCACGAAAAATAATTGGCGTATTAAAATCTCAGAAAATTCTTAAAGGTCTGGGCGATAACTTTGGTAAATTTGCCAAGCCAAACGCGGCTAAAGATATGGCGAAGATTATTCTTACTACAGTGCGAAGGCAGGGTAGGCGAAAGTGAAATTCCCCTTCTCTAAGAAAAAATCGGACGAGAATCTAAGCCGTCGAGAAATCGCAGCGCGTCGTCGAACTGAGAATTACGATGATTTGCCCGCCCAATCGTATCGTCGGAACAGGACGCTTAATAGCCGCCAAACATCCTCTCCTTTGGAGACTTCTGAGAGACTCGAGACGCACGAATTGGTGAAAAAACGTCGCCGTGTAATGCGGAAAATGTTTGCGACTGCGATAAGCCTGCTTGTTGTGATATTTCTTTTGTTCCAATTGACAATTAATATTTCAATCCAAACTCCCGACGCAAAAAGTTCCAGTAACGCTAATAAATACGTGAGCGTTCTTAATGAATATTACAGCGCTCATCCAGCGGAGAGGTTTCGATTCTTCCTCAATAATAATGACCTAAAGCAATTCTTTTTACAGAAAGCTCCTGAAGTAAAAAACATTCGCGTGGAGGGAGATTTTCTAGCGCGATCAGCTGTTAAGTTGACGTTTAGGCAGCCAGTGGCTCAGTGGTCTTCCGGGGATAAGATTTATTTTGTTGATGATAGCGGCGTTACTTTTGAGCGGAATTATTTTGCTGCGCCTACGGTTGCTGTTCGTGATGAAAGTGGCCTACCGACTAGAGGCGGTCAAGAAGTTATCAATCGTCAATTCTTGAGCTTCCTTGGTCAAGCCGTGTCTGAATTTTCGCAACATAAAATGAATGTTTCAGAGGTTATTCTGCCGGCTAATACTGTGCGTCAAGTCTGGTTTAAGGTTGAGGGCAGGGAAACCCAGATTCGTATGACGGTGGATAGGTCTGCTCAGGCTCAGGTTAAACAGGCGATAGCTACTTTGAGTTATTTGGACAACAATGGCACGAAGCCAGGGTATATAGACGTTAGGGTAGATCAAAGGTCGTTCTATAAGTAGGGGCGGTCAACTTCTCTTCTGGATAGAATAAGTTCTCTTTTTGTTCTATTTCTGTATGGTGTAGAAAATATATATAACAATATAAAAATATGCAAAAGTCAAATAATCGCAAAATGATAAGCTAGGGGAGTAGGGCAATAAAAATATAAAAATGTCAAATAATATAAAATGCATTGTGGAAAACTTAACGAGCTTACGGCGCGCATACTCAGAGTTTATATTGATGTAAAAATATCAATGTAGCACTCCGGCATGTGTAGTGTTGGAATTAAAAAAATATTTTTAAGTTCGTATTTTGTTGGTGTATTTTTTTATAAAAGACAGTATGTTTTATGAGGTTGTATGTAGTAGAGATTCCCTAGCCGAATTATCAGAAAAAGTTCGTTTTATAAGGTGTTAGCGAATATATGCAGACATATGTATATTCATCTTTGTATGGTATTTATTATTGCGTAAAAGGTACATTGTGCGACATTAAAACTATATCTAAAACACGACTATTCCATCGTCTTTATTCGCGATAAATTTATCTCATTTTCACCAAATCAACCTACTTATCGTTTACTATTTTATAGACCGCCCTATTTGTCAGCTTGGTGCGTTTTATGTTGTATATTGGTTTATCTGCATTGGCTCGGATTTATAATTTATATTTGTATTGCGCAAAATTTATCAATATAAATACTCAGCCGGATTCGGCTTTATGTACACTTAAAAATTAACTCATAATTAGTTCGTATTTTGTTCTATTGTTTTTTAATCGCTAATTTTGCGAAAGAGCTTGGGTGATTCTGTGCTTAATTATTTCACTATTCCATTCGCCTGCCTTAAATCGCAGTAGGGGCATGTTAGTATTGGCCATGATCGAATTGACAAAATCGTCGCGCGTTTTTCGATCGGGCTGGTTGTGAGTACTATCATCAAGCTCAATAGCTATGAGAGGTTTCATATCATTGGTGCAAATTAGAAAATCTACAGACTTACCGTTTATTCTCGCGAAAGCCGCTTTCCAACTTTGCCCTTTTATCTCATGATCCAAAAACATGCTTAAATGAGCCTGAGGTATAATTACACATCCGTTTACCGCTTCGTGTAGTGTTTTGTAAAACGATAATTCACTTGGCGTCATTGCGCAAGATTTTTTGATGTATACATATTCTTTCTTTATTGGGGTTTTAATTGGGCTTGTGTCGCCGTCAGTCCCCTGTCTTACTTTGATTACCAGAAAAATAATTACGGCGGCTACTATAACTATAAATATAAGCGTTTCCATGAGATTAGTTTATCATATGTTGATAATAAATGCTTACGATTTTTAGGCTTTATCGTTGCGGTGATATAATAAGAGTGATAATTTTATCGGAGATATTTATGACTTTTTTAAATTATAATAAAGATGAAAAGTTGGAATTCAATTATAAGAGAGCGTGTGGATTGTGGCTAATTGTAATAGCGGCGATTATTTCAATAGCTACTTTAACAGGAGGAAAGCAAATAATAAATATGCAAGTATTTAGCATTGGGTATATTATTAGTTTTTTCTCAATCAACATGAATAAAAAGGTGTTGAATAGGCTGTCTGATGGCTCTTCGAGTGAATTTCAAAAGAAAGTATCTTTATATGCCGTTATTTTATTATTTATCTTAATGGTTTTGCTGGGCGGACCATTCTTTGCGACTGAAAATTGGAGATTGATTTGGCTGGGAGCGCTGATGGCAACTGCACTGCATTTTTTCCTGTATTATTTTGTGCATGGAAAATCAATGATATATTTAGGTCTTATTTGCGCCATTAATATTTTTGTAGGATACATTTTTATTGCTATACCTTTAGAAGTGATAGCATATATTGACTCGGCAATTAAGCTTGTATTTGGAGTATATTTATTATTTTTTTCGAAGCCGTCAAAAAAGACATCTCGTTTTTGAGGTGCCTTCATGCAATGACAGCTGCAAATCACAACAACTGCCCAGCCATCATACTACTTTTTAAGCGACTGCTCAAGCCTCCAGTTTATCTCACCAGTTACGCTACGGCCATTTTCAGGAGGCGGAAGTAGTCGCATGGATGCCCAAACCATGCGATTACAGTTTGTCGCTATTTGCTAGATTCCGCAATACGCTTAGTTGGCTATATTGTTATGGTGTCCTTCGACTTCGTAATAATTTATACATTTGATAAGCTAAAATACATAAATGAGCGCGTAAAATAAACAACGTATTTTATGCTAAAATGAGGGCAGGAGGATAATATGGCAAACGGAACTAAAATACTTGATAATGGAATTATTTTTCACTCATTTACGATGGGGGAATTGTTAATCTCAGTATTGCTACTGATAATCATAATAATTTTGCTGGTCAATATCAATAAAAAAGACTAAGCAAAAATAGAAAAGTCGCGCTTTCGGGCTTTTAAATATTCATTCATCATAGGCGACGCGGACACACAACGAGTTATAGTTCCCTAACAATTTAGATATTGATATAATCTGGCGCGGATACGAACGCCTTCGCCAAATGTTATAGTTCCCTAACAATTTAGATATTGATATAATGAGAGGAATACAAAAGTGTTTATGATCTTGGTTATAGTTCCCTAACAATTTAGATATTGATATAATGCCAACGTGAAGAATACTTGCGTGGTCTAGGTTATAGTTCCCTAACAATTTAGATATTGATATAATAGCGCCGTGTGCAGAATTTCTTTTACAATGGTTATAGTTCCCTAACAATTTAGATATTGATATAATAAAAAGTATAAAAAAATAAAAAAAGTATGGTTATAGTTCCCTAACAATTTAGATATTGATATAATCTGATGACTCTATAAGAGCTAATTGCTCAGGTTATAGTTCCCTAACAATTTAGATATTGATATAATATGGACCGCTACCAGAACTAACCTCATCGCGTTATAGTTCCCTAACAATTTAGATATTGATATAATTCGTCTTTTTTTTCAAGGGCAGAAACCTTAGTTATAGTTCCCTAACAATTTAGATATTGATATAATACTTCCTTAAATCCCCCTCTGCTACGAGGGGGATTTTTGGTTAGAAAAATGCTAATTGCCCAGCTGGAACGGACTTTTCTTGAGTAGTTTTTTCGCCAACAATAACATGCATGTGTGTAAATTGATGCTCTGTTAAATAAAGCAATCGCACTGAACCGCTGTCCGGAGCGTGTCTCTTAATTCGCATCATATGTTTTTCTGCAACGTCACGATTTGGACATAGCCGCGTATATATGCTGTATTGGAGCATATCAAAACCATCGTCCAATAAGAATTTACGAAACTGTGTTGCGGCCTTACGCTCTGTTTTAGTATTGGTCGGCAAATCGAAAAATACCGCGACCCTCATGATTTTATATGACATCCCTTCCCTGTTAGGGGGGCGATTTTTGGCAAAAGAAGCTTACGCGCCTCCCTTACCTCGATACATTCGATAAAGCTTTCAACCGTCCGCTCAACCGCATGTTTTATAGTAAACTTCTTATCTTTGATTATAACATAATAATTTAATATGTCAATAATAAGTTCGCGATCATGCTTGGTAAGGCTGGCGTCGCGGTCGCCGACATGAAGTGGTGCAACTTTTTCGAAGATATATAAATCGACAGCGGCACGGTACGGCTCAATCAAATCGTCGGCTAGATTAAAACTATTGAGCTCATTGTGATGAAAAACTCCCTGTGAGGCAACGAGCCCACGAGCGGCGACATGCCGAGCTATATGACTGCGCACTATCGCGTAACCATAATTGAGCGCGGCATTATGCCAAATAGGCTTACGTCGCGTGGCATCATCGAGTAGCTGGTCAAAATATATGCGAGCAGCGATTGACTCGCGATTGCTGGTGTCGCCCGATTTAACATCGTTAGTAAAAGACCGCAAAGTGGAGTCGTCTAGCCCGCGAGATCGCAAGACGTCTGCTTGATTTGTGATTTTACTGATAATAATTTGTTGCCATAGTTGCTTTTTTAAGGGTTGACTCATGGACAATTGTTGACGCGAGACTTTGGCTTGACGTGAATGCTGTGAATATGGCAAAAGTACACTGGCGGGTAAATGCTTTTCATCGCATATTATAGTCGTCGTACCATTGGTCACTAGTGCTGTGAGTAGATTTGTGGTTGTGATGATACCATAGCCGTCCAGAATGAGCGAGTCGATATCCTCGATTGGTAAGGTTGCTTCGACATCTTGCGCAATTACTAGCTGGTTGTCGCGCAAGCTAAGTCTTGCAGGATTCTCGATAGCTATAACACGCCAGGCCATTTATAGCCACCTGTAGTTATCGCCGAGGACGGCAATGTCGTAACGTTCAATGAGGGTGGCGGTTTTAGCTACTTTACTGATTAAGTCGCTATCGTTTTTACTCGTGTCACTGTGTTTTATAAGTTTTAAACTACTGTCGTTAGTGTTGTATTTTACGTAGTATCCTTCAACGATCTCGTTATCAAAATATATTCGCACGTAGTCATTTGGATATATGGAGAATTGCTTTATAAATCCATTCTCTAGTGTCGCATATATCTTATTACCCTCTGTTCGGATAGTATCAAAATCTGCCTTTTCGTTCTTACTCCGGCCAGTAGGTGTTGGCAAAACCTCAATCCTTTGAGTGTTTATCAAATGAGTGTAGACTGGAGTAAAATAATATTCGTATATATCTTTATAGTTTTTACGTTTATAAACATCAAGACGAATAGTCTTACCATTATTCACAAAGGCTCTTTGCTTGTTAACTAAGAATCCACTTCTTGAATCTCGTGTGTTATATATTTTTATACTGCGTACAATATTGCCACGCTTACCGTCTTTTGTTGGTTTGTAAACGCTCTCGGCAAATGCTTTTTTTGGATCACCATTAAAATCCTTGAGTCGCTGTTCCAGAATTTTGTACAGTTTAGGATCTGTTTCACGAATTGGTGAATCGTATAATTTTTTAAGATCTACAGAATGGAGCGACACTCGATGTTTGCGTGCAATGGCGGGTTTTCCTTTTTCGTCAATGTAACCTGCTACGATTTTAGGTGATCGGAAAGTCGCATCATTTGCCGAGCCTTTTCCGGAGCGTTTAGGCATGCGTGAAACAAATATAGGCAGTGTGCTCAAACGAAATTCTTCGTCGTAGTTTTTTAGACCAGTTAGTTCATTATGGAGTTCGCTTGGTGTATTATACGGTTTACTGCGTTTTCGCACCTCCTTACCAAAATCATTCCAGGGCTCAAGATCTGCTATATGCTGTTCAAATTGATTACGATCAAGAACCTCTCCTGTTAGTTTATCGACAATCTCGTTTTTATCAGTATATTTGAATAATTCGTAGTATTTATTAAGACTTGATATTTTTTGAATAATGCTTGGACTTGTCGCGGCAATAATACAGGCGTCAGCCGCATGGTGCAAATTATTATCATCGCGATTTTTATTGCCAACATGCCACACCCTTCTTAAATATGAAGTGATTGATCCACTTGGTGAGAAGACTCTCTGCGCACCAGTCTCGCCTTCGATTTTAGGAAAATCTAAATTGTCACGAATGTATTGACGTAAAAAACGTGAAATATATCGAGTGTCGTTGAGTGCGCGGACATTCCAATCTTCAACTAGTTTACTTTTTGACAGAAGGCGGTCTCTTTTAGCGGTTGGCAATCCAGCGGTTGCTCTTACGCGCGCTTCAAATTGTGTCCATTTTTTATCATCTCCACCCCACGCCTCGTATGGTGTCAGATTTCCTTTCTCTTGATTTTCGTCTGCAAAAACCAAAACTTTATTGTTTAATCCATCGTTGCCGCAGCGTGAAAATGGTATAATGTGATCTATCTCGCCATAATGTTCATCGGCGAAAAGATTTTCAAGATTTATTTCTTTGCCTGAGTAAAGGCTAACACCGTTTTGCTGCTCACGTAATTTAAACTTAGTAATTTGTAGTCCTGTTGGTGTTGGTATATTAAATTCAGTGATAAGTTTCTGCTTAATTTTTTCGTTATATTCAGCATTCTCGTCTTGAATATTTTTTATCTTATTACGTTCTTGGGCATTTTTTGCCAGCTCACTTGCTGTTTCTATTTTTACACTGTATGGCATGCCATACTTCCTGATAATTGCATTAACTACTTTAATAGTCTGAGACACTGCACGCTTGACAACAGGGTTAGTAATTTGTGCTGCTTGTTTCTCTGACAATGGCGGTAATTTCTTCTTGTTGCCAGAAAGACTTTGAGAAAAGCTGTAGCCAGCCTTTTCAACCGCTTCGCTATAGTTTAATCCTCTTAGTAGCCATGGGGTTATTCTATGGAGAGAGTCAAATGACAAATGGACAAAGCCGCTAACGTTGATTGGTAAAAGTGCTTCAACGGCATAGGTGCTTATATTTAATTTGGATAGTTCTGTACGCAGACTTGAGTCGTCTTTATTTACCGTCAGCATTAACCCTGCTGTATCTAATAGCTCAAAATTATTGGTAGCTAGTATGTCCCAATCTTTTGGATGTTGTTCGAGAGCTTTTTTGACAGTATGGTAAAATATCATTGAGTCGAATTTATTACTTTCACCGTTCTTTTTGTCGTCATTTTTAATTTTGCCACGTATCATACCCTGAGCAAAACTAAAGCTTTGGTCGTCCTTATATCCAAGTATGTCACGAATATGCTCATATTTTAGTACTTTGACGTTCTTTGCTTTCTCGATTATTTTTGCGATCTCATCCTCAGACAACTGTCGAGTCTCTCGATCGACTACAATGCGAAGATGGGATAGATTTTGGGCGAGACGAAATAGCTCAAAGCTATAGCTAGCCTTTGGTGCGCGAGGCTTTTCTGGCTCGAATTCACAATAACCACGCATCTTTTTAATCAGTTCACTTGTCATGAATGGTCGCTGTGAAAATATACCATTGTAGTTGCCATTTTTTATATCACCGTACAACAAGGTTTGTATCTTTTCATATGGTAGTTTAAGGCCAAATTTTTTCTGAGAATCAAGAAGCAGCATCACTTCATCTTCAAAATTCTTACGAACAAATGAATTTTTATATGTGTTTATTTTATTGCGTTTATTGTTCTTGAATTTTTCATCAAGCGTAAGTACTTTGGCTACCGATTTTGTCTTATACTTTTCCAAAAGTAGTTTGTTTTCAGAAATAGCTGATAACACTTGAGATCCTTCAATATCCTGCTCTTCTACAGATATACGATTACTCTTATATCCACGTCTCTTTGCTATATGATAAAGAGCTACGAATAGCTCTTCTGGCGAGAGTCTTTCATTCAAACCCTTGATACGTAGAGCGTAGGGATCATAGATTGGCCTCCACTTTTTGGGGTGAGTTGGGCTAAGCATATCACCTATGCGACTCTCTGATATCAAATTGTTATCAATAAAGAACCGCTTGAGATAATTAAGCCTTTGTCGACGTCTCCTTAGTCGATGTCTATTGGATCTATCAATCCTGCGCGGTTCGGCAAGACTCTTGCCGGTTTTTGGTACTTCTGGTCGCTCAAAAATGCGCACCCCTAAATCATGGATGCGCTCTTTATCTAAGTCCAATACCGCCCAGCCGATTGAAGATGTCCCGATATCTAGTCCTAGTGAATATTTTTTTGGTGAATATGAATATTTTTGAGTCATGATGGTCCTTTTTTGAGATAATTTAATGCAATTATACAACCAAAATAGAATATTTGAAAGCGTAAATACTTTACTCATAAAAAAGATAATCCGCCCAACAAGTGAGCGGATTAGTGCTTTGCTCCAGTATTTCATATACTTTACAGCGGATTTTTACCGCCAGATTATTATAGAAACCTAGAACAATTTAGATATTGATACAATCCTTACTTAAGGGACTGTAACTACAGTGTATCTCACTTAATAGTATTGTGCAAGTATTATTTTGGCCATATTCTGGCAACTGAGCAGCACTGGCATGGTTACCATCGCCGTTGACATTCTGGTTGGCAAATCTAGTGTCATTGCATTGAATACCTTTTATTTAGAGATATTATTTTCTATTTCTTCAGGGTGTATGGGTTCGTCTCTGCTGGCTCCATGAGGATGTAATGTGGTTGTTTTCGTCATTGACATCTTGAGGATTGTTTGGTATACTGGAGTTGTCAATCGACTGGTCAAGCGCATCTGCGCTAATAGCGGAACCATCGAGTCCGCGCCCAGTCGATTTTCTTATGCCTGAAATATCATAAGCTAACACATTGCCTTCATTGACATTTTGGGCTTCTTGTGCTATATTAGCACCATCAGAGCTCCGACCGGCGGAAACTGGCGCGCCGCCGACATAGCTATCGCTATTGGTGGATGATGGAACAACATTTGCGCCTCCATCCGAAGCTTTCGAAATCTCTTCTCGTTGTTGGGAGAGATTTTTTATTTCTCCTTCTCTTCTTTGTGAAATGTTCTTTAAGCTTATATTCCCATTAAAATCAGCTATTGTAGCCGTATTGTATCTGCCAGTCTCGGCTGGGCTAGCTACTATATTTATATGATCACGATTGTATCCGCCTCTGCTGGTAGCTCCTCCATATGCCTGAGATTCAGGGATTTTTTCTGTATTATTTGGTTATAATTCCCCAACAATCTAAATACCGATACCCCTAAGAGTCGCGTTTCATCTTTACTCCTGACGCTCCAGAGGTGATATAATTACTATAATATGCATGCGTCTGCGGTCCAATCTATAACTATAAAAGTGAGCGAAGTTGATCCTGCCTTGCTTAATGATGCGGATGAGCTGCAGAAAATGTTAAGAAATGTTACGGAATTGGCGGACTTGCACTCTTTGGAATCGGTAACGCATCAATTTTCCCCGCAAGGAATCAGCGCTGCTCTGCTTTTGTCGGAGTCGCATATCGCGATTCATACGTGGCCGGAAAGCGGCGTGGCGTATATAGCGATGACAACCTGTAAAATACTGGATGATGATAAATTGCAACAAATAAAAGAGATGATTGCACGGCTGCTGGGTGCAAAAAACATAATTATGAGAGAAATGGCATTGTAATATGAAACGAACCAAGGCGCGACTTAAAATTAACCAGATTTTGACCGGCAAGAAGACGAATTTGCGAGTTGTTGGCTGTTTGCTTTTTCGCGAATGGGATAAGAAAGACAAGCGATTTTACTATTGGGAAGAGTGGGAGATTACAGGGCTGGCTGATTATGATAGCTGGGTGGAATATGATCACAGCGATCAAACCGTTTCTCTGTACGAGCCGATTCGTTTTACTCAGGCAATTGATCCAACGCAATTGGAAAAAGGTCAATCATTCACCGTTTCTGAGCAGGACGGCAAGGATCACGTTGTGGTGGTTGACGAGGTTGGAATTGGTGAAATTATGAACATCAAGGGCAAAAACACGTACCAAGTTTTCCCGAAAGAACTGATGGCGTACGCTACTTTGAAGGATACTAGCGCGCCGAAAAACCGTCAGTTGATCACGATTGAGAAGTATAATAATCGCGAGTACGACGCTTATCGTAAGATTCAGTTGAGCGACAAAGAACAAAAGGAAATGTTTGGCAGGACCATTAAGCCGATTGACTGGACGACGATTATTGTCGTTGTCATATTTATCGCTATTATTTTGTTTGCGTTCATTTTTGACAACAATTCTGATAGTAGCAGTGGCGGAGGTCACGGTGGATCGCGCAGTGTTTACGGCGGCAGCAGCGGCGGGCTTGGTAAATAAAAGGAGTTATAATGTCACGATCAAGTACGAAAAAACGGGAGCAAATTGCTTTATTTGCGGCGGCAATTTTGGTAGCAATTGGCGGAATTATTTACGAGCTAATTTTAGGCGCAGCTGCGTCATATCTGGTGGGCGATTCGATTTTGAGCTTCAGCTTGGCGACGGGTGTGACGCTGTTTGGCATGGGAATTGGCTCGCTGCTGGTCAATTACATCAAGCTCCATCCAGCGACCAGTTTCGCGACAAACGAAATTATTCTGGGATTAATTGGCGGAAATTCGGTGATGCTGATGTATTTGGGCTTCGTTTTTACGCGTTCGCATTGGCTGATTTTTGCCGTCATAAGTCTGGCAATTGGTATTTGTATCGGGCTGGAAATTCCGCTTTTAATGAAAATGTTTCAGGAGTTCGGGCGCAAGTCTTCGGTGAAATTATTTAGCAAGATTTTAGCACTCGATTATTTTGGGGCGCTAATTGCGTCGCTATTATTCCCGCTCGTTATGCTTCCGTATCTTGGTTTGATGCGCAGTGCGTATCTGGTGGCGGCTTTGAATATTGGCGTTGCGGTTCTGATTCTTAAGCAAATGAAAGCGTCGAAAATTGTGATGACAATTAGCGTTATTGCGACAATGTTGCTGGTGGGATTCTTTATTTTCGCGACAGAAATTGAGCACGGAATCGACAAGCGAACGTATAAAGATCCGGTGATGTGGCAGCAGCAGACGCCGTATCAGAAAATTGTCCTGACTAGATATAAGAATGACACGAGGTTGTTTTTGAATCGCAATCTGCAGTTTTCCAGCCTTGACGAAGCGCGTTATCACGAAACTCTGTCCGCTTCTGCTCTGTCTTCGGTCGCCAATCCGAAGCGTGTGCTGATTATGGGCGGCGGCGATGGCTTGTTGGCTCGGGACGTTTTGAAATATCCCAGTGTTGAGCATATTACGTTGGTTGATATTGATGAGGTGATGACTAATCTGGCGAAAACTAATCATCTTCTCACCGATGTAAATCAGCGCTCGTTGCATGATCCGCGCGTTTCTATTGTCAATCAAGACGCTTTCCAATTCGCCTTCTCTACCAAGGATAAATATGATGTCGTGCTGATTGATCTGGTGGATCCGTCGAATGAAAAATTAGCCAAGTTGTATTCCGAGCAATTATATCGTCAAATTGGCAATATTTTAACGGAGCGCGGAGTTATGGTGACACAGGCGACGTCTTCATTTTTCTCTCCGCACGCTTTTTATATGGTGGCAAACACCGTCAAATCATCTCATCCAGAGCGATATGTGACGGCGTTTTCGGTCAATGTGCCATCATTTGGTGAGTGGGGTTTTGTGATGTCTACGCCGCGAGCCGAGGTTGTGGCTAGTCAGCCATTACCGAAAAACCTACGATATCAAAACCAGAAACTACTCACCTTTCTGACTAAACAAAACGCCGTATCGGTGCCATCTGGACCGACTTCTACGTTGGTTTCTCCGCGAATTACCGATGTTTACAATTCCGATATGCGCCAGTGGCGATACGAATAGTTTTTAGGCGGCGGTAGTGCTCTTTTTCCGTCGGCGGCGTCGTCTTTTTGGCGTGGCTGAAGCTAGCGGTGTAACTGTGTTGATTGCAGTTTCTGTAGGTGTATTATCGTTGCCGCGAATTTGCAAAACAACTTCGCCGTCGTTTGCTGCGGGTTGCGACTTTTTCGGTTGGCTATTGACCGCTGGAGCGTTGTTTACGGGCTGCGACTGAGGTTTGGCGGGTTGCTTTTTTTGATTGCGAACAGGCTTTATTGCGGCGTCAATTTCTTTCTCAACATCTTCCCTGTTTCGCGAATACATGCGACGCGAGTGCTCAATAATGTGTGGCGTGTTGTCAGCTTGGCTTGGCGGAAGTTCCAATGTGCGAGCAGAAAACGCCGGAGTTTTTTCGCCACCGATAACCATATTGACAACAAAATTACGATTATGCATTTGAAGTAGGTCGATTGCTTCAAAGTTCGGCTCGAATTGCTTGGCAAGAATCGGTGCATCGTCAGCAGAAACTCGGAAAGAAATCATGGTGCCGACGTTTCCGAAAACCGCATCGCGAACTGTGTCGCTCATCTGGGAAATGTACTGGTTGGCAACGGTCAAGTTAAGTCCATATTTTCGAGCCTCAGACAGAATAGTCGCAAACGAATCGGTGGCGAAGTTCTGGAACTCGTCGACGTAAAGATAGAATGGGCGGCGATCGCGCACGTCAGGAATGTCGCTTCGAGACATGGCGGCAAGTTGGATTTTCGTAACCAAAAACGAACCGAGTATGGCGGCATTATCTTCACCGATAAGGCCCTTGGACAGATTGACAATTAGAATCTTTCCTTCGTCCATAATCTGGCGAATATTGAACGTGGATTTCGGCTGCCCGATGATATTGCGAATGATTGGGTTGGCGGTGAAAGCTCCGACTTTATTTAAGACTGGCGCGATTGCCTCGGCGACAAACTTGTCATTCCAGCTGGCAAATTCGACATTCCAGAATTGTAGAACCACGGTGTCTTGGCAATAAGTCAGCGTTTCTTTTCGGAATTCCTTATCTGTTAGCATACGAGTAATATCAAGCATCGTCGCTTCTGGTCGGTCCAGCAAAGCTAAAATAGTGTACCGCAAAATATATTCAAGCCGCGGTCCCCACGAATCGCCAAAAATGCGCTTCAAAACGCCAATGATTTCTGACGAAATGTTGGTTTTTTGATTAGGGTTCGTGACCTCGAGCGGGTTGAATCCCAGAGGATACGCGGTGTCGGCTGGATTGAAATAGATCACGTCGTTCAATCGGCTGCCGGGGATAAATTTCATATTGTTGATCGCGAAGTCGCCGTGCGGGTCGATGATGGCATATCCTTGATTATGGAAAATGTCGCTTAAGGCGAAGAGCTCTAATAGTCCACTTTTTCCGGCACCCGTTTGCCCGATTATGTAAACGTGGCGTGAGCGGTCATAGCGCAACATACCGAATTGGTGGCTGATGCCGCGGAAGTTGGTGACGCCAAAGGCAGAAATTTGGTCATCGTTGACGTCTTCGCCGGTTAAGACTGGCAATTTGGATGGCGGTTCTGCGGTTTTGGAGCTCGCCCAGACTATATTTGGTGTTTCAACATTGGTGTGTGGCAAATGAAAAACTGACGCCAATTCTTCTATATTTAATATAAAACCGTCGCCGATGAACGAACGCTTGCGATATTTATCAATAAATTCTTTGCCAAACGCGCCCTTGACGGCGTGAAATCCGTTGAGATTTGTCGAATTGAACTGCTTAAATGTACCGACGAGCGCCTGCATGCGAAGCTTAGCGTTTGTCTGACTTTCGCCCATATAAACCAAGCGAATTTTTACTTCATATCCGAGCTTGGTTGCTTTTTTCTCTGCTTCAGAAATGCGAGTTTTATCGCGGTCTGATAGCTCAATTTTTGTTGATTGCCCGACCCCCTGCTCTGGTGGTTGCCATAACGCGCCAAGTACGCCGATTAGCCACTGCATGCTGCCGCCGAACCCTGGCAAGGAGAACATTCGTCCGTTTCTTATACTATTGATATATCGATCTGCGGCGTTTTGCCAGTCATCTGGGATTGGTCTGACTAGCACCTGAATCCACAATTCTTCACCGGTGGTTTCCAATTTTGCCAACGTGCCTGTAATGCCCGCCAGCGGGTCGACTTCGAAGTTTTGGAAGGTGCGAATCGGGAGAAATTCATCTGTGGTTAATGTCAATTCTGTCGAGTAAGCAACTTCGTGGTCACGCTCGTGCTCAGTGTAATCTTCGTCGGCTTGGTGAATTTGAACGGTTGGGTATTGAGAATAGATCTGTCCTTCGACGAAACTTTGCAAGGTTTTTGGCACCCAAACGTAAAAGCGAATTTGCCCATTGACTGAGGCGATTTCAAAGCTGATATGCTCCTGGTGCCCGCCAGATAATCGCAATTCTTTATTGTCGCGAAGAATTCCGTGCAGTGAAGCGAATAATTGCTCGGCGGCAAGCTCTTGCTTGTCGTTGGTGCGTGGGATTTCCAGAATCAAAAGTACACTCTCAACTGGGGTAAAATCTTCTATCTTTCGATAATTCCGCCACGTCAAAAACATCAGGACTGCCACAATTGGCATCCAAACGTACCATTGCAATAATGTGCTGATGATCCAAGAAATAATCTGCATTATGTGTAAATTATCTCACCTCTGAAAGAAGTTTGCAACTTAGCTTAAGCGGCTTCTTCAAAAACGTACGTGGCTTTAGCGACGCGTTTGAATTGCGGTTTTGATTGAAGGTTTAATAGAATAGTAGTTTCCTTGACTTGTCGTTTGTCGAGGACTTGACGGACGATTTCATCGCGGTGAAGCGGAGTTTCGGAATTCTTCAAAATATCGGTAATGATATCTGCTACAGTTCCGCGGCTGTAGCCCCAGCTGGCAAGCGCGTAAATCCCGCGGCCGATTAGAACAAAGCGCTTATCTTTAATAAGTTCATTGTGAATTGCCTGCGTCGTGACGCTTCGGCGGTTAAATTCGCTATCCCGAATTCCCTTGGCGATGTCGGAAAAATGCATCGGTGAGCCATTCGTGTCCAAAACAACGTAGATTTTATCGCGAATGTTCTTTGGGTTGACCGCTGGCCATTTGGCTAGTCCCCACTGATCGTTTAAGCTGGCCAATTTTTTACTAACGGTAGCCAAGGCTGCAATGTTTGAAGGATGTTCGTAGTCCAATTTTTTGTGCAATTCTTCCGCGGTAACGGGCTCGCCGTGTTTTTTGATCGTTTTGACAACCTCTTCGACTCGTGCTCTAATTTGCTTTTCATTGCCGAGAGTGTCAATTGCTGCCGCTTGATAGTAATCGTCATTCTCTGTAACAATCGTGATATTTTCTGCTAGCTCAGAAATGAACGCCACACGAGCGCGGTCAATTGCAGTAGCTTCTTTACTGAGAAAATGTGACGCCAAATCCTGCATGCGTGCAACTCGTCCCATCTCAGACAAACTCGAAGTAATTTCTTTTTCCATAGCAATAACCGAAGGAAGTTCTCCCTCGGCGACAGCTGCACGTAGACGCGTTAAGATTGCTTTTTCTAGCTGACGAACGCGCTCGCGAGTAATGCCGAACATATCGCCAATTAACTCTAACGTTTCTTTTCGGTCGTACAAACCAAATCGTCGAGAAATAATTTCCTTTTCGCGCTCTTGCGGAATCTTAGAAATAATAGTATCGACGACAGAATTTAATTTGGCGCTTTGCTCGGTTTTTGCTGTCTCGCTCATGCTACTAGAAACATCCTCTCTGCCTCACCACAGTTTATATTGATTGAAAATATGTTTTTAATTATACAATTGCATTTGACAAAAGTCAATAGATAAATGCCATAATTGCTGATATAAATTATAGCATTTATTTTACGTTTTTTGCAATAGATTATATGAAGAGTTTTTATTATCCGGAATTATTGGATAGTATGAAAACGCTATTTCTTTTTAGCGGATGTTTTGGCAGCTTTTTTAACTACGCGTTTGCGAGTTGGCTTTGCTGTTGTGGCGCTTAATAACTCCAGAGCTTTTTCGTGAGTAATAGTTTTCGGATCTGTAGCTTTAGGGATTTTGACGTTTTTGGCGCCGTTGGTGATGTATGGACCAAATCGACCATTGAGAACCTTAATTCCATCTGGAAATTCGGCAATATTCTTAGCAGCTTCGGCTTCTAATTTGGCGGCGTAAAGTTCACGCGCCTTTTCTAAAGTAATGCTGTGCGGGTCTTCTGGCTTAATGGAAACGAACAATTTGCCGACTTGAATATACGGACCGAATCGTCCAATATTTGCCTTAATGTCTTGCCCGTCTTCTGTTTGACCAACGATGCGTGGCAACTTGAACATTTCCAGTGCTTGCTCTAAGGTTACCGTTTCAATCTTCGCGCCCTTTGGCAGCGGCGCAAAACGTGGCTTTTCGTCGCCGTCGGTTTCGCCAAGTTGCAACATTGGACCGAATCGCCCAAATCGCGCAATAATCGGCTTATTCGTCTTCGGGTCAATTCCCACTTCACGATTAGCACCGACTTTACTTCGGTCGATCCCGCCAGATTGCTCGATTAATTTATGGAAAGGCGTGTAAAATCCGTGCAGCATTGCGCTTTTTTCCAGATTAGCACCGGCAATTTTGTCAAATTCCGTTTCAACGTTGGCGGTAAAATCGTAATCGACAATTTGCGTAAAATGGTCCGTCAGGAAATCGGCAATCAGTTCGCCGCTTGGCGTTGGAATAAGTTTGCCGCGTGTCGAGCCAGTTTTTTCCTGGGCAACACTTCGGCTAACTTCCTCGCCGTTATAATTCAGGACAATTACATCACGTGGTTGACCTTCGCTGTCACCCTTTTCAACGTAGCCGCGAGTCTGCACGGTGTCGATAATTGTGGCATATGTGGATGGACGCCCAATTCCAAGCTCCTCCAACTTCTTAACTAGCGAACCTTCGGTGTAACGAGCTGGCGGTCTAGTGAATGTTTGACGAGCCGTAATATCGTGAGAATTGACTTCATCGCCAGACTGTAACTTCGGTAGAAGCTCATCTTTATTGCCACCGTAAACGCGCAAAAACCCATCAAATGTAATGACTTCGCCCTTCGTCTCAAACTGAGCGGGCTTTTTGCTCTTAGGTAAATTATCGCCCTTGATGTCAATTGTGATAGTCGTTTTTTCTAGCTTCGCTGGCGACATTTGCGACGCTAAAGTTCGGCGTCGAATCAGGTCGTACAATTTCTGGTCATAGCTATTATTAGACGCGGTTTCCAGAGTGATATCCGTCGGGCGAATGGCTTCGTGGGCTTCTTGGGCGGACGCGGATTTGGTCTTAAATTTGCGAACCGTTGAGTAATCTGGACCGTAAAGACGCTTGATAAAATCGGTAGCCGCCGCGATGGCTTGACCGCTCAAATTTACGGAGTCGGTACGCATATAGGTGATTTTTCCGTCTTGGTATAATTTTTGCGCCGAAGCCATGGTTGCTTTGGAGCTGAAGCCAAGCTTAGAGTTGGCTTCCTGCTGCAAGGTTGACGTGGTAAATGGCGCCGCTGGATTGCGCGTTCCGGGGGTTTTTGAGATATCGCTAACAACAAATTCGGCGGGTTTCAGACTATTTAAGAACTCGTTCGCCGCTTCTTCTGTGTCGAATTTTTGATTAAGCTCGGCCTTGAATTCTTGATTGTCGTGAATAAAAATGGCGGTAACTTTGAACTGAGAATTGCCCTCAAACTTCATAATTTCTCGTTCGCGCTCGACTAGTAATCGCACTGCCGGACTCTGAACGCGACCAGCCGACTTTCCGCCAGGAACTTTTTGCCAGACGACTGGACTAAGTTCAAAGCCAACCAGTCGGTCAAGAATTTGTCGGGCTTGTTGCGCCTGAACCAAATTCATATCCACGGTTCGCGGATTCTTAATTGCATTAGTTATGGCATCTTTGGTGATCTCGTGAAAGACAATTCGCTTAGTCGTCTCAATAGGAAGATCCAGCACCTTGCACAAATGCCAAGCAATGGCCTCTCCTTCGCGGTCTTCATCGGTTGCGAGCCAAACATTTTCCTTGCCAACTGCCTTGACATTTCTCTTTAGTTCGGTGATAACTTTCTTTTTCTCAGGATCAACTTCATAAATTGCAAAAAAATCGTTAGCCACGTCAATCGGCGGCGTTCCATCCTTCGTCTTTTTAACAATCGAGCGAATATGCCCCACGCTGGACAGGACGTGAAAATCCTTGCCGAGATATTTCTCGATGGTTTTAGCTTTGGCTGGTGACTCGACGATAACGAGATTTTTCATAACTTTATATTATAACAAATCACTATGTAGCTACAATAACAATCTCTATTGACGGCTAGGTTCTCCAATGCGACCAAGTAGTGCCGCTATTCCAAGACTGCGATTAACTGCCGTATTTTGGTGCTTTTCTGGGTTGTGGTTATTGCCGCTTGCTCGTCTGATATAGCTTGCTGTCGATAGTGTTGCAGGAATTATAGCAGTTGCTGCTGCCAGCCCACCTAGTGCCCTGGCTGTGTTGCTAGTTTTTCTTAAGCCGTGCAGCTCAGCAAATTTACCGGCAGAATATAATATTAGAGATACAACCTCCATGGCCATGGCTATCTTGCCACTTTTTTCAGGCGCCTGTGACATGTCGGGGTTGTCTATATGAGTTTTTATTGAACACGCTGCATTGATAGCGTTAAATGCGGCAATGCCACCAAGTATCGATCTTGGGGCTGTGTCTGCTTCATACATCTTCCATATCGTATAGAATACTTTGATTTTATCTCCAGTATGGTCAACAATTTTACCTAGTTTAGTTTCTCCTCCAGTTGCTCTGGCTAGTTTGCCGTCTAGCGCATCCATCACACTGCCAATAACGAAAGCGGCAAATCCTTTAAATGTAGTGGGGTCCTTTATTCCAATGCACGCAGCGGCAGTTCCGATGAGGCTAAGTAGTGTTGGGGGTATGCCTTCTATGCTAAAAAATGGCTCTTCTCTTTTTTTGTCTGTAATGTCACTTTCTGGATGTAAATTGTCGGGGCTTCTCATAAATTAGCATTATATAATAAAACTATCGTAATGTCCAGTTGTTCGCCCCGAGAGGCTTGATAACACCGTTGATTTCCAGCATAGTTAACGCCGTGGCGAAATCTGATGTGGATAATCCTGATTTTTGTTGAATTTCATCGCCGTCACGAAGTCCTTCTGAGATGAGTTTTATGATAATCGCTTCTTCAATTGTTGCGCTGGCTGCTAACTCTTGATCGTTGTTTTTTTGTAATTTTTCTGGCGCGATGATTGACAAAACATCGTCGGCGTCCGTCACCAAATACGCCCCTTGTTTTAATAAAGTATTACAACCCGCCGACAGTGGGCTGGTTATGTTTCCGGGAACTACAAACAAATCTCTTCCCTGGTTCAGTGCGTGAGAGGCGGTGTTTAGTGTGCCGCTTCGCTCGGCGGCTTCGGTGATAATAATTCCGTCAGCTAGCCCGCTAACCAGCCGATTGCGCTCCAAAAAACTCCAACGATTGACTATTTTATTATCGCCCTTCATCCATTCTGAAACGACCGCGCCGCCCCGCTCTATGATGCTCATGGCTAGTTGATAATTGGTCCGCGGTGAAATATCAGGAAGCTCGTTTGGGACGACCGCCACGACCGTTCCGCCAGCTTCAATCGCAGCTTTTTGGGCAATGCAATCCACGCCTAGCGCCAACCCACTCACGATTACACATCCGGCTTTTGCCAGATCTGTTGCTAATCGCTCGGTGACTTCTTTTCCGTAGGCAGACGGCTTGCGAGATCCGACGATTGATACGACGGGTGCGCTTGCTTCTGGCAATTTTCCCATATAACATAAGCTTTTTGGTGGATTGGCAATATGCGCTAATCTCTGGGAGAAAATATGCTCATCTGGTGTAATTCTATTGATTTCCATAAAAAATGTGGTAAAAAGTATTGACACTTTGTCAAATGTTTGCTATAATCAAGGACGATTGGTTAAGTAATCATTAACCAAACGCACCTTATACCCCCTATTCTAACTATATGTTAGGTTGCGCGCAATGGCATTAAGTATTCTTACCCTCCACTTTTTGCGGTTCAACGTTACGCGCATACTAACCCCTTTAACTGCCCTTTTTCAAAGGCGACATCCGTTGAGGCGAGCACTAATTGGTGTTGACAATAGTCAGGCGCGGACTTTTGGAGTTTTAGTCGCGACGCTTCGCTGATACGGTAGCTCGGGTGGGTTGAAGGGTAAAAAAGCGTCAGGTGATGCCCACCCTTACCTGGCGCTTTTTTGTTGGGAAAAATTATTTATTTTCTATAATATGTCGGCACTTTCCGCAAATACCTTCCAGCTCAAAGTGGTGTTTTGTGACTATGAAATTATGTTTTTTACCGATGAGATCTATGAGTTTTTCGAGTTCTTGTGATTGTATGGGCTCGGCATTTTGACAATTGATGCAGTATAGATGGTGATGATGTGGTATAAACGGTTCCGCTAACTCGTAATAATTCTTCCAGCTAATAGTTATGGTGTTTATAATGTTTAGATTATCGAACATTAGCAGTGTGCGGTAAATGCTGGCACGGTTAATGTTTTTGCAGTTTTTCGCAATATCACCGACCGTAAGAGGTACGTCTGAATTTCGCAGGATATCAAATACTTGCTGGCGAGGTTTTGTCAGGCGAAGATTGTGACGTTCAAATATTTCATTTAGCATAGTGCTATCAATAGTTTATAACTTATTGCAACAAGTGTGCAATAGGCTTATATTCCGAGCAATTCATAAGGATATTTGGGTTGGTTGATTTTTGTGATGTGTGCGTCGGTTATGACGTATTCGGCTTGGCTATTAACGATTTTTTGTGACAATTTACCCTTGACGATTAGCCATGTTCCATCTGTGTAGTCTGTCGAAAAGTTTTTCTCGACCAGGATTTTCATAGGCACGCTGTCAACAGTGCAACAACTTATAACGTATCTGGCAATATTGAAGTAATTATAGCCATAGTTTTTTAACAGATCATTTGAAACGAATCCGGTAACGGTGATATCTTTGCCGTTAAAATAAGCGGCTTCTTTGCAGGAATTTATTGCGGTTTTCCAGCGATTTATTGAGATTGTAGAAGAGTTCTCTTTCGTCTGAGGTGTTTCGCAGCGACTTTCGGGCTCAATAATCGCAGGACTTTCTTTTTGCGCGAGGCTGCTTGGAGAGAGTGGCTTTGGTGGTAATATATATCCGACTGATAATATAATTATCGCAAAATAAGATATCGGGGCAATTTTTTTCAAGCTAATTCTAGGTTTGTTTTTAGCGGACTTATTTTTTAATTGCAACATTATATCAATAAGCAAAAGTATAACGCCGATTACGCTAATTACGATCGCGAATGTGTGATAGCGTGGATGAACGTAAAAGCCGAGTTGATCGCGCCAAGCTAATAGCAAAATATATACACAAACGACAATTCCGCCAATTGATTTTGCAAGGTTAGCGTACATATAAGTTGACTCCCAGCCCGACAATTATAGATAAGATGAATACAGTTAAGGTAATTGTTGCAATAAATTTCCAGCGAAAAGTTGTTTTTAACAGCGTAATCATTTTAATGTCTATCATCGGTCCGAATAGTAAGAAAGATAAAATTGAGCCTGTCGTGAAATTCCGCACGTAAGCCAGTGCGAAGAATGCGTCGATGCTGGAGCATATCGAAATGATGAAACTTAGCGTGATCATGGATATGACTGATAGGAAAATGTCGCCGCCGACGGCGTTTATGATGAATCGCGGAACGAAGATTTGTGTGGCGGATGCGATGCTAGCACCTAAGACCAACATAGTAAATAATTGCCAGAATTCATTACGTGATGAGCTGAATATGTTTGACAATTTTGAACTGTGATTATGAGAGTCACAAAGTTTCTCGAACTCTGGATTAATAACGGAATCTTCCTTTAAAAAGCTGACGATAAAAGCGGTTATTTGTACGATAATTAGCGCAAAAATAATTCGCCACCAAACCATTCGGGTGTCAAAACTGAAGGCGGTCATGGTTGAGATTATGGTTATCGGGTTTAAGATTGGCGCGGCGAAAAGAAAGCTAATAACGTCGGCGGGTTTCAGTCCATTTGCTATTAAGCTGCGTGCAATTGGCACGTTGCCGCATTCACATACGGGTAAAATTAGCCCGATCATAGAGAGTGTAACTCGTCGAAGAAAGGCGTTTTTTGGCAATATTTTGAAGACATCTTTTGATGATAAAAAGTACCTGATAAGCGCGGATATGATAATTCCTAAAATTAAAAACGGGGCCGCCTCGACAATTACGCTTAACGTCAGTGTGATGAAATCTTGTAATGACGGAAGTAATTTATTGCACCATTCTGCAAATTCTCCGTTTAATAACATAACGCCGAATCGCGAGCTGAATTGATAAATAGAAATTATAAGGACGCCAAAAACTACCCAACCGATCAATTCGCTGTTGGCTGATAAAAACTTTTTTATGCGACTATCTGGCGATTTTTGTGCCATATATAAAATTATACTCCATGCTTATGCTATACTAAATCAATATGAAACATCTTTTACATTCACATCATCCGTTTCGGATTTTCTGGTTTTCAGTCCTATTGACCTTAGGTCTGGGCAGTTTGATTTTTAGCCATATGGGCGTTAGCGGTCTTTGGCTATTCACTATTTTGGTGGTTTTGGAAGTTACGTTTAGCTTCGACAACGCGGTGATAAATAGCAAGGTTTTGGCGGGAATGAGTCAAATCTGGCAGAAAGTCTTCCTGACGGCTGGTATATTTGTGGCGGTGTTTGTTGTTCGATTTATATTGCCAATTGCTATTGTGATGATTGCGAGCGGCCACGGATTTATGGATGTTGTTAATCTGGCGCTACATAAACCTGTTGAGTACGGCAAAATCCTGCACGAGGCGTCGCCGATGATTGACGCATTTGGCGGTGCGTTTTTGATTATGATTGGGCTTAGCTATTTTATCGATTACAACAAGCGTGTTCACTGGATGCGACATGTTGAGCCGATTTTGGCGAAGGCTGGGCGATTTGAGAATTTTAAGGTGTGTATAATGCTTAGCGTGGCGGCTGTTTTGTATTTTACGGTCGAGGCGCCGCATAAATCTTTGGTGTTGATTTCGGCAGTGCTTGGAATTGTGCTGCATATTGGATTGGAACTATTTGGTTCATTTTTCCATGAAGATGACGCAAAATCCGTTAAGATTAAAACTGGTTGGGCGGCGTTTGCTAGCTTGTTATATTTGGAAGTTCTGGACGCCAGCTTTAGTTTTGACGGTGTGATTGGTGCGTTTGCCATCACCAACAGCGTGCTACTAATCGTGGCTGGACTGGGCGCTGGAGCAATTTGGGTCAGATCGCTAACCGTATATTTGTTGCGAACAGGCGCGCTTAGCAAATATAAATATCTGGAAAATGGTGCTCACTGGGCAATTATGGCGCTCGGCGTGATGATGATTGCCAAATTATTCCACTTGGAATTGCCGGAATGGGCGACGGGTGGCTTGGGCTTGTTGTTCGTGAGTTTGGCGGTTGGTAGCAGCATATTGGAAGCCCGATCGATCAATCTACAAGAAGCTGCGACTACAAAGTTACATCAAGCCGAAGAGCAATTGAAGAACAGCGCTTCAAAAATTGTGCCGCGAAAACGACGCTAGAATCTGGTTTAATATTTTATACTGAACGGCTCGATAGTTCCGTTGATGAATTTCTCGATCAAGTTAATTGACTCGGGCAATATCCAGCTTTGGAGAATCTTTTGCTCGTCTGAGTTGAATTTACCCAGGACAAAATCTACGTCACCAACTTGACGTCTGAGCAAATTATCTGTACCAATGCGAATATGCCAAAAGTCTGATCCGACGTGAGCGTGAAGGGATTTTAATCCATTGCTGCCCGCGTCTCGTCCGCCTTTGCGGGTTCGAATTTTACCAAAATCCAGCGCCGTGTCGTCGTGAATAATTAGTAAATCATCCAATGTCAATTTGTAAAAATCTAAGATTGCTCGGGCGGAAATTCCAACCTCGTTGTAAAAAGTAGTTGGCTTAACTAGCAGGATTTTTTCTCCAGAAATATTCAGCTCGGCGATATCCGCGGAAAACTTTGGCTTGTTCGAAAAGGTTTTCCCCTGCTCTGACGCAAATTTATCAATAGCCAAAAACCCAGCATTATGCCGCGTGTTTGTGTATTTTTCGCCTGGATTTCCCAACGCTAAGATGACTTTCATAGACTTAGTATATCACCTTGTGAAAATGACGTATAATAAGCATATGGCAAAACGCGACGATGATTTGGAATTTAGCATTAATGCGCCGTTTGATGATGGGCGAGCGATTGTCGATAAAGTTCCGTTGTATTTGGTGAATGGCTCGTTGGGCGCTGGGAAAACTAGTGTTCTTGAGTTCTTATTGCAACAAAGTGACTATAAGGGTTCTCGGGTGATTGAGAATGAATATGCTAATGAAAACGTTGACGGTTATCGATTGGAAAAGCTGGCGGATATTGTGACGACCTTGGCTGGCGATTGTGTTTGCTGTTCGTCGAAGCACGCATTAACGCGAATGTTACTTGACTTTTGTCGCAATTCCCCCGCCCCAGTATTTATTGAGGCGACTGGCGTGGCGCTAACGATGAATTTGGTTGAGAAATTGATTAATGCACAAATATTCAATAAGTACGAGTTGGCGCAGAGTTTTTATGTTATTGACGCACATGAGATTTTACGTGGAATTGAGCCGGCACATGAAATTGAGTTGCAAGCGGCTGATATGATTTTAGTGACCAAAGAAGATTTGCTAGGTGAAAATGAACGCGCCGAGTACGAGGAGAAATTGCGCACCCTACCCTACGCTAAGGTGCTCAGCGCACCACACGGTCGGTTTGATCTAAGTAAATTAACCACGCCGTCGGGACTACTAACGTTTTTTGATAAGTATGACGGCGAGTTGGTCGTGCCAGACAATCCGACGTATGCCGTGCTGGATGTTTCTGGTATGAAAATTGCTGCGGCGACTCTGGAAAAAATTTGGCCGGAACTTTTTGGTGCTTATAAACTCAGGCGAATGAAGGGCTGTTTTATTGACGATAATGGCGCGCGGCATCATTTGGAGGCAACGGAAAATCAGATTCAAATAGCTAATTCTGCGGCGGAAGAGCCAGCAAAAATTGTGCTAATTGGTGAACATGCAGACGAAATTACGCGTGAGGTTTTGTCGGCGCAATTGATGATGTTTGAATAAAAGTTCGCTTTCGTCGTTTCCGACTCATCAGCATAGATACACATCTATGGAGCGAATACAGCTAAGATTCGTTATAAAAGAAAATAGCCCGCTCGAAAACGTACTCAAGCCGAAAACTGGATTCAATCCAGGAAATGCAAAATATGCATTTCTAACCGAATTGAGTCTATTTTCGAGCGAGCTATTTTCGAGCAGGCTTACGCCTGACTATCAGTAGGAGGGTTGTCCCTCTTGCCGTTGCACCAGATGCGCCGCCACGCAGCGGCTCCGGCTGTTACAGCTCCGACAACTGCTCCGATTGGAGCAGTTGTGGTAACGGGAACTCCCGCCGCCTCACCAATGAGTCCTCCTACGAAGGCTCCTGCAATTCCTCCTATCACGGCGGACCCGAGAGCCACGCCAATGGCTGTGAGCAGCATGAGTTTGAGGAATCCTTCCAGCATGGGACTGTCCTTCCAGTTGGGCGGAGGATTTATTTTCCTCCAACGATGTGTCGAATTTGACGCAAGCTAACACATTGTGAAAGCTAATATATATATATCAGTAATAGAATAAAATGTCAAGAGAATTTGTCAAAAATGTGGTATTATATGCCTTTTTCAGCGTTCTTGGCCTGCTTGTAGGCTTTCGTGACTGGCGCCAGACCGCGCGCAACGCGTTCACGATTGGCTTTTAATTGCTTTTCGTCGCGGAAAGACATTTTAATTGGTGTTCCTGCAAAATTGAAAGCCTCGCGTAAAGTTCGCTCCAGATAACGTTTATAGCTCCAGTGGACAAATTTCAGATTGCTACCGTAAATAACAAACCATGGCGGAGCAACGTCAGTCTGGACAATGTAGCGCAGCTTCGGGTGTGAATTTTTCAGACCAGCTGGCGGATGTGCGGCGATGGCTTTCTGCAAAATGTCGTTTAAGGCGCGAGTTTTACATTCTTGACGACGACGCTTATAGATATCAAGCGCCAGGTCAAACAATTTGGCAACATTCTGCCCTGTGACGGAAGAGGTGAATATTAACGGCGCGTACGGCGTGAACTTGAAGTTATAGCTGATTTGTGGTGCGATTTCATCGTGCGTGTAAGCGTCCTTACCTTCGACGGAGTCCCATTTGCTGACGACCAGAACAAGCCCCTTACCCGCCTCGTCAATAATTCCAGCTAGGCGCTGATCCAATTGGACATTAAGCTCATTGACATCCATAAGAAGCAGACAGACGTCGGCTTCGTTGATGGCTTGCATGGTGCGAAGAACTGAGAACTTCTCAATTCCCGTTTCTTGCTTTCCTTGGCGGCGAACTCCAGCGGTGTCGAGCAGTTCAATCGTCTGACCGTGATAACGAACTTGAACGCGGTTTACATCACGAGTTGTACCCGCAACGTTGGCGACGATGGCTTGCTGCTTGCCCGCTAAGGTATTGAATAGATTACTCTTTCCAACATTCGGGCGGCCGATTAGCGCGACGCGGATGATATCGTCAGGTGCGGTTTCGGTGGCTGGCGGAATAAGTTCGGCAATACTATCAAGAAGCTCTGAAATGCCGATACTATGCTCGGCGGAGGTTTTTATGATGTTTTTAATGCCGAGCCGTTTGAATTCGTCGATAGAAAGAGAGCCTTTTAAGTCTGCTTTATTGGCGATTAAAATGACTGGCTTGCCGCTTTTTAGGGCTTTTTTGGCCAATTGTCGATCAGCGTCAGAAGGATAAACAGTGGAATCGACGGTTACGAGGATTACGTCGGCAGCAGCAGACGCGTCAGCGATTTGGTCCTGAATGGTCGCCTCAAATTCGTCCTCGGCAGTTTTCAGTCCAGCCGTGTCGATGAGCCAAAATTGCGAATAGTCATCTGACGGCGCAGAATCTACGTTGCGTCGTTTGTATGAGACTTTACCAACGACATTGTCGCGAGTTGTTCCAGCTTCCCTGGCGACGATGGCCGTGCGAGAGCGCGTCAAGCGATTGAATAATGAGCTTTTGCCGACGTTGGCCTGCCCGATGATGGCGACTGTTGGTAATTTAGACATGATTATATATTATAGCATTTTTTAGCTATTTAGAACTATATTGGAGGTCTCTTCTATTTTTATTAAATGCAACAGCTCTAACTCCTTTGGGGTTATTGAGATGATAATTGATACGATTATTGCATAAGCGTGCTATCTTTGTATAATCTAATGGAGCAATCTGACCGTCTTTATTAAACGGTCGAAGCTGAAGGTATTCTGTATTAACAGTTCCGTCGGCTTTAAGTACTAGTTTGTTCTGCGATATATACACGAGAACCTTCTGTCTGTCTTTTAAATATGACTATGCCACCGCCTTTTTCTAGGTCATGCAGACAGTAGTTACTGCCGTCTATTGTGGGTAAAGTTTTCAGATCTAGAGATTCTGCTATTTCTTCTAGCTTAACAACTAATTTTGCATAATCTGATATTTGCTTCTCGGTGATGTCTATGGGGAGTTCTCTCTTTTTTCCTGAATATACTTCGGTTATCTTGTCATGTCCATACTCAGTATCAGCTTTAAGATCTGCGCATATTCCGTTTAGGGATATTCTGGCTAATTTCCTTGACAATTCTAATTTATCACGTGTGTTTAGTGTTTCCATTTTACAATTACACCTTCTGTCAAATTTAACATAAAAGCTATATTACAATATTTAACGTAAAATGTAAAGAGCCGCGGAGTAAATTATGAATTCGTGAATTTCTCTTCTCTCCACTCGCCTCTCTTGAGGTCGCCGAGCGAATAATTGCCAAAGTTTGTTCTGTGGAGTTTTTTAACAGTGTAACCTAACGCATCGAAAGTTCGCCGAATTTGACGATTTCTTCCCTCGCTCATTTCCACTATCCAGCGATAATCATCACCTTCGTGTTGTCTTTCTAGCGTCAATTGACTGCGTCCGTCAGGAAGCTGCACGCCAAAATCATTGATCATTTGGCGATGTAGAGGTTGCAATGGCTGGTCGATCGTGACGAGATATCGCTTAATTTTATAAAACGACGGATGTGTCATGGTGTGCGCAAAATCGCCGTCGTTCGTCATGAGAATCAGCCCAGAACTGTCTTTATCCAGGCGACCAACGGGTTTTAAGTGGTGAAGGTTTTTTGGTAGCAATTTGTAGATTGTCGGAACGTCGCCCTGAGAAGCGCGCGAACAAAGATATCCAGTTGGCTTGTGTAGGATGATGAGCTGTTTGGACTGCAATTCTAGTAATTTGCCGTTGTAGGAAATTTTATTTGCGTCAGAGATTTGTTGACCCAATCTGGCGGGCTGACCGTCAATAGTAATCTTCCCCTTCTCTATCAATTCGTCAGCCTTCCGCCTGGAAACGCCCAAGCAAAGCGCCACGAATTTGTTGAGGCGCCAAGATTCTTGCTTTGTGTCTGGGTTTATCATTGTTGCGGATTTATCGATGGAAATTGTGTCGACTGAGAAGTTTCTGATGGTTGATGCGGGATGCTTTGCTCTTGAGGCTGCACTTGGACTGGAGGTATTGCGCTAGCTTGCTCAATAGGGTTCGGTGTTGGCTGCGGCGCTGGAATTGATTGTGGCGCTGGAGCTTGCGCTGGCTGAGGTGCTGGAGTTGGTTGAGAAATAGTCTGCGTATTGTCCAATTCTTGCGCCATAAGCTTGGAAATATCTACAGAATTCTGAGAGTCGTCAGCTGGCAAAGGTTGAATTACACGATCACCAAGCCCTGACGGTCGTGGTGCGGGCGATGAAAATGGCGCCATAGGCTGCGGCAGAGTTGTCGGCTGAGGCTGCGGCGCTGGAATTGATTGTGGCGCTGGAGCGAATACTTGTTGCGGATGTTGTTGTATGAGCGGATTCACTGCAGGAGTCGTTGGCGTTGCAGCGGGGGCGGCTGGTTGCGGCGACAATGAAGAAATATCAGGTCTAGTAACTGGCTGCGGCGCTGCTGGAGTTGGCTGAGGTGTTGGAGTGGCTGGCTCATATGCATGAGCTGGCTGTGAAACTGGCACTGGATTTGTGCCGACTCCCGGAAGGTCGCCCAGGGCTTCGTGGACTGCTCTAACGACGTCCTCTATTCCTACCTGAGACTTCACCAAGTATTTATCAGCGCCAAGTTGCTCGCCACGCTTTCTCTGATCCTCCGAGGACAGCGCGGTCATAATAATAACTTTAACGTCTTTTGTCTCTGTCGTTGAGCGTAAAATATCCAGCATATCAAAGCCAGAGATTTTTGGCATCATCACATCGCTTAAGATTAATCGCGGACGTTCTTTAATTGCCATGGCTAGAGCTTCTTCGCCGTCGCCCGCCGAAACGATATCGTAGCCCTCCGCCAAAAGTCGTACACCGTAAATCTCGCGTAAACTTTTGTCGTCCTCAACCAATAAAATTTTTGTCATATATTTATACTATACTGAAGTTTTGACAAAAAATCCATAGTTCTTATGGCTATTATTCGCGACCAGGAATTGATAGCTGCTGGCGTTTTTTTCGCAATTCTTCCTCAATTTCAGCTAGCGTCGGCTCGGAAGAATTCCTGGCTGGTTGTGGAATTTCTGGCTGGACTGCTGGAGTGGTCGGTATGGCTGGAGCTGGATTCTCTGGAGTTGCGATTGCGGCTGGATTTGAATCGACAATCTCGCTATTATTTTCAATTGCGATATCTTCCGTCTTCTCTTCTGTGGCAATTTCAATTTTTTCCGAATCCAGATTATCTTCAGGCTTTTCAGCTTCCGTAGATTCTAATCGCTGCTTGGCTTCCGAACTACTCATGCGAGGAATTTCCAGATAGAAAGTACTTCCCTCTTTATATTTGCTTTCAACTCGCAAGTTTCCAGACATCGCCTCGGCTAAGCGGCGGCTCAAATATAACCCCAAGCCAGTTCCGCCAATTTCTCGCGTGTCAGAATTGTCCACTCGATAAAATTTCTGGAATAAATGCGGAATATCTTCGGCGGGAATGCCAATGCCGCTATCTTTCACGCTTACAGAAATCTGCTTATCGTCGCCGGTAATATTGACGACAACTTCGCCCGATGGCGTGTACTTGATGGCATTCTCAATCAAATTACTGACGACTTCCCTAAAATGGTCAGGATCAATATTGGCATAAAAAATCGGTTGCAGCGACTTCTCTTTACCCTCATCAATTATGTCTGGCATGAAGATATAATTGAGCTGCTTTTCATTAGCTTTTGTCGCCAAACCATCAAAAATATCCTTCAAAAATTCGTTTACGTTGATGATTTTCGGGTTATTTTTCATTCGCCCGTCTTCAACTTTGCTAATGTCGAGGAGATCTTGGAATAACCGCCCCAGATGTTGCGCCGATTCGTGAGCTTTGGTGATGAAGTCGCGGGCTTTCTCATCGATGTGAGCGGTGGCTGGATTTAATGCCAGTCCCAAATATCCCTCAATTGACGCAACTGGCGTACGCATCTCGTGGCTGGCGGTGGAGATGAACTCGGCTTGCTCGCGCTCCTCGGCTTTTTCTTTGGTGATGTCGCGGAAAACTACGATGATTCCTTCGCCATCTGTGCCGACTGGAGAGCTGACGATTGACACTAAAATGCGTTTTTCAGAGCTGGTCAATAGGAATAATTTATCGTTGTGCGTTGGCTGGTTTTTTGATAAAGATTGGGAAATTGGATTCTCGAGGTCCTCTACGTCTTTTCCGTCTGAAGTGACGAGTTTTAAGACGCTTTTCCAGTTAAGTCCGAGCGCGTCGCCTTGGTCCCAGCCGATGATTTGTTGGGCGGATGGATTGATCAGTTCGATGTTGCCGTCTTTGGAAATAGCCAAAACGCCGTCGTCGATGGCATTGATCACTACATCAGATTTGCTCTCAACCGCGGAAAGTCTATTCTCCAGATTGGATGTGTTGTCGTCGGTTTTTTGGCGGCGAATCCATAGAACGAGGCTAAAAATCAAAGGTAAAAATCCGAAGAATAGGTAGCCGATGATGAATTGTATGTTTACTCCCTGTTGAACGCTGGTGGCTATAATCTGTAAAATAACCAAAAGTCCCATCATTCCTAAGATTATTGCGCCGAAAAATCCTGCGAAAATTGCCACGATAATCCACATAACTAGGAATGGCGAAACGACTCCGCCACTGGTAATTATGGTGATTGCGGCGACAGCGACGGTTAACAAATATACGAAAATTCCGATTCCAGTTTCGTGTTTTCTAGGAAGCCAAAAACATAAAATCAGCACAATTAAGCTGCCGATTCCTGCCATGCCAGCCGCCAAATCTGAGACAGATAATCCGATTGGCAATTGATAACCGGTCGGTATAAATCGCGCCCATGCGTACAAAAGAATGATTGTGAAACAGCTCAGTAATGCCACTTCACACAATCTCCTTAGCCAAAATCTGGAAATTGCGTGAGGCTTAAAGTAAATCCCGCCCTTTTTCATGCTTTTATTATGGCGAATTTTCAGGAAAATCTCAAGTGATAAACGTGGTATACTAATTCTATGAACGATGATCGACATAACGACCAAAGTAACAATCCCGACGTAAGCAATGCGCCAGTCTATGACAGCACAGAGAAAAAGAGAGTCTTTAAGCGTGTTATGCTCTTTTCTTTAATGTTTACCATTATTACGCTAGTAGGAAATTACGTTTCAATGCGAGGATCGACAGGACCGTATAACATACACGTTTCTTTTTTGATATCAGCCATTTCAAATGCATCGATGATGCTCTCTCCGTTGCTAATTATTTTTATGATTAGGTGGTACAAGAGGGGTTATTATCAGAACATTAACAAGATAGTAAAGGATAGTCCAAAAGCGGTAATCCACTCTTCTGTACTATCGGCAATAATTTTTGCGGCGCTTTGGGTATATGGTAAACTTGTGTCGATAGATATTCTAATACTTTTTCCTGTAATCATCTTCCCTGTTGCGTTATTGACTATCTATTTATTGCCGATAATTGATGTGACATTATATGGATATAATAGGCATAAATAAAAAAATAATGAACCTTAATAATACTGATTCCTTTATTAATTGCGATAGGATAATAATTTGAAAATATAATAGTCAGGAGAATAATTCTATGAATAACGATCAATATAATAATCAAAGTAATCTTACGGATAACGCGCCTATTGCTTCACCTGGAGCTGAAGATATGAAGAAGCAATTAACTTTTACGGAAGCTCCAGTTGTTGCAGAGCCCTTGCCTACTGTGAAAGCAGATAAAGAAAGGACCATCGGAATTACAATTGCTTTCGTGACGTTTTGTATTGCATTAGTAAGTGTAATGATAGAAGATGACCCTAATTCTAGGGATGTTATACTTAATGTTATCTATTATATCTTGCCTGAGTTTATACGTATTGCTTTTATAGTCTATAGCTTAGTGTTGTCGATTGTTATGATTAAAATGTGTATATTTAGGCAATATTGGGTAACAGATAGAGTTATGGGAGGGATGACAATTATTCCGTTGACATGTATAGGGATTGCTCTGATGTTCGCATTGATTTACTTTATCTACAATATACAATATACTATACTTGCACTTGGTGGCGCTGTGATGGTTTCGTTTGTTGTGTTTATCCCTTTACTTATTGTTGTGTCTGTAATTTACTGTTCTTGGGCTGTACTGTCTTATCATAAAAAGTCGACGTCTAACATAGAGAAAAAGTAGACAAGTCTTTCCTTTTCATGGTATAATCCATGGAGTTACGGCCCTATCGTCTAGCGGTTAGGACACCAGGTTCTCATCCTGGCAACCCGGGTTCGATTCCCGGTGGGGTCACCAAGAATGTCATTTTAGAGTCCGTAAGAGGCTCTTTTTTATTGTCTTGAATCATTTACAGTTCAGATATTCTGTGTGAATATCCTAAGCTTCATTTTTCGTCATGTCAAAATATTTAGTTATCACTACTCATCTGTTTGACGACATCTATCAAATTCCGCGGCGTAATGTCAGCCTTAATTAGATATCCGTCAACACGACTCATGACAGATTTACGCGAAGCCTCGTCCTGCTCAAAATTGGTCATAATTAAAATCTTACTATTCGGAACCAAATCGACATTGTTGTTTCTCAGCGCGTCTAAAATCTGGTCGCCGCGTTGCTCTGGTAGCATCAAATCTAAGATTATCAAGTCAAAGTTCTGGTTGCGCGCTGCCACTAGCCCGTCATTCCCGTCAACCACCCACGTCACGTCATATCCCGCTTTTTGCAGACTCCTGACGTACATTTCGCCAATAAAACGGTCATCTTCCACGCATAAAATTGTCTTTATCATAATTCCTCCTAGCCCTTATACATAGCGTGATTTTTTATCCAGCCGCCGCCCTTTCGTATCAATTGATTATTCAGCTGCCCGTCTTCTAGCAATTTATCTTTAACTGTAGCATAAATTGGCAAAGTGAACGAGAATACCGAGCCTTCGTTTTCGCGGGATCGAGCGATTATCGAGCCACCGTGAGATTCGACAAAAGCTTTGCAGATGTAAAGCCCGATTCCCGTCCCAGCCACAGCCTCGCGTGATCGGTGTGATCGATAGAACTTGTGGAACAAATTGTCCACGACGTTCGCCGGCATCCCAATTCCATTATCGGCGACGGACACTTCCACGAAGTCGCCTTTTTTCTCTGCGGAAACGGTTACGGACCCGCCCTCAAAACTGTATTTGATGGCATTGTCAATTAGATTACCAATCACTTCCCCGATGCTTCCGTGGTCAGCGGCTACGGTTGGGAGGTCGTCTGGAATATTTACGCTGAGCATTCTGTGTTGAGTCGAGGCGCGAAGCTGCATATCATCAGCAATCGAGGCGTAAATATTAGCGACAGTGTCTTCCAACAGATAAACCTTCAAGTGGTGCCTATCATATCTAGCGACGTTAAGAATATTGTCGATGTAGCTAGACAAGCGATTGGACGAAACGACCAACCTATCAAGAAGTTGCCTTTCATCGCCCTGCAAGCGTCCAGCAAACTCTTCATTGATAATGTCCAGATATCCACGAATAACTGTAATCGGTCCGCGAAGTTCGTGGGCGGCAAATGAGATGAAATTGAGGTCCTCTTCTTCTGGCAAATATCCTTCAGACTTGTCGATAAGAAAAATGACAGTTTCGGCGGCGGCGCCTTTCTCGAATGAAACCACGATATCAAAAATCCGCGTTTTTTGGATGATGTCAGGGTCTGTGCTAATGCGCTGCCAACGGCGCTCAGCTTTAATTTTCTCATTGGAGATTTCGTGAAGCCAATCGGAAATGCTCGGTTCGTTTAGAAAATCAAGCGCCAGAAAATCCTCGCCTTTTGCGTTCCTGGAAATCGGGGCGGCGGAATTGGCGAAGATAATCTTCTGATTGGAATTAAGAATTACTACGCCGGTGCTGGCTTGATTTAGGGCCTGAGTGAGCGGGATTTTTGGCTTGTCGTTGTCGCTAGTTGGTTTTTGCTCTGGCTGATAATCGCCATAAATTGCCTGAAGCGCCGTCTTAAATCCAGTTTTTTCGTAGCGTTTATCGTTAGGATTTGGCGGAGTGTCGGTGGTTGGTTCGCCAATTTTATGAGAAAGTGCCGCCAGAATTTTATTAAGCGGAGCGGTGATAATTTTAACGATAGAAATTGAAAATAGGATTTGCAAGATGGCGGTAATTAAAATGATAATCCAAAAATTTATCTGGAATATAGAAATTGCCGTGAAGTGGAGTGTAATTCCCAGTCCTAATATGATGCAGGCGCTCGCTGACAATAGGACTAATATGACTTTTCGGTAATAATATTGTTTGTACTCGCGCAAGGTTTTAGATGCTGGATCTATTGCCATGAAACACTTCCCCTTCCTGGCGTGAAGGCTGCAATCCATGTTTGTCCACGATTTAAGGCAATGTCTTTTCCAGATTCGTCTGTCAATTTAAGCGGCGAATTTATGTCCGCTTTTGACCAAGTGGCAGTGGCGACTGTGCCGTTTTGGAAAATGTAAGCTTTGCCGGATCCTGTCGTTTTGACGTCTTCGTAGCCATCGTAATTTTGAGCCCGAGCTTCAACGCCCACTTCCATAGCCACAACGGTATTTGGGGCAATTTGCCCATCTTCCCTATCGGCATGTGGCGCGCCAGCCATGCTCCTGAGGTAAGAATTCGACGCCTTGTCGTAAGCGTATGAGGTATTGTAGAGTGAGCCGCTGAGGTTTATGCTTACAGATGTGGCGTTTGGTGATTCGACTGGCTTGCCGTCTGCTCGCGCGAAGCTGGTGAATTTGGAATTGTTATAGCCTTTTGCGCTGTTCAATTGGTCAAGCTTCTCTCCTGAGGTGTAGACGTTGTGCGGCGCGTAGCGGTCGCGAGATCGCCAATATGATCCGTCGTTAAAGAACTGGTCGATGTCGCGATAATTGCCGTTTCTGAATTGAGATAAAGCGTTGGGGCTTCCGCCAACGTGCGCTATTGATGCTTGATACGGCGCCGCCCAGCTCAAATAGTATAATCTTAAGCTTCGAACTGGACCAATTAGCGCCGGCTTTTCTCCCTGGTACAGAGCCAAAAACCTAGTAATTCCGCCTTCCGCTACAGCTTCATAAACCACGCCAGCTTTCTTCAGTCCTGACTGCGGTCTGGCGGCTGGACTATTCTCGATCATCACGCCAGTTACAGGCAACTTCGCGGCGGCTTCGCTCGCGATTTCCATTCCAGTCAATGGCGAATAAAACTTCTTCGGCGCGGGTTTTTTAGTTGGCAATTTCAGTTCCACGCTAGCGGTCTGCTCGTATTTTATGGAGTGAATTGCAATTATGAAAACTCCAGCAATAACCATCGCGCTCACCACGAGCACAATCGCCAGAATATGCTTTTTTACCCATTCTTTGAACGACTCCCAGCGAGCGTTCTTTTTTTGTCCTGATTTATCTATTTTTTCAACATTCATGCTTATGCTTAGTATAGCATTTTCGGCGCACGAATAAACTATTTTTGTAGATAATTATCGATTCTTTGCAGAGTTTTTTTCTTGCCAATTAGCGCCAGTGTGTCGTTAAGCTGCGGACTAAACGGCGCCCACGTTGTCACAATTCTCACCAGACTAAACAAAATCCCCGGCTTCTGCCCTGTCGTTTCTAGTAATTGGTTAAGGCAATTCTGAATTGTTTCTGGCGTCCAATCTGTAATTTTCTCGAATTCTTGGCGCGCAATTGTCAGTAAATCTCGTCGTTCGTCGTCGGTCAATTTGCGAAGTTGCTTGTTTCCGTCAATTAATTCTGTGTCAATTTCAGGCTCGACGAAGAAATAGCTTGTTAATTTTGGCAAATCTTGCAGTGTCTTTAAGCGATCTTGCGCCAATTCCAGAACGCGCTTTTTATACGATTCGTCGGCGTTTTTGGCTTCTTCACCCCAGAACGGTTGGCAGCGAGAATAAAGATCGTCCAGGCTAAGCGATCGGATCCATTGACCATTCAGCCAAATGAGTCGCTGTTCGTCAAATCTCGCGCCAGATTTTTGAACGCGGTCGAGTGAGAACTTTTCAATCAGTTCGGCTTTACTGAAAATTTCCTGCTCCGTGCCGTCATTCCAGCCAAGTTGCGCTAAGAAATTAAGCATCGCTTCTGGCAAAATTCCCTCTGATCGATATTCGGTTACGCTTTTAGCGCCGTCACGCTTGCCAAGTTTTTTATTTCCCGATGGTGCCATAATGTGTGGCACGTGCGCCAGAATCGGCGGCGTAATTTTAAGCGCTTCGTAAAGCGAGAGATATTTAGGCGTACTGGCAATATATTCCGAGCCACGAATCACGTGCGTGACTTGCATTTCGAAATCGTCAATGATGTGCGCAAAATTGTAAGTTGGTAGTCCGTCCGCTTTGATCAGAATGAAATCATCCAAAGCTTCTGGGCCAGCCGACAACTCGCCCATAACGGCGTCCTTCCAAGAATATCGCTTAATTTCCGGAACTTTGAAGCGCAGCGGCATTCCAAGTCGCCACTCTGGCGGATTTTCTGGACGATGGTCGCGATATAAAAATGCTCGTTTTTCAGCCTTGGCTTTGTCGCGGAAAACTTGCACTTCTTCAGGCGTGTACGGATCGGCGTAAGCTAGCCCTTCGCTAATCATTTTCTTTGCCCACTTTATGTAAATGTCGCGGCGATCTGTTTGGTGATATGGACCAAAATTGCCAGACTCTTCTTTTGGATTGTTAAGAATTGGTCCTTCATCCCAATTTAGCCCTAGCCAATTTAAGGTTTCCAGAATCATTTCTTCCGCGCCTTCGACGAACCGAGCTTGGTCTGTATCTTCAATGCGTAAGATGAAATCTCCCTGATGTGCTCTGGCAACAAGGTATGTGTATAGCGCGGTGCGAACGTTGCCTAAGTGAATATAGCCAGTCGGACTTGGCGCAAAACGAGTTCTAATAGTCATGAGTAAATTATAGCACGTTATCTGATGAGTTACAGACTAGTGGCAATTTTTTCAATTTGGCTACTTGAGAGGTTTGCGTCGCCGCTGATTTGATATAGGATTCCGCCGTTTACCCAAGCCGCTTCTTTCCCGCCACTGTAAATTGTCAATCCGTCAATCATCGTGGTGTTTGGATTCTTGTGCTTTTCAGAGAAGAATTCTTTCACTGCTGACGAATTCCAGCCGCTTTTTTGCTGAGTTATGGTGTACCCTGAGCTTCCGTCGGCGTAGGCATATTTCATAGAGACTTCGCCTGATTTGAATTTGATAGGGCCGTTTAGGGCGTAGCCGTCTGGCTTGTAACCTGGGTATTTGGCATCAATTCCTGATTGAACGGCTGCCATTTTTATGGAGATATTTGGCATACTCAGGTATGTTAAATAGCCACCGAGTAGCATCACTGCAAATCCAACAGAAAACGTATTCAACCAACGTAATGCACCGCCCTTTTTCTGGCGTCGACGTGCTTTTTTATTGCTGATAATCTCATTCGACAAAGCTTTCTCAATTGCTTCGTTTTTCAATTGATGAGCGGTTTTTGCGACTGGCTTTTCTATTTTTTGCGGAGCGACGGCGACAAGCGGATTATTATTCATGGCCAGAGGCTGGCGTTCTTTTCGCAATTTAGTATCCACACTAAGAGGTCTTTGTTGAGCGCGACGAGTAACGGGGTGAGTTTCGGCTGGGCGGTTAATTGCAATTTTCTGAGGAGCTGGCTTGCTGACAATTGGCGTAGAAAACTTCTTCACGGCGACATGTTGCTTCACGTCGACGCGAGCTTTCTGGGGTTTGGCGGCCAATGGCGTGCGCTGCGGCATTTTAACGTGCCGACGATTCAATGTGCTGGATTTCTGAACGTGTGCGGCGTGAATATTTGACACAGATGTGCCGCGCCTACTGATTGATTGTTCTTTTTCTATTTCAGATTTTTCAATCTTAATATCATCCATCACCATTCCGGTAATGGTATTGTAAGCTCGTCCATTGATAACTACGTAGTTTTTACTTGCCATTAATCCCCCTAATGTTTATTCCTATATATTATAGTACAAATCGCCTAAGGTTTTTTCAAGTGTAAAAATATGTTATAATTTTCGTAATTATGTACCAGAAAAAGAATCGCACTAAAGAGCTCGCGCGGCGGACCTTTGTGTACACGCTGATGACATTATCACTTATAATTCTTCTTACGTTTTTGACGTTTAGGATGCTCGGCTATACGTTTGATCCAAACACGAAAGAATTGCAACAAACTGGACTTGTCCAATACGAATCACATCCTGGCGGAGCGCTGGTTTATGTTGACGATATGGAGCTGCGCCGCACTCCGACGAAAAGCACCGTTCTTCCTGGCAAGCACACTTTTTCGATGAAATTGGATAAATACGAACCGTGGCAAAAAACGCTAAATATCAAATCTGATACTGTTACGAATTTGAATTACGCCAGATTGATTCCGACAAAACGCGAAACTACCGAAGTAAAAACGTTCGACTCATTACAATCCGTTTCTCTGTCGCCAGCTGGTAATTTCTTGATGGGATTTGGTGTTAAAGATAAAACTCCGATTTTGACAATTGGCGATATTCGCGACACAAACAAAGATAAGGAAAAGTTCACGGAACATGCATTAAGCACAAGCGTTCTGTCTGGCTATTCCCTGTCTTCTGACAATCATACGTTTACCGTGTCGGAGTGGGACCGCGATTCTCGTTATGCGCTAGTGAAACATTCGTATCCAGCGGAAAATAATACTACTAACGTGCAGTGGTTGGTTTTTGATAGAGAAAATCCAGAGAAAATTACCGACGTAACGGCGATGACCGGTTTTGGAATTAAGCAAATTGGCTTTGCGGGAACTGGCGCGCACACGGTTTACACTTTGCAGGAAACTGGCGAATTGAGGCGAGTTGACCTTGATAGCTCGACAATTTCTAGCCCAATCTTGACTGGCGTCGAATCTTTCAAGCTTTACGGCGACGACCGTTTGTCCTACGCGGCTGTTGTTGACGGTAAAAAAGTGGCAGGAATTTGGAAACGAGATTGGAAAGAGCCGTTTGTGATTGGCACTTTTGCTACTGATTCTACCCCAGTAATTCGAATTTCTCGCTATTTCAATAAAGACACGGTGGTTTTGACCGATGGTAAAAATATGACAATTTATAGAGGTGAGATTTCAGATTCTAAGGATCGCCAAAAAGAGTTCTTAAAAACAGCAAAGATTATTAAGACTGATAATGCGATTACGAGCGTGACGATGGACAATGCTGGGCGATTTATCGTGGCGCAAAGCGGTGCGACATTGCAGACTTATGATTTGGAGCGTAAAGAATTGTCTAGCGCGTTTAATATCGGTATGGCACAGGAAGTGAAGTGGCTTGACAATTTCTATATTCGTAGCGTTTCTGCGTCGGGAAAAATGGAGATTCGTGAGTTTGACGGCACGAACGCTCATACGTTGATAGACGTTAAGCCTGGTTTGGATTCTGTTTTGTCCTCGAATCAGCGATACGTTTACGGATTGACGACCAACGCTTCTGGAAAAATTGTCCTGAGTAAAATGAATATGGACAATGGTTCGATTGGGTTGTTCAATTAATAGATAATTTATCGACCGCCGAATAATTTCTCAAGCAAAGTCGGCTCGGGTTTTCCTGGGATATTTGAGTTGTTGCTTTGCTGCTGATTTGAGCTGGATTCTGACGTCGCAGTGGCTTTGCTTGGGTCTGGGTTGATTTGTTCTGCGAAGATAAGAAGTCGTTTCTCTGCAGTTCCTAAAGGCACACAGCTTACAAGTGTTAGCATTGGTTTATCCGTGTTAATCTGAACTTTTGAAACTTCGGTCGGCATAACAACTTCTGTTGATGTTATTTTATAAGTGTAGCGTTTCCCGTTGTAATTCATGTAAATAATATCGCCCTTGACTAGCTTTTCATTCTGAGCGAAGACGAATTTATAATCGCCACCAGCAAAAGCGTCGTTGCTGGAGTGCGCGGCAAATACGGCATTTCCGACTTCGCCTGGCACGGCACTAGCGCCAGGAATTGAAAAGTGAGCTACTCCCTTCTCCATGGCTTTTGATTGCGATTTTGTGTCGCTGGCGGCGCCGTAAATAACTGGCGCGTCAACGTTAATCTTTGGGATGATAATCCTAGGTTCAGGTCCGACGGTTACGTCAGTGGAGGCGTCAACGATGATGTTTTGTGGGTTAATTGCGCCAGGTGTTGTGTAAGCTGCGACCGCGCCGAAAATAACGCGGTTATATTGCAAAAACATGAAGACTAATAGCACCGACAATCCAGCAATCGCCGGAACAAAATGTCGGGATTTTTTCACTTTATTTGCGGAGTCGCGAACCTTTTGCTGAATCTGACTGCGGAGTTCTTTTATGGCTGCTTTTTGTGGGTCCAGAGGCTCGTCTTCGCTGACTACTGGCGTGACAGTCTGACTTTCCTTCGTCAATCGAGAAATTTCACGGTTTTTTGCCGCGATGTCGCCCGCGTAGTAACGCTCGTAATACATCTGATAATATTTCTGCCAAGCGCTGTGGTATTGCTTCCATTGGTCGGCTGAAACTTGAGTGTGAATGGCTGAATTTTGAGTTTGAGCGGTTTGGTTTGCGGGAGCGGAATTGCTAATTTGCGGCTCTGGCTGAATCTGGGTTTGGGCAATTGGCGCCGTCCGCATAGCGTGATTGACGGTGTCTTTTTTCAGCTCTGGCTGTGGTGCTGTTGGAATTTGCTGAGGTTTGGATATTTGTGCCTTGAGCTGTTCTGACCTGACTTCGGGTTTTGATTGCAATTGAGCGGAAAATGGTTGCGGCTGAGGTTTTTCTGGCGCTGGATTCTGTTCTTCTGTTCTGGAATAAATAGCGTCAAGTTGCCCACGAATAACATCAGCAGCGGCATTTCGTGAGGCTGCTGAATCGCGAGTTGGCGGCGTGAGAGATCGGCGCTGATCTGATACCGGCATGCCCACTCGACCGTTTGATTGATCATCCGTCGGATACATAACTTATTTCATTATACGTCAAATTGATATCAAATAAAAGTCGTGCTTGTGAGAAATCGCTGGTTGTGTTACAATAATACGGTAGCTTGGAGCGTTCTCTTGTGCCGCGGTGGCGGAATTGGTAGACGCGCTAGACTCAAAATCTGGTGAGCAATAGCTCGTGCCGGTTCAAGTCCGGCCCGCGGTACCAGAGGCAGCTTCAGGTGATAATCGTCCATTTTGGGCGATTTTTTTATGCAAAGAAAACAGCCCGCAGAAAGGCGCTACCGAGGCTTTGTAGCCTTCCAGGCGAGCTGTCTTCTCTGCGGGCTTTTTACGACAGCCCTTTCCCTCCGTTCTCTTTAGCGTTAAGCAGGAACATAAGGCTAGCGAAGCCTCCGGCCAACGCCCCAATGGGCGCCGCGGAGGACATGTCTGCGGCAAGCAGGAATGCGATTAGCATCCCAGCTGCCGCTCCGATTGCGGCGGAAAGGGCGACGACCGCCACTAATGCTGTAACCATGATGATTAGAGGTCCAATCTTCACGGCACTCACTTCCTCTCGAGAAGTGCTTTACTCATAACCAAGGGCTACTTTCACCCTTTGACAAGTCATGGGTGAAAGCTTGATAGTATGATACAACTAATTGTACGTAATGTCAAGCGGATATTTATGCGAGGCTACATTTTGCAAATAGCGGTGCTGATTGCTGCTAGCGGCGCTTTCGGCGACCAAATCAAGTAGCTTGCGGCGCGGGCACCGACGGTTCCCCGCCAAATTGCCATTGGTGCGTCCCATTTTTGGGTGACGACTTCTCCGCTGTGGGCGATTATTAAATTGTCGGCATGAAAAACGCAAATGGCTACGGGATATGTGATGGTGAATTTGTGAAGCGCTTCGACGAGTTGCGACAATTGAATGCTGAACGTAATCATTTTTGGATAAAAAATTGCGCGGAATATTTTTTGGACTTGCGCCAGACTTGCTATGAAAACCACGTGCGGATTGTCCAGAATTTCCTGAAAACTATTTTGTACAAGGTCAATCGCATCTCGCGTCAGCACGACGGGAATTTCTGACTTTTTGATCAATTCTTCGTAGACGATTGCCGTTTGACTATTCCGTCCAGCGTCGCCGCATAATAGCAATACGTCCGCCCATCTTTCCAGTGCCAAAGTTTCAGTGAGCGCTTCGTTTGCCAGGCTTCCTGATTGGTTTGTCGGCGCGAATAAAACGTCTGTCATATTCGCGGGAACATTTTTTTTCAAGGCGTCAGGCAGTAAAACGCGAGCCTCGCCCACGCCAGTTTTAAGGGATTCTTGGTAACTTTCTGCCACCGCCAAAAAGCCTAATTTGTTGCCGCCGATAATTCCTAATTTTCCCGCTTGGTCGCGTCGTTCTGGCTTATTCCATTCGACATCTGGAAAAAGCGGTTTCCCTGGCTCTTGTTTTTGCCAAAATTTCATATCCATTATAGATTTACCTCAATGCTCACCGGACAATGATCGCTGCCCATTTGTTCTGGATAAATTTGCGGATTAGTAACGCGATTTGCGATTTCACGCGACGCTAGCCAATAGTCAATCCGCCAACCAACATTTCGCGCCCTGGCATTCGCCCAGTGTGTCCACCAACTGTACGCGCCAGTTTTTTCGGGGAAAGCTGCCCGGAAAGTGTCGATAAACCCAGCGTCCAAATAGTTCTGAAAACCTTCCCTTTCTTCGTCGGTGAAGCCATGCTTGCCGACGTTAGGTTTCGGATTTGCCAAGTCAATTTCCTGATGCGCTACGTTCATATCGCCACAATAAAGGACTGGCTTTGACAATTCCAATTCTTCCAGATAAGCCAACACCGCCTTGTCCCATTTTTTATATCGCAAATCTAATCGACTTAAATCCCCTTTTGAGTTCGGAGTGTAGCAATTGACAACCCAAAAATCGTCAAACTCGGCGGTAATAATTCGTCCTTCGTCAGCTGGATTGCCGTACTCGTCACCCGTCAAGTCAAATTGCTCAATGATGTTCGGCGGAAAACCGTCACGCCAGCTTAAGGGCGGGATTTTAGAGAAAATTGCCGTGCCAGAGTAACCTTTTTTGGCGGCGGAATAGAAATGCTCGTGATAATTCGGTAGGTCAATTTCAACCTGATCTCTGGTGGCTTTGGTTTCTTGTAGGCATAGAATATCTGGATTGTACGTGTCGATGAACTTCGCGAATTCACCCTTATTTATAACTGCACGAATGCCGTTTACGTTCCAAGAGAAAAGCTTCATAATTTTATTATACCGTGATGATATAATTTAATGAATATGCTACCAATGTACGATAAGTTTTTGGGCGAAATATCAAGCGACTTTATGGATGTCAGAGGCGTGAAAACTGCTTGCTATTTTTATCAAGGTGGCTCGAATAAAACTATTTTGCTAATTCACGGCATTGGTGGCGATTTTCACGGGATGATTCCGCTGGCTTATCATCTGAAAAATGACGCGAATTTGGTGTTTGTTGACTTGCCTTCTCACGGCAGAAGTCAATTGATAAAAAATATGAAAATGAGCGACGTTGAAAATTGGGCGATGAATTTGATGTCGGCTTTTGGCGGTAAAGGCGTGTCAATTGACGAGGTTGTTGCTCATTCGCTGGGATGTTTGGCGGCAAATAAAATGCGATGCCAGAAAATTTGGTACATCAGCCCTCCGATGAAAACTTCGGTTATGTCGAGAATTTCCTCGTCGTTCTTTTACCGCACTCGTCGGATGAATCAATATATTTATTTGAACTATTACTTTTCGGTGTTCCGTGGGCTGTGTTTGGTGAATAATAGACGAAAAAATGTCGTGGATTTGATACGGTGGCTGACGAAAAATACGCGAGTAACGCGGTGGCAATATTTGGGGCAATCGAAAATTGCGCGGGACATTTCTCGAGACAATAAAATTATTATTTCTGAGCGCGAATTTACGGGATTGATAGTTGGGCGACGGGACAAGATTTCGCTTCCTGTGAACGCCGCCGATGGCGTAAAAATTGATAAATTTGTGGAGCTTGATACGGGACATTTGTCGGTGTTGGATAGCCCAGAATTGGTTGCCGAATTGATATTGGCGGAATAATTATTTGCTATACTGTAGGTATGAGTAAGAAAGACGATAAAAAACTAATTGTTGATATGATTTCTGAGAGCGAATTCACCGTTCAGGGTCACGGTGTGCATACGGCCTTTGTAGAGATGACAAATGCACTTAAAGATCGTGATGATATTGATATTGCGGTGAATAAGGCGCGGTTAGACGCGGATATCGTCCATGTACAAACTACTGGACTGTATTCGATGAAAAAAATGCGTCAATCTGGCGGAAAGAAGGTCGTGTCTGCTCATGTTGTACCAGCTTCTTTTATAGGCAGTATTAAGGGCGCGAAGTTGCTAGAGCCACTTGCTCGCGCGTATTTACGATGGTTTTACAATAAAGCTGATTTGGTCTTAGCGGTATCTGATTATACAAAGAATGAACTGGAAAAAATTGGTGTCAAGAAGCCAATTTCTATATTATATAACACTATAGATACGGCAAAATATGCCAATTCACCGGCGAAGAAGAAATCTGCTAGACAAAAGCTTGGCATTAGCAATGATGCTTTTGTGGTCGTTGGAAGTGGTCAAGTGCAGCCACGTAAACGTATCGATGTGTTTTTTGATATGGCAGAAAAGATGCCTGATGTGGAGTTTGTATGGGTCGGCGGCGTGCCGTTTGGAGTGATTGCGGCTGAGAGTGGTGCTATGCAAAGAATGATGAATAATCCGCCAAAGAATTTGAAATTTACTGGTGTGATACCGCTCGATGAGGTTGCTGACTATTACCGTGCGGCAGATGTGTTTGTATTGCCGAGCGAGCAGGAAACCTTCGGTTTGGTTGTTGTTGAGGCCGCTGCCGCAGGATTACCTGTTGTCTTGCGAGATATTTCTGATTATGACACGACATTTAGAGATGGGGCGGTAATGGCTTCGTCTGATGGTGACTTTGTGAATCAAGTAGATAAACTGAGGCGAAATGAGAAATTTTATAGCCAGCAGTGTCAATCGGCTGAGAAAATTGCTGAGCGTTTTGACAGCAGTGCTGGCGCCGAGCGATTAGTCGAATTTTATCGATCGCTGATATAAATGGTATAATGGGGCTATTATGAGGATAGGACTTTTTACGGACAGTTACAGACCGTCCATTAACGGTATCGTTTACGTTGTTGAATCATTAAAGCGCGAGCTGGAAGCTTTGGGGCATGAGGTCTATGTTTTTTGCCCAGCAAAGTCTATTAGTCCGTCCAAGCAAGCCGAACTTCTTCACGAAGATGAAAATAGTCGAATAATTCGTTTCCGCTCAATTACGGGCGCGTTCTTTGATGATTACGACACGTCGGTGTTCTTCCCTCCTGTGGTGCAGCGTCAAATTGCCAATATGCATCTGGACGTTGTTCATATTTTTACGCCGTCGCAAATTGGGCTATTGGGCGTGAAGGCAGCGAAGAAAAATAATATTCCTTTGATTATTCAGCATTGTACGGATCTATATGAATTCGTCGATCATTATCCTGCGGTTTTGCCAGGAGTTTTGGCGTTGGCGGGAGTGGTTTTTCCGTTGTCGGTAAAATTGAATGGGCAGGATTTGCTGGAAGTTGCCAAATTATATCGTCCGCGTAATGGCGTAACGAAATGGAATAAAGATATTATTGAGCGCGTCATAACTATTTTATACAGCAAGGCGGATGCGGTGATTGCTCTGTCACGTAAAAGCCGCGATCAATTGGAATCTTGGCAGACCGAAGATTACACCTACGATGTTACTTTAATGCCAAACGGCGTGAATGCTCTTCCGCGGGCGAGCGCTAAACGAGTCGCAGAGTTCCGCGAACAATGGGGTCTTGACGAAAAAGATGAAGTGTTTGGCTTTGTGGGGCGCTTGGGCGAGGAAAAGAATTTGCCAATTTTGATTCAGGCGTTTAGCGAGTTTATTGCCGAAGCTCGTCCGAAATCAAAGCTGCTGTTTGTCGGTGATTTTGAATATCGAAAAACTTTGGAAAAAATGGCAGCCGAGACGGATTTTGCGGATAGGATTATATTTACTGGCGCTATGCCACGAGAAGATTTGGGCGTGGCGTATAAAGTGATGAATGTGTTTACTTTTCCTTCGCTTAAAGATACGCAGGGCTGGGTTCTTCACGAAGCTGCTCACGCCGGAAAGCCAATTGTTATTATTGACAAGGAAGTCTCAGAGGTCGTGAAGGACGGAGTTAACGGCTATTTTGCAGAAAATAATCCAGAAAGTGTAGCGGAAAAAGTAATTGCAATTCTAAAAAGTCCGAAAAAACAAGCAGAATTTAGCACTGAAAGTAAAAAATTAGCCAACAAGTTTACGGAGCGAAGCCAAGTGAAGAAGCTTGAAAAGCTCTATCAAAAGCTAATTGACGCGCGCGAAAATCAATAAATCTCAGGCTGATTTTGTAATCGGTGCGGCTATCTATTAGAGATAAGTCTTTTAGTTTCCCTATCTTGGTCGCGGCGTTTGATGGTTTGGCGCTTGTCGTAATTTTTCTTACCTTTTCCGAGCGCAATTACAACTTTAATAAACTTTCCATTGGTCAACAATTTGGTCGGGACGATTGTCATTCCCTGTTTTTTTGCTTCGGTGAAGTTGGCTAGCTGTTTTTTGCTGACTAGCAATTTCCGCGCCGAAGTATCGATTGAGCGACTATTCGCTTCTCCGCGAACGTTTAATCGCAGTGAAAAGCTGGCGTTATTTAGCCACAATTCGCCGTTTCTTAAGCTAACAAATGAGCCTTTAAGCTGGACGTGGCCTTCTCTGGCGGCTCGTACTTCCATTCCAGTTAAAACCAAGCCAGCTACAATTTCTTCGCCAAGTTCATAATCAAACCGTGCACGACGATTGACAATGTTCTGTGTGGCTGGTTTTTTAGCTTTTGGCTTTGACATGGATTATATTATAGCAAAACTTAACGCGACAGTATATTTAGGCTAGTTTTGTGCGGCTGAAATATGACTTATGTTACAATATCTCAAGCATGATAGCCGACATTCACATTGCTGAGAAAAGTTTTGGCGATAAGACGTTAATGAAAGACGTCAAGTTCAGTGTGGACGATGGCGAGAAAGTTGGTGTGGTTGGTCGTAACGGTGTTGGCAAGTCGACGCTGTTTGGAATATTGAGCGGAAAAGACACTGATTATACTGGCGAGGTTATTTTTCGCCGTGGCATTACGGTTGCGACTACAGCTCAGGAGCATCACGGTTTGGGTGATCAAACGGTCATGGCGTATATTCTTAGCGGACTTCCAGAATATTCCAAGCTAAAGAAAATTATCGATGAATATCCGCTGACTATGGGCGATAATATGCGAAAAATTGAGGAATATACACAGGCTCTGGAGCGATTTGACCAAAAAGGATTTTATCAAATTGAAGAAAAAATTGAACGAGAGCTTAGCAATTTTCAATTAGACGGTTTTGGTGATCGGAAGATTTCTTCCCTGTCTGGCGGTCAAAAAAGGCTGGTGGAAATTGTTAAAATTATGCACTCGGAGGCGCATTTGGCGCTGATTGATGAGCCGACAAACCACATGGATTATGTGGCGAAACAGCAGTTTATTGATTGGATGAATTCGCAGCCGCATCAAGCGATGCTAATCATTACGCATGATCGTGATGTACTTGGGCAAGTTGATCGAATAGTTGAGATCAAAGATGGTCAAGCCGTGAGTTACCGCGGAAATTACGACGCGTACTTGAAGCAGAACGCTCAAGCGACGACAGCTGGAATGAACAATTTTGAGCAGATTGAGAAGCGAATTGTTAACCTGAAACAAAAAGTTTTGGACTATCAAAGGCTTAAGGAAAAGTCGCGTAATCCTGGCACGATTCAGAAGTTTAAGCGCTTGGAAAATGAGGCGCGAGCGGAGCTGGAGGAATTGTCAGAAATGGAAAAGCCGACGTTTTGGATTGACAAAGAATCTGTTGGTCAATTGGATTATAAATCGGCCGAGCGTTACGGAAAGTTCAAGTCGCGTAATATTCGCCTGAGTATGAAAGACGCATCCAGTCGCAGTCAGCACGTGTTGGTTCGTGCGGAAAATGTGGCGGTTGGGATTGGTGAGCGGATATTGTTTGAAGATGTGAATATTGATTTGCGCGAAGGTGAAGCGATTGAAATTAGAGGTCGCAATGGCGCCGGTAAAACTACGTTGATTCGGATGATTCTGGCGTCGGGCAAGAGTTTTGACGGCGGTCCTGTTCTTTATTCTGGCGATATTTTCCTTGATCCGCAGGTTCGAATTGGTGTTTATGAGCAAGAAATTGACGAGCGATATTTGTCTGATCCGCTAGAAAAAGCGATTGAAAAATTGTATATGAGTCGTGATTTGTCGATTTCTGATACGAAAATTCGGCAACTTTTGGCTGACTATTTGTTCACGGACGCTGATCGGATGACGCCGCTGGCTCGCTTGTCTGGCGGTCAAAAGGCGCGTTTTCAGATTATTGCCATGCTGGCGAACGACCCGCAGCTGCTGATTTTAGACGAGCCGACGAATCACTTGGATTTGCCGAGTATTGAAGAGTTGGAAACGGCGTTGGTCAAGTATTCCGGCGCGATTCTTTACGTCAGCCACGATAATTATTTCCGCGAAAAACTTGGCGGAAAAGTTGTGCAAATTGGCACAGAATAAAAATTTTCCGCCAGAATTTGACGGAAAATCTTGAATCGTTTTAAGAAAATTAGTCGGACAGCAAGCCGTTTTTTCGTAGCAAATCTTGTAGTTTCGGTCGATCAAAACCAAGCACTAATTCCCCGTTGATATCTGTTACTGGCACGCCTTGGAAATTGCCGCCATTTTTATTTAGCAATTCCTCTTTTGCGCCAGGATCAGCCTCGATATCTTTGGAAACAAAGTCAATTCCCAGCTTCTTCAGCCATTCCATTTCCGTGTGGCAAAACGCACACCAGCTAGTGTTGTATACGACAACTTTTGTGTCTTGATGGTTGTTCGTTGTGTCTTCGCTCATATATTCCCCTATTTAATAACACTTCCAATTATAACATAACGGTTACGTCTATTTAGAATTCTTCGATGTCAAATGCCAATTTTTGCACCATTCGCAGTGATATATATCGATCGACAAATTCGGGTTCGCTAATTCTTGGATTTCTGCTGCTTGGCGCGCTTTTATCTCTGTTGAGAAGCGACGTTTTTTCTGGCAATTAGTCAGTCCTGAAATTGACATCAATGATGTTTTTTGGGTTTTTTGACTATTTTTTGAATAATTTCGTCGTGGCATCTTGCAAAATAGTATAACAGATTGATATAGTGGAAAGTAATGGTAAAAGAAACTGACATTTCGGCTAATGATACAGGCGATTCTGGCGCGATGATGATTTTGGCAAGGACGATGATTGGTACAATGTGGCGAATGTTTTTGCCGACAATTGGTTTGACTTTGTTGGGATTGTGGCTGGATAATGTCAGCGGAATGAAGATGAGGTGGTTGCTTGCTGGAATTATTTCTGGCGCGATTATCTCGGTGATTCTCGTAGCTTTGCAAATTGCTAAAATTAAACAGCAGGAGTTGAAAAAATGATCGATTATATGGCAAGCGCGGGTCCGCATATTTCAGTAAAGGTTGACGAAGTTTTCAATGTCGCTGGCGTATCTATTACGAATTCACACTTGATGGGATTCTTGGGATTGATCGTACTGTTGTGGGTAATGTTCCGTACTCGTGCGGCGGTTTTAGGTAAAAAGAAGCATAATTTTATTACAAGACTAATTCAGTGGACGTTCGACGGACTTTATAATACGGTTTGCCAAGTCATTCCAGACCAAAAATGGGCGCGTAAGGTTGCTCCGCTTTGTATTACGTTGTTTTTCTTTATCGTCGCGCAGTACTGGCTGGGGCTTTTGCCGATCGTTGGTCCAATTACAATTGGCGAGCATCACACTCCTCTATTCCGCGGTGGTGTGGCGGATCTTAATATGACTTTCGGCTTGGCAATTGTAACGATTGTCGCGGCTCAGATTTACGCGTTTAAGTATTTGGGCTTTAAGGGCAATTTGGGGCGATATTTCATCAACCCGCTGCGTGATCCAATTATGTCATTTGTCGGCATTTTGGAGTTAGTGGCTGAGTTTTCGCGAATGCTGGGGCTGAGTTTCCGTCTGTTTGGTAACGTTTTAGCTGGCGAAATTCTCTTGGCAATCATCGCTTACATGACGAAGTTTTTGTCACCTGTGGCTCTGCAGCCGTTCTATCTCTTTGAATTATTTATTGGCGGTATTCAGGCGTATATTTTCTTTATGCTATCAACTGTGTTTATTTCTCTGGGGCTGGCTCACCATGATTCGCACGAGCCAATTGATGAAGTTCACTCCTCTGTTGAAACTAATAAATTAGCGATATCAGAGAGTGATTAAATTAGGTAATAATTAACTAAAAGGAGAATATTAACAATGGAAGCATTATCATTTGCACTTACCTACGCAATCCCAGCTGCATTTGCTGCAATCGGCGCTGCAATCGTTGGCGCAGCAGCTATGAACGCCGCTGGTCGTAACCCAGAAAAAATCAACGACCTACGCACAATGATGATCTTGGGTATTTCATTCATCGACGCTATTGCTATTATCGGTTTCGTCGCAGCAATCGTCGGCAAAGTTATGTAGTTTTCGGGAGTAAATTGTGGAGAAAATATTAACACAATTTGCCAATTCTGGCGCGTCGGAAAAAGCTGGTCTGTTTGATTCGCTAGGTATTGATTGGGCGCTGTTGGCGTTTCAGACGGTAGCATTTTTAATCTTGCTATTTGTTCTTCGCAAGTTTGTCTATCCGCCAATGATGGAAATGCTCGTCAAGCGAGAAAAAGACCTGAAAGCGGCTGACGCGGCAGCAAAATCTGCCAAGGAAAATGCCGACCGAGCCGAAGAAATGACCGCCGAAATGATGCGAAAAGCGCGAGCGCAAGCTAGCGACATCGTGGCGTCTGCTCGAGAAGAAGCGACCGAAGTTGTTGAAGAAGCGGCTAAAAAAGCGACCGCCAAATCTGAAGCTTTGATTAAAGAAGCGCATAATACGATTGCTCAAGAGATTGAAAACGCTAAGAAAGATCTGCACAATTCGACATTAGAGTTGGTGGCTGAAGCGACTGGCAAGGTTTTGGGCGAGAAAATTGATGCGAAGAAAGATACGAAGCTGATTTCGGAAGCACTTGAGGAGGCTGAATAGATGAGATTAGTGTCCAGGAGAAAGTTGGCAAAGTACGCAGCTGAACAAATTTTAGCTGGCAATGACGCGGTGTTGGAAGAAATTGCTGGTCTTTTGATTTACGAAAAGCACGAACGTGAAGTTGATTTGTTGGTGCGAGATATTGAGGCAGAATTGGCTGATAACGGTGAGATTGTGGCGTCGGTCGAGAGTGTGAGAGCGCTTGATGACAACACAAGGCGTAAAATAGAGCAATTTCTGGCGACTGCGGCGAGCGATAAAAATAGAAAGCCAAAAGTGTCGCTAAGAGAATCAATTGACCCGACGTTGATTGGCGGATTTAAGCTACAAACGCCGACCGCAACACTGGACGCAACGGTTTCGAAGAAGTTAAACGACTTGCGGGCGAAGAAAATCTAGGAGGAAAAATGAGCAAGATTGATGTGACAGAATTAGCCAAAAGCCTGCGGGAAAAAATCGCGCAGCTGGAGGCGACAGAAGGTTTGGAAGATGCCGGCGTGGTTATTCGCGTTGGCGACGGCGTGGCTTGGGTGCATGGCTTAAGTAGTGCTGGTTATAGCGAAGTGCTGGAAATTGAAACTGACGGCGGCACGGTTGAAGCGTTTGCCCTGAACTTGATGGAAGATGAAATTGGCGCGGTGATTCTTGGTGGTGAAGATAAGGTCAAGGCTGGCGCTAGCGTTCGCCGCAAAGGTTCGGTGCTAGACGTTCCTGTCGGCGAAGAACTATTAGGGCGAGTGGTTGACCCGCTAGGTCGACCTCTTGACGACGGTCCAGCGATTAAAACGAAGAAACGTGGTTTAATTGAGCGTCCTGCTATTGGCGTGATGGGTCGTAAGTCAGTTCACGAGCCTCTGATGACTGGTATTATGTCGATTGACGCGATGTTCCCGATCGGTCGTGGTCAGCGTGAGCTTATCATTGGTGACCGTCAAACTGGTAAGACGGCAATTGCTATCGATACGATGATCAACCAGGCTCGTCAAAAGACTGGCGTGGTGAACGTTTATGTGGCGATTGGTCAGAAATTGTCGAAGATTGCTCGATTGGTCGATCGATTGAAAGAAGAAGGCGTGATGGATCAGACGATTATCGTTGCGACCAGTCCGTCTGACGCGGCTTCTCTACTTTATTTGGCGCCTTACGCTGGTACAGCCATGGGTGAATATTTCCGCGATAACGGTGGTCACGCATTGATGATTTATGACGATTTGACAAAGCACGCGGTGGCTTATCGACAGATGTCGCTATTGTTGCGCCGTCCACCAGGACGCGAAGCTTACCCAGGTGACGTCTTCTATTTGCACTCACGCTTGTTGGAGCGCTCGGCTAAATTGTCAGATGAACTTGGCGCGGGAAGCTTGACGGCTCTGCCAATCATTGAAACGCAGGCTGGCGACATTTCCGCTTACATTCCAACCAACGTGATTTCTATTACCGACGGTCAGATTTTCCTGGAAACCGACTTGTTCTATCAAGGCATTCGTCCAGCCATCTCAGCCGGTCTATCAGTTTCTCGTGTTGGTGGCGCAGCTCAGACGAAAGCCGTTAAATCTGTCGGCGGAAACTTGAAGCTTGGTCTTTCTCAGTTCCGCGAATTGGCGTCATTTGCTCAATTCGGCTCAGATCTTGATGACGCAACAAAGGCTCAAATTGACCGCGGTCAGCGACTCACTGAACTTCTGAAGCAGCCACAATATCAACCAATGAGCGTTTGGGAACAATTTGTCAGCATTCACGCGGTGACTGGCGGTATGTTTGACGAAGTTCCAGTTTCTAAGATTAAGGATGCGCAGTCTGCTCTATTGACTTATCTCTGGAAAAATTCTAAAGATGCTATGCGTGAGTTGAACAAGGGCGACAAGCCTTCGGATGAGCAATTGAAGCTGATTGATGAAGCTACAAAAGAAATAGCGAAAGGATTTGAGGAGTAATTCATGCCGAGCACTCGCGCGCTGAAAAATCGCATTCGTTCGGTGGACTCAACCAAGCAGATCACCAAGGCTATGCAATTGGTGGCGGCTAGTAAAATGCGTCGGGCTCAAGAGGCGGACAAAGCTTCTGCGCCGTACACAATGGCGGCGGAAGAATTGCTGTCTTATTTGGCGAGCCAAGGCGCAACCGACAATCACCCGCTGTTCGTTAGGCGAAAGATAAATAAGCGATTGATTATCGTGGTGGCCAGCGACAAAGGTCTGGCTGGCGCATACAACACCAACGTTTTGAAGAAGTATTTGGAGCTGTTAAAGCGTGATGACGAGCGCGGAATTGAGAACTTAACCCTGACGATTGGTCGGCGAGCTTCGCAATTCGCAACGCGTCTTAAAGATACGAAAATCATCGGTACGTATGAAGATTTGCCAGATCAGCCGTCTGGATTGACGTTCCATACGATTTTGAATACGGCAGTAAATATGTTTGAAAATGGCGAAGTTGACGCCGTTACGCTTGTCTATACGCGTTTTGTGAATAGTATGGTTCAGACTGCTGAATTGGATAGATTATTGCCAGCAGGAACGAAAATCTTGGTTGATCCGAGTGAAGTTTCTAACACGATTTCTGACGCCAAATATGAGCCGAGTATTCCAGAGGTTTTGGACGCGGTAGCGTATCGCCTGGTTGGTGCGCGACTGTTGCAGGCGTTACTTGACGCTCGAGCCAGTGAGCATTCTATGCGTATGATGGCGATGAAGAATGCTACGGATAATGCCAGCGATTTGGTTGACGATTTGACGCTAGCTATGAACAAGGCTCGTCAAGGGGCGATTACTCAGGAACTTGCTGAAATTTCTGGTGGCGTGGAGGCGATGGAACAATGATAAAGGAGATCTTGAAGTAAAGGAGCAATTATGAGTAAAAATGAAGGAGCTGCAATGGTTACAATTGAACAAGTGAAACAATTTCTTGCAAAGCATTTTGCATTTAAAGTTTTAGATAAGCGCATAACACCAACCTTGTATGGATGGTTGGTAAGTCTAGTCCCTGATGAGTATTACACTAGCTCCACATACCGACCAACTATACCTGGTGAAGGTGGTCTGCAAATTGATCGAGAGACTGGTGTGTATTATAGACTTCCAGGCACAATGGCTGCTCTTGAGAGAATGAATGAACAATGCAAAAAACTAGGCATTAAGTCAATTGATGATATTCAGTCTCCAGAACACCTTCGTCAATTTGTTGATGGCTTCTTAACTGCACAAGGTAATATCACTGATAATACAACAGGAGCTGTAAATGAGTAAAAATCTAGGTAAAATTATTCAGATCGTTGGCGTTGTCGTTGATGTGGAATTTCCGCGAGACGTTGAACTTCCAGCGATTTACGACGCGTTGCACGTTAAAAACGGCAATAAGAATTTGGTGCTGGAGGTAGCTCAGCACCTGGATGAGCACACCGTTCGAGCAATTGCCCTGTCTTCGACAGATGGATTGAGTCGTGGTGCAGAAGTTGTTGCGACTGGCGCTCCAATTTCCGTTCCAGTCGGCGCGGAAACCCAAGGACGAATGTTTAATGTTGTTGGTGAAGCGATTGACGAAAAGCCACAACCAAAAGGCAAAACCGCCCCAATTCACCGCCCTGCTCCAGCGCTTTCTGAGCAGTCAAATAAGACTGAAATTTTGGAAACTGGTATTAAGGTTGTCGACTTGATTGCGCCACTTGCTAAGGGTGGAAAGGCCGGTCTATTTGCTGGTGCTGGTGTCGGTAAAACTGTTCTTATCACTGAGTTGATTAACAATATCGCTAAGTTCCACTCTGGAAACTCTGTTTTCGCTGGTGTTGGTGAGCGAACGCGTGAAGGTAATGACCTTTACTATGAAATGGAAGAGGCTGGCGTTTTGGATAAGACTTCGCTAGTCTTCGGGCAAATGAACGAGCCGCCTGGAGCACGTTTGCGCGTGGCATTGTCGGGTCTGGCGATGGCTGAAGCTTTCCGTGACGAAGGTAAAGACGTCTTGCTATTTATCGACAATATTTATCGTTATACTCAAGCTGGTGCTGAGGTGTCGGCATTGCTTGGTCGTTTGCCAAGTGCGGTTGGTTATCAGCCAAACCTCCAGCAGGAAATGGGTGCTTTGCAAGAGCGAATTACCTCAACGAAGAAAGGCTCGATTACCTCTGTTCAGGCTGTTTATGTGCCAGCTGACGACTTGACCGACCCAGCTCCTGCGACGACCTTTGCTCACCTTGACGCTACAATTGTGATGAACCGCGCATTGACGGAAATCGGTATTTATCCAGCGGTTGACGTTTTGGATTCGAGTTCAAACTCACTTGATCCGGAAATTGTCGGTGAAGAGCATTACCGCGTGGCGCGCGAGGTTCAGCGAATTTTGCAGCAATACAAAGAGCTTCAGGATATCATCGCTATTTTGGGTATGGAAGAATTGTCAGATGATCAGAAGCAGATTGTTGCTCGCGCTCGTCGTATTCAGCGATTCTTGGCACAGCCGTTCCACGTGGCTGAGAAGTTTACTGGAAATCCGGGTGTTTACGTTAAATTGGAAGATACTATTCGCGACGCTTCCGACATTTTGGCTGGTAAATACGATGATAAGCCTGAAAACTGGTTCTATATGGTTCAGGGTACGTTGGCTAACCAAGTTGCTCGCGACGCTGAAGCTGAATCTGCCGAGGCTAAAAAACATTCTGAAAAGAAAGCTAAATAGCCATGAAATTGTCATTAGTCACACTTGTCGGTACGAAGGTTGACGAAGAAGTTTATTCGGTGTCAATTCCGACTACTGACGGCGAAATTTCCGTTTTCCCAAGCCACGAGCCGCTAGTGACGATTGCACGGGACGGCGTGATTACCGTGCGTCGACATAAAGAAGATTCTGATAATCAGTTGGAATATTTCGCAATCTCTGGTGGTGTGGTAAAAATTGACTATTCTTCGGTGCAAATTTTGGTTGATGAAGCTGATCACGGCGATGACATCATCGAGGCGGAAACTCAGAAGGCTCTGGAGCGTGCTATTAAGGCGCGTGATGAGGCTGGCGATCAAGTTGAGCGCGAGAAAGCCAAGCAGCTTATCGATCGTCATATGGTGCGATTGAAGGTGGCGGATCTTCATAGGCGTAAGCGACGACGCTAATATTCTACTACTGGGGCGTAATAAGCGTGACGTCTAGCATGTCGCGTAGGGCGTGAATTGCCATCTTCACTTCTAGGCGTTTACTCTCCGGGAAGACGTCAGGTGTATTCTTCTCATATGTTTTTAAGAAGTACTCGTCAAATTGCTGAGGGCTTACGGGAGAAAATCTAGTACCAAACTTAGAGAGCGATTCCATATATAACATAATGTCGTTGAGCGCGTCATCTGGACTATTAAATTTTCGCATTTCTGTTAAATCTACTATGCGAACTCTATTATTGATATCTCTCGCGGTATTTTTTACCTGAAAATCTCCGTGCATTAGACCGAAATCGTTTAATGTCACTAACGTCAAGGCTGCTGTGGTCAGAGCTTCTGATATTTCTGACTCAGTAGGTTTGTAAGTTTCATTTAGAATAGTGTTGTCGTAGGTGACAACCCCTGATTCAAATTCGGTAATAACGCTATAATTACTCCCCTATCTAGTAAAACCTAGAGTCTGGAATGTTAGTCGTCTTCCTTCTTCTCTGCTATTAAGATACTTTGTTGTATTATATTCGCGGATAGCGCGACTTAATGAGTCGACCGCCTTTATCGCTACTGGTTGAATTATTTTTGGAGAACTATCTGTTTGTCCTGATATTGTCATGTCTCCGAACTGGACTTGGTAAACACTATCTTCCCTACCTTCTGCATATTTTGGTACCTTATCCACTCGGACATCGAGGGGAGTTTGATTTGGTTTTGAAACATCCGATAAGAGTATTATACCTTCCGGACTATTTTTCAGGTTAGATGTTGTAACATCTGAAGGGTGAATATAAGATAGTTTACTTTCTAGATATTCAGACATACCTATATTATATCATAATAACTATACTTTTTCAATCAATTTGCGTATAGTACTAAGACTCTAATTAATACTAATCTAAATAGCGACGTCTTCCGTCGTCTATTCTTTATCTTCAGCGATACCAAAAGTAACAGCCACGAATAGAGACAGAACCACTACAAACCCTGAGATAATGGCGATAGTTTTTGATGTTTTAAATGAAATAGCGTTATTTGTATACACGGATAATGTTGAAAAGGTCTCCATGTCGCTAAAATCAGGCATTGCAAGGCCGCAGATAAATAATGAGATTGACATGACGATAAAGGAAACACGTACTATTGTGGTGAGATGGTCTTTTGATGCATGGCGTTTTTTCATTTGTCGGGAGATGATTGCAAGACAGATACAGCTAACGATAAGCGCCCACGGGCCAAGTAGTGCTAGTACCCAACCGCCGATGCCAGTAATGAATCCGCGTGCGAGCGAGAACCAGATAGCACTTACCCATAATGCTATGACAATCCATGTGTCTATGGCCTGTTGTTTTTGTAGTTTTTGTTTTTTTGTTGTCATGTCAATAAGTATAATGTGGATGATCGTTGTGTGCAAGTATTGATCGTACCTCGTCGGTCGTTGTGGTGTGCATCAATTTCTCCCGAAGTTCCTTTGCTCCGTCAAAATCGCGAATATAAATCTTGAAAAAACGTTTTAGAGTTTCAAAAGGTCGCCCTAAAATCGGCTGGTAAGAATCAAACAAATCCAAGTGATAATTAAGAAGCGCCAACAGTTCTTCTTTATGATTATCTGCGTCAGTTTTCGATTCACGGAAGCAAAACGGATCGCTGAAAACGCCCCGCCCGATCATAATTCCATTCACGCCAGGATGTTTTCTGGCAATTTCCAGCCCATGCTCTCGGTCGCGAATGTCGCCGTTGATAGTCAGGAGCGTTTGTGGGGCAATTTCATCGCGCAGCTTAACAATCTCGTCAATCAATTCGTAATGCGCCGCAACTTTACTCATCTCTTTTTTGGTGCGCAGATGAATCGTCAGATTCACGATGTCTTGTTTGAGAATTGTCGTCAGCCACTCTCGCCATTCATCGACATAAGTATAGCCCAGCCGAGTTTTTACGCTAACAGGCAATCCAGATTTTTTGGCGGCATCAATTGCAGCTATCGCTATGTCGGGCCGACGAATCAGAGCCGCGCCACCGCTTTTAATGGCAGATTTGGCGGGACAACCCATATTGATATCAATTCCGTTAAAACCAAGTTCCGCGCAGTGCTTCGCGAAAGCTTCCATGTCCCCTGGCTCGCCACCCCAGATTTGCGCAATCAGTGGCTGCTCATCGTCGGTCTTAATTAGTCGCCCAGCTATGGCTTTGTCGCCAGCGTGAACCCAACCGGTGGCATTTGCGAACTCGGTGAAAAATATATCTGGCGCGCCAGCCTGTTTCACGACATGACGAAACACGACGTCGGTGACGGCTTCCATTGGTGCCAATATGAAAAATGGCTGCGGTAAATCATTCCAAAACGATGTCATCTCTGTTATTTTATCACAAAAAGGAGAAAACCCCTCACTCTCGTCTTTGAGAATGAGGGGGATGGCGGGCTCAAGCGGTTCTGCTCGGAATTGATTTCAACGCTGAAATCGACTACCACGAGTGAATCTCGCGAGCCCGAAAATTAGAAAACATCAATACTTCCACGTGCCGGCTCACGTTGCTAGGCGTCATTGTCTAGCAGGAAATATTGATGAACCTGAACGCCGCCATTGAGGCGCTCGACAGCGTTAGGTTTTTTAATTGCCGGATGGCGGGCATGGAGGGAGTCGAACCCTCTCCTCTCTCTCGTGCGAGAGAGAGGGACTCTCGGTCCACATACCCTTTGATTCTTTTCCGGATTACCGGCTGGCTGAATCATGCCAGGGGCGGACGGACGCCCTCTTGCTGACGCGGAGTCAGCGGTTTCGCAGATCAAGATCTGCGACCGTCTTGTCAAGTGTTTCTTCCTCCGCACTGGAGGCAGACTTGTCCACTACCGCCACAAGTGTGGCAAGAATACCCGAGGGACCGCTTCCCGGTCCCATTGCAGCTCGGGCACGTCTTCGTGCCAGTGTACCCCATGTGGGCACATTTCACACAAGACAAGGGTTTCACCCCCTTCCCGCCGCGGTTGCGGCAATAGAAAGGAACTAACCCCTCTTTCAAGCCATGCTTTTGTGCGAAGCATGACCTGGGTTTGGTGTCATTCGCGACACCAAGCCGAGAAGTTATCTCCGTCAACAAAAGCGTTTATTATAATAACACTAATTATAAAAAAATGCAACAATGTACTAGAATAATTTTTATATTTCGCCTGCTAACAGGTCTTTTTCGAATTGCAACATTCCCTTATAATCCGCCGAATAGCCAGAAATATCCGGCAGATCTAACGTGGTGATTTTTTGCCAAATAATCTCAATCAGTTGCGTAAATTCAGACAGTTCTTCTCTGGAGAACATGTCTTCCAGGCTGAGGATATCGCCGGTCTTCATGTCTGGCTCGACAAATTGTAATCGCCCGCCAGTAAACGTGAAATTGCTATAATCGCGTGAATGCTCGACCAGCAGCTGATAGAACATCAATTGCTGACGATATTTATGAAGTTTGATTTTCTCGTAATCGGCCGAACCTTTCCAGGAATGTGACGGCTTGCCAGTTTTATAATCCGTTACGAAGATGGTTTTATTTTGCTTGTCGATGTCCGCGACGTCAAGTTTACCAGTCAATCTGGCGCTATTTATAATTACGCCTTGGTTTGAAAAGTCCAATTCCGCCAAGTCCGTGTCGTGAAAATCTGAAGATTTGGCGTTTAAGAATGCGGTCAAAGCCGACTTCCCTTTATCCAAATACAATTGAAAATCGTCGGCTGGCAAATGTTGGCTCTCGAGGGATTTTTGGAAAAATTGGAGAATTTGTTCGGTGCTTGGCAATTGATGATCGGCGCTGAATGAGCAATGTGCTTGCTGAAGGCTGCTGTGAATTGCGGTTCCGTAAGCCGCGGCGGAATTTTTGGCGGATGGAAAATGCAGCAAATTGTTCAATAAGAAATTCTGCGGTCCGCCACGTGAAACGTCGAGGAAGTTATTCAAATGTGTCGCAGAAAGTTTGTATGTTTCCAGTGCTGGCGCCAATAAGTCCTTTAATTCCGGAACAATCGGTGAAGTTAGTCGCGTCGTCCAGTCGGTTTCAGCGAGTTCAATTTGTTCAGCCGGATCGTCGCTGGTTGGAATGATGGTTGGTGTGCAATTCGTCAAGAAACTGGCAATTATCGTGTCGCTGCCGGAATCGTTGGTTTGGGAATAAGTCATGGTCAATGTGGTTTTGGCGCGAGTCATCGCCACGAAAAACAGCCGAAGTCGCTCGTCATAAGTAGCGCCAGCTGGCTGAAGTTGGAGATTTGCGGGATATCGGATAGCTCGGCTACGTGAACGAACTTTTTCGCCCCAAGCGCTGTCAATTGCCCCAATCACAAAAACGTGCGGAAATTCCAGGCCTTTGGATTTGTGCGCGGTCATCAAATTTATAGCGCCGCTGAGTGAACTTGCGTGCGTGCGAATTTGTGTTAAGCGAGTCTTTGTCGAAATATGCAGGTCAATAAACTCCAAAAAGTCTTCCAGTGTTGGATTTTTATCGGTGATTCGATCGCGAAGTTTTTGGCGCAAAGTACGCAAACTTTCCAGAATTGTCAGATACGCTTCTGGGTTTTTATCTAGCTTTTCTGGCGAGAAATAGAAATTGGCGAGAGAATTGACCTGAAGGTCGCCGCTTTCATCGTTAGTTAAGCCTAATAAATTGTCCAATTGCTCTTCCAATGGTAGATTCGGCACGTCCTTAGCGCGCTCCAAAAGCCACTCCGCAAATTCCTTAAATACGCTGTTCGCCAGCATACTTTCCAGCCACAATTGCCGATTTTTGTAAGCTTGAAGGCTCAATTTCCAGATGTCCAGCGCAGAAAATCCAAACGCTGGATGAGCCGTAATTTCCGGCAATAAGCTATTGGCGACGTCCAAATTATTCTGGCTAATCGCCACGACAGTTCGCGCTAATTTGTCCAGAATCTGAATTATGTCTTGCTCCAGAATGTCGTCGTGACGCTCGTAATTGACAAAAAGATTTTCCTTATAAAGATGCGGAAGAATTTCAATGAGTTCCTTATGGTGGCGCGCAATAATCGTGATGTTTTCTGGTTTCTCGCCATTTTTTATCAGCTCGGCAATTTGTTTGGCAATTCCCGCTCGCTCTTCGCTAACAGATGAGAATTCTTGGATTTCGACTTTTGAGCCTTCGCTATTTGCGTGTGCGGTCAATTGTTTTGATAGCCCGTCAATTGTGTTTTCCAGTCGATCTGCGCCTTGAGTGATGACGTCCCGCGCTGAGGATAAAATGTTCTCGGCGGAACGATAATTGTCGGTCAAAACGATGATTTTTGGGTCGTGATAATGCTGGCGGAAACGCTGGATGTTGCCCACGTCTGCGCCTTGGAAGCTGAAGATTGCTTGGTCGTCGTCACCAACCGCCATGATGTTTGGATTGTCGTCGTTCTCGCTGGTCAAATTGAACAGCAATCGTAATTGCGCCAAGTTTGTGTCCTGGAACTCGTCGACCATGATGAATTGGAATTGCTCTTGGAGATTTGCGCGCAGTTCTGGGTGAGATTCGCAGGCTTGAATAACTGATAAAATCATGTCGTCGTAATCAAATAGCGAGCGCTCGGATAAAATATTTACGTATTTTTCGTAAACGTCAATTGCGGCGGATAATTTTTCTGCGGCGGTAAAATCTTTCAGGACAAATTCGCCATTGGCATTTTTTTCGCACCATTTATTTTTCCAAGCAGTCAGTGGCTTGGTTGAGTTTTCGTCAAGTGCTTCCTGGGTGGTGTGCACGATACTCAGCGCCAAAACGTTGGCGTATGGCGTGATTGAGGCTGGCAATTTTGAGTTTTTCTCGTCAGGATTTTTGGCGGCTAAATTGGCAATTTTCTCAGCTATCGGCGCAAACATTTCGATTGTCTTTTTCGATATTTTGGCGGAAAATACTTGCTGAATATCTGGCGCGATTTCAGCGATTGTGCTTTGATTGTCCTCAATAATTGCCCGTAATTCTGACGGCGTTAAGCCGCTTTGCTTGAACTCGGAAATAATGCGGATGAGGTCTTTAATGTAAACGAATTCCCCGTTATTTTTCGCGCTTAATGGATTTCGCCAATCAAGTCCTTCGAGTATTCCAGAGATAATTTGATATTGCGTCAATTCGTCAACCGGCTGAGCGTCGGCGCCACGGAAAAAATACTCGCGATGTTGATTGATGATTTCTGCGCCGAAGCTGTGGAACGTGTGAATCGCAATTTTATACGCGTCCTCACCGATAATCTGGCGAAGTCGTTGGCGCATATTCGTGGCGCCGCTTTCAGTAAACGTCAAGCACAAAATACTGTTAGGTAAAGTGTCGGTCTGTTTCAGGATTTGGGCAGTGCGCATACTTAGAAGCTCGGTTTTCCCCGTTCCTGGCCCAGCAATTACCAAAAGCGATCCGTGAATGTAGTCGACTGCTTGTCGTTGATTATCGTTTAATTTAGCGTAACGAGTATTGAAATCCATAGTTTTATTTTACCATGTTGACTAGTTTTAATAGAGCGTGTAATATTAGGGTATCGTGCTAGTTCCTTGCGCGTTTCAGTTAGCTAAGGGACGCACAGTACCTTAGCGATTTCTATCCTGGAAGGAGAATCATGAGCAAGAGGATTATTTCCGTACTTGCCATCGTCATGCTCGCCGCTGGGTCGCTATTCGTGACTCAGAGTAGCGCCAAGGCATATCCTGGCAACTGCTATGCGGAAGTGACGCCTGACCTCAGAGGGCACGCTAGCTGTCATTCCGGCACGGGGTATTACCGTGTTAGTGTCAGTTGCGCAGCAGTCTGGACGTTTGGATATGCCTTTGGGGTGTATAGCCCCTGGGTTGCCGTAGGGTCCAGGAATGACGAAGCCTGGGCGTCGTGTCCTCCTGGAGCGTGGCTGTGGAAGCCTGCTGGACAGGCTCGCTATTACGCGTTCCTCGAGAGGAGAAATCCCTGAGATGAGCCTCAGAGTCGCTCTTTGGAGCGACTCTGAGGCTAAGATTTATAATATTTTTTAAGGAGGGCGTAAATGAAAAACTTAAAAAAGATAAGATTTAGTCATATATATATGTTTGTGCTGACAATTGCGTTGATCTTTCTGAGTTATCAAGTCTACTGGCTGAATGAAAAAGAATATCGAAGATCAGTCCAGTCCTCTATTGATTATCTTGAAAATGCCCAAAGTATTAAGCGACTTGAGTTTTGTGTTAATCACGCCATTAAAGATTGTACTGAAGAAAATGTCGACGCTTGGAATGAAAAACATCCAGAAGACGCGTTTAAGGGTAAAAGCCACTTGGATATTTCCCGTCAATCAGTCGAATCGGTCAGACAGGTTGGCTATTAGATTTCACATCTTTGCCATCTCGCGCACCTCATAAAAAAATGGTAAAATATTATCTATGAATAAGGCGACGTATGACGAGCTGGCGCTGGAGCGAATTGCTAAGGAAGAATTTGGTTTTCCAATTGATGTTCAATCGATAATTTTGTGGCACGCCGATGTTAGTCGCACGGCTAAGGCGTCGGTGTTTTTGACGAATAAAAAGCAGCTGATGATGTATTTAGAGGCGACGTCGCCGTTGATTTTATCTGACGTTAAAAAGATAATCTCGCGAATGGGTATGCGTGCGGAATTGTTTCTTCCACCAAAAGGTCAGCCGCGATATTTTGAAGACATTGGCAAACGCAAATTCCGCGAGGTTTTTCCTGGAAGAAGGCACGTTACGGATGAAGATTTACATTTTTATAAAACTTTGGCGCCGTATAATCCTGCCTTGGTTTTGATTTCTGAAGTGAAAAATGGCGAGATATATCAATTCGATTCTGACGCGTACGGAAATTGGCGAGTCGGCGCAAGGTTCAGTTACAGAAGGATTCGGACAAGCTAATGCGCGACTACTTGGATATTATTAAGCGGAATCTGCTTTCCCCTATCGTCGTGGTGATTTTTTTGCTGGCTGGCGCGCTGGTTTATGTTCGCGAATATCGTGATGCGTGGTTTATTTCGGTGGTGATTGTCGTGAACTCGACGATTGGAATTATTCAGGAGCTAAGGGCTAAGCGAGTTTTACGTCAATTGGAACTGATGAGCGCGCCGAAAGCTCGATTGTTGAAAGATGGAAATGTTGTCGAGGTCGGTTATGATGAGCTTAAAATTGGCGATGAGATTCTTATTCAGGCTGGCGATGAACTACCGGCGGACGCGAAAGTTATCGAGTCGAAAGGCTTGGAGCTGAATGAAAGTATGTTGACTGGCGAGTCCGCGTCGATTGAGAAAAAGGACGGCGATGTTGTGCTGGCGGCGACGACGGTTTTGGCTGGTGAAGGTACGGCGCGAGTAATTGCGATTGGTGACGACACGAAAGCTGGCGCGATTAGTCAAGTCCTGAAGCGTTACAAACCAGAACTCACACCTCTGCAATTAGCGATTTGGCGCGCAATTTACTTCTTGACTTACGGCGCAATTGTTCTGTCGCTACTTATCGCTATCGTCTATTATTTCTCTGGCGATAATGTCGTCGTCATCTTAAAAACCATAACTTCAGCAGCGGTTACAGTTGTGCCGGAAGGTTTATTGTTGGCGAGTTCTCTGCTTTTGGCGTTCGGCTCATTGCGATTAGCCCAGGCGAAAGTCTTGCCGCAAAAATTGTCAGCAATTGAAGCGATGGCGCTTTTGAATTTGCTGGCTGTAGATAAAACAGGCACTTTGACTAGCGATGAAGTTACGTTGGAGCGGGTCGAGGCTTTTGATGATGAAAATGACTATTCAGACTCTGGCATCGCCAGTTTTGCGGCGTTAATTGCTCATGAAGCCAGCGGCGGAAATATCACTGGTCGTGCAATTTTGGCGGAAGCTACGTCGCCAAAAAATACGAAAGTTTTGGAAGTGATGGCGTTTTCGTCGGCGCGTAAAATGGCTGGCGTGAGGGCGAATATTAATGGCGAAATTCGAACGTTAATGATGGGCGCTCCAGAGTTTGTGTCGAAGTTGGCGCCGGTAGATGAGGAGATCCAGAAGAAGCTGAATGATTGGGCTGACAATGGCTTGCGCGTGCTGATGCTGGCTGAATTTTCGGATGATAAAACCAAATTGAAAGACTTGAAAAACGGCTCTGGAACGGCAATTGGTGCGGTTGTTCTGCGTAATTCCCTGCGTCATGGCGTTGTTGAAACGGTGGATTTTTTGCAGAGCCAAGGCGTAACTATTCGTGTAATCTCTGGTGATAACCCGCGCACAGTTCAATACATCGCTAAGGAAGCTGGAATTAAACATCCAGAAAAGGCGATTTTAGGTGAGGATTTGGCGGCGCTTAGCGAAGATGAATTTAATAAGGCTGCCGATACTTACACGATTTTCGCCAGAGTTTTGCCAGACCAAAAAGAGCGCTTGATCAATCGATTCCAGCAATCCGGAAAATTCACCGGTATGGTTGGCGACGGCGTGAATGACGCTCTGGCTCTGAAAAAGGCTGACCTCGGTGTGGCAATGTACGCGGGCGCCCCAGCTTCGCGCCGAGTTTCTGACATTATATTGCTCAACAATTCGTTCACTTCTCTGCCGATGGGAATGAAGCTTGGCAATCAAATTATGCAAGCAATCGAAGTCATCGCTGTTCTATTTTTCCATAAAATTATTTACGGCGTGACGCTTCTTCTTGCAACGATTCTTATTGACATGAATTATCCGTATTCGCCGCGCCACATTACGTTTATGAATATTTTTCTGGTGACGATGCCGACTCTTATGTGGACGTTGTTTCCGCCCGTTCCGAAGCATCGAATAAATCCGAAGCGATTTTGGCATGATACTTTGCTGGCTGTTACGCCGATTGCCTTGATTACTGGCGTGGCTGTCGCGTTCACCTATTGGATTACCTCTGTTATGTTCCCTGGCCACGCAGCAGAAGTCGCAACGATGACGGTGCTTACTGCAACTTTGTTTGGTGTATATTTGGTGTTCTTGGTGGGGATTATGCTTGACGTAACCATCGATAAATCCGCTAAGCGTGCTCGTCTGCTTTATCTTCTGTCGGTGATTATTGTGGCGGCTGGTAGTTTTGGATTTGGCTTTCTGAGAGATTTCTTCGACTTTACCGTGCCGAATTTGTTTATAATGTGGCCAGCTGCTGGCGCAATTGTCGTAGCGATGTTATCCCAGCTATTCATTGCTCGCTGGGCTGGTCGGCGAATTGTTCGGTAGGAATTTGTCTATCTATTCAGTAATTTGCCAAAAACGAGATATCCTATAGTCCAGAAAACGCAACCGCATAGTAAAAATATTCCGAATACTTTCAAATAGTCTGTGAACGAACTCAATTCGTACCATCCGCTTATCAACAAACAAGGGAAAATTGTCAATATCATGACGATAAAATGTATGGCAGATTGTTTGAGTAATGACCATTTTTCAATGTCGTATATTACAGATGCGGCTGCGACTATGGATATTATGATGCCAGATAAGAATGTCCCCTTAATCTGTGACGGGTCAATTTTTTGATATGTCATTATGAGAGCTAATGCCGACATTATAACAAAAGGAATAATTCCTCTAAACGTAGCTTGCTTTAATATTCTAGTCTTCATGGCTATAGATTACGCTTTCTTATCCAAAACCACAAGGTGCTCAATGTGCGGCGTCCTCGGGAAGAAATTGTAGCCTTGATGATGCACGATTTCGTATTTTTCTTGAAGCAAACTGACGTCTCGCGCTTGCGTGACAGGATTGCAGCTCAGATAAATAATCCGAGGCGGCTCAGTTTCCAGCAGTCTATTAGTAACGTCCGCGTGAAGTCCAGCGCGCGGCGGATCAACGATGACAATTTGCTCGCCCGTTATATATTCCAGAGATTTTTCGCTCGGCGCCAAAATCGCCTTGGCATTCGGTCGATTCAGTTTGGCAATATTCCTCTGCATCTCCGCAACGGCATGCTCGTTAATCTCCACGAGCGTCACGTCATCGCCTCCAATCGTCAAGCCAATTGTCCCAACTCCAGAATAAAGATCGAGCGTCGGCATTTTTTCATTGCAATTAATCCACGCTTTCATATCGCTCAGGGCTTTTTCGTAGACGGGAATGTTGACTTGGAAAAATCCTTCGCAAGCGTAGTTGAAGGCGACGCCTAAAATCGTGTCGCTCAGTGTCGTGTCGCCGAATTTGTTTAAGCGTTCGGTAATTCTGCTGGCTGGGCTTTTGGGGTCGGAATAGATTATTTCGCCGCCCGCGGCTGATAGTAATTTGGCTTCATCGTCGGAAATCAGGTTTTCTATCTTATCTTTTACGTACAATTGCCAGACGGCGTTTCCCTGTTGATCTGAGCGAATCAGGAGTGTTTTTAATTGGCGCGCGACGATTGGTTTTTCTCGTAAGAGGTCACGGATTTCAATTGCCAATTTATTTATGCTCGGATGCGCCAAGCTGGTTCCGTCAACGATGACTTTCCCTTTGCCGCCACGCTTGAAAAACGCCAAGTCCAAAGTTTCTTTTTCGTCGTCGTCCGTTTTGTCACCGAACCAACTGAACTCGACTTTATTGCGATAATTAAATTCTACGCCGTCGGTAAAGATGTCAATTTTACCTGGCAACGTAACACTATGAAGCCGGAAAGCTTCTTCGATTAGCGATGCCTTGTGCGACTGCTCGCTGGACATCGGCATTATTTGCCAAGGACTGGTGCTTAAATAGCTATTTTCATCCTTCGGCGTAATTCGCTCTGGACTTTTCTCGATAATTTCCGTCACTATTCCTTCGACGAAGTGTGATTTTTTCTTTGTCACGCGAATCGTTACAAGCTCTTTCGGCAGTCCTCCCCAGACGAACGCTTTGCGACCATCGTCAAGTGTTCCGATAGCTTGCCCGCCGCCAACGATTTTTTCCAATCTTAAAGTCTCAAAAATTTGCTTTCTCATTAGGTTATATTATATCAGGATGTGTGGATTTTTTCTGGCTGGCGTGCTATAATCGTCATTGTCCTGGCAATAGTGGGACGTCGCCAAGTGGTAAGGCACTGGGTTTTGGTCCCAGCATTCGCAGGTTCGAATCCTGCCGTCCCAGCCAAATTTGACAGACATAAATTATCGCTCTTTTGGGCGATTTTTTGTTTTTAAGCAATCAAGCCATTTTTATCTAGTAAATTCATAAAATCGTCAATAAACAAATTAGTCCTCTCAACAATTTCTTTTTCTCCGAATTTTTTATAAACATTGCTTATATTCTTGAGTTCAAGATTTTCTGTTCCGCCTATGCGCTGTCCTCTACTATTGTCAAAACCCTGGTAATATTTAATTTTATCTTCGAACCTATAGTCGGATGCGCGAATATTGACTCGTTTTTCTAAAAGAGATTTATTACCAAGGAGGTCGATTTGTCGATTATTAGACAATCCTTTCTCGTTTTCCTGTCGCTTTCTGGAATAAATATGCTCAATGTCAAACTGCTGAGAAAGAAGCGGCAATGACTGCTTTTCATTAAGCATCATGCGGAGCGTCAGCATAGATTTGGTGATTGGTCTGCCGTTCTTGAAGGTATACTCGGAAAATGTTCTGTGTATTTGCTCCTTGTCGAATTTAAAATCTGAAAATGTAACTTTATTCAAATTGACTATATTTAGCATCTCGGCAAAAATAGGAGTTCTTAATGCGTTCACTCCGGGATGTACCATTGCATATCCCCATATAAATACAATTGTACGATCGAGAAATGCCTTAAACTCTTCGTTATTTAATTTTCCATCCTCATCGCGATTTGTTAAATAATATACAGATATGAAATAATTCCACATGCTATTTGGCGCATAGTTTAATATGAATAATTTCTTTAAAACCTCTTCGCTGAAACGTTCACGATTTTGATCGGTAATATCTTCCCAAAATTGAGCAAGATCTTTAAGATTCTCAAAAGTGTCATCTTGTTTAAGTACGGAATATTTATCACGCTCATAGAATCTTCTGAGCGACTCAGTCGTGGAAGATTTGTTATTGTCTCGCTTGGCGCGAATAAAATACATATATCTCGTAAATAAATCATCCATAGGCGTGCCAGTAGTTGGGTGGAAGATTTTTTCGCAGGTTTCTTCGAGCTTTTTCCAGTCTTTAATGAACTCGTTTCTGTCGTCTTCACTTTTCTGCTTGTAATATTGATAGAATTGAGCCTTAAAGATATCGGAATCCGAAAGCGGAAGACCTCTATCATTTAATGTTGAGAAAATGCGAAGAGCGGTGTCTTGAGATTCGGCTTCAATTGGCATTAAGATGCAGTTATTAAGAATTCTTGCTGGCAAGTTCTTTGCAAAAGTTGGGAAGCTATTGATGAATTCCTCGACTTTTTCAAGGAAAAATCTAAAGTTGTTGGCGTATCGGCTAGTTTGGTTGTCGGTAACGATGCCTGTTCTTAGGATTGACAGAAATTCTTCCTTATCTTTATCGGTGGCGACAACAGAATCTATTTTCAGGTGATCTTTATCTGGTTTGCCCATTTCATCTGTTTTCCATATACAGCTGGCGATACGTTCAGAAAAGTCTTTTGATCCTTGGTCTTGCATTTTGGTGAATCGATCGTAAAAAGCTCGAAGGAGAAGCATGAATGTGGTTAGGCGCTGCTGACCGTCGATCACTTCTTTCTGTTTCTTGTCGTTTTCAAAAGTCACAATCGAGCCAAGAAAATACTCGTCGTTCGTGTCAAACTTTGTGGCGTCATTATCTGGTATTGCGAAAGAAAATATATCATCCCAGAGAGTCTGACAACTATCCTCATCCCACGCATATGGACGCTGGTAATCTGGTATGATGTAGTCCGCCTTTCTATCTGATAAGAGTGCATGGATGCTTTTCTGGTCTACGTTTAGCTTTGACATAATATCCCCCGTTTATTTTTTGTCGCTAAATTTATGAATATTCTTGGTGTAATTATAGCATGTCGCAGCATCGGCTGCGGCGGGTAGCCTTCGCATCGCGGATAGTGCGATCACAAAAAGCGTAGTTTGAAACTACGTCTCATCCCCGTTGTTACACATATCGCGACGGGGATTCTTCAATTTATAGGATAAAATCCTTGTAACTTGCCAAAGTCGCCTGTGCGATAGTCTGACTAGTTTGATGTAGGTGTTGCTTCACAAAGTAATACCCAAGTTTATATCCCGCCCAGCGCGGTAAAACACCATCGCCGGTGAAAAATATTTTGGTATAATCGTAAACCTTGTCTTCAAAATTGTCTTGTAGTGCGGTAATTATCTTATCAATTTCAGCTTGAGAAGTAGTTTTCTGTATTTCTCTCAAGAAAAATTGTTGGTTTCGCCGTCCGAGTTTAATCATTGCTTCCTCTTCTAGCGCGACCGCCAAGCCCTCCAAAATCATCCCATCAAACATAGTTTCGGCATATTCAGGCAGTTTTTCCCAACGCAGCGAATGTGACATTTCGTGGCAAATCGTTTCGAAAATAAAATCCTCGCTAACTCCGTGCTGGCTTTTATCGACAGAAATCATAATCAAGCGCGAATGAAGCGTTTTGCCAGCGATTCCATCCTCGGCGATAGTTGGCAGCGTAAACGAAGGTGTAGTGATAATTACATCAACTTCGTAATCGAACTGCGCGAACTCGCTCGAAATAAAAGTCTCGGCTTGTTGCGCTGTATTTTTGAATATGGCAATTTCGGCATCGGTGAAAATTTGGTTGGCGTTAGCGATGTGTAGGTGGAGTTTACTCATGATTTTATTATATTGCAATAACATAAGTATCACTATAGGGGTAATGCTATTTATTAAGTGCAAGATTTAAATGGAAATCACTAAAATCTCAGCAGCGACCTTCGGCGGGTCGGGACGCGAGCAACCCGCCAAACAGGGCTTTGCTCTGATTTATCTTTCAATGCTGTGTCATAGTCTGGAAATAGGTTCGAATCCTGCCAGAAACGAAAATAAAATACTATTAAAAATATAAAAAAGCTCCCACTTGCCAGTGAGAGCTAAACTGTCGTGGTGGACAATTGAGATTAGCTAATATTGATAACCTGTAGCTGCTTGGTTGCCAAGCCATTTTTCCAGGAAACAGTTTCAGATTTTTTGTGATTTAGCAGACTTTTTCCCAGCGGGCTATCCACGGAAATTCGCCCGTCCAGAGGGTTGGCTTCCAGGCTATGAACTAGCGTATATCGGAAAATCTTTCCCTGTTGATCCACCAAGTCCACGACTGAGCCGATAGCAATTTTCAATCGATCGCGTTTCCTTGGTAGTGGCTTGGCGTGACGCAAAATATCCTTCTTCATAAAGATTTTTGATTGAATATTTTCCAGCTGCGTAATTACATCGTTGCGGTGTAATTTGTCATCACGCGATTTGGCGCGCCCAATTTCCTTCAATTCCAACGTGAGTGCTTTCTCTGAAATCTCTAGCCCAGAAATTTCTTTCTGAAGTTCCTTAAATCCTTTTTTGCTTAAAAATGTTGTACTCATACTTCCCCTTTCGGATCGGCAATTTGCCAATCAACAATCCTATTACAACATCTAATTCTGAAAAATAGCTGAAAATTTACAGAATCGGCAAGGAAATTGTGAAAATGGTTGAGTTTTTCGAGGTACTAACAGAGATTTGTCCGCCCAGTGCTTTTGTCAATTGCTCCGCTAATGGCAATCCTAATCCGTAGCCTTTCGTATGTTGGTTGCCGCGGAAAAATCGCTCAAAGACGTGCGGCAGAGTTTGTTGCGAGATTGTGCCGTCGTTGATGAAGTTGACGGTAATGTTTTGTTTTGATGGGATAATGCGAATTTTTACCACAGAATTTTTCGGGCTATGTTTCAATGAATTGTCGAGTAAAATCGCGCACAATTCTCGCGTCGCAGTGTGATGAAGCGGAATATTTATGTGTTCTGGGCAATTCATTTTAACTCGCGCTTCGGCTTTTCGTTCGCGAACGAGTTCGGATATCAATTCCGTCAAATTAAAACTTTTATCTTCCAGCGCCAACTTATTTTCCGTTCGCGACAGTTCCAGAAGCATCGCCGTGAGTTCGGTCAATTTATTTATTTCCTCCAAATTGCTTTCCAGAGTTTCTGTAAGTTCCGCCTTATTCGCCTTCCGATTTTTTAGCGCAAATTCAGTTTCTGCTTTCATAATTGCCAAAGGTGTTCGGAGTTGATGGCTGGCATTGGCAACAAATCGCGATTGGGCTTTGTGAGCGGTTTCTATCGGCCGCAAAGTGATTTTCGCCAATAAATATGAACACCAACCGCCAGCGAGCAGAACAATAAGATTTATATAGCCCAAACTAATCAAAAGATTTCGAGTTGAATTATCTATTCTTTCCGACAAATTGATTGCAGGAAAATCGCCCTTCCTTTGAACGATAATTTTATGGATTTGTGCATCAACTTCCGAGCGCGCTACCTGAAAAATAATGCTACTAAATAGCAGACTAACGATCATCAAAATCATCAAATACCAGCCCGCCAACTTAATTGTTGCTGAAGTAAAAATTTTCATGATTCAATCCTATAACCGAAGCCGCGCACGGTTTTTATCAATTGTTTTTTGAATGGTTTGTCGATTTTTTGGCGCAGATTTTTTATGTACGCCTCGACATTATTTGGCAAAATATCAGCGTCAAAATCCCAAACGTGATCAATCAGTGTTTCTTTACTGAGAATCTGATTCGGATGTTGCATCAAATATTCCAGCAGCGCATATTCTTTGCTCGTGAGGTCGATATTATTTCCAGCTCGCGTTACGGCTTGCTGCTGCTTGTCAATTTTCAAATCGTCAATTTTTAAGATGTCTGGTTGCTGAATTGGCGGCCGACGGAGCAAGGCTCGCACGCGCGCCAACAATTCATCAATTGCAAAAGGCTTAGTCAAATAATCATCGGCTCCCACGTCCAGCCCGAGCGTTTTATCTTCGGTCGTGCTCAGCGCTGTCAGAAACAGAATTGGCAGATTTTTTCCATTTTCGCGCAATTTTTTAACAATTTCCGTGCCCTCTAAACCCGGCAACATTCGATCAACAATCAACAAATCATACGGCTGACTATCCGCCAAATTAAATCCCTCTTCTCCGTCGTACGCCGCATCAACCGCGTATTTTTCGCGCTTCAAAGATTCGATTATGACCCTTGCAATTTTTCGTTCGTCCTCAATTACTAGCAGTCGCATATTTATATTATATCTTTTTTCCCGCGCTAAGTGTTATAATTTTATTTAAAGAAAAGGAGGCGTATGCCAGATAATAAAAAAATGGTTGAGATCCGTCATTTTAAGATGAGTTTCGGTGATAAAACTGTTATTAAAGATCTGAGTTTTGATGTTTTTCGCGGCGAAGTTTTTGGTTTTTTGGGAAGTAATGGCTCGGGAAAAACTACGACGTTGCGCGCACTGCTTGGACTATATCAGCCGACCGCGGGCGATTTATTGATAAACGGCAAGCCATATTCGGTGGAGAGCCAAATTCGCCTCGGATATCTTCCTGAGGAGCGCGGTTTGTATAAGAAAGAAAAAGTCTTAGACGTGATGCTCTACTTTGGTCAATTGAAAGGCTTGAGTCGCAAAGAAGCTAAGGATTTCTCTCTGAAGTTTTTGGAGCGCGTCAATTTGAGTGATAAGGCTAATACGCAACTTGATAAATTATCTGGCGGACAGCAGCAGAAAATCCAGCTCGGCGTAACAATTATGGGTGATCCCGAACTGTTGATTATGGACGAGCCGGCCAAAGGATTTGATCCGGTGAATCGCCGATTGCTGATGAATATAATTGAGGAGCAGCGAAAAGCTGGCGCAACAATTATTTACGTTACGCACCAGATGGAGGAAGTTGAAAGATTGTGCGATCGTCTGATTTTATTGAAAGACGGTCAAGCGGCGGCATACGGCACGTTGGAAGAAGTAAAAAGTCAATTTGGCGGCGCTTCAATGGACGATATTTTTGTTCAAGTTTACGGCGGCGAAGCGAAGGAGTTGAGCGATGAGTAAAATGCATAATTTAGGGACGGTTTTCAAATTTGAAACACTTAGAACACTGAAAAAACCGACATTTTGGCTGACGGCTTTGGGTTTTCCTCTGTTGATTGGCGTGCTGTATGGCATTATGTTTTGGTCACAAAGCACGACTATTGAAGCGTCAAAAAATCTGGAAAAGCAAGAATTTTCATTGGAAGTCACGGACGATTCGAAGTTAGTAAAGCCAGAATTGCTGGCAGCGATTAAAGCTAAAACCGCCAAATCGAAAGAATCTGGAATTGATGACGTAAAAAATAATAAAGTTGACGCGTATGTTTATTTTCCAAAAGATTTAAGCAAGCAAAAGGTTGAAGTTTACGGTAAAGATGTCGGGTTATTTCAAAACGGAAAATACAGCGCGGTGGCACAGAGTTTATTGAGTCAATCAGTAGCAAGCGGCGTCAGCCCGGCTCAGGTCGCAATTTTACGCGACAAAGTCCAATTGTCATCAACCACATATCTGGACGGAAAAGAGCACGGCGGCATTAATGAGATGATTGTGCCGGGAATGTTTTTGGTTATTTTGTTCATTCTCATCAGTATTTTTGGCAATCAAATGCTTATTAGCACTACCGAGGAAAAAGAAAATCGCACGGTGGAAATGCTGCTTACGACCGTTAAAACCGACACTTTGATTACGGGTAAAATTCTGTCTTTGATGGTGTTGGCTTTGATTCAGATTTTGGTGATTGTTTTGCCGGTTTTGGCGGGCTATTTGGCATTTGGGTCGAAGTTGCAATTGCCTAATCTGGACTTGAGTACGCTCGTGTTTGATCCTGTGAGAATTGGCCTGGCGATCATAATTTTCTCCGCCAGCTTCACTTTATTCACGGGAATGTTGGTGACTTTGGGTGCGATGATGCCGACCGCCAAAGAAGCTAGCCAGTGGTTTGGAATTGTGATTATGCTATTCATTGGTCCATTTTACGGAATCACGGCGTTTGTTTCCTTCCCTGATTATTTCTTCGTTAAGTTCTTGTCGCTATTTCCATTCACCGCGCCGATTCCATTGTTATTACGAAACGCAATAGGAAACCTGCCAATTTGGGAAGCTTTGCTCGGTACGGCAATTTTGGTTGCTACGGCGGTGTTTGTTATGTGGCTATCGGTGCGCGTTTTCCGCTACGGCGCGATGTCTTATGATAGTAAATTATCTCTGTCGGCGTTGCGAACACGCCGGAAAGCTGGTAAAGTTTAATTATGAAAGTACGTATAGAGATAGACACGAAAACATTTGTACGATTTTGGCTGGTCGTGATGGGCTTTGGTCTGGCTGGTTTGGCAATTTATTCCGCGAAGGATGCGCTGGTTTTATTGGGTATTTCCCTGTTCTTGGCGTTGGCGCTGAATCGTCCAGTTGCAGCAATTGCTAAAAAATTGCCTGGAAAAAGCCGATTAGGCGGCACGGCGCTGGCGTACACGACGCTGGTTTTGCTTTTGGGTTGTGTGGTCTGGTTTGTTATTCCGCCAATTGTCCAACAATCTGCCAAATTCGTCGAGAGCATTCCGAGTATAATCGACCAAGCAAGCTCACAGTGGCGTGGCGTCAATGATTTCATTGATAAGAACAATTTGCGCCCGCAGGTCGATTCGATGATGGAAAACATCAAGCAGCAATCTTCGTCTTGGGCTACGAGCGTCGGCACGAATTTATTATCCAGCGTTGGTTCTTTGGCGTCGTTCTTAGGCTCGCTATTCTTGGTGTTGGTGCTGTCATTCCTGATGCTTCTCGAGGGTCCAACTTGGGTGAAGCGTTTGTGGGGACTATACAACGATGAAGAAAAAATGGAGCGTCATAAGAAGCTGGTTGGTCGAATGTATAACGTGGTCACAGGTTATGTTTCTGGACAATTGACGGTTTCTGGAATTGATGCGATATTATCAGGTTTCGTGGTGTTTGTGCTGAGTTTGACATTCCCTGTCATAAATTCCAATTTGGCAATGCTCACCGTTATGGCGACATTTGTGTTGACGTTAATTCCGATGTTTGGCGCAACGATTGCTGGCGCGTTGATATCGTTACTGCTGTTCTTCAATAATATGACAGCTGGCGTTATTTACGCGATTTATTTCGTGATTTACCAACAGATTGAGAATAACTTCGTTTCTCCTTCTATCCAATCAAAGAAGGTTGAGCTGTCGGCTCTGACTGTCTTGGTTGCGGTGACAATTGGTTTATATGTCGGCGGTCTATTGGGCGGTTTGGTTGCTATTCCAGCCGCTGGCGTCGTGAAAGTTTTGCTGGACAATTACTTAGAGCAGGTCAAGTCTAAGCGTGTTGAGAACGAAAAACCGCTTAATAAATTAGTTAAAAAGTTGAAAAACGAAGATTAGTTGACGCAGAAAAAATTATAGCCCGTTGAATCTAGCGGGCTATTTCCATGTCCAAACGCTGCCGCTTGGCGTATCACGAACGGCAACGCCAGCCCGAAGAAGTTCATCGCGAATTCTGTCGGATTCTTCCCAGTTTTTCTCTGCGCGTGCTTGACGTCGCTGAATAATCAACCTCTTCAAATCGTCAGTAATATCAGGCGTGGACTCGCCCAAATCCAGCCCTAAAATCTCGTCAATCTCATCAATAAACTGCACCAAACTCTGCCGATGAATTTTATCGAGTGGCGTATGATCCAACTTTGAAAATACTTCATCAATCAACGCCAGTGCGCCTGGAGTATCCAAATCGTCGTTCAATTTCTCGACCAACGCCTGACGTCCCGCTAGCAACGAAACTGAATCGTCCTGCTCGTCTTTATCGTCGTCATCTTCCAGTGTGTCGTGAGTCTGATGTCTCAGAACCGCATAATCTCGCCAATGATTTAATCGCGCCTGCGCTGCTTCCAGGATTTCCCAGGTAAAATTTCCCTCCGTTTGATAATGCTTGCTGAGAATCGCTAGCTTAAACGCCATCGGACTAAACCCTCGCGAAATAATATCTTCCAGCGTAATAATATTTCCCAGAGATTTACTCATCTTTCGACCGTCGACTTTTATGTGATTATTGTGTAGCCAAATCTGAGAAAATTGTTTTCCAGTCAGACTTTCGCTCTGGGCAATTTCATTCGTGTGATGAACTGGAATATGATCAATCCCGCCTGCGTGAATATCGATGGAGTCGCCGAGCGTTTCACGGGCAATTGTCGAACATTCCAAATGCCATCCAGGAAAACCGACTCCCCACGGACTATCCCATTCCATATCGCGTTTGGCGTCTTTTGGTGAAAACTTCCACACGGCGAAGTCGGTAATATTGCGCTTTCCTTTAACGCTCACTCTGGCGCCAGCCTCCAGCCCAGCTACGTTCAGCCGCGCTAATTTACCGTAATCCTTCAAAAGCGACGTATCAAAATACATGCCGTCGCCGTCGATTTTATATAAAAATCCTTTTTCGTCCAGTCCTTTTGCGAAGTCAATCTGCTGCTGAATATAATCCGTCGCCCGCACCAAGTAATCTGGTTTTATCAATTTCAGTACGTCGTAGGCTTCATGATTTGCAACGGAAATATATCTTTCCGCCACATCCCAGGCAGTCTTCCCTTCACGGCGCGCACCTTTTTCCATTTTGTCCTCGCCGTTATCGTCATCGCTGGTCAAATGTCCAACATCAGTGATGTTTTGCGTTCGAATAACGGGAATATCTTGCCAGCGTAGCAATCGCACCAACACATCCCAGTAAATATAGCCAACCCAATTGCCGATGTGCGGTTGCGAATAAACTGTTAGACCACAGGTGTAAAATTTGACCGTTTCTCCGTCAAGCGGCGTCAGTTCATCTTTCCGTCTAGTGAGCGTGTTATAGAGCTTTATCATTAGTTCTATTGTACGGCACTCTGGTCAGTTTTTCAAAATTGGTATAAAAAACAGCCCCATTCGGGACCTAATAATTTCCAAGGAATAGCGACAAGCAGCCTTTATAAAAAAGAACAACTTGTCGCTATTGTGAGCCAGGCTCTCTCAGTTGGCATCTGGTCTTAAGCTGTCTGCCATCACGAGGAGAGTATTTCTGAAGTCCTGCACCCTCAGCGCATAGCTAGTGCTATTCAGCGCATAGTGCCATACAGCGTTGACGTAAGCAAAGGAGTAGAGTGGAACCATACTCATGGAATGTTCCTTTTTTACTCTTTCACCTTCGGCATGTACGATTAGCGGAGAAAAATCTCCAACAATCATATTGCTGAGCCTATCTGTAATAGCGGATAGGTTTCTCGTGGAAACTCTCTCGTTATCTTTCGAGAGTTGCCGATCTGTGCGTCCATAGGCTGCAATGGTGATTATGCATTCGTCGACAGAGTTTAGTACATCTAGTAGCCTCTGAGATTCATAGCCATAATCGTCCCTAAAGGCCTTGACTAATTCCTTTCGGAAATTAGTGATAGCCTCTAGCATTTCCCAATTCTCTTGATCTACGTGGATCGTGAGCAGGCGTCGGCTTGGGCTCTCGGCTGGGTTGCCTAGAATCAGGATATTTCCCCTGCACTCACCCGTTCGAGCATCGATGAGTTCCATCGTTCTACCTCTCTTCTCATCCCCACGTGAATGTGGTTAAGCGTTGCTCTTTTCAACACAGGATGAGATTCCATTCCTCTTTATATTTTCTCCTCAAAAAAGGAATAAAACCTCATCCTGTGCTAGGCTGCTTGTCAAGGTTCGCTTTCGGACAAGGATTTACTCGTCAACAAAAGCTGTATTCATTTATATCACTAATAGAATAAAATGTCAATACTATTCTGCTTCTCGTAGAGCCTTATCCGTCGCCGTAACTAATTCCCTTACGATTTCGTCATAGCTTTCATATACGCGGAATCCTGCCGCGTACGGATGACCGCCGCCACCGAAGTATCCAGCTACGGTGTCAGCAATTGGTAAATTACCTCGTAGCCGCGCAGTCAATTTGCCGTCAGGGTAAGTCTTAATAACGCAACTAAGCGCCACGCCTTCAACCAGCCTCAACTCGTCACCAATCAACGCGCCAGGATTATAAGCGTCGCTGTAGGCTTGGATTTCCTCAAACGGCACGTGTACTAGCGCCAATTGTCCGTCTAATAAATATTCGATTCGCTCGATCAATTTTCCCTTGTACGCCAAAATTTCTGGCGATTTCTTCATAAATTCACGTCGTCGCTCTTCAATTTCCGCATTAGACGCGCCCAGTTCTGTAAGTTCTCCTGCCGTATGAAAAGTCTGAGCCGTAGTGTTTGGCGTAGTAAGCCCCAGGCTATCGCTCATAATAGCTATCAATAAATCTTCGGCCGCCTGAGGATTTATCTTCCAGTCGGAATGCTTGAACAGTTTATATAGCAATTCTCCGGTCGCCACGACGGTTTCTGATAGCATAATATGATCAAAGCTAAGTGTCGATTCAGCTGTGTGATGATCGATAACCAGAGTCGGGTGAGTTTCCAAGAAATGTCGCGCTCCAGGAGTTTCTAATACCTTACTGAGAAGTACGTCCGCGCTTGTATCGACAATTATTGCGGCGTCGGCTTGAAACGGAAAGTCGTTCTGCACTCGATTCCAACCGCGAATGTAATGAAGATATTTCGGTATGTCTACTGGACAATATAAAGTGACAGTCTTCCCTAGGTCGCTTAAGACTTCTTCTAGCGCCAAGCTTGAACCTAGGCTGTCGCCGTCGGGATTTTCGGCTTGAATAATAACTATATTGTTTGCGGATTGAATGAATTGTTTAGCTGAATCTAGCATATTATTTATTATAACAAATGATTTTTACTCTAATATAATATACATTGTTTTTAATTACATAAGTGGTATAATATGTGGTGGACTATTAAAAATACTGCGCAATCGAAAAACATAAACATTTTTATAAATTATTATTGACAAAATATAAAGATTGTGCTAGTATGAGGACATAAAGCCTGAAGATAGGGCTGGAAAAGAGGAGTTTTTATGAACAAATTTAAGAAAATCGGCATTGCTATCTCTTTGGGGTTTGCTATGCTCGGTGGAATCTGGTTGGCATCACCTTCACAGGCTGCCGGCTGTAACAGCTTTAACGTTGTATACTGTGGTACACATTCTATGTCAGAATTGCAAACAGCATACAGCCGTACAGAAATTAAAGAGCTATACAAAGAGTGGTACGTTACTGAGACTATGGTTCAGGGCGGATCAAATATGCGCGAAGGCGTAGTTGACGCAAATGGTAACATTACAGTTGACGGTCGTGTTGTAGCTACAAACGCTATAACCGTACAGTCTAAAGCTGGTACTCGTCAACCTCAGCCACAACGTAGCTACAAGACCTCAAACGGATATACTTACTACCAATACACAACTGGTCAGAGCTTCGTTGACGGACCTAAGAGCTACAATATTTACGCATGGTTTGACAATAACGGCTCATTTATCACTGGTGTGATTAAAGACTGTGGTAACCCAGTTTGGGGTAACCCAACAACACCTCCAGCAAAGCCTGCTCTAACATGTGACGCTTTGCAAGTAACTGAAATTTCTCGTAACACCTTTAAGTTCAGCGTTAAGGCAACTGCCAAGGGTGGCGCATCTATCACCAGCTACACATACAACTTCGGTGATAACAACATCAAGACAACTAACTCATCAGAAATTCAATACACTTACGCAAAAGAAGGCAACTACACAGTTACTATTACTGTAAACGGTAAAGAAACTGGTGAAGTTAAGAGGCAAAACCCTAACTGTCAAAAAACTGTTACAGTTAAGCCAGAGCCAAAAATGGTCGTTTGTGTAATTGAAGAAGGTGGTAAGAAGTACACTAAGGAGATTAAAAAGGAAGAGTTTAACGAAAAGATTCACAAGACCAACTTGGACGAATGTAAGGAAACTCCTGCTAAGATCACAGTCTGTGTAATTGAAGAAGGTGGTAAGAAGTACACTAAGGAGATTAAAAAGGAAGAGTTTAACGAAAAGATTCACAAGACCAACTTGGACGAATGTAAGGAAACTCCTGCTCCTACACCAAACACTCCTTCAACGCCAACACCTAGCCCAGAATTGCCAAAGACTGGTGCAAGTGACGCGATCATGTCAGCACTAGGCCTAGGTGGACTAACTACAGCTACTATCGCTTACATCGCTAGCCGCCGCCAAATGTAATCAGCTAAGCTAGCAACGAAATACCCGCCGAGATGGCGGGTATTTTTTATTGGCAATGAAGCCGTTGAGCCTATAATTGTTTTCGACCTTCTAGTGCGTGCGTCAGTGTGATTTGGTCTGCGTACTCAAGGTCAACGCCGACTGGAATACCTCTAGCTAAGCGTGTGATGGTCGTATTTAATCCAGCTTCTTGGATGTAGCGCTGTAGGAATAGCGCGGTCGACTCGCCCTCAACTGAAGCGTTCGTAGCGATGATAATCTCTTGAACGTCATCTGTTTTTATACGCTCAATTAGTTCTGGGATATGCAATTGCTCTGGTCCAATATTGTCAATTGGTGAAATAACGCCTCCCAGCACGTGGTATGTACCTAGGAATTGTCCTGTTCTTTCTATAGCAACGATGTCTAGCGGCTCCTCGACTACACAAACGACTTTCTTATTCCTGTTCGAATCTGCGTATAAAGGCGACACGTCGTCATCTGAGTCGATCAACGCAAACGTCTTCGGGCAGGTTTTTACTCGGTCGTGCAATTGGTCTAATGAATGCGCTAATTGCTTTGCGGATTTGGGATTGCGGCGTAAAACCGCATAGGCATATCTTTCAGCCGTACGCGGTCCAACTCCAGGTAGATTACCAAAATCATCAATTAAAGCAGTTAGAGCTTTTGGTAAAATGTCGATTGACATGACTTTAGAATGGCAAGTTGCCTAGGCCGCCCATCAATGGCTTCATAGTTTCAGCAGCGACTTCCTGAGCCTTTGTCATACCGTCGCGAACTGCGATTTCGATCCAGTGCTCCAACTCTTCGATATTCTCCAAGTCAACCATTTCTGGGTCAATCTTTACAGACTTAATCTTTAATTCGCCAGTGATTTGTACGATCACAGCGCCATCGCCAGCCTCAACTTCGATGATTTCTTTACCTAATTGTTTCTGTGCTTTGCGTAATTGTTGCAGCATTTTTACCTGATCAAACGCCATATTCCTCCTTATTTAACACTTACAATTATACCCTATTTGCGGTCGGATGTGTAGATGTAGAAGCGGTCGCCGTCTTTATGATCATTGACAATTACTGACGACAGGTGTCCATAGTAAGTCTGCGGAATTTGAGACTTTGCGCTGTGGCTAACGCATAAAGTCTGTCCGACGTTTGCTGGGGCTGCGTGGATAATTGATATCTGGTGATAATTGTGTTTTTTAAGCGCTTCGTAAATCGGCGATTCTTCTTTACTGACCAATAACGAGAATGAATCGGTTGGCGCAGTATTCTTACGGAGTAGAGACAAATCTTTATTGAAGCGTGAGGCTGCTTCTGGGAAATAGCGATAACTATCGATATAGCGGAAGCTGCCGCCTGCTACCATAACGATGATTAGCATTGATATAAGAACCAGTCCGGTACCGCGAGCGTATGGATTGCGCGGGAAAAGTCCGTACCACATGTTCATTAGGTATTCCAATCCGACCGCCAAGAGAATGAATAGCGGGATGATGATTATCGGGGTGAGGCTTGGCTGGAAGATGAGTAGCACCAATGCTAAGATTAGCCACGACCAAATCATAAACGAGCGGGCGCTGGAGATTTTTTGAAAGCTGCGGAATAGCCCTAGTCCGATCAACACCATTGCGTTGACGTCCATGATTGGTGTGATCTGATTACCTACGACTGATGGGAAAATGCGGATGTATGTGTAGTATAAAGTCCTGAGGTTTGCAACGATGTCAAAACTTAGGCTGTTGATGCCGATGAGGTTGTAAAATAGCGTGTGCGATTTATAGCAAAGAAAACCGATCACACAACCAATCGCGAATAAAATAGCGGACGGCACAATCCAAGACTTGCGATGTTTTCGGGAGACGAGGAAATAGCGTGGATGCGGATGTAAAAAGGCGATGATCAGAAGTCCCAGATTGATATACCAAAAATACGGAGTGAAGAAACTGAGTGCCGTGGTGATGGCCAAACTGATTCGCCAAATGGAAGCGTTCTGGGCTTTTTGGAGAATTAACGTGGCAAAAAGCAAAGTTAGCGCGGTGTAGAAAATGTATAAAATGCCGACAGTTGCGCTTTGACCGATGAATAAGAATTGTCCAGTTGTTGCCATAATTAATAGCGATAGAATCGTTGTGGATGGCTTAAACCAGCGCTTTAAGAGGAAGAAAATTGCGACGGAGCTGGCGATTGAAAGGATTACGGCGGGCGCTTTAATTGTTAATAAACTGACGCCGAATAGCTTAAAGAATAGTAATTGAAGAAGGTGAAATGGAAGATTTGTGACGGCGATTCCCTCGACGCTAAAATTCAAGTGATTTGTCGTATTGACCATGTTGATTTCTGCTTGCGACAAACCTCCCGGCACGTGCAACGCGGAAATTATAATAGCCCCTACATACAACAGCGCCAGCAACGTATAGCCGAAAACGTAGCGCCATCGGTAAAGGAATATATCGGTAACTTTTTGCTTTTTCATTGGTATGATTATAACACAATTCTATTCATGCTTGCGATCCAGACTCATAAAGCGTAGGCGCTCTGGGTGGAAGTATAATTGAACTTTACCGACTGGACCGTTACGGTGCTTAGCGATGATGAGGTCTGTAATATTCTGAACTTCTGGGTTGTCTGGCTCATAATATCCAGGGCGATAAATAAAGCTCACGATGTCGGCGTCCTGCTCAATAGAACCGGATTCACGCAGGTCGGCTAGTTGCGGAATTGGCGGCGTGCGCGATTCGACAGAACGACTCAACTGACTCAGGGCAATTAGCGGCACATTCAGCTCGCGAGCAATAAGCTTCAATCCACGGGAAATTTCCGAAACTTCCTGAACGCGGTTCCCGTTGTGGTTTCCGTTGGCCTGCATAAGCTGCAAATAGTCGACGATGATTAGTCCTAATGGATTCTCATGGGCAATTCGGCGCGCTTTAGTGCGCATTTCCAAAACTGACAATCCTGGCGTGTCATCGATGTAAATTGGTGCCTCAGCCATTTCACCCATAGCCTCAGACAGCTTCGCAAAATCTTCATCACTCAGGTTTCCGGTGCGAATATTCCAGCTATCAACTCCCGACGCATCCGCCAACATACGGTCGACCAGCTGCTCCTTACTCATCTCTAGACTAAAAAATAGAACTGGATTTTTCTCAATAGTCGCCACATTATAAGCCAAATTTGTCACCAGCGTCGTCTTACCCATGGCCGGACGCGCCGCCAGAATGATCAAATCTGATTTTTGCAAGCCAGCGGTCATATTGTCCAGATCGCGATAGCCAGTGCGGACTCCTCTGAGAGAACCTTTATTCTTGCTGAGCTCTTCAATTCGATCAAAGCTATCCGTCAGAATACTTTCCAGACTGACCAAATCTTGCTTGGTTGATTGGTCTGATACGCTGAAAAGCTCGGCTTCGGCTTTCTCTAATAATTCCTGCGTGGTCGTCGATTCGTCATATCCAAGCTCTGAAATGTCGCCACTCGCTTTTATCAGACGCCTGCGAACCGCTGCTTGCGCGATCATCTCCGCGTAAGCCGATGCGTGCGCCGCCGTTGGGACGTAGTTCGTTAGCTCTGTCAGATATGCCGAGCCGCCAACCAATTCCAGCTCATCCTTACGTTTCAACTCGTCGGTTAAGGTCAGAAGGTCGACAGGCTTGTGTTTTTCAAATAGCCGCATCATTCCGGCAAAAATCAATCCGTGATTCTTGTCGTAAAAATCGCTAGGGTGAGTAATTTCTGCGGCATCCGCCAAAACTTCCTCGTCAATTAGAACCGCCCCAAGCAAACTCTTTTCCGCGTCCAAATTTTGTGGCGGTATCTTTCCTTTTACTTCTTCACTTTTATCTGCCATTAAATATCCTCCAGCTTAACTTCTTCGCCGCCACCCATTAATTCTGCAATTTCCGCCAATTTTTCGTCCTCTGGCGGTTTCTTCTCTCCAATTATATCAATTTCCAAATCCATCGCGGTTTCTTCTGAGATAATTTCTGAAATTAACGGTTTGTTTTTCGCGTCGTCCAGCTTTTTCTTGTAAAACGCGGAACCTGCGTAAATTGTCAATTTTTCACCGTCAAACGACCACTGGCTTTTCTGCAACAATGACGCTAGCCCGAGGGATTTTTCCTTCGTTCTTTCAATGACTTTTTCCCAATTTAGCTCTAGCGGCGCGTCGGTTTTCTTTGGTTTTGCGGCGGGTTTTTTCGCTGGCTCGACTGGTTTTTCTTCTTTTTCAATCGGCTTTTCTGTCGGTTTGGTTGGTTCAGCGGACTTAATTGGCGTTGGTTTTTCGGCAGGTTTTTGAGTCGTGGCTTGAGCTATATTTTTCTTTGTCGCGACTGGCTTTTCTGTCTGCTGAGAATTGCTATTCATAAATATCGTCAATAATTTCAAGTCTGGGTGCGGGTGTCGATCTACCTCGATCAGTTGCTGAACCAACCCAATAAGATTCGGATTTTTTCGTAACCTATTACGAGCAATCGACAATAATTGATGCGACACAACAACTGAATTCGCGCCGCTATTTTCTAATTCCTGGAAGATGTTTAAGACTTTCTCGTTGTCGTCGGATGGATATGAATCCAGTAAATTGCCGAGCATTGTCGCGTCGCTCAGTCCCAAATATTCGGTAACCATATTCGCCGTCAGTGGCTGGTCTGATGTTGCTAAAATCGACAATTGGTCAAGCGTACTAATGCCGTCACGGAATCCGCCATGGGAACGTTCAGCGATTAACCTGGCGGCATCCTCTTCAATTGCAAATCCCTCTTTTTTCGCTATATTCATTAACTGGCGCGTCATAATTTCCGTCGGAATTGGGTGGAAGAAAAATTGCTGGACACGGCTAAGAATGGTGGCTGGAAGTTTGTCGGCGTCAGTTGTAGCTAAAATAAACACCACGTGCTCTGGTGGTTCTTCCAGGGTTTTTAATAGCGCGTTAAATGCTGATTTTGACAGCATGTGAACTTCGTCGATGATATAAACTTTTTTCGGCGCAGAAACAGGCGCGACTTGAGCCTTTTCCCTTAAAGCTCGAATGTCGTCAACGCCGTTATTGCTGGCTGCGTCAATTTCAATGATGTCTAAGTTTGAAGAATCGTCATCATACGGCAAGTGGTTAATCTCGTGCGCCAGAATTCGCGCCACCGATGTTTTTCCCACGCCACGCGGTCCGGTCAACAAGTACGCATGAGCAATTTTTCCCTGCTCTAACGCTCGACGTAAAATACTAGTCACGTGATCTTGACCTAAAACTTCATCCAAACTGCGACTGCGATATTTACGATATAGCGCCTGACTCATCCCCTCATGCTCCTCATGAGATAATTATAGCAGAAAACGGCATTTTTTATGGATAGCGCAGATCGATTTTGTGTTTTGTTTCGGCGACATAAAAACGGTAGTAACTATTAGGGTCTGACACGGTTGGATCTTCGAGTATCTCGTCGTTTTCTCTTATTTTAATATGCTCATTGTTACTGTACGGCTTGATAAGCTTAGTAAATTCAAACGCATATTCACCAGAAATATTCTTTAGTTCTCGACTCTGATCTATTGGGTCGGCATAGTCGGTCATAACTAGTATAAGAAAGTATCCATCCTTACCGCCGAATAGATGAAAAGTCGTATCTGGACTAAGCGGTATCAGTGGTGCGAATTGTCGAACATAGACCAATTTTTTCAGAATTGGAAATGCTTCAAAAACTACAGACGGAAATACAAAATTTGAGTAATTGTTCATGTCTATAGGTGATAATTTATTCGCCAAATTTATTTTTACCGTATTCGATAAATTGATCGATCGGCTTAGCGTATTCAGCGGCCCAGCCGTCATCTTCTTTCTTTCTCTTTGCGTTGGCTAGGACTGTTCCTATATATTCTTGTAACGACATACCGAGGTCGTCCGCACCCTCTTCTCCATTATCGCGCAGCCGTACGCACAACATACCAAAAATTGCCAATGCTATATCATTGGCACGTGTTAAAATCTTAACATTATCAAGATTTTCATCGGCAAGCTGCTTGACTGTTTTAATAAGTTCCCAATCAGATTGGGTGTACGACTCAAAATCTTTTTCTGTCCATTCTGACATAGTGAATCCTCTAGGTAAGTGAGTAGTTTTATATCATACTCAGGATAAGACATTTTTCAGGTCATGTCCAGGGCGATGGGTCTAGTGGCCGGGGCCGGTGGTGTACTGGCCGCGGTGGGTGCCGTTGTTGTTGGATCCGTTGCCGGGTCCGTAGTGGTCGTGGTTGTCGCTCTCGAGGAACGAGTAGTGCGTCGCACCGTCGGCGAGTCCGCCGCCGATACCCACACCACCGCTGCGGTCACCGTCACCGAGCCGAGTCTCTCCCTCGGCGTTGCCGCTACCGAACGACACGGTGATGGGGTTGCTTGCGGAGTCGCAACCGCCCATCGGCTCGCTCCAGCTGCTCTTTCCCATGATAACTCCTTCTGGAGTCGGGCGAAGAAAATAAATCCTCCGCAAAACGGTGCGTCGATTTGACGCAAGCTAACACACGTTGTGAAAGCTAATGTATATATCAATAATAGAGTAAAATGTCAAGCTATTTCATCAAAAATATATTGTAAAAATAAGGCTTTAAAATAACGTTAATTGCTCTGTTGGTAAATCCAGTTCAATTTCTCCGTCAACTTTTTGCGTCCGATAGCCAATAAGCTTTTTGATGTTGTAAGCCAGCAGCTGACCGCCGTAATCAGTAATGACAATTGAGCCGATGACGCTGCGTACGTGTCCGACTAATTGACTGTAATCCTTCATTAAAACGACACGTGACAAATCAACACCAGCGGTTTGAAAATAATCTTCGCAAGGAATTAGCTCGGATTTCGGAAACGATACGCCAATTTTCTGCTCAATTTCAAGTAATTTTTGTCGCAATTCCATTTCGCCGGCTGCACGGTCAAAAGGTAGTTTTATCAATTCCATCTTTTTGTGTGCTGGCAGAGTTTCAACTATTCCGTCCAGCTTGGAAATTTTCGCCTCGTACTGCCTGGCGATTAATGCCGAAGAAAACGTTTCTAATTTTATGGCTAATCGCGCTCCCTGCTCCAATAATCTCCGAATTCCGCGCTCTTCTTGCGAGATTCCAACTTTTATGACGTTCGGCGCGAAGTACGCCAAGTAAACAAAGTGCGGATTTTGATTGATTTTTTCTTGTTGAGCGGAAACCGAATTGGCGTTGTAAAAAGCTGGATTGAAGCCGGTTTTATCGCGGCATTTTAGGCAATTTTCATACTTTTCATCAACTGTGGCTTGATCTGGGCAGATTTGGCTACAGCGATTCTCAAAATCCACCCAACCCGTGCAATATTTGACGGAAAAATCAAACTCAAGAGACAAATCTTGTTCGAACAATTCATAACGCTCAATTTTATCACCAACTTGACATTCGACGAATGGCTTATTGTCAGCGTTAAAACTGGCGTAGCTGAGCAAAAACTCGCTCGGTAGCATAGAGCTTCCTTACAATGCAGCTTCGACTGCAGCCCAAGTTGCGTCAGGATTGTCTTCAGGGATGATGATTGTAACTTGGTCGCCAACGTTAATTCGGAAGTAAGTTACGCTAGCAAGCAAAATACGATATTCGCGACCAGAAGCCTCGACGTAGTAAATTCCGTCGTGCTGGACGAGCGTTCCGATAACTTGCTTTCGTGGTACAGGACCAATTTGCTTATAAATAAAGCTACCGTCTTCAGCGATTGTTAATTTCATCAAGTCACCCTCAACCAGCTTCGATTTTGAAGCGTAGTTGGCTGGGATTGGGTAATTTTTGCCATCAGGGCTGAGCATCATTTGCCCGTCAAACACGCCTTCGATAATCTTTCCTGCTACATTATCTGACGAAGTTTTTGGCGTGACAACTTGACCATCGTCGCCAATAATACTAATCAATAATTCTTTTGCGGCAGCTAAATTGGTCTCCGCCTCTTGAATAAGTGTCCTCAGACGCTTAATTTGCTTTTCTGGTAATTCAGACATGGTTCTCGCAATTCCTTTGTCTATTTTTATAATACTTAACTAATATATAGCATATCCTTACATTTATATCAAGTTGCGTTATCTATTTTTATCCAATTTTCCACAGCACTATAAGATATGAATAAAAAAGTGTTGCAAATTTTACTCTTGAAATTGACGTGTGGTTCGTGATATTAAGATTGGCGACATAAAAATCACCGCCCAGGGCGGACGGTGATTAAACGAAACAAATTGGCGTTATATAACAAATTATGAAAGCTCAACAGTAGCGCCAGCGTCTTCCAAAGTTTTCTTTGCAGCTTCAGCTTCGTCTTTAGAAACTTTTTCCTTGACTGGTGCTGGAGCGCCGTCAACGATAGCTTTTGCTTCACCTAGACCTAGGCCAGTGATTTCTTTAACAGCCTTGATGACTGCAACCTTCTGAGAACCAGCGTCTTTCAAAGTAACTGTGAACTCAGTTTTTTCGTCAGCAGCAGCGGCGTCACCACCAGCAGCTGGACCAGCAACAGCGACAGCTGCAGCAGCTGGCTCGATGCCGTATTCTTCTTTAAGATGATTTTTCAATTCGTTAACTTCTAGAACTGTCAATTTTACAAGTTCTTCAGCCAATTTCTTAATATCAGCCATTGATATTCTCCTTTATTATTATATTGTTGCGATGAATGCAACGTTACTAGTGTTGATTGCTAAACTTAAGCAGCAGCTTTGGCTTCGATGCCGTCCAAAAGTCCGTGCAAATTGCCGCCAAGCGCGTTGACTGTGTCGTGTACTGGTGATAGCAATTGTGATACCACTTGAGCAACGAGTTGGTCTTTGCTTGGTAGACCTGCCAATGCTTTAACGTCAGCTTCGCTAATTGCCAAGCCTTCGCCTGAGAAGCCACCTGCAAGTTGTAATGCTGGATGTGTTTTTGCAAACGTGTCCAATACCTTTGCTGGCATAACTTCATCTTCGGTGCTTACAGCGTAAACCAATTGACCAACCAATAAGCTGGTGTCGGTTTCTTTGTAAGTATCGATTTCCTGAAGAGCTACGCGTACCAATCGGTTTTTAACAACCTTGATGGTAACGCCCGCTTCGCGAGCTGCCTTGCGTAGTTCTTGTAGGTCGGCAACGGTAAGGGTTTGGTATCGAGCAAAAGCCGTACCCTTAGCGTCTTTTAATAGCTCTGTCAGTTCAGCAACCAAAGTTTGTTTTTTATCGCGTGAAATTGCCATAAAAATCCTTTCTTTGATTGAGTTAATTTGTTATGTGCCAATTTGTTAACGTGCGGTAATGGAGAATCAAAAAAACGTCTTTGATTCTCGCACTACCAAAGACGTCAAATAAAACTGTTAGTTTCATCCCTCGGTGGCATTTTTATACTTGTTTTACGTCAAGTCGCCACTGTCTTTGGTAATGTTCCAGACTATTGTAGCAGAAATGACAACGAAAAACAAGAGTTATGGCGATTATTTTCCAGCCGATTATTTTACAATAATAACGTAATAAAATCAATAGGCGTCTATGTCTAATCAAAGAGAAAACCCGCTCCGTGGTGGAGCGGGTGTAAGACCTCCTAACTTTTCTGTATCTATGCACCTCTGTCGAGGGGCGCTAGTCGATTAAACTAACACCCCTCGACGAGATCTCAGTTCTCCGAGCGCGCTGCCTGGCGGCGGCGCGCCCACCAAATGGCAACACCCCCGATGGCCAGAAGCGCGATTGCGCTAGTGGCCACACTTACGGTAGTGCCGCCGGTCACTGGCAGTCGGTGCCGGTGTGGCACGGGCGTCTGACTCGGTGCCGGGCTTGGTGCCGACGGACTCGGTTCAGGAGTCGTCGATGGGCTCGGACTCGGAGTCGGTTCCGGTGTCACACTAGGTGTCGACGGTGTCGGCTCCGGGGTCGGAGTCGCGGTTGGAGTCGGACTCGGTGCGGGTGTCACGCTAGGTGTCGACGGTGTCGGCTCCGGGGTCGGAGTCGCGGTTGGAGTCGGACTCG
>NZ_JAJQJS010000001.1 GCF_022828325.1 Candidatus Nanosynbacter sp. TM7-076
TTCGCGCTGTCCCAGATGAAAAGTTTTTAGAATGCGGCTAGCTTCTTGGAGTCGTTTGACTTTCCCAAGCCCTTTATACGTTAACGGCAACGCTACGTTTTCAATTACAGTCAGGCGAGGAATAAGATTGAAATTCTGAAAAACGAAGCCGATGTGCTTGGAGCGAATTTTGGCGCGTCGTCGTGAGCTGAGATTATCGACAGCAACATCGTCCAGATAGTATTCACCTTCTGATGGCTGGTCTAATAGTCCAAGGGTGTTTAATAAAGTAGTTTTTCCGCAACCACTTGGGCCCATAATAGCAATAAATTCGCCCTTTTTAACGGTTAAATCGACGTTATCTAAGGCACGAATCTCAGCATCACCAAAGCCAAATTTTTTGGTGACATTAACAAGCCTAATGCGTGGTGGAATAGTTTCTTTCATCTTTGACTTATTATAGAGAATGAACATCAGTAAGTGCAACCATAAGGGGCAATAAAGTTGTGGTATAATTATCAACAAGGAAGGGTGCAGGAGTGGTTGAACTGGCACGCCTGGAACGCGTGTAACGGAGCAATCTGTTCGAGGGTTCGAATCCCTCTCCTTCCGCCAAGAGATATTTGAGGGGGTATTATGGAAATATACGAGCATCATACAGAAAAGCGTATAGAACCAAGAGAACATTATACGTACTTAATCAATATTTTGATAGACGCATATAATGCTGGTAAGTTACCAGAGATAAAAGATATTATTATCGAACCTGAATATGGGTATGTGGCGTCAATTGAGTATAATTCTGGAGAACACAGAGTTTTATATGGACATGATCCTGGGTTTAATTCAGGAAGTGCAGAGCAATTAGCTAATGATAAGGGGTATACAAAGTTTTTGCTTAGAGAAAATGGCATAAATTGTGCAAGAGGTTCTGAATTTCTTTTACCTTGGTGGGCGGATATGCTGCGTCAATCAGACCGTCAGCAGTTTAATCACTCTATGCGTGACACAAAAGAAGCCCTTGGCTATATTGATAAATCTTTAGGATTTCCTGTCTATGTTAAACCTAGCAGAGGTTCTCAAGGAGTTGGTGTAGCTAGAGTTGAAACCGCCGAAGAACTTGATAAGCTTCTTAATCAGTATAACGAGGAACGTGTTAAAGTAGCTGTCATTGAAGAAGAATTAAAAATGCCTGACTATCGCATATTGGTTTTTGATGATGAGGTAGTTAATGCCTATGAGAGACGACCTTTTTCTGTTGAGGGTGATGGAGTAAGTAATTTAGAACAGCTAATTGATTTGAAACATAAGACCTTAGTAGATTCTGGTAGAGATATACATTTTGAAAGGCAGCTACCTATAATTATGAATAAATTAGGGAAAATGGGTCTGTCTATGACCGATATTATACCGGAAGGCGCAGATGTTCGTTTGATGGATATATCAAATTTATCAGCAGGAGGAACGCCAGTTGATGTCGGTGAAGTTATGCATCAGCGGTGGCGAGATCTAGCTGTCAGGGTGGCAAGAATCTTTGATTTACGAATATGTGGGGTTGATTTGGCGTGTAAGGATATTACGCAATCAGATAGCGAATACGGCGTAATAGAGGTAAACGCAACGCCTGGTGCCAAACAATTTATGGCAAGCGGTGCGGCTCAGCAGGAAAAGCTAGAAGATGTTTTTGTTAAATTCTTCCGAACATTATAATGATCTACCTTGCCGCAAATTCACTCACCAAATAAAACGACCCGGTAACAACGACGTACGTATCAAGCTGTTGGGCTTTCTTGATGGCTTTTGTGAGAGCTCTGTCTGGATTGTATTCAATCTCGACTGCAGATTTCATAACACGGCGGATGGCTTCTGGCGGTACGTTGCGGTGGTTTTTACCGTAATCGGTACTGAACGTGGTGGCGTAAGTCAGCTGTGCCAAGTTGTCAATCATGGAGAGTGATTTCGCCAACGACAACTGCTTATTCTGCCCGAATGCTGCCACGAAAACAGGCTTTTTCTCTGGATATATTTTTCGTAATGAATCAATCAAGGCGCGGATTTTCTGGGGATTATGCGCAACATCAAATATGATGTCAACTCCATCAACATTGTGCTTCTCTAACCGTCCGGGAATAGTGATATGTACAGATTTTTTCAGAGCCTCTTTTGGCAGAGGCGGCTTTTTATCTAGCGCCAGCAGCTTTTCAACGGCGCGGTACGCCAATGTCCAATTCCGCTGCTGAAAATCCGGCAGTATTTTCAGAAAATCGTCAATAATTGGCGAAGCAATAGAGAACTGTGAGTGCTGTGACTCTGCATGTTGCCGAATAATCGTTTCAATTTCAGAAGTTTGTCGGTTCATCACGACTGAATCGCTTTGATGGATAATACCAGCTTTTTCTTGGGCGATCTCTGTCAGAGTATTGCCTAATAATTCCGTATGGTCTAGTCCGATATCAGTGATGACGCGTACAGTTGGCGAACGGAAAATCACGTTGGTTGTATCTAGCCGACCGCCAATCCCAACCTCAATTATGATATAATCAACGTCTATTTTCTTAAATAGCCAAAAACTAAAAATCGTCAAAAATTCAAAATACGATAGATGCAGGTTGTGTACTGTGTAAAGATTGGCAAACGCTTGAAAATAATGCAAATATTCTTGTTTAGGCAGCGGCTGCCCGTTGATAAGCGAGCGCTCGGCGACGCTGGCAATATGCGGCGACACTAATGTACCGGTGGTATAACCAGCCCGGTTCAGTAAACTGGTAGCATAATAAGCAGTCGAACCCTTGCCGGAGGTGCCAGCGATGTGGATGGCGGGAATTTGATTTTGCGGACTACCAAGGGTTTCCAAAATGTGCGCTACATATACCAGCCGATTATGTTTTTCGGGCGGATGGGTGATTAACTCGTCCAAAAAATAAGTGGCGTCGCGCATTGAGACAAATTTCATACCGTATCTGATTATAGCAAAAATAGGTTGTAATTTTTACTAAATAGCTTGCAAAACACTAGATATAGCGGCTATAGTTATTATTGTACGCTATATATATAGCGAGCCCATAAATAAACAAAAACACAAGCTACGAAGATAAGCCACCAGATGAGGTGTTGGTGGTTTGTTTTTAAGAGGGGAAATTAAGGAGGGTATGTGAAAGAAATTAACGTAGTCAAACGCGACGGAACGAAAGAGCCGTTTGATGCTAATAAAATTAACACGGCTATTTTAAAAGCGTGCGAAGGTTTGCCGGACCAAATTTCTAAAGTTGTTCAAGTTGCGACTGAATTGCAATTGACATTATTTGATGGAATTACGACCGAGCAATTGGACGAGGCTGTCATTCAAACAGTTTTGCAAAACGTTAAGGACGACCCAGATTACGATAAAATCGCGGCACGATTATTACTGAAAACTGTCTATAAGCAGATTTTGGGCGATTATGAAACGGCGGAAGAATTGAAAAAGCTTCATGCGCGCGAATTTCCGAAGTTCGTTAAGGCGGCGGTAAAAGAAGGTTTGCTAGATAAGCGCATGGCCGACGGTCGATTTGATTTGAAAAAGCTGGCGGCGGAACTTGATCCAGCGCGTGATGATTTGAGTAAATATTTGGGTGTGGTTACCAATAAAAACCGCTACGCTCTTCGTAAGCAAAACGGTTCACCAATTGAAACACCTCAGTTTACGCACATGCGTATTGCTATGGGACTTAGTTATAACGAATCTGACCCAACAACTGCGGCGATTGAGTTTTATAATCACATGAGTAATTTGGAGTACGTTCCGGGTGGCTCAACGCGAGTTAATGCTGGCGGCTCGTTTCCACAACTCAGTAACTGCTTTTTGCTTAATGTCGATGATGATATGGAGTCAATTGCTAAGGCTGTTCGCGACACAATGTGGATTGCTAAAGGTACGGGCGGAATTGGCATTGGCTTTACAAAGTTACGTGCGGCAGGTAGTCCAGTTAAAACCACCAACACTGAATCGACTGGACCAATTCCATTTATGAAGATGATTGATACGGCGCTTTTTGCGGTTTCTCGTAAGGGGAAGAAGGCTGGTGCGGCTGCAATTTACATGGAAAACTGGCACCTGAATTTTGATCAATTTGTCGATCTTCGTCAAAACTCTGGCGATCCATATCTAAGAACCAGATTTGCAAATACCGCGGTATTTATCTCTGACGAATTTATGAAGCGAGTAGAAAAAGATCAAGATTGGTATTTGTTTGATCCAGCGGAAACTCCAGATTTGACGGAATTATATGGCGAGACGTTTTCGGCGCGATATAAAGAATATATCAAGATGGCGGAAGCTGGGAAGTTGCGAACATTTGATAAAGTTCCAGCTCGTCAGCAATTCAAGCGCATTTTGACCAGCTTACAGGCGACATCACATCCGTGGCTGACTTGGAAAGATACGATTAACGTGCGAGCATTAAATAACAATACGGGTACGATTCACCTCAGTAACTTGTGCACGGAAATTACATTGCCGCAGGATAAAAACAACATTGCGACGTGTAATTTGGTGAGTATTAATTTGTCGGCATTTCTTGGTGAGGATAAGACCTGGGATTGGGATAGATTGAAAGAGGCGGCCCGTGCGGCGGTGCGACAATTGGACAATTTGTGCGACATCACTCAAACGCCAATTCCAGAAGCGATGCATTCGAATCAGCAAACTCGAGCGATTGGCCTCGGGATTATGGGTCTTTCTGACGTGTTGGAGAAGTTGGGCTATTGTTATGAATCGAAAGAAGCGTACGATTTGGTTGATCAATTGACGGAGTTCATTAGCTATCACGCCATTGATCAATCGGCTGATTTGGCAGAAAAATTGGGCAGCTATCCAACATTCGCGGGCAGTGGTTGGAGCAAGGGAACCCTTCCAATTGATACGGTTGATAAGCTGTCGAAAGATCGCGGCGTGAAGGTGAAAATAGACCAAAAGACGCGACTGGACTGGGATAGCTTGCGAAAGAAAGTGAAGAAGGGAATGCGAAATGCGACTCTTATGGCAATTGCGCCGACGGCTAACATTGGTCACGTGGCGGGAACGACTCCTGGAATTGATCCGCAATTTGCGCAGATTTTCAGTCGCTCGACTTTGAACGGTAAGTTTTTGGAAGTGAACCATAATTTAGTTCGCGATTTGAAGAAGCTTGGTTTGTGGGACAATTTGAAAGATGAGATTTTTGCGGCGCAAGGCGATATTCAAGATATTGACGGTATTCCTCAGAATATCAAGGATGTTTATAAAACAAGTTTTCAGCTCAGTCCGTACGCGTTTATTGAGGTGGCGGCTAGGGCTCAGAAATGGGTCGATCAGGCGATTTCTCGAAATATGTACCTGGAGACGCGAGATATTGATGAATATGTGAAGATTTATTCGGAAGCGTGGAAGCGTGGCTTGAAGACGACATATTATCTACACGTTAAGCCGCGTCATCAGTCGGAGCAAACGACGGTTTCAGTTGATAAAATTGCAGAACAAAAAGTCCGCACAAATAGTAAAGTGCGCGGATTTGGATTTGCGAAAATTAATAAATAAGGAGGAAATTAAGATGGGAATTTTAGGTTCAGGATTACGCGATGGATTATCACTTCACCCAATTCGTTACCCTTGGGCGTATGATCTTTATAATCAAGCAGTGGCTAACACGTGGTTTCCAAACGAAGTCCAATTAGTTCAGGATTTGGCAGATTTTGAAAAATTGTCTGACGATGAAAAACACGCATTGAAAACAGTTATTAGCTATTTGAACCCAAACGAGTTATTGATCAATAAATCATTGGCGTTTGGTATTTATCCATACGTGAACGCGGCGGAAGCTCAACTATATTTGTCAAAACAGATGTGGGAAGAAGCTAATCACTTCATGACGTTTGAATACATTATTGAGACATTTCCGTTTGATCGCGAGGAGATTTACGCTGCGGGATTTGGTAAAAAATCATTGGCTGATAAGGCTGACTTCCAGAATAAGCATTTGGACGTGATGCTTGATCCGAATTTGGATATTTATTCTCTGGAAGGCAAGAAGGACTTTGTTAGGTCTTTGGTGGCATATAACATCGTGCTGGAGGGAATTTGGTTCTATTCAGGCTTTATGGTCGGCATGAGCTTCCGTCAGCGTAATTTGTTGCGCAATGTTGGCTCGCTGCTAGACTGGATTACTCGCGACGAAAATCTTCACTTGACGTTTGGTATCAATTTGCTTTTGACAATTTTGGACGAAAATCCAGAATTGCAAACACAGGAATTCGCAGAAGAAATCCGCGGCTTGATTTTGCAGGCGGTGGAGCTTGAGAAGGCTTACAATAAGGATATGTTGCCAAAGGGAATTTTGGGATTGAATGCTGATTATGTGAACCAATACGTTATGCATATGACTGACCGTCGCTTGCAAGAATTAGGTTTTGAGCCTGAATATAACGTGCCAAATCCAGCCAAATGGATGGCAGCTGCCAATGATACTCTGGAATTGGTGAATTTCTTTGAAAGCACAAACACTAGTTACGAAGTTAATACCACGAAGTAATGGGAGTTGATGATATGAACGAATTAGCGAAAGAAATATTAGATACAGTCGAAGTTGGTGTGTTGGCAACGGTGAATGTTGATAGAACGCCTCTGGTAACGCCGCTGCACTTTGCGCGTTTTGGTAATTCGATAATTTGGATATCAGAGCCGACTGCGCGCCATTCAGAAAATGCGTTTCGAAACGGTAAGGCGGAATTTGTGGTTTGGGATGATAAAAAGCGAGCAGTTTTCTTAAAAACTAACGTGACTGAACTCCCAGAATCTGAGAAAGAGGCGGCAATGGCGGCTTATAAAGAGAAGTTGGCTGATTTTATGCCACGTTGCCAAAATCCGCAAATATACGTTGCGCCAATTGGTGAACTTGATGAAAAAACTACAACGGGCAATTGGCTGCATTTTATTGCATAAGCACTATATCTAGCGTAAAATTAGTTAAGTAACTACTAAATATAGGGGAAAATGAAAATGAACGCAAATCAGATTATTACTGATGACATGACTTTGGAAGAAAAATTGAGTGCCATTGACGCAGCTCTTAAAGCGGCGCAAGAAGCGGCTGATGATCAAGCAAAGTCGAATGGCACTGTTGCGGCACCAGTTGACCCAGCAAGTTTGACTATTTGTGACGGTTGCGAATAGAGTTTCGAGCAGCGTTTACTATTGACAACATAGCCAATTATGTTGTATAATTAAGAGTATCATGAAAACAATTGAGACTTTTTCAGGATCTGAGGCTATGAAAGAAACTGAGCCACAGAGAGAGGGTTTTTCTCTGTCGGTTGCGCTTGGTTCTCTTAAGAAATGGGTGTGCGGTAAACGAGAAAAGCACAGCAAACCTTTTGGACTAACTAACAATTCGGCGGTAGAAAAACTTGAGGCAGCTGGAGAAGAGTTGGGACTGCCAGAAACAGACGTTCGGCTTTCCTCTGGACTTAAGCTACTAATGGGCTTAATGCATGGCAAAAAGGAAGTTGAAATAATTGGCGAAGATATCTTAATTGAAGCCGCTAAAAGGGTTAAAGAAGAAGGTAAAGGAAGTGTTATAGCGCCAACGCATTTCAATGGAGAGGATGTTCCTACGGCTAGTTATTTGGCGTCTTTGTTGAACAAAATTAATATTGGCGTAGCGTCGACTAATAGAGATTGGATTAAGAAGGGCGTTGGCGGAATCAACCTAGAGGCTATACAGTATCTTGCGTTTGGCGCTAAAAACTTTTTTGGTGTGCCATATGAATGGGTAGATAAAAAGAGTAAAAAACCAGTTCACTTTTCAACAGACCATTACGAAGAAGCGGTTAAGTTTGTTGAGGATGGTGGGTCTTTGGTTTTGGCTGGATATTCAGCGGATGACTCAGTAGGCTCAAAGCCTCGCAGTGAAATGGGCTCTGCAGCGATTCATACGGCATTGAAATCTGGCGCAGACTTGATATTTGTTTACGTATCGTCAGAGGACAAGAAACTTACTATTAGAATCATGAAAGATGAAGACAGTATGTTTGCGGCGTTTAGCAATTCATACAGGAAGGCGCTAAAGATGAAGGACTCTGATGTATCCGATCGTTTATTATCTGAAGCGATTGACGAAAAGCCGCAACCAAAGATGGAGGATTCTGATGCATCCGAGCGTTTATTATCGTGTTTATTGTCGTCATGTAAAGAGTACTTAAAAGACAGCGAAATAGGTAGGGTTATAGCAGAAGAATATAAGCGCCGATCGGACAAAAATAAAGCCAAGTAAGTGGTCGCAAGGTTCTAGTTATTGACAAAATAAAAATAATGTGATATCATTTTACTGTATAAAAAATTAAAACAAAAAGGAATAAAATGGCTGAAGAAAAAGATATTCACGGACTTACCGAAGGTGTATTGAGTCGAGACGATATGTCGGCGTTGACATATGTGTTGCAACACGTTAAGGGTGCCAGTCCTAGTTCGGCGACAAAATTAAGCCTGGAACTGGAAGAACTTGACGAAACAGCGTAGGGATTTAGCTAGATAATAATCCACCTCTGTTGTATACTGGACAGTATGGAACAGATTATTTCTCAAGTAGTGAAGCAACTTTTTGATCAAGATATATCGGTACAATTGACGCGTCCTGATCCGAAGTTTGGTGACTTTGCTACAAATGTGGCATTGCAATTGGCTAAGCCACTGGGGAAGAATCCGCGCGAAATTGCGGAGATGATTGCTGAGAATCTGCGTAAAGAAGAAGAGTTTAGTGAAGTAAGCGTGGCTGGTCCAGGTTTTATCAATGTAAAACTGAGCGATCAATCCGTTCTAAATTCTTTGAAAAAAGAGCCAACAACGAAGCGCGCTGGTCAGACGGTTGTAATTGAAACCAATTGCCCGAATCCATTTAAGGCTATGCACATCGGACACGCTTTGAATGCGATTTTGGCAGACACGATGGCTAATTTGTTGGCGGTTGATGGCGCAATTGTACATCGAGTGAGTTATCACGGTGATGTCGGAACGCATGTCGGTAAAAGTATGTGGGCGATTTTGCGTGAGATTGACGGCGATGTAAATAAATTGAACGAAATCCCAGCTGATAAGCGAAATGAATTTATGAGTCGCATGTACGTTGAAGGTGCGCGTGCGGCGAAAGAATCTCCAGAGGCAAAGGCGGAAATTGATGAACTAGCTAAGCAATCATTCGTTCTGGATGATCCGCTATATAAACAAGTTTACGAAATCTGTAAAAGTTGGAGTTTTGACGAAATCGATTCTAATGTTGGGCGACTTGGAAACGTGCCGATTGAGCGACGTTACGTTGAGAGCGAAACTGAAGAATTGGGAAAATCTCTGATTAAAGAGAAAACTCCAGAGGTGTTTACCAAATCTGACGGTGCATATGTCTTTAAGGGCAGCAAATACGGCGCATTCGACAACGTGTTTATTGGATCTCATGGCAATGGTCTTTATGGGGCGCATGATATGGGATTGATTCAGTTGAAGTATAAGGACTACCCGAATCTGGACTTGTCAATTACAGTAAACGGCGAAGAACAAGCGGCATACTTCCGTGGCGTGATTGCGGCTAGTGAATTGTCGATTCCAGCCTTGAAAGGAAAATTGTTCAATTACGCAACTGGCTTGGTTAAATTGACGACTGGAAAAATGAGTTCGCGAACAGGTGAGGTTGTTACAATTGGCTGGCTGTTCGATGAGTTTAAGAAGGCAATTGAAAATGCTGGCGGTGAACCAACTGACGATGTGATCGCTGGCGCGCTTCGTTATCAATTCTTGAAAGTGAAGATCGGCGGCGACGTCATATTTGATATTAATGACGCGGTAAGTTTGACGGGAAATACGGGAAGCTACTTGCAATACGCCCATGCCCGAGCGCGAGGTATTTTAGCTAAATCCGATAAAGAAATTGCCTTTCCAACAGAGTTGTTTGACGAGGATAAAATGCTGGTCAGAAAATTGAGTGAGTACGTGGATGTGGTTGATCGTGCTAAGGAAAGTTTGGAGCCTCATCATATCTGTACATATTTGTTTGAATTGGCGCAGGAATTTAATCGTTACTACGAGAAAAATCAGGTTATTGGTAGCGACAAAGAGGCACATCGTGTAGGAATCGTGGCAATTTATGCCGACATTCTTAAGGCTGGACTGGCTATTTTGGGAATCGTGGCACCAAATAAGATATAATATCCAATAATAAATAATAAAAGGAGAATTTATTATGACAAAACCTAGTGTTGATAAATCGGCTAAAAAATTGACCCCTAAGAGCATTAAAGCTGCTAAAAAAATTGCCGCCATCAAAGAAAAGAAAATTGTAAGTGCAGCTATAAAAGACACTCATATGGGTGGGTTTGTAAACTTTATCCGTGAACAGGGTGTTGTTGGTTTGGCCGTAGGTTTGGCAATCGGTACTGCAGCTGGCGATACGGTTAAAAAGTTGGTGACGGCATTTATTGATCCGTTAGTACAGTTGATTGTTGGCTCTCAACAAGGATTGCAATCAGCTTCATTCACGGTTGAAATTGCTGGACGTAGGGGTGAGTTTTTATACGGCGCGTTCGTTAGCTCGTTAATTACGTTGATAGCCGTTGCATTTGTTGTATATGCAATTGTTCACTTCTTGAAACTCGATAAATTAGACAAGAAAAAGGACTAAGCACTTAACTAATAAGTGTACCTACCGATTCTCTGCGGGTTGCGCGGAGAATATTTCCGTCTGTAAGCAAATCACAAATTACAACTGGAATGTGTTCGTCCATGGCTAGTCCAATTGCCGCCTTATCCATAACGGCAATGTTAGGATTTGTTAGGGCTTCTTGGTAAGATAAATGATCAATTTTTACGGCGTCAGGGAATTTCATGGGATCTTTATCATAAACTCCGTCGACTTTCGTTGTTTTAACCACGGCATCACACTGCATTTCCAGTGCTAGATTTAACGCTGCGGTATCAGTAGTCAGGAATGGTCTGCCAGTGCCGCAAGCCACGATTACGATGCGGTTTTTCTTAATATGGCTAATGGCGCGTCGGAAAGTATAGTGGTCGATAAATTGATTGACTTCGACTGTGGACAATGCGCGAGTTGGCAGCCCCGCGTCATTCAATACGTCAGCCAGCGCAATGGCATTCATAAGTGTAGAAAGCATCCCGATGTTATGAGCAGAAACAGGTTGAATTCCTTGACCGATGATTTGATTGCCGCGAACGTAATTGCCGCCGCCAACCATAATTACAATCTCAGCTCCGTCGTCCATAGCTGGTCGAATTTGTTCAGCAATCCAGCGAGCGCGTTTTGGGTCAAAGCCGCTGGCGAATTCGCCTTGAAGTTGTTCACCTGATAATTTGAGTAGGATGCGTTTTGTCATGACACCAGTGTATCATAGCGCGCTTGAAAGTAACATAAATGCAAAAGGGAGGCGGCAGTGTAATACGAATTGCGATTTGCTATACAAATATTCGTTTTTTAAGTTAGACAAACTAGACAAGAAAAAGCTAAGACGCTTACGTTTGCTATTTTACTTTCTCCTATCTACAATGTGAGTATAAAGGAGAGAGTAGTGTGAAAGATGGAGTTCGGCGTCCGAGCTATTTACGTAGATCGCAAGAACCTAGCAGTAGTCATTTATTGAGTCGAAATATTGAAAGACCCAGTCAACCGTCGTATAGTTATGGTGAACCGCCCGAACAGAGGCGACAGCGTTTAAAAGAATTGCGGGAACGGTACAGTAAACTACCGGAAACTCCTTTTGCTGACTATGATCTTGGTGACAAAAAACTACCTGCATATAAGCACAAAGCAGAGATATTAGACACATTATCGGAAAGTAAAATATCCTGGCTGTGCGGACCGACGGGTAGTGGTAAAACGACACAAACCGCTCAGTATGCACTGGAGCGGTTTGATCGTGTCGTGGTGTTGATGCCGCGGCGGGTTATCGTCGATAATGTTACTGAATATGTCGAGAAGAGTTTGCGTGAACAGCTTGGCGAACAATATCCTAATCACTTGGTGGGCAAGATTCACGGACGTGCCACTGAAGCGACGCCGGACACTAGGCTCTGTTTCATGACTCCAGCAACGTTTACGAAAAAGCTGGAACAATTTTCTAGCGACTGGCAGGACGAGAAGACGCTTATCCTGGTTGATGAAATACATGAAGCCAATTTGGAGATGGAATTTGCTACCGCTCTGGCGGCAAAATCGATAGAGAATACCGGCAAATGGCATATGGCTTTTTCTAGTGCCACGCCTGATACAGAAGTTTCTCAGGCGATGTACGAAGATATTAATGGGTCAGAACTACCAGTCGTAACCATTAAGGGTCGGCCGCATGATATTGATATTGAAGAAGATAAGGTGAATACCGCATCCGAAGCCTACCTTGAATATGGTAAGGACTCGAAAAAATCACTAATCTTTGTTGAAGGCGTGAGGAGTATTGATGAGACCATTGCGTCAATCAAACGTCATACTCTCCATCAATCCGGGAAAATACGATTTTTCAAACTACATTCTGGCATATCAGAAGCTGCGCGCCGAGAGATTTTTACTGCCAAACCAGCAGAAGATGAGTCGTTTGTCATCGTTTCGACCTCGGCTGGACAGTCTGGAATCACTATCCCTGAGGTTGATTTGGTGCTATCGAATGGACTGACGAAGAGTAAGGAGATTGGCGAAGAAGGTGCAGAAGGGCTACCGCCTCGATTGTGTACTCAAGCAGAGCTGATGCAGCAGGCGGGGCGGGGCGGTCGTGATATTGATGGCGCTAAGTTTGTATTGGCCCGTCCGATATCTTACGATAAGATTTATTTGCCAGATGAGCTGAAAGGATTTTATGATATTGCGTCCCGTGAACAGCATATTCCACCGGAGATATATCACACGAATATTGTGCGCAACGTTTTGTCGGCTATCCATCTGAATGGTGATTTTGAGGATCTGAACCGATACCTGATGCATCCTGTTGCTAGTAAAAAAGTTATTCAAGAGTCGTACGATTTGCTGGAAACCCTGGAAGCAATTGATGGAGAGGGGCAGATCACAAAAATTGGTGAGTTTATGGATAATTTGCCATTGTCACCAGAGTTGTCTCGGGCATTAGCAGAAATGATTAAGAATGGGGGAAGCTTACGTGAAGTGTTGGCATTATCGGCCATGGCAGCCTCCGTCTCGGGTGGTGGCTTTGCCGCCTGGCATCAACCAAAGGAATTGTTCCAGGAATTTGTCAGCCCCGATACAACAGATGACTTTTTTGCCGAATACGATGCTTTTTTGAAAACCAGAGAGATTTATGACGGCTGTCGTACTGACAATGACGTCTACCTGACTAATGGTATTGATCCCAATAAGGCGGATAATATTCACTATCAATTTAGTAAAATATGTCGGCGCCTGTCGGTTAATCCAAACGATATCGACATGGGTGAACTAAACAGCGAGGAAAAACACAATATATCGGTGGCTTTGGTGCGCGGGTTTCAGGAATTATTGTATGCCAAAACTGGTAGTCGGCGCATTGGACGAACAATGGTTAATCAATACAAGAATGTTCATACTGGCGAACGTGGTATTTCTGAGTATGAAATTAGTTCGCACAGCTTAGTGCGACGTATGGGCTCGGAGGCGTTGAAGTTGGCCCTGGCTTTACCGTGGTGGTATGATGCGCGTGATGGTCGTCGATACACACTCAACACAATTTTACCAGTAACCAAGAATCAAGTTGCTCAAGCCTTGAGTAGCAGCGCTGTGTCTGAATCCCTTGGTGATAGAGTTGCTCCTAATGGTGACTTGGTTCGTGTGACGCGGCCGAAAGTCGGCTCGCTGATACTCGGTCCAGAGCGGCAGCAAAAAATCCCCGCCATAACAGATGAGCAAATCGCGCTGATAGTGGACGCAATGAAAAACAAGGCTAATAAACAAGTAAGAGTATTGTTTGATTTACAACATCAGCGAGTTATCACCAAGGGTCAATTGCATCAGGTCCTAGACGGGTCTGCGGTAAATAGTCACAATGTCCATGAGGCGGAGGCTAAGATTTGGGCTGAAGTGCAGAATGTGTTAACGAGCGAGCAGCAAGAAGCTTTTTATGGTCAGATAAACAGATAACGAGTGTATAATAGATAGTATGAGTAAGGCGAAAAAATATTATGGATCGACCTGGAGATGACTGGACTAGATCCAGTGCGTGATGAGAGGACTTCTTTGATTGACTTTTTAAATCGTTTATGTTATAATAGCGAGCATGGAAAAATTAAGCCCGACTCCGAGTGATATAGAGGCGAAGATGCATCAACCTTGCGCCTTGCAAGTGCTTGATAGCGGCGAGCGCTGCGTAGAATTTGGAGGAATTAGCTGCCAGCTGAAATATTATGATTGCGAGCAGCCTGGCAACCCGGAAGCTCGCTGCAATGAAATATATGAATATAAATTACCTGCCGATGCTATTAAGCGGGCTAATTTGGGTTTTGGTCTAGACGAACTACCGCCATTTATTGGTGTAAAGGGTGGGGCGGCTCGTCAGGTTTTGGAGTCTCTAGTTCATAGCGACCGTCAGTTACCGCCTCCTCGCGATGTCGATTTGGTAATTTTAGAAGAAGTTATTGCTGGTGGCGATTATGATCCAGATGAGATTCGGGCGGTAGCGAGCGATCTTTCAATGCGTTTTTCGCCACGTGATGCAATGAATGGCTATGGCGCGGAGTCTGTACAATCTACTGCCGAGTTTATGAGGCGGCATGATTTTACAATCAATCAAGTGCTCATACACAAGAACAACGGTGCTTGGAGGCTATTGGCTAGCACTCAAGCAGTGTTGGATACTGCTGAGCATATTATTAGACCGACAGTTTTTGAACACGACATTGATTATGGCTATCGAATTGGCAATAAATTAGCCCTCAAGGCAGTGAGGCTTCTGTCTGATATGCAAGTTCAGGGGATTGACTATGCAACCATCAAGAGTGTTCAATTGCCAGATGATATTTATGGTGATCCAAGGGGTGATTATTTCATGCAAGCGCTACAGCTAGGTAAGGCGTTAGAAGTCAGCGACGAATTGGCCGAACGCTATGTGGAAAATCTAAAGTTTTATGGAATGATACCATATGGTTGTGAAGATATGAGTGCTATTGAGATGTATTATTATCTAGTGAATGAGACGGATTTTGTCCCGTCTGATGGCGTGCTTGAATCCCTTCGGACTGAAAGAGAAAATCGCCTGAAGCTTGGTGGTGCGGCAAAGTTTGATGACGTTGTTGAAAGGCTATTAAGACAGGTGCCAGAGCGGTTTTCTCGAGATTACTACGATGCCAAAAAGTAGTATAATAAAGATATGAAAGCAAGTTTTAAGCCGAAAAAGATTTTGTGGGTGGATTTGGAGATGACTGGACTAAATCCAGTGCGTGATGAGATTTTGGAAGTGGCGGCAATTGTGACGGATTGGAATTTTAAGGAAATTGCGACGTACGAAGGAATTGTGCGCCACGATTCGGAAAAGCTGGCTAAGTTGTTGGACCGAAATGCTGGTTTTTGGAATGAGCATCCGGAAGCGCGACGCGGGCTGGAGGAGCAGAATGAATCGGGCAAGCCTTTGGCGGAAATAGAACGCGAATTGTTGGCGTTTTGCGATGAGCATTTTGCGGGTGAAACGAAGATTTTGTTAGCGGGCAATTCAATCCATCAGGATCGTCGATTTATTGACCAATGGTGGCCGACGTTGTCAAAAAAACTACATTATCGTGTGTTGGATGTGAGTGCATGGAAGGTGGTGTTTGAAGGTAAATACGGTAAGAGATTCGCCAAGCCAGAAGATCATCGAGCACTGGAAGATATCCGCGGCAGTATTATGGAACTTGAATATTATTTGAAAAAGGTAAAGGTATGACACATAAACAATTTGAAGAATTTATCCTGAGTTTGCCGGGCGTATGGCTGGATTATCCATTTGGCGAGGATGTTGCGGTATATAAGTTTGGTAAAGATAATGACGGTGCAGGGAAAATGGTGGCGTTGGTGAGGGAAGGCTCAAAGCCGCTCAGAGTAAGCCTAAAATGCGATCCGTTGTTGGCGCAGAATTTACGAGAAAAATACGAAACGGTTTTACCAGGCTATCACTTGAACAAGAAACATTGGAATACAATTATTTGTTCGGGTCAATTGACTGACGAAGAGGTCTTTGATTTGGCTAGGTTGAGCTATCGATTAGTCTCGGAAGCCTAATCTGCCTTAATAATTTGATTGATCTGCTTCTGAATATTCTCTAAATCGCCAGCAGTTTTTACTAGCCATTCGCGCATCTTTTTTGACTTGGTGGACTTGTATACCTTTTTCATCATGTTGATTGTATCTGTTATTTGCACATTCATCTCATGAGCATAGGTAATATCCAATTGCGTGTTCAGAAGAGCTTCGTCCAATTTTTTCTCTAATTTTTCCGACGGATCTAAGGCGAGGATGTCTTTCTGTTTTTCCTTATAATTGACGCCGGTTGCTTGAAGCGCTTCGCCCATTGAGGTATTCGCAGTGGTCAGCACTGCAACCAGAGAACTATTGGTGGTTTGTAAACTGGTCGAGCGGAATTTATTATTGTATTTTTTGGAAATAGTGAGCAGTTTATTAACGCGCGCCGCAACTTGTGACGGGTTGGCGTTTGGCATGGAATCTTGTGAAAAAACAAATATCGCAATCAGGGTTATCAAGCCGATAAAACTCAAAATAGCGATGATGATTTTGGTTTTTTTATCAAAACCTTCCGCTGGCGGAGGTGTGGCAATTTGATTCAGATAATCGATACCTTGAGGTTGGTTGTTCAAATTGTCAGGATACATATTTCTATTTAACCACAAACAATAACAGAGGTAAAGAGTGATATAATAAAAATATGAATGATGCCAAAGAAGAAGTGCGGGCGCGACTGAACATCGAGGATGTGATTGGTGAGTATATTCAGTTGAAGCGAGCGGGGCGCAACTTGAAGGGTTTAAGTCCGTTTACCGACGAGCGAACCCCAAGCTTTATGGTTAGCCCAGAAAAGCAGATTTGGCACGATTTTTCTTCTGGAAAAGGTGGCGATATTTTTACGTTTGTGATGATGGTGGAAGGAATGGATTTTCGTCAATCGCTGGAACATTTGGCTCGGAAGGCGGGCGTTGATCTGACTTTGTTTTCTAACGGCGACGGACGAACAGCCAAGCGCCGCGCCAGGGCTAGGGAAGCTCTTAAATTAGCAGCTAATTTTTATCAGCAGAATTTGGTAAAAAATTCGACAGCGTTAAATTATGTGGTTAAAAAACGGCGATTAAATCGTCAGACGATTGGTGATTTTTTGATTGGCTATGCGCCGGAGAATGGCGACACATTGACGAAAGCGTTGGAAAAAAGAGGATTTTCTAGGCAGGAATTGGCGGACGCTGGCTTGTCGAATCGGTTTGGTGGCGATTTATTCCGCGGGCGAATGATGGTGGCTTTGAGCGATGGTAATGGCGAAGTTGTGGGATTTACGGGCAGGATTATTCGTGACGATCCGCGCGCGCCAAAATATCTGAACACGCCACAAACGCTGTTATTCGATAAGTCACGACATATTTTTGGTTTGCATCAAGCCAAGGAGGCGATTCGAAAAAGCGATGTGGCGGTGATTGTTGAGGGCAATCTGGATGTAATTAGCAGTCATCAAGCGGGCGTCAAAAACGTAGTTGCGACCTCTGGTACAGCGATGACGACGCAACATTTGAAGTCGCTTAGTCGATTGGCGGGGCGGATTCGCTTGGCGTTTGATGGCGATCAAGCGGGAGTTAATGCAACGGAACGCGCTATCAATTTGGCGCAGGAAGTCGGCGTGGAGCTGGAGGTCGTGAGTTTGCCTGATGGCGTCAAAGATCCAGACGAATTGATCCAAAAAGATTCAGCGCTTTGGCAAGCGGCGATTGACCAATCTCAGCCAGCGGTGGATTGGGTGATTGCCAGATACGCGGAAATGGAGAATTTGAAGTCGGCGGAAGGCAAGCGGCGATTTTCGACTATTGCGTTGAGGATTGTCCGAGGTTTGAAAGATCCGGTGGAACAAGAGCATTATTTGTCAGTGATTTCTGAAAAAACTGGCGCGTCAATTACCGCGCTGAAGGCGAAATTGTCGAATGAAAAAGTTGCTGAACATCAATTGAAAAAGGCAAAAATTGAGAAAGAAAAACCGACTCCGGTTCAGGATGAAACTGAGGATATGCTGGCGGGGTTGGCAGCGAGTGAAAAATCTGTGCGGCGTTGGTTGGCGGCGGTTTCTGGCGAAATGTTGGATGATGACAACGCACGGCAATTGATTGGTTATTTGCGGAAGAACCCCGACGCGGATTTGGGCGAGGTTCCGCTGGACTTGCAAAAAATCGAACAGTATGTGAAAATAGTACAGTTGAAAAGTGAAAGTCGTTACGCCAATTGGGAGCAAAAAAGCTTGGACGAAGAGATGGCTCGGCTAGTCAGACAGATAACAATCAAACATCGCGAAAACAAAAAGAATCAATTATTAACGCAGCTTAGAGAGGCCGAGGCGTCGGGCGATGAGGTTTTGTCTCAGAATTTGCGCCAGAGCTTAAATAATCTGATTAAGGAGAAAATGTGAGCGACGATATCACGACGAAGCCAATAAACTTAAATGAAGATGATGATTTTGATCCAACGCTTATAGACGAAGAAGAATCGGAAGACTTGGATTCGTTGACAACTGGGCAATATTTGGACGACGTGTCGGATGACTCGGTCAGGCTGTACCTGCGGGAAATTGGTAAAATCCCACTACTTAGCGCTGAAGAGGAAATGGACTTGGCGCGCCGAATTGTTGAAGGCGATAAAAAGGCTAAGGACAAGATGGCTGAGGCGAATATGCGTTTGGTGGTGTCAATTGCTAAGCGTTATTCTGGTCGCGGTTTGGACTTTTTGGATCTGATTCAAGAAGGAAATACTGGACTTTTACGTGCGGTTGAGAAGTTTGATCCAGATAAGGGGTTTAAGTTTTCGACTTATGCAACTTGGTGGATTCGTCAGGCAATTACGCGTGCGATTGCTGATCAGGCGCGAACGATTCGTATTCCAGTTCACATGGTGGAAACGATCAATAAATTGCTGCGTACTCAGCGACGAATGACACAGGAATTGAACCGTGAGCCGACAATTGAAGAATTGTCTAAAGAATTGGACATGGAGCCAGAGAAAATTGAATACGTCATTAAGATTAAGCAGGATATTTCTTCTTTGGATGCTGGTGTTGGTCGTGATGGTGAAGATGATGATTCTGTATTGCAAGATTTTATCGTTGACGAAGATACGGTTTCACCGGAAGATTCCGCTTCAAATCAATTATTAAAAGAGCAAGTTCAGGAAATTCTATCAAGTTTGAGTGATCGCGAGCAGAAAATTGTTCGAATGCGTTTTGGCTTGGATAATGGGAAAAATCACACTTTGGAAGAGGTTGGTCAGGAATTTGCGGTTACGCGTGAGCGAATCCGCCAGATTGAAGCTAAGGCACTAGCAAAACTTCGCAAACACAAAGATGCGAAAAAACTTTACGAATATCTGGACTAATTAACACTGTTCGGGCGATTTACAAAAATGGGCGTCGTGGGTTGCGGCGTCTATTTTTTGATGTAATTGCTCGAGACTGCCGTCGTTAATGATGAAATAATCAGCAATAGCAATTGGACCACCTTTTTCCAAATTTTCGATTTCTGACCAGTCGCGCTGATCAACTTCGTGCGGTTGCATTGGGCGCTCTATGCGCTTAGCCATTCGTTGATAACGGAGGTATTTTGGTGTAACAATAGCAATAACGACAACTTGTCCAGGGAATTCGTGCTTAAGGAATTTATATTCGCTCCAAGTGTATAATCCATCCAAAACGATTTTATTTTGCCCAGCGTTTATTAAATCGTGGATGTTTTTTATGACGCGTTTGATTACAAAATCTTTGCCCTCACGGCGACGAATTTCTTCGCGGAATTGCTGTTGATTGTCCCAAGTTTTTTCAATTCCAGCCTCGTCCATGGCTTTATAAATAACGCCACCGAAGTAAATTTTTGGAAATCCTTTTTCTGTCAAATATTCGACAGCCGAACTTTTGCCGCTGCCCGCCAATCCAACCAGGGCGATAATTTTTGCATATGGTTGTGTCATGTACTAATTTTAACAATTTGTTGACATTCTTCCAAATAGAGAGTATGTTTGTGATAAGTATTATGGAAACGCTTCATGGACGTGCTGAAGAGTTACCTCAGAATTCTCCTTCTGACCTTGATATTAAGGGTCAAGAAAATCTGACAGAGAACTATAAGATAATGGCTCAGATTGAAGAGCTGGAGTCGAAATTTGATCATAATCCAGACGGTAGCGAGAAATGGCAGAGGCTTATTAGCGAGCCTATAGAGGATCAATATGGGCAGATTTGGATGATTTGGAAAAATCCTGCCGCTTCATCATCTAGTCCGAAAGATCGATACCAAATATATAAGATACCCAAGGATGAAGATGAGTTTAGATATGCTTTCATAAAAGAGCTTGAGGTTGATCGTTACCCTGGACACCACAAAACCTCTTACGAGTTTTTTGTTGGACCAGATGACGGTAGAGATGAGACTATAACCGTGTTCTTTAATGACGATGGAGTGATTGAGTATGTTCATTGTTATAGCTATCCGGAGGAGCGTAAGAGGTTATATGAGAAGCACGAAAGAGCCCAGAAGAAACTTGCTGAAGCGTCAATAATCGATTCTCTAACGACAGCCGCTTAAATGCTACAATAGAACTATGAAGCGTCTAGTGGTTATTGATGGAAAGTCGGTGTTTTACCGAGGTTATTATGCCATGCCAGGATTGTCGATGGCTGACGGAACTCCGACTGGCGGAGTGTACGGATTTGTAAGTTTGGCAATTGAGCTAATTAAGAAATTGGATCCGGATTATGTGGCGGTAGCTTGGGATAAACGAGGCACGAACATTCGCAAGCGGCGGGAATTGTATCCAGAATATAAAGCTGGTCGCAAGCCAGCGCCAGATGATTTTTATCAGCAAATCCCGATTTTACACGAACTGCTTGATGCGTTTGGCTGGCCGCTTTATGAAATTGATGATTACGAGGCGGACGATATTATGGGCGCGTTTGCCAGGCAAGCGGAATCTCACGGAATTGAAACGTGCTTGATAACGTCGGACTTGGACGCATTGCAATTGATATCACCGATGACCAAAGTTTACGCCATGAAAAATGGCTTAAGGAATATCGAGGAATTCACGGCGGAACATTTTGAAGAAAAATATGGAATTCGGACAGAACAATTCTTAGATTTGAAAGCACTAAAGGGTGATTCAAGTGACAATTTGCCGGGAGTGCCGGGAATTGGTGAGAAAACAGCGGTGAAATTATTGCAAGAATATGAAACATTAGACGGAGTTTACAAGCATCTGGACGAGCAAAAAGGAGCTTTGCGAACGAAGTTGGAAAATGGTCGTGAGTCGGCATATTTGACCAAGCAAGTGGCGGAAATTTGGACGGACGCGCCGATTGAGCTGGATTGGGATGTGGCGGATGTTAATGATTGCGATTTTGTGCGAGTAACGGAAATTCTGCAGAAGTTGGAGTTTAATTCGCTAATTGGACGATTGCCAAAAACAATGCAAATGGCAGAAAATGAGAAAAAAGAAGAACCGAAGTTGGATGTTCCACGAATTGAAAAATTACCCGATATGCCGATGTTTGAGGCGGAAAATATAATATATATCGATTCGTCGGAGCCTGACGTAATTTACATAAGCTCGAACCCTGAGTCAGCGTGGACGGCGAAAATTGATGAAATTAGTCAATCTATGTGGCAATTATTGGCGCAGGGAATTGTGGTCGCGGCGGATGTTAAGCAGTTGTATCATGCGCTGGATAATCATGGCGTGGCGGTGCGTTTTCATGAGGTTTGGGACGTTGGGCAGGCGGCGTTTTTGATTGATCCGCTGAAGCGTGATCGTAGCTTGAATGCGCTGTCTGGTGATTTTTCTGACGACAATTCCGTGTCTTATCAATTGGCTCGCTTGCATAAAATTTATCGTGAACAAAAAGTTTACATGTCGAACAATTCGCAAATTGCGCGTGTAGCTTACGAGTTTGATTTTCCAGTAATTTGGGCGCTATTCCAGATGGAAAAACGTGGGATGAAGTTGGATGATACGCTATTAAAACAGATGGGCGATGAGCTGGCGGCGGAAGTTCGTGAGCTTGAACAACAAATGTATTCCATGGCTGGATACGAGTTTAACGCGTCTAGTCCAGCGCAACTTTCTGAGGTTTTGTTTACTAAATTGCAATTACCAACTGCGGGCATAAAAAAGGGTAAAACTGGATATTCAACAGGCCAGAAAGAGTTGGATAAATTACGAGGGCAGCATCCGATTATTGAGTTGATTGAGCGATATCGAGAATTGACCAAATTGATCAGCACGTACATTGAGGCGCTACCAAAGTTGATGGCGACTGATGGGCGAATTCACACTACACTCAACCAGGACGTAACCAGCACGGGGCGGCTGAGCAGTACAAATCCGAATTTACAGAATATTCCAGTGCGAACTGAACTGGGTAGAAAAATTCGCCAGGCGTTTGTTCCGAGTGACGGCAAAGTTTTTGTTGGTGCAGATTATTCGCAATTTGAGTTGAGGCTGGCGGCTGTGTTGGCGGGCGACGAGAAGTTGATTGAAGACTTTAATAGCGATGTTGATATTCATGCAAAAACGGCGGCGGAAACATACGGAATATCAATTGACGAAGTGATCAAATCTCAGCGTCGAGCAGCAAAAGTGATCAATTTTGGTGTACTTTACGGAATGAGCCCGCACGGTTTGGCGGCGGCTACGGGAATGTCATTTACAGAGGCGAAAAAGTTTATTGATCATTATTTTGAGGTGCGAAAGCCGATTCGTCAGTATTTGGATAAAATTCTAACTCAAGCGCGGGAACAGGGTTTTGTTGAAACGTATTTTGGCAGGCGACGACCAACGCCTGATGTAAAATCGAGCAATTTTATGGTGCGATCTTCGGCGGAAAGGGCTGCGATGAATATGCCAATTCAAGGCACGGAAGCGGATTTGATGAAATTGGCAATGATTCGGCTGGAGGACAAGTTGTCGGGCTTGGCTGACGCAATTCTACAAGTTCACGATTCGATTTTGGTGGAATGTAAGCCTGAAGACGTCCAGAAAGTTAGCGAGATTATGAAAGCGGAAATGGAAGGCGTTTGTCCAGAATTGCCGATTAAATTGAAAGTAGATGTCGGTACGGGCGCAAATTGGGGTGAAGTGTAGAAAATATGGTATAATTACGCCATGAAATACACTCAACGACGAAATTCATTTTCTCGATTTGTACCAATTTTGCTGGTTATTATTATCACGGTTGTGGCAGTAGCGGCGGTTATTGCGATTGGTCGAGCATTATTTGGCAAAAACGATTCAGGTCAAACAACGGATCAGAATGTTAACGTAGGGCAAGTTGCTTTGTTGTCGACGGACGTGGGAAGTGCGGTTCGATTGACGGTGCGTGGACCGATTGTAGCGAACGAGAATTTCCGCTCATATAGCATCACTATTTCGCCAGAATCTCGCGAGATGACAACGTACGAGGGATATTTGGATAAGCCGATTGCAGAGAAAAAATTGGACAATAACAGCAGGGCTTATACGGAGCTGGTTTATGCGCTTGATAAGCGAAAAATGATGGAAGGTACGCCGCTAACTGAGCAGCAAAACGATTTGCGGGGAATTTGTGCTAGCGGTAAAATTTACAAATTCGAAACTTTGAAGGACAATTCCGTTGTGAAGAGTTTGTGGACATCGGATTGTAGCGGTTCTAAAGGCTCGGCACAAGCTAACGTGAACGAGATTTTGGATATGTTTTTGAAGCAAATTCCTGACGGCAAGAAAATGGCGGCTGGAATTGGCCTAAGTCAAGAAGAAGCTTTGTTTAAGCTGTAGGACTTGCCGAATGCCAGAACTACCTGAAGTTGAGACAGTTCGCCGAGGTTTGGCGGATTTGCTGCCAGGTCAGGCTGTTGTGCGAGCAACGGTATTTGATTCGCCAAAAAGCTTTCCGAATTCACCCACAGATGTTCAGCAATTTTTATATGGTGCGCATGTAACGGCGGTGCGACGTCGCGCAAAAGTGCTGATGATTGATCTTGATACGCGTTATTCGCTGGTGATACATCTTAAGATGACTGGTCAATTGATTTTTCGTGGGGCTAATAGTTTTGCCGGTGGTCATCCGAATGATAGTTTGATTGGTGAATTGCCAGATAGATCGACACGAGTGCAAATTGATTTTGCGGATGGTTCGCACTTATTTTTCAATGATCAGCGTAAGTTTGGATGGATGAAATTGATGCCGACCGATGAGATAGAAAATTTGCCATTTATGCAGAAAGTTGGTCCGGAACCGCTCGATAAAAAAACTGAGGCGGGTGACTTTATTAAGCGAATTCGTCGTCGGCAAAATTCGATGATAAAGCCGGCGTTTCTTGATCAGTCGGTGATCGCTGGAGTTGGTAATATTTATGCCGATGAAGCTCTGTGGGCTGCAAAAATCCACCCTCAGACGCGCGTTAGAAATGTTAGTGATGACCAATTGGAAGATTTGTTTAACGAACTGCGTCAGATTTTGCAATTGAGCATTGATCAGGGAGGCTCGACGGATAAAAATTATGTTGACGCTGAAGGCAGAAAAGGTAATTATCTGTCGTTTGCGCACGTATTTCGTCGGGAAGGTCAGCCGTGCTATCGGCATCCTGACCAAGAGATTGTAAAGATGAAGGTTTCTGGACGCGGTACGCATATTTGTCCAGTTTGCCAAGTGGAGGCGAAGTGATCTATCTTTTTTACGGCGAAAATGAATTCGAGAAACGGCAAGCAATTGCTAAGCTGATCGGCAATGAAAAAGCGGCGCGACATGATGGCGAAGATTTGACGCTGGCTGGAATGCAGGAAATAGCAATTGGGCAGACGCTGTTTATGAACTCGTCGGTGTATTTGATTTCAAAACTAGGCGAAAATTCTGAGGTTTGGTCGCAACTTCCAGATATGAAGTTTGACGATGACAGGACAATTATTCTGGTGGAAGATAAAATTGATAAGCGAACGAAAACGTATAAGTGGCTGCAGAAAAATGCCAAAGTTCAGGAATTTTCTCCGCTTAGCGATCGTCAAAAACCGCAGCTTTTAAAGTGGTGCGTGGCGGAGGCGAAGGTTCGCGGGTGTGAATTAACGAATCGTCAAGCAGAGATAATTGTTGATCGTTTGGGATTTGATCAGTTGCGGCTGAGCAACTTTTTGGATCAATTGGCGCTGGCGGAAAAAGTGACGGATGATTTAATTGACAACTTCATACCTCTGGCTAGGACGGAGAATGTGTTTGATTTGTTTATTTCGGCGCTGGCGGGTGATTATGATAAGGTTCACGATATAATTAACTATTTGGAGTCGGAAAGTGGCGTTGACGGAGCTTACCAGACAATGGGGTTGCTTGCTTCGCAGGCTACTAACTTGACGGCGTTGGTTTTAGCTGACGGCGACAGTAAGTTGGTGGCTTCGGATTTTTCGGCTAATCCGTATGTTTTACGAAAAATGGCGTCTTCAGCAAAAGGTGTCGATAAGGAAAAACTGAAGAGGATAAATGATGCGCTACTTCGGGCGGACTTGCAAATGAAAACAACCTCTGTAAACCCGTGGCTGCTTGTGGAGGCGGTGCTGGTTGGAATTGGAAAATAAAAATACCCCAGTTAATTCCGGGGTATTTTCTAGTAATCTTTATGGATTATTTTTCAGCTTTTTTAGCAGCTGGTTTCTTTGCCGGGGCTTTTTTAGTGGCAGTTTTCTTAGCTGCTGGCTTTGCAGCTGGTTTTTTAGCAGCGGCTTCTAATGTAACGCCTGCTTTTTTAGCAATTTTGCTCAATACGCTCTTTCGGCGAGCGGCAGTGTTTTTCTTAATCAAGCCTTTTTTAACAGCGGTGTCAATTTCGCTTTGTGCTGCAGCAAGAGTTTTTGCGCTTGGTTCTGCAGAGAAAGCTTTAACAGCAGTCTTAATGTCTTTTTTAATGCTGATGTTTCGCTCGCGGCGCTTTAGAGTTTGTTTAGCACGCTTGATGGCGGATTTGATGATTGGCATGTTTCTCCTTTACCTCTATAGATTTGTATCGCTAATCAGGAAGAATTATACAGAAAATAGCATAAATTGTAAAGAGGTGGCTTAGATATTGACTTTATGGTACTGCTTATGGTATAGTGATGCCAAGCGTAATTACAAAAAACAAACATAGGAAAAATCATGTCAAACGGATCAGCAAAGCAAAAAGTAATCCAGAGCATCAAGGATGTAACTAATATTTTAGTGACGGTGAGTTCTAGTCCGTCAGTCGACGAATTGTCGGCAGCATTAGGGTTGACGATTTTCCTCAATAAACTAGGGAAGCACGCTACGGCTGTGTTTAGCGGCGACATTCCGCCAGCAATTACGTTCTTGAACCCTGATAAAACGTTTGAGCAGACCGCAGATTCTTTACGTGATTTTATTATCGCCTTGGATAAAGAAAAGGCTGATCATTTGCGCTATAAAGTTGTTGATGACGCGGTGAAGATTTTTATTACGCCATATCGTACGACAATTACCGATAAAGATTTGGAATTTTCACAGGGCGATTATAACGTTGAGCTAGTTTTGGCGCTAAATGTTGAAAATAGTGAAAGTATTGACACGGCTTTGACTGCGCACGGTAAGATTTTGCACGATGCTACGGTTGTGTCTATAACAGCGGGCGATGTAAAGAGCGGTCTGGGTTCTGTTGATTGGCACGAATCTAATGCTAGTGGCGTGAGTGAAATGGTTGTGGAATTGCTTGACGACCTGAAAACGCCAAAGGTGACGTTGGACGAGCAGATGGCGACGGCTTTGCTTACGGGAATTGTGGCGGTAACTGAGAGGTTTAGTAACGGCAATACGTCATCAAAGGTTATGACTACAGCTGCAGAACTTATGGCGGCGGGCGCAAATCAGCAATTGGTGGTTTCAAAGATCGCAGAGAGCGAAGTAGAAGATGAGCCGCAGAAGATTGAAAAGATCGAAGAAAAATCTCCAGAAAAAGAAGAAGCTTCAGAGGATAAAACTGAAGAAGCGGAGAAAGATGAGGAAGCTGTACACGCAGACGGAACTTTGTCAATTAGTCACGAAAAGAAGGGCGATGTTGATGAAGTAGCCGAACAAACAGCAAAGGAAAAGCAAGAAGAATCTGCTAGGATTGCCGAAGAGAAATTGGCTAAAATTGAGCCGATAAAGGAAGAACTGCAAGTCGAGGAAGAAAAGCCGAGTGAAAAAATAGTTTCAAAGGGCGAACTTTCTTTTGAGGAAACTCCGCTGATGGGTGGCACTCTGAACGCAACGACTACACAGGCTGCCGAGGATAAGATTAGGGAATTGGCTAGCGATCAAAATAAAACCATCTTAACGCACGGTAAATATGTGGGTGATAACACGCCGTCGTTTGGCGATACTCCGTTAAATGCAGCTATGGGCGCGTCTGATGAACCACCAAAGATTGATCCGTTCGCGACAACTAACGCCGCTGAGCAAAAATTGTCGACGATACCTGTTGCGCCGCAATCTGAAGAGTCAATTATTTCGGCAATTACCAACGACACAAATCAATTGAATAATCCAGTAGCGCCAGCTCCGAGTCAGCCGATTGTGCCAATTGAGCCAGCAATAACAAATCCTGAGAATAGCATTCCAGGTTTTGATTTGCCAATGCCACCAGCGATGCCAGATTTCGGCGCTTTGCCACCAATGCCGCCAGCGCCTACAGGTGTTGATGTAAATGGATTGCCACAGATTGCACCGCTAGGAGTGGCTCCTGAACCAGCAGCTGCTCCGCAAGCTCCAGCGCCTGCGCCGATCACCGCGATGCCAACTCAGCCAGCTCAAAACGCAGATTTCAATCCAGCGCAATTCCACATTCCAGGACAATAGTTGATGGACGAAGTAATTCTCATAGACAAGCCTCAGGGAATGACTAGCTTTGGAGTGGTAGCGCGCTTGCGACGAGTTTTATCTAATCAGGCGGGAAAGAAAGTGAAGGTTGGTCACACGGGTACGCTTGATCCGTTCGCTACGGGGCTAATGATTATTGTGACTGGAAAGAAATGTCGCGAAGCTGAAACTTTCACTAAGTTAGATAAGTGGTACGAGGCGGAAATTATTCTGGGCAAGAATAGCTCGACGGGCGACCCAGAAGGCGAAATTACTGATGTGTCTGATCATGAACCGAGTTTGGAAGAAGTTCAGCGGGTGATTAGTCAATTTGTGGGAAAAATTGAGCAGACGCCGCCGATTTTTAGCGCAATAAAAATTAACGGTGAAAGAGCGTATAAATTGGCGCGCGAAGGTAAACAAGTTGAGATTCCTAAGCGTGTGATAGAAATTTACTCATTGGAATTATTGGCATACGAATATCCCAAATTAAAGATCAGAACTCACGTTTCAAGCGGAACTTATATTCGAACATTGGCGGTGGATATTGGCGAGAAATTAGGGACGGGCGCGTATTGTGAGAATTTGCGTCGTACGAAAATTGCCGACTATTCTATTGATCAGGCAAAGACTCTGGCGGACTTTGGAATTACTAGTTAATTGCAAAAAACAGAGAAGCTTGGTATAATTACAGAGCTATGATTAGCAAAGAAAATAAAGCGAAAGCAATTGCTTTGACTCAGGTCAATAAAAACGACGTCGGTAGCCCACAAGCTCAGGTGTCAGTTTTGACGGCTCGTATCAAAGAAGTCACGGAGCATTTGAAGGCGAATAAGCACGATTTCATGGCTCGTCGCGGCTTGATCCAAATGGTTGGTAAGCGCAAGCGTTTGCTGAAATATTTGGAGCGAACTGATTTTGAGAGTTACAAAGCAGTTGTTGCCAAGTTAGGTTTGCGTAAATAATTTACGTTAGAAACTGCTTAAATCCCCTTTGACGAAAAGGGGATTTTTGTTGTTCTGGCTATTTTTTCAATTTGGCGATAATCACATCTCGTCCGTCATTTGCGCCGCCCAAAGTGCAGGAATAAAGAGTTAATTGCGGCTGATCTGTGCGCTGTTCGATTTTCACGGCATCTGGTTTAACGCTTTGTTTTTCGCTGATGACGTAATTGTAACGCGCGCCGTTATAATCAATGATAATTTCATCGCCGACAGTCAATTTATCGATATTATAAAAAGGTGATTTTCTAAGCGTCTGCTGAGGAGTTAATCCCATAATAAAACGGTGCGCAGATAAGACAAAATTGCCACCATCCTTTGGGTTGCCGTTTTCTGGTTTGCGCCACCACGCACCATGTTCCATTGTCTCGGCGCCGCCAGTACTATAAGGCAAATTTATGTCGATTTTTGGTATGTAAAGTCGATTTTCGGTAATTTTATTCTCAGTTTTAGTGATGAGCTGAGTGGTGTGGTTATCTTTTGGGTTGATGTTTTGCGATAAAATAAGGGGCGTGCTGATGAGAACAAGCAAATAAACTCCGCCAAGAATCATTAAGAATGCGATTATAGTTAAGATATAGCTTTTCCAGCTTTTCTGGCGATTTTTTACTGAATCTAGCTGAAGTGACATGAATAAATTATAGCACACTCGTCTGTTAATAAGGTCATGCTAAGCGCGCTCGCGGCTGGTGTTTGGGCTGAGGTTTTAGTATAATATAAGGAGCAATTTGTAACGCGGAAGTGATAGAGATGAGACGACTAAGTTGCCAAGTAATTTCATCCCTGTTACTACCGCAAGAAAGGAGCTCTTTATGAGTATTATCAATCCAAGCGGCAAGGAGATTTTTAGTGTTACCACTGATTTTTGTGGTCGGCCGCTGACTTTAGAAGTGAATCGCGTCGGCTTTAGGACGACTGGTAGTGTTTTGGTGTGTTATGGCGACACTGTAGTTTTGGGCAGTGCTCAGGTTAGTCCGCGTCCGGTACAATTGGATTATTTTCCATTGTCGATTGATTACGAAGAAAAGTTTTATGCTGCAGGTAAGATTTCTGGCAGCCGATTTATCAAGCGCGAAGGTCGCCCGAGCGATGAAGCTGTGCTGATTGGTCGATTGATTGACCGTCCGATTCGTCCGCTTTTTCCGAAAGGCTATCGACAGGAAATTCAAGTCGTCGCGACTGTTTTGAGTATGGATCCGAGTTTCCGTCCAGATGTAATTGCGATGATCGCTGCGTCTAGTGCGTTAATGTTAACTGGCACGCCGTTTGATGGTCCAGTGGCTGGTTTGCGCGTGGGTCGAGTGAACGGCGAATTTAAGGCGTTTTTGACTCCGGAAGAACGCGAAAAGTCAGATCTCGATTTGGTCGTGGCTGGTATTGAAAGTGGTATAACAATGGTCGAGGCTGGCGCCAAAGAAGTTTCGGAGGACATTATTGTTGATGCGATGGCGTGGGCTCACCAGATGATGCAGCCAGCAATTGCCTTGCAACGCGAATTGGCAGAAAAAGTTGCGCCAGCGCAGCAGGAATATGATCTAATTTTGCCAGACGAATCAATTCAGCAAACAGTTAACGCGTGGGTTGATGGGAAATTTGGTGAGAAAATCCGTCGACCATATCCAGAGCGCAATGAAATGATAAGCGAAATTCGCGCCGAGTTCCATGAGGCGATGGCGGAAAAATTGGGACTGGACGAGGAAGAATATAGCGAAGTTCGTAGCGATTATGATGAAGCGTTCACTTTGGCTTTGCATAAAGATGTTCGTCGGGGAATTGTCACCGAACGAGTTCGTCCCGACGGTCGACAATTGACCGAGATTCGTCCGCTCAGTTCGGAAGTTGGATTCTTGCCGCGTGCTCACGGCTCCAGCTTGTTTACGCGTGGCGTGACTCAGGGTATGAATATTGTAACTTTGGCACCGCTTAGTTATTCGCAATTGATTGACACTATGGAAATTACCGATGGTGAGCGACGTTATATGCATCATTACAATGCGCCGGGCTATACGGTTGGTGAGGTCAAGCGAATGGGCAGTCCAGGTCGACGTGAAATTGGTCACGGATACTTGGCGGAACGCGCTTTGCTTCCAGTTTTGCCAACTGAAGAAGATTTTCCATACGCTATTCGCTCGGTGACAGAAATTATGAGTCAGAACGGTTCAACTTCAATGGCGGCGACTTGTTCTAGCTGCTTGGCGTTGATGGATGCTGGCGTGCCAATTTCGGCTCCCGTGAGTGGAATTGCGATGGGTCTAATGATGGACGGCGATACTCCGTATGTGTTGAGCGATATCGCTGATGCCGAGGACTTTGCTGGTGATATGGACTTTAAGGTAACTGGAACTTCAAAGGGTATTACGGCTCTTCAAATGGATATGAAGGTTCATGGTTTGCCAGTGGCGGTATTGCGTCAAGCGATTGAGCAGAGTAAGGCGGGGCGTGCGCACATTTTGGAACATATGCTTAGTGTGCTTCCAGGACCTCGTGAGTCGCTCAGTCCGTATGCGCCACGAATTGAGAAGATTAAGATTGACCCAGATAAGATTGGCGTGATTATTGGTAAGGGCGGCGAGACGATCAATAAGATTACTTCAGAAACTGGTGCTGAAATTGATATTAAGGAAGATGGTTTGATTACTGTGGCTAGCCCAGACGGCGCGTCGATTGAAAAGGCTATGAACTGGATTAAGGGTCTGGTTGAGGAGCCAGAAGTTGGCAAGATTTACGAAGGCAAAGTTGTCGGTATTAAAGATTTTGGCGCGTTTGTGAATATACTTCCTGGCATTGACGGAATGGTTCATATTTCGAAATTGGCAGAACGTCGAGTTGAAAAAGTGACTGATGTCGTGAAAGAAGGGCAAACTGTTCGCGTGAAAATTACTGGAATTGACGAGCGCGGTAAGATCAATTTGACGATGATTGGTTTGTAAATATATAATAGCGAAAGCGTAATTTTAGGAGGAAAATTTATGGACAATAGTAACAACAATAAACCTCAAACACCGCCCCAGCCACAATTCCAGCAGGCTCCACAACAACCTCAGGCTCAGCAGCCTCAGCCACAACAACAATTCCCACAACGGCCAGTTATGGGAACTCCATACCAAATGCCACCAAAAAAGAAAATGAGTAAAGGTGCTTTATGGGGAATAATCGGCGGAATAATTGGACTAGTCGTAATTATCGTTGGTGTAGTCCTGGCTGTCTTACTGCTAAGTGGTCCAAGCAAGGCGGATTATAAAGACTTGCTTTCACAATTTACTGGTCTTGACATAGGAGATGCTTTTATAAGTGAGAATGGTGCTGGCACTAAAAACACAAAAGATAAAATATATAAAGCCATCGATAAAATCAATAATCTTAATAAGAAAATGAGCTCTCATAAAGCGCTTCGCGATAAGGATGTGAAGGCGGCGTATGATAGGTATGTGGATAGTTGGAATAATGGCGCGAGAGAGTATCTAGAGTTTCTGGTTATTCTTACAGAAGACAAGACTTATGAAAAGTGCAAATCTCCTGATATAAGTAAATACCTCCGAGAATCTAAAGAAAATTTCGAGAAGCGTCTGGATTCCGAGACAAAAGACTGTATAGATTATTTGGATAAGATGTCAAAATCTGAAAATAAGCTAGCCTCCAAATATGGTAAGGACTGGAAGAATTATTACACAGAAATGAAGCAGTATTATGTGGCAATTGTAGAATATGCTAAAAATACAAAATCAAGATCATCGCTACCAAAAGCACCAAAGACTCCAAAGACAGATTTCAATACTGACGCTGTAGAAAAATGGAAAAAGGCTATTGATGATTTTGAGAAGGTTTTGGAAGAAAAAGCTAATAAATAATCTGTAGCTAAAAATAAAGCACCCTGAGAAATCGGGGTGTTTTTATTTGACTATAACTAAGCTATAGCGATATAATGACAAAAAGTATAAAAGTCAGGAGACTACTATTTATGGACGACAACAACAATAAACCACAGCCTCAAGTGCCGCCCCAGCCACAATTCCAGCAGGCTCCACAACAACCTCAGGCTCAGCAGCCTCAGCCACAACAACAATTCCCACAACAACCAGTCATGGGAACTCCATACCAAATGCCGCCAAAAAAGAAAATGAGTAAAGGTGCCAAGTGGGGAATCATCGGCGGAATAATTGGACTAGTTGTAATTATCCTTGGTGTAGTCCTAGCTGTCTTGTTGCTAAGTGGTCCAAGTAAGGCAGATTATAAAGCTGCTGTAGACAAAGTGAACGATACAATCGAGATATACAATAAGGCAGCCTCGTCGCTTTCGTACATCTCCACTTCAGAAACTGAGACTTCATTGAAATCCAATCGTGATAAGCTCACTAAAACAAAGAGCGAAATTAATGACAGATTGACAGAGATAGGTAAGATGAAGGCCGTCACTGGTGACAAAGAGGTTCGCGAAAAGTATGAGGCTCTAAAGAGCAAACTAGAAAAGTTCAATACAGCCGTAGATGCTTTTGGAGAAGTATACGAGAAGATTATGCCGGTGATAATTGAATTTTCTGACGGCAGAAATAGCTCTAACTTTTCTAGCGTAGAAAGCACAATTAGGAAGGCTCGACAGAATCTTAAGAATGTTGACGCTAAGAACGAAACTAATAAAAAGTTTATTAGAGATTTCACTACCAAGCTAGAAAAAGTCGAAGAGATGCTACCGAAGGTTGTAGAAATGAAGAGTGATTATAAAAAGTATGACTCCAATTACATGAGTGAATTTTATGACAGTCTTACTGCGATTCAGAAGCCTATTAATGAATGGACATCAGGAATACAGAAGTTGGCAGAAGAGGGTGAAATTCGCGATGAATTAAATAACCTAGGAACTATACTGGTAAACAAGGTAAATAAATAGTTTTACTAAATATCAGAAGCGCCTCGTTTCTTACGGGGCGTTTTTTGATAGAATAAATATATGGACAAGCAAGCTAAATTGGACGCGTTGGCGGAAGAAATTGTAAAAGAGAGGATTTGTTCGGATTTGGCGGATCAGGCGACGCAGTTAGTTATGGGCGATGGAAATCCTGATGCTGATATCGTTTTTATTGGCGAAGCGCCAGGGAAGAATGAAGATTTGCAGGGCAAGCCGTTTGTCGGTGCTGCGGGAAAATTCCTTGATGAAATGCTAAAGTCTGCCAATTTACAACGGTCAGATGTATATATTACCAACATTGTTAAATATCGACCACCGAACAATCGTGACCCATTGCCAGAGGAAAAGCGACAATTTTGGCCATATTTACTCAGGCAATTAGAAATCATTCAGCCAAAGGCCATTTTGACCTTAGGGCGGCACAGTGGCGGCGGATTTATTCCGGGATTGCAGATCAGTAAAGAACACGGTCGTCCACGTAAAGTGCGTCTGCACGAGCTCGAATTCGTAGTGATTCCGTTATATCATCCGGCGGCTGCGCTTTATAACGGCGGCATGCGTCAGACTTTAATTGACGATTTTATTCAGGCTGTAGAATTTGTGAAAAATAGCGGCGCTTAATCAGGTGATTACTTGCAAAAGTTTATCAGACGTAGTATAGTGGATAGTCGATATCTATTATATCTAAGTCAAGAAAGGATTTGTATGAGATTATCGGGAGCTGTTGAACAGGCGTGCTGTATTATGGCAATTCTGGCGGATCCGAAAAGGACGACGCCGGTAACTAATGATGCGCTGGCGGAAAAGATGCTGGTTTCGCCGACGTACTTGAAGAAAATTAGTCGGAAATTGGTAATAGCAAAGCTGATCACTTCAACGCAGGGAACTGGCGGCGGATTTATTTTAGCGAGAAAAATGAACGAAGTTACGTTGCATGATGTTGTCCTTGCAATTGAAGGAGAATCGCCATTTTTCCAACCTCAGGGAATTGTTGAGAGAGTTTTTCAATCACGTCCTCGCCAGGTGGAAATTGGCATGAATATGATAGAAAAGGTTTTTTCTGAAGCGCAGGAAAAGTGGAGTGAATATTTGAAAACTGTGACGTTGGAAGATGTCGCAAAGGAGGTCGCACATGATTAAAAATAAGATGTTACAAGCCGAGTGGAAGCATTTGTTTAATAATAAAATATTGCTGATATCCATGGCTGTGATTTCGTTTATCCCGATTTTGTATAGTGGATTTTTCCTAGGCTCAATTTGGGATCCGTACGGGCAGACAAAAAACTTGCCGGTGGCGTTTGTGAACGAAGATAAGGGCGCCAGCTTAAACGGTAAAGTGCTGAATGTCGGCGAATCTGTAGAGAAAAAACTGAAGGATAATCACGATTTGGGCTGGGAGTTTGTCAGCAAACAACAAGCAGACGAAGGCGTGAATAGCGGGCATTTTTATGCAGTGGTAACTATTCCGTCCGACTTTTCACAGAAAGCGGCGTCAATTACCAAATCTGAACCTCAGCAGGCGGTTATTAATTTTACGACCACGCCAGCAAAAAACTATATCGGTTCGCTAGTCAGCAATCAAGCTGCCGCCAAGGTCAAATCTTCGGTGTCTGAGCAAATCACTCAGGCGTACGCTAAGGGAATTTTGGAGAATTTGGATAAGCTTGGAATAGGGCTGGATGCGGCAGCTAACGGCGCGTCAACTTTGCACGACGGATTAGGGCGATTGCAATCTGGCACACAAGCATACGTTGGCGGCGTTAAGCAATTAGCGGTAAATCAGCAATCCTTGACTGGCGGACTGGCACAACTCAGCGACGGTTCTCGTAAACTACAGGCGGGATTGGGGCAATTGTCGAACAATTTGCCGACCGAATCGCAATTGTCACAATTATCTGACGGCATGAAACAATTGCAATCGGGCATAAATCAGTTAAATGCCAGCGTGAGTAATCCATCGCCAGTGCTCGTGGCTCAACAAAACAAGGTAGAAACGACCGCGCAAACTTTGGTGCAAACAATGCGAGCTTCGGAGTCCGACTTGTTGACGGCGGGTGGCACTTTGCAGGCTTTGAGCACGCAAGCAGCCGCTTCTGGTAGCGATTCTACGACGATAAGTTCGTCGCAAATTAGCAATATTTCTCAAGCATTCACAAAAACTAAGGCAATTATCGCGCAGACGGGGACGCTACGTGAAGACCTTCAAACGCTAATTCAACAATTATCAGCGCAACAAACGCAACTTCAGGTTGGAGTTTCTGCATTGAATAACGGCGTGAATCAATTGACACCAAACGCGATCACCGCATTTAACGGCTACAACAGCGTGCGATTTGCGAATAATCAATTATTGGCGGGCTCGGCAAGCTTAACAAACGGCTTAAGCGAAGCAAAATCGGGCAGTCAAAAATTGGCGAATGGCGCGAGTTTATTAGAGAGTCGCTCGGGCGCGTTAATTGATGGAACTTCACAACTAACAAGCGGCGCAGATACGCTGGCGAATAAATTGGCGGACGCTTCTAATCGTATAAAAATTCAACCAACTGGCACTACGACTCAGCAGCAAATTGCAAATCCAGTGAAGTCGGAAATGACCGAAAAGGGTAATGTTCCGAATTATGGCTACGCTTTGTCGCCGTATGTTTTGTCGCTAAGTTTGTTCGTTGGAGCACTCGTTCTGAATGTTATTTATCCGATTCGCAAAACTTTTTCTGAGCAGGAAAGTGCGATTCGTTGGTGGCTATCCAAAGCTTCGGTGGCTGGCGTGGCGGCCTTTATGCAAGCAACGATTTTGATGTTGGTGATGGTGTTTTTCTTAGGGCTAACTCCAGAACATCCAGCGCATTTTATCGGGGCAATTTATCTGACGTCGTTTGCGTATATGTCGATTGTGTCGCTTTTGGTGATTGTTTTGGACAATCCAGGACGATTCCTAGCGATGGTTCTTTTGGTGCTTCAATTGGGTTCCAGCGAGGGAACATTCCCAATCCAAACTGCCAACGGATTTTTCCAAGCAATTAATCCGCTAGTGCCGATGACTTACTCAATTCGTGCATTGCGCCAGGCTATTTCGGGCGGGCTAGATAACGCATTTTACGGCGGCAGTATGTGGGTTTTGGCTGGATTCTTGTTGGTGGCTAATTTATTAACAATCGGCTTCTTCGCTTATCGTGGCAAGCGTAAATTCGCACACACGTCGGTGGATGGCGACGATTAATTGACCTCTGTTATAAAATATTGTTCTTTGACAAAAAATGAGCGGTTTGCTAATATAAGAGTACTAACTAGAGGGATTTACGTCAGTTTACCTCTATACCTGGTTTTTGAATTATATTGTAATAAAAAAGGAGTATAACAATATGGGTCAGCGGCGACTAGCAACACCGCAAAAAGACGACGCCAATAAGCGTCCGCAGTCAAAGAAAAGCAACAATGCAGTTTTGAATAGCACAACTACTCGTAAGGGTGAGGTTTTCCGAGCTCAGCGACGAACAAGCGAGAACGTTAACCTCAGGGCTTCGCAGCACTTGATTGATATTCCGGTAAACAAGTCAGTTTACAACGGATACGGCGGTGAGCAATTTAGCGCCAAAATGCAACCAAAACCCGTTCGCGGTGGTCAGCCGAAACTTCGGATTATTCCGATTGGTGGTGTGGGCGAAATGGGAATTGGTAAGAATATGAACGCCATCGAATATGATGATGAGATTATCATCGTAGATATGGGCTTTTTGTTCCCAGGCAGTGATTATCCAGGCATCAATTACATCACGCCAGATATTACTTGGCTGGAAGAGAATAAGCATAAGATTAAGGCGCACGTATTTACGCACGGGCACCTTGATCACATCGGTTCGTTCCGTCACTTCATTCATCGTATTCCAGCGCCAGTTTATGGCTCTAAGTTTACGATTGGCATGCTTGATCGAACGATGGACGATTCAGAAGTGGATTTTAAGCCGGATTATCGAGTGATGGATCCGCTGAGTCATGAAATTGTTCAAGTTTCTAAGCATTTCTCGGTCGAGTTAGTGCGAGTTAACCACTCAATTCCTGATTCTACGGCGGTGATTATTCGAACCCCAATGGGTGTGATTGTCGATTCTGGTGACTGGCGATTTGAAGAAAGTCCAGTTGACGGTCAGAAGTTTGACCTTGAGCGACTTACGGAAGTGGCTTCAAAAGAAGGCATTTTGATGTTTATGAATGAATCGACCAACTGTGAGTCGGCCGGTACGCACACACATACGGAGTTTGATATTCAGTATTCCATCGGTCAGGTGATGGACAAGTTTAGTAATAGTAGAGTAATTTTGAGCTGTTTCTCGTCGCAGGTGCATCGCTTGCAATTAATCTTGGAAGAAGCGCATAAGCACGGACGTAAGGTGGCGTTTGCTGGATTCTCGATGATTCAGAACCTAGAGGTGGCGTTGCGTTCGGGGACGATTAAGATTCCTAAAGACACCATCATGAAGATGGAAGATATTGTTAAATTACCAGATAATCAAATTGCCGTAGTTTGTACTGGCTCGCAAGGTGAATTTAACGCCGTCTTAAATCGCATGGCGACGGGCGCTCATAAATATATGAAAATTAAGGGTTCGGATGTTGTGGTGTTTAGCTCAAATCCAATTCCCGGCAATGAAAAAAGCGTGGTGCGAACGGTTGACGGTCTGATGCGTGAGGGTTCTGATGTTATTCAGAACGGAAAGACTCACTTGACGGGAATCGGTCCGTTGCACTTGTCAGGTCACGGCTATTATGACGATCACGTTAAATTGATCAACGCGCTTAACCCAACTTATTACATGCCAATTCACGGCGAATTCCATATGTTGGTGCATAATGCTCGGTTGGCGGAAAAGGAATGTGGAATTCCTCGTAAGAATATTTTTGTGTGTGATGCTGGAGATATTATTGAAATTGATATTGAAAGGCAAGCAAAGAAAGCTGGGCGAATTCATGTTGGTGGCGTTATGTATGATGATACTGGTGCGATTGTTTCTGAGGTTGTACTGAAAGATCGCATTCACATGTCGCAAGAGGGAATGTTTGTTGTGGTGCTGACGGTGCAGCGTGGTACGGGCCGATTATTGACCAGCCCAGACATTATTTCTCGTGGATTTATTTACTTGCGCGACTCTGAAGAATTGATGAATATGATTCGCCAATACTTGAAGCAAAAAGCGGCACGTAGTTTTTCTGGCAAATATGATTTGGATGTGATCAAAAAAGAAATTAAAGATGAGATTACGCACATATTATATGATCAGACTCGCCGAACACCAATTGTTATTCCGGTGATAAACGAAGTTGGTGGCTTGAAGTCTGTAAAGTCGGAAGCTACGTCAGCTCATTCTGTTTCAAAATCGCCAGCGCGCGGTAAGAGACCCGCCTCGGGTGAGTCAAAAATGACCCTTCCAACTGCGCCGCGTCGTCGTTTTCCTCAACGCCAAGTACCAGATACGGAAGCAAACGACACAAAAGCCAGAGAGCGACAGAACGTACGCCCGTACTAGAGTTTTGGATTGATTTTACTGGTAAATTGTGCTATAATAGAAGCGTGTTAAATTGATTTTTACATCTGTTAATAAGTGTAAAATCAGTGTATAATAAAAACGATTATGGCAAAAAAACGAAAGAGCACGAAAAAATCCGCACCAGCCAAGCCGCAGCATAGTTTGCCGGTGGGTTTTTGGTCGCAAGTTGGCGCGGTGATGCTTATTCTTTTGTCGCTACTGCTTGTCGTGTCGTGGTTTGGTGTCGGTGGTCCGGTTTTACAATGGATTGATATGGCGACTGTAAAAACGATTGGTTATACGGCGTACGCCTTGCCGATATTGCTGATTTATTTGGCGGTTGAGACTTTCCGAGCAGAAGAGAATCAATTGCCTGCAGTAGTGAAATTTGCGGCAATTCTGGAAATTGTGTGGTTTTCTGGATTGTTTGGGTTAATGAAGACGGCTTCGCATCCGAATTCTGGTGGATTTGTGGGCGATATATTGAATACAGCTACCCTGAAAATGGTAGATTCGGCAATTGCGGTGATTATTTATCTGGTTTTGGCGTTTATAACAGTTCTATTTATTACTCAAACGTCACCGTTTACGGTTTTCAGTAAACTCTGGGAGATGATTAAGAGTAATACCAAGGAGGACGATGATAATCGTTCTGTTATGAAGAAGGCGTCAATTGCTCAGTCAGCAGAAGAAGAGAAAAAGACCGACTTGGGAGAAATTAAACTAAACGCTGGTGTGCCAATAATTGATACAGCCAAAGAGAAAAAGAGCTTATTAAAGAAAGTAGAGAAGCCAGAGAAGGTCAATGAAGAGCAGGCTTTGGTGGCAACTCGTGATCCAAATTGGGAGGCGCCAAGCTTGGATCTATTAGAGAAGAACGAAAGCGGTGCTGATGCTGGAGATACACGTCAGAACGCCCAAATAATTCACGATACGCTGGCTGAATTTAATATTGAGGCGGCGATGGGCGACATTAATGTTGGTCCAAAAGTTACGCAATACACCCTAAGACCACCAAGTGGGGTTAAATTGACGCGAATTACGGCGCTGGAAACTAACATTGCGCTTAATTTGGCAGCACAAAGTTTAAGGATTGAGGCGCCAATTCCTGGTCAGCGAGCAGTTGGTATTGAAGTGCCTAACCGTAAGGCTGCTGAAGTTCGCCTACGAAGTACGTTGTCGTCGAAACAGTGGGCTGCTGCTCGTGATCCTTTGAGTTTTGGAATTGGTAAAGATATATCTGGTCAAGTTGTTGTGGGCGAGCTGGGGAAGATGCCGCATTTGTTGATTGCTGGACAAACGGGTTCTGGTAAGTCTGTGATGATTAATACTTTGCTGTGTAGCTTGCTGTATCGCAATAGTCCGAGTGATATGAAGTTGATTTTGGTTGACCCGAAGCAAGTTGAAATGGCACCGTATGCTGATATTCCGCACCTTCTTACGCCGGTGATTAACGAGCCGGAAAAGACCATTTCAGCTTTGAAGTGGGCGGTGAATGAGATGGAGCGACGCTATAAGTTGTTGGCGGGCGAGAAAATCCGTAATATTAAGGAATACAACAAGAGGCTGCAGTCGCGCGCTAAGAAGATTGCGATTGCTGATGAAAATGGTAATGTTCAGGAGCATGAAGACGGATCAATGCCATATATCGTGATTGTGGTGGACGAGATGTCTGATCTTATGATGATGGCTAAAAAGGATGTTGAGACGTTAATTGTTCGCTTGGCACAGAAGTCTCGAGCGGTTGGTATTCACTTGGTATTGGCAACGCAGCGTCCTAGCGTGAACGTGATTACTGGTTTGATTAAGGCGAACGTTCCAGCGCGAATTGCCTTTACGGTGGCTAGTCAAGTTGATAGTATTACGATCTTAGACCAATCTGGCGCTGAGAAATTATTGGGTCAAGGAGATATGCTATTTTACGTAACGAGTATGAGCAAGCCAAGGCGTATTCAGGGTGCCTGGGTGACAGATGATGAGGTGAATAAAATTGCCGATCATTTGCGTATGCAGATGGCTCCGCAATACAACGATGAAGTGGTGGCTCAGCCGGTTCAATTGGATGGCAAGGGTGGTGTCGTGATGGACTTGTCGGAAGGTGGTGACGATAAGTTTAAGGACGCGGTTCGTGTGGTGGTTGAGCGTCGCAAAGCCTCAACGAGTATGCTGCAAACGCGCCTGGGAATTGGTTATCAGCGAGCAGCGCGAATTATTGAAGAGATGGAAGAGCGGGGAATTATTGGTCCGCAGAACGGATCTAAGCCACGTGATGTTTTGATTTCTAGTCTAGAAGAGCTTGATGAGTTGCTGGCGGAATAGTATAAAAGATTGACCAAACATTATGAGCGAGTATTTTCTTGGTAACTATGACTTAGCTCCTGATCAGGAGACTCTTGTCGCTATAGTACAGGCGGCTGGTAAAGTTCTTGAGGAGAGGGGTGCTGAAGGCCTAGAGAATGGTCGCTATAAAATAGACGATAGTAGTGCTGCTGCGAACATTTTTACATATAAGCTATCGCCAGAAATAGTACATCATATTTTTTCAATTCCACCAGAAGCCATTCATGTTTCTTCGGACGGTCATGCGGAGGAGTGTGAAATAAGCTATTTACCAGAATCTATGTTGGAAGATGGCGCACAATGTTCTGCTGAATTAGGTTTGTACGTTACTGAGGTGGTAAGTCGTTCAGGTGTCTTACCGCCGCTTTATATAGAACATAGCTGGAATATTAGAGGTTGGAAAGGGAAATCTCTTGAGGGAGAATATAATGTCGAATATTCCGTAAATGAACAACGAATAAGTCCAAGTAATCTTGATCTAGAAAGTCTGGATTTGAGAAACCCTGAAGACACCAGAAGATTAATCACCGACATAAGAAATAATGCTCAATCCCTCAGTGTTGATGATATAGACACTATCTATAAGCTCATTGACATGATATCGCAGAATGGGGTATAATATAGGCGAATATTAACCTAAGCTTACGTGAGACAGCGTAAGCATCCGTAAATGGATTCCAGAGGAGGAAACATGAACGAATACGAACTAACTGTTCTTATTCACCCGGATTTAGAGGCTAATCTAGATTCAGCGTTGGATAAGGTACGTGGTTTAATCACTACTAACGGTGGTGAAATTATCAAAGAAGATAACTGGGGCAAGAAAAAATTGGCCTACACAATCAAGCGTGAAGACTTTGCAGTTTACGTTTGTTTTGAGGTTAAATTGCCAGCACCAGCTTTATTGAAGATTTCAAACACACTTAATATTACTGATGAAGTTTTGCGTTACCTATTGGTAAAAACTGATGAAAAAACTCGTCAAGCATTAAGCGAGCAAAAAGCACGCAACGAAGAATCTGATTCAAGCGAATCAAGTAAATAAGCCTAACTGCCGTAAGGTAAAAGAGGGGATAGAATATGGCACGAAGTATCAATCAAGTGATTTTATTGGGTAGATTGACACGCGATCCAGAACAGCGAACAACCGCTTCTGGCAAGAACGTAGTTAGTTTCAGCATTGCTGTTGATCGACAATCTCAAGACGATCAGGCTGACTTTTTCAATATCACAGCCTGGGATAAACTTGGTGATTTGGTAATGCAATATCTAAGCAAGGGTCGTCGGGTTTTGATCCAAGGACGACTGCGACAGGATAGCTGGGAAGATAAGGATACCGGTAAAAGACAGAGTCGAATTGAAGTCACTGCTTCGGATGTAACGTTCTTAGATGGTCCAAGCGGCGACAATTCAGGTTCTGCAGCACCAAAGACTACTAAAAAAGAGGAAGTCGTAACGGAAATTGACGATAAGCCAATTGACCTAAGCGAAATTCCATTCTAATAAGGAGATTAAAATGGCACAATTGAAGAAAAATCCACCGATTATTTTTGACTATAAAGATGTAAAAACTTTGCAACGTTACATCAATGTTTACGGTCAAATCGAGCCAATCAGTAAGACTGGTTTGAGCGAAAAGCAACAGCGAAGCTTGGCAGTAGCAATTAAGCGTGCTCGCCACTTGGCTTTGTTGCCATTTGTTAGCAGCAACTAGGAACGTTTAATGCGCAATATCTCGTTGCTATTACATATTTGGCAGCGAGATATTTTATTGGAAAGGAGAAAGTATGTATCAGCCAACTGATTTGAAAAAAGGCGTAGTTTGTCAAATTGACGGCAAACCATATCGCGTCGTAGAATACGGCCAAAAAGTTATGGGTCGTGGCGGTTCGATTGTTAACGTGAAATTGAAAAACCTAATTGACGGAAGTGTCATCCCAAAGACTTTCAAGGGTCAAGAGCGAATCGAAGCTGCGGAAGTAAATAATAAAACTGCGCAATATTTGTATAACGATGGCGACAAGTTCTATTTCATGGATCCGACTAGCTTTGAGCAATTTGAGCTGGCTGCGGAAATCGTGGACGATGCCAGTAAATACCTGAAAGAAGGCGACGAATTAAGCCTTCAATTCTTCGACGGTCGAGTGATTAACGTTGAACTGCCAAAGAATAAATATCTGGAAGTTACCTACACGGAAGATGTGGTTAAGGGTGATACGACTTCATCTGTACTAAAAGACGCTACTTTGGAGACGGGGCTAGTTGTCAAAGTTCCAGCATTTATCAAGCAGGGTGATATTATTAGCGTTGACACATCCACTGGTGAATATCGCGAGCGAAAGAAATAGTCATATTTAATGAAACAGCGGTTAGATAAAGCTCTGGTAGAGCGCGGTTTGGCGACGACAAGATCTCAGGCGGATAATTTTATTCGTCTGGGCTATGTTTTTTTGAATAAGAAAATTGTCCAAAAATCAGGGACTATGGTGTCTGATTCGGACGAGATAAAGCTCGAAAAGAAGGAAACTTACGTTTCGCGAGCTGGCTTAAAGTTGGCAAGCGTAGCGGAGTATTTTCATCTTAATTTTCAGGATAAAACTGTTCTGGACATTGGCTCGAGTACGGGCGGATTTACTGACTATTCGTTGCGTCATGGCGCCAAAAAGGTATTTGCTGTTGATGTTGGAACGGATCAACTTCATCCAAGTTTGAGGCCGAATCCAAAAATTGTTCTTTACGAAAAGACCGATATTCGTGATTTTTATGCAGATGAAGCAATTGATATTATTGTGGGCGATGTGTCGTTTATATCTCTGAGGGAAATTTTGCCGCACGTGGCAGAAAATTTGATGAATACAAATACGATATTGGTTGCTATGGCAAAACCTCAATTTGAGGCGGGACGGCATCAGGTTAATAAGGGAATTATTAAAAACGATAAAGTTCGTCGACAAATTTTATCCGACTTTGAAGATTGGGCGAAAAAGTATTTTGTTATCTTAGATAAAAAAGATAGTGAAGTGGCAGGCAGTAAGGGCAATCTCGAGCGATTTTACAAATTGAAATTAGCTAAACGTTAAACCTAAATTCAACGACGTCATTTGGTTGCATAACGTAAGTTTTTCCTTCGGTGCGAATTTTGCCGTTTTCACGAGCCTTAACTTCTGATCCTGCAGCGACTAAATCGTTAAAATCGACAATTTGTGCGGCAATAAATCCGCGCTCAAAATCCGAATGAATAACGCCCGCGGCTTGCGGTGCAGTCCAGCCCTTGTGAATTGTCCAAGCGCGAACTTCTTTTTCGCCCGCAGTTAAGTAGCTTTGTAGTCCGAGCGTATCGTAGGCTGCGTGAATAAGTTTGGCGAGTCCAGTTTCCTTGACGCCGTAGCTTTCTAATAGCTCTTTGGCGTCATTCTCAGATAAGCCCTTCAATTCTTCCTCTAATTTTGCGCAGACAAAAACGGTTTTTGCGGGACTTACGAGTTCGGTCAATTGACTCTGTAGGTCGGAATTGTTCAATCCTTCTTCGTCGACATTAAACGCGTAAATTACTGGCTTGGCGGTAAGAAGGTGCAGGTCGGAAATTGCCTCAAAATCCACATCTGACAGGGCGGAAATTGGTACGCCTTTTTGTAAATTGTCGATTAAAGATTGCAGATATTCAACTTTTTGGCGAGCTTTTGGGTTTGCTTTGGCTTCTTTTTGAAGTTGGGGCAGGCGTTTTTCAAGAGTTTGTAGATCAGCCAGAATCAGCTCAGTATTGATAATGCCAATATCCTTTTTTGGGTCAATTGGCGCTTCATCGTGGCGCAAAATTTTTGAATTTTCGAACGCACGGACAACATGAATAATTGCGTCGCACTCTCTGATATTGTGTAGAAATTTATTGCCCAAACCTTCGCCCTTAGACGCGCCAGCAACCAGCCCCGCGATATCGACGAAAGTGACGGTGGCTGGAATAATTTTTTGCGCATGATAAAGATCGGCTAAAATTTGCAGGCGATTATCTGGCACGGGAACAATTCCTGTGTTCGGCTCAATTGTCGCAAACGGATAATTAGCCGCTAAAATATCATTATTTGTTAAAGCGTTAAAAAGTGTCGACTTGCCGACATTTGGTAAACCAACGATTCCAATAGATAAACTCATATATTTATTATATCATCTGCGTAATCTTTGATATAATTATAAGCATGAGAAGAAAATACTCATTGCCTAAGGTGGGCATGCTGGCAATAGTAGTGGCTTTGGCTATATCAGTAGCAGCTTTTTTTGTCTATACGTATGCGGCGCCAAGCTCGCCAAATTGGACGATAACTGGTAAATCCTGGGTTACTAAGCAATTTAATCGAGAAGACACTACCAACTTCGGATCTAACTGGACTATTGCTCCGGGGAGGTTAAAGGATGTGAAGCCCGGAGATACAGTTGACTGGTGGCATAGTCTTTTTGTTAGCGGTGGGCCTACTGATAATGTTATAACTGGCGTTCAGCAGGATGTATTTGATATTAGATCGAACCAGCCGATGGATAATGATGTCAGTCTGAACGACAGGGGGGCTTGGCATAATGAAAAATCCCGATGGTTTAACGTTATGACGAATTGGAAGGATTATGCTTGGAAACGAATGAACAATCCAGAGGGTGTGGATTATCACACTACCACTATGGAGGCATTGAACGGAAAATCTAGATTAGAGGATGTTCGTGGTCCGCTTGGAGAAAATAAATTTATGTTTACGCGAGTTATTCGAAAAGAAGACATGGGTAAGCGTATCTGTCAGCGAATCTACTGGGATAGGCGTAATTCTTTGGCGCCAACCGGCTGGGTGTATTCGTCATATGCCTGTGCTGAGGTTCCGTACGATTATGACGTAGAGCCTTCAGTTAGTGTTAATTCGGATTATATTGACGCAGAAAATGTCACGAAAATTGAGGGAATAAATGCTGGGTTGAATAACAAAGGGACTTTAAAGACTCAAAATTCTTCGTATGCACTTGCTCGGTTTGTTGTAAGAGGGGCTGAAGTATCGGGGCTTACGGGTAAGAGCGATGTGGTTTCGTTGCCTGGGGGTACTGCTGATGATGATTGGCCGTGCGCAATTGTGCGACTGATTAAAGGACAATATAGAGATAGCTTAAATATTGATAGTGGCGCGTGTAGAAAAATTGTTCAAAACACTGGCAGTCAATTAAACACCGGTCAGACTCCAGTGGCTACAAATCAGATAGATAATTTGGACAGGGTTAAGCTAAGTGCTAACGATAGTCTATGTTACGTGGTTATGGTTAGCGATTATAATGGTTCGGCTCCTTCTACGGATTTTAGGTACGCAGTTAAGTGTATTAGGTCGTCAAAAAGACCAAAGGTTCAGGTTTGGGGCGGTGATATTAAGACTGACAAAGAAGTTATTACTAGCAAGACATCGAACAGCGTGAACGTTCCTGATGAGAATCTTAGTCGCATTGAGTTAGATAAGACCTCTATACGAGCAAGGGGACTGTGGGGTACAGGTTTAGACAAAGATGGTAATAAGCTTGGTGATGAAGTGTCGTTTAGTCCCGGTGAATATGGATATAAGGGTGGTAATATGGATGATAAACATTGGTCAATAGTTTGTGCCGAAGATCAGTATGGCGGTAATGGAAATCAAAGGGCGTATAAGAAGTCTACTGGAAAGCCAGATTATCTTCCGAGTTGTCATGGTGATGCGACCAACTTAAAAGACGACTATCAAGCAAGGACGATTGTAACGACACAGTGGCGCGCTCCTGGTGGAGGCGATGTATTGCAAGATGGTTATATTACGTGTGAACCCGATTCCATGTATTATGACATAGTTGGTGACGCATCGCTCGTCTATAATCCTGATTATTGTAAGAGGGGCGTTTGGAGAACATCTGACTCTGCAAAATGGATTGGTATAAACAGCTTTGGTCGACATACGCATTCTAATAGTAAACCGGATCCGGCTCATCTAAATTGTCATGATAATTCTCGTCCTATAGTAGAGATTATCCCGTGCTCAAATACATACGTCTTTAGATTGAAGGGTATTAATTTAGAAGGGTTAAAAGATGCTAAGAGTCTGGAGATCGGTTTTAGTGGAGCTGTAGATAACCTCGTTAAGGTGAAGATCAACGGTTATGAGATGAAAACGTTGGGTAATGATAACGGCTCCAGACCTGAAGGAGTTCAGTATTTTGGTTGGGGTCTTCCGGGCTATGCTGGAAATTCTCGATTTACCGCTGAGACGCAGCCAGGCACTGTTTTATATGAGAATAATAACTTCATCGATATTTATGTAAAATCTAATCCGTCACATATGGGACTACTGATCGAGGATATAACATTGGCGTATAAGATGGCCTATACGAATCAGAATGTGTACGGTTCTTGGGGTGAATATGGAATTATTGCCAATGGCAAGGCGGATTCGGCTTCGGGGGCTGGATTGTCATCGTCGTTTAATGGTCGCTCGGGCGTGACGCCGCGTGACTATAATAAGCTAACTTTTGCCAATATTCCAAAGTTTGGTAATTTCAGCAGCACCAGTTCAGTTCCAGATAATTTTACTTTACCGTCGGTTGGTGGCGTCAAGGGTAGTGTTTCTGGTAACGTGGATGTCAACAGCTTGGCCACAGGTGAATATAACGCTGGAAACGTAACCTTAACGGGGTCAAAATTAAGTGTAGGCAAGAGTATAGTCATAAAGTCCTCGGGTGTAGTCAGGATTTCGGGCGATTTGCTGTACGCAGACACGAATGATGTGCGCCAATTGCCACAACTAATTATCTATGCGAAGAATATTATTATAGAGCCTTCGGTTGGGGAAGTGAATGCTTGGTTGATTACTCAAAAAGACGGATATGTCAGTACTTGTGGCATGGTAATTAGCGATGTAGCTTGGCTGAGTGGTGTTTCTGATGTTTCTTGTGGCAAGCAATTGAAAATCAACGGGCCAATTAAAACTGGACGCTTGTTCTTGCGGCGAACATATGGTGGAAAGCATGCTTCATCTGCAAAGAATGATCCAAATATGCATCCAGGAACTCCAGCAGAAATCATCAATTTGAGGGCTGACACTTATATTTGGGCTTACAATAATTATCGAAACACTGGCGCGATCAGTACGATGAATGTTCGCGAATTGCCGCCAAGATATTAAAAGTTTGCAAATTAAAACGCTAATGTATATAATTACTATTAGTTATGAAATTAGCAAAAGGGTTGGGCGAATTCTTCGGACTGGACATCGATACGAATGCGGTGCGGGTGGTTCAATTGTCTCGTACTGGCACGGGATGGAGTTTGTCGCATTACGGTTATACGCCAGTTGATTCTAAGATAACGAGTGGCGATTCTCCAGAGGCTAAGCGACGCTTGGGTGAGGCTATTATGACTGCTGTTGGTCAAGCTGGAATTAAAACCTCTAATGTAGCTGTTGGGTTGCCGTCAAATAAGACATTCTCGACCATTATTGATGTGCCAAAGGTTTCTGAGCAGGAATTGAAGGCAATGATGAAATATCAAGTTGATCAATATATTCCAATGTCTTTGGATGAGGCAGAAGTTGACTGGGCTTTATTGGGTGATAGTTTGCATGCTCAGAATCAGTATGAGATTTTGCTGACAAGTACAGCGAAGTCTTATGCGGAAGAGCGTCTGGAATTAGTTGAAAATCTTGGCTTCAATGTGATTGCCGAAGAGCCAAACGCTATTGCTATGGTTCGCTCTTTATCGGCTACCGATTCTCAGGATGCGCGTTTGATTATCAATATGGGCGAAAATTCAACGGATTTGGCGGTCGTTTATAACGGAGCACCGCGACTTATTCGTATGATTCCAACTGGGCTTTCATCTTTGGTTCGATCGGCGGTTCAGAATCTTAGCGTCCAGGAAGATCAAGCTCGTCAATTTATTTTGAAATTTGGTTTGGCACCGGATAAATTAGACGGTCAAGTGTTAAGGGCTATTGATTCAACTCTCGACAATTTTTCTTCAGAGCTAGTGAAATCTATAAAGTTTTTCCAAACTCGATACCCAAGCGTAGCGGTTTCTGGAATTTTGTTATCAGGGTTTGGTTCAGCTATTCCGCAACTTGATGGATATGTGATGAATAAAACTGGAGTCCAGTCAATTGCTGCAGATCCGTGGCAGCGTGTTCAAGTTTCTCAGTCGGATCAACAGCAATTGGCGCCGATTGCTTCAGAATTCGCTATTGCCGTAGGTCTGGCACAAAGGAGTAATATATCATGATTGAGATAAATCTTCTCCCAAACGTTAAGCGCGAGCTATTAAAGACTCGGGTTATGCGCAATCGAGTTATTTCGATATCGTTCTTAGTGGGCGGTGCTTCGATTGCGGCAGTAGTTGTTTTGGCGTTGATTTTGGGCAGCCAAATTGCAGCCGAGGCGGTCCAGAACGGAGTTATTAAAGATAGAAACGATAAATTGATGGCGGTCGAAGATCTCAATAAGGTTGTAACGATTCAACATCAATTAACAAAGATCAATGAGCAGCACTCTGGAAAGAAGCTTAATTCAAGGATCTTTGATGTTGTAACGGCGGTTAATCCAGTTGCACCAAATAATGTTAGTTTTTCGGATATAAAAGTCAATCCTGGGTCAAAAACTATTACTCTGGAGGGTAGCGCGGTTAATGGCTATAGTGCGTTAGAGACTTTAAAGAAAACCATCTTGAATACGAAAGTTCAGACTACTGATGGTGATAAAAGTTCCGAGGTTAGTCTGACTAAGGAGATAAAAGATGGCGATACTAGTTTTGGAGAGAATTCAGAAGGTAAAAAGGTGTTGCAATTCTCGTTCTCGTTTGAATATGCGGAAGAATTACTAGCACCTGCAAATAACGGCACAGTTTCCGTATTGACGCCGACTGGTAAGGTTGATGTGACAGATTCACGTCAGGGAATTCCGGATAGCTTGTTTAAGAGTAACTCGAAAAAACAGGAGAAGAAATAATGGCGACCGATAATAAAGAAGTTGCAATACGCAAGCGTCAACAGATTGATTCGTCAAAAAAGACTATGTTTATTTTTGTAGCTTCTGCGGCATTTTTGGCTGGAATTGCGCTTGTTGTGAGCATATTTTTGGTGCAGCAAATTGTATTTCATTCAAAGATTCTTTTAGAAAAACAAAGTACAATTTCTCGTTTAGACAAGAATTTATCGTCTGTTGACGAGTTAAAAAAGAATATCCGAGTTTTAGACACGAATACTGCACTTAATTCTATAAAATCAAGCAGCGAAAGTAATGCTCTTCAGACGATACTGGATGCGCTGCCAGATAATGCGAACGCCGACGCTCTTGGTGCTTCATTGAAGAATAAATTTATTGACACGACTACTGGTGTGACTATTCAAAATCTGACCGTTGCCCAATCTGGATCTGACAGTGAAAGCTCTGAGTCAACGTCTGAAAATGCCATATCATTTACTATGGAAGTGAGCGGTCCGGCTGAAAAATTGAAAGAATTGTTAACTAAGTTAGAGGCGTCTATTCGAGTCATTGACCTAAAGACCGTGGAAATCCAGCGAAATGAGGATAGATTGAGTTTGGTGGTTCGAGGTGTCGCTTATTACGAGCCAGCACAAACAATACAATTAGAGAATAAGGTGGTTAAGCCATGAAGAAAACAGACATAGCAATGGTAATATTGATCGCGGGTGTGGGTGTGGCAATCGGCTATATTGTCGCTTCTAATATCTCGTTCTTAAAAGTCCCAGAATCTGGTACAAAAGTACAGACTATTCGAGAAATATCACCTGACGTCGAAAAGCCAAACCCAGCGATTTTTAATAATAATGCAATAAATCCAACTGTTGAAATATTCGTAGGTCAAGATGCAGCCAAATAGAGAAGGGGTGTAAATGGCTTTACTGACGGACGACATCCAAGATAAGTTGATCGAGCTGCTCGTAAACGAGGGGCTTATTGAGAAGTCTGTCATTGATGATGCCTTAAAGCGCGCCTCTGAGAGCGGCAAACCTCTGTTTAGTTTGCTTAGTGAAGAGGGGTTGCTTGACAATGAACTATTAGTTCATGGTGTGGCTCAAGTTTCGGGCGTGCCGTATGTCAATCTGTCGAATAGTGTTATTAGCCAGGATATTTTATCTCTATTACCGTCCGACGTTGCCGAGAGATTTATGGCTGTGCCGTTGGCCGAAGTTCAGAACCGATTAGCGGTAGCGATGATCGACGCGAACAACGTTCAAGCGGTAGACTATTTGTCGAACCGCATCCAGCGTCCGATAAAAGTATTCATGGCTTCGGAAGAGAGTGTCCGCCACGTCTTAGATCAATATAAGACTGACTTATCATCTGTCAATGTGGCTGCACAGGCTTCGCAGGAAGAGTCTTTGTCGGAAGCTGGCAATATCAAAACAATTGTTCAGGATTCGCCAATATCACGAGCGCTGTCGACAATTTTGGAATACGCGGTAAAGAGTCACGCATCGGACGTGCATATTGAGCCATTAGAGAAGGCTTTGAAGATTCGTTGTCGTGTTGACGGTGTTTTGCGTGAGATTATGCAGCTCCCAAAGAGCATTGAGCCGGCGTTAGTCAGTCGTATTAAGATTCTTTCCAATCTGAAAATTGATGAGCATCGCATTCCTCAGGACGGTCAATTTGCAGTTAACGTCGCAGGCAAAGAAGTTGACCTTCGTATCGCTATCTCTCCAGTTGTCTGGGGTGAACAAGTGGTTATTCGTCTGCTTGATAAGAGTGGAAGTTCTTTTAATCTGGAAGATATGGGCTATGCTGGGCGTGCGTTAAGGACGATTCGTAAGGGCATTAAGCGACCAAATGGAATGATTCTGACGTCAGGTCCAACTGGTTCTGGTAAGTCAACGAGTTTGTACGCGTTGATTAAGGAGATTAAAGACGACACTGTGAATATTGTGACACTTGAGGATCCGGTTGAGTATAAGATGGATGGCGTCAATCAGATTCAGGTGAACGCGGAAGTTGGCTTGACGTTTGCTTCTGGGCTGCGCTCAATTTTACGTCAAGACCCAGATATTGTGATGGTTGGTGAGATTCGCGATAACGAAACAGCAAATTTGGCTATTCAGGCAGCCTTAACGGGACACTTGGTTTTCTCGACACTTCACACAAATTCCGCCGCTGGCGTGCTGCCGCGTTTGTTGGATATGGGAATTGAGCCGTTTCTTATCGCTAGTACGGTTAACACAATCATCGGTCAGCGTTTGGTGAGGCGAGTGGCGCGTCGTCGAGATATTTATCAATCATCACCACTGGAAACGCAGGCAATTCGCGAGGCGGTTGGTGGATTATTGCCACAAACGAGGGAACAGGTCGCTCAATACGCGCAAGATTTGGGATATGAAAGTTTGCCACTAGCGACACAGACGTCGTTTGCCTTGGCAAAAGGAAAAGATACGCCGCAAACTCCTCGCGGTTATGCTGGGCGAGCTGGTTTGTATGAGGTCATGGATATTACTGAAGAGATTCAGAATTTGATTGTTAAGCGCGCGACCTCAGCGGAAATTCAGCGAACGGCAATTCAACAGGGTATGATTACGATGCGTCAAGATGGCTATCTGAAGGCGTTGAACGGAATAACGACAATAGAAGAAGTTAATAGGGTAGCGGCGGATACCGCGTAAAAGGAGGAAATATGAATAATCAAGAATTGCGAATTGAGATTTTGCTGGAAGAAGTCGTTAAGAAGCGAGCTTCGGACCTTCATATTCAAGTTGGTTTGCCGCCAATGCTGCGAATTGACGGTTCATTAATGCCGGCTACCGGAACTCAACCATTGGACGAGCCCGCGGTTGAGAGATTGGTATTTCAGATTCTTGATGAAGATCAGCGACAGATTTTGCTAAAAGATAAGGAATTCGACTTTTCGTTTGCGTTTGGTACACTGGGACGATTCCGAGTTAACGCCTTCCATGAGCGTGGCAATTTGGCTGCAGCCCTACGTTTGATTCCAAATGAAATTAAGTCGGCGTCTGAACTGGGTATGCCACCAGTTGTTAACACGTTTGCGGATTTTCCTCGCGGTTTGGTGTTGGTCACTGGTCCAACTGGTTCCGGTAAGTCAACGACTTTGGCGGCGCTGGTTGATAAGATCAATTCTGAGCGCTCACAGCATATTATTACCATTGAAGACCCTATCGAGTTTACTCACAAGTCGAAAAAATCAGTGGTAGTTCAGCGTGAAGTTCACTACGATACCTATTCGTTCTCTGCGGCTTTGCGCTCGAGTCTTCGTCAAGACCCAGACGTTGTGTTGATTGGTGAGATGCGCGACCTCGAGACGATTTCAGCAGCGATTACGATTGCTGAAACTGGACACTTGGTGTTTGCAACGCTGCACACGAACTCCGCAGCACAATCAATTGACCGTATGATTGACGTGTTCCCGCCACACCAGCAACCACAGATTCGCGCTCAGCTCAGTAATATTTTGATGGCAATTTGTTCGCAGCGACTAGTTCCATCTATCGGTGGTGGACGAGTCGTGGCGGCAGAGGTTTTGATTGCTAATCCAGCGGTGCGCAACATTATTCGTGAAGGTAAATCTCACCAATTGGATGCCGTGATTCAGACTGGTGCTGACCAGGGAATGCAGACGATGGATCGAACTTTGGTCAATTTGGTACAGAACGGTACGATTACGTATGATAGTGCTCGTGAATTTGCTGTCGATTTGACGGAATTCGAGAGGTTGATGAGGGGGTAATAAATGAAAAAATATGATTACGAAGCCAGAGATAGCGCGAGTAATAAAATCGTTAAATCGGTTGTTCAGGCTGATAGCGAAAATGCCGCCGCAAAGCTTTTGACGGCTCAGGGTTTTGTGCCGTTAAAAATTGAATTACAAGACGATAAAACAAATTTCTTTGCGAGGTTTTCTGGTAGAATCACCACTAAGGATAAGGTTGTGTTTACTCGTCAGCTAGCGACTCTTATTGGGGCAGGGTTGCCTTTGGCGCAAAGTCTTCGAACAGTTCAGGAACAGACTACGAATAAGCGTATGCAGGAAATAGTCCAGGAAATTATCTCTGACGTTGAAGGTGGTAAATCCTTGTCTGATTCGTTCGCAAAGCACCCAGAAGCTTTTAATAAAGTTTATGTAGCTTTGGTTTCGGCTGGTGAGACGTCAGGTACGATGGATGATTCGCTTAAGAGGTTAGCTGCTCAGCAGGAAAAAGAGGCTGCTATGATGAGTAAAATTAGAGGTGCTATGATGTATCCGTCAATTGTCTTGGTAGTGATTATCTTAGTTATCGGATTTATGTTGTTCACGGTTGTTCCGCAAGTTGAGGGTCTGTATCGTGACTTAAATAAGGAGTTGCCATTTGTAACTCTTATGATGATTAAAGTGGCGAACTTTTTTAGTAGTCTTTGGTGGCTTGTTATATTGGCAATGATTATCGGCGGTTATTTCATAGTACAATATCTGAAAACTGAGCAGGGAATTAGGACTAAAGACACCTTTAAGCTTAACGTTCCGATGTTCAAAGGGATGTTTAGGAAGATGTACATGGCTCGATTTGCCAGGACTGGTCAAGTTCTTCTGAGTACTGGCGTTCCAATGCTTGACATGCTTCGTATTACGTCTGATGCTGTTAATAATGTGATTATTAGCGAAAGCATACTTCGTGCGTCAGATAAGGTAAAGGGCGGTAAGGCCTTGTCAGCTTCTTTATCTAATGAAGATTATTTCCTAGCAATGGTGCCGCAGATGATTAAAATTGGTGAGCAATCGGGTAAGATTGATGAGATGATGGGTAAGACTGCTCAGGTGTACGAAGATGAGCTTGATGAGGAAATTCGCGCTTTGTCGACGATGATAGAGCCAGTCCTGATGGTCTTCTTAGCTATAGTTGCTGGTACGATGGTGGCGGCTATCTTGCTTCCAATTTATAGTTTGGTTGGCAACATCAATATTCGCTAGACTGACTTATATTTTTAGTGTATTATAAACTTAAGCATTTTTGCGTAAATATAGGTAAACCATAGAAAGGTGGGAAATCTAATGACAAAAAAAGATAATAAAAAAGGATTTACAATCATCGAGGTCGTCCTAGTCTTGGCTATTGCTGGACTTATCTTTGCGATGGTGTTTATCGCATTGCCAGCTTTGCAGCGTAGCCAGCGCGACCAATCAAGGAAGAACGACGCTTCAACAGTTGCCGCAGCTATTACCAATTGGAATTCAGCTAACCGCAACGGCGGCACATTTAACGAAGAATCTCTACGCAAGTATGTCGATAAGCTTGATCAATACGACAAGTCCTCAGAGTTAAAGGTTGCTACACCTGGTGCTTCAATGTCAGTAGCTAGTAACGAAATCAAGGTTATGCGAGGCAAGAAGTGTCCTTCTAGTACGCCAGCTCCATCTGCTGACGATCCAGCAAATATAACTTTGCAAAACGGATCTTCACGCAACGCAGCAGTTGTAGTTCTGTTGGAAAATAACGGTTCTCAAAAGCAATTGTATTGCCAGGACGTATAATCTATAGATAAATTACGAATCAGCCTCGGTATGGGGCTGATTTTTTTATGGTTTTTTGCTACCATAAGAAGTATGATTAAGTTTGTACTAGTGGGATTTTTAGGGGCTATTTTAGGCAGTTTTGCCGGAGCGCAAATTTGGCGCTTGCGAGCTCGTCAATTGATGGAAGATAAAAAAGCCGGAGAAAAGGTTGACCAAAAGGAATTAAAGAAATTATCTCCATTGATAAAAAAAATTTCCAAAGACAGATCTCGCTGTTTATCTTGCGGACATGAGCTTAAGTGGTACGATTTGATTCCTGTGGTAAGTTGGGTCGCTGGATTGGGGCGGTGCAGATATTGCAAAGCATTTATCGGTTGGACGGAAATCTTGCTAGAACTAGTGATGACTGGACTGTTTGTCGCGTCTATGGCTTTTTGGCCTGGATCATTGACGGATATCTGGCAAGTCGCGTTGCTGGTCCTATGGTTGGCAAGTTTGGTGCTACTGGCGATTTTATTTGTCTATGACCTCAGATGGCTACTTCTTCCAGATGTAATTAATATTCCATTTATCATTCTTGGCGCTATTTTTGCGGGAATAAAAGTATGTTTATCTGGCGATTTCTCAAAAAGCTTGATGACGTTATTTGGGTCGATTGCGATTCTGAGCGGAATATATATGGTGCTATATTTATTCTCGAAATATCGTTACGGGGAAGATAAAACTTGGATCGGTTTTGGTGATGTTAAGCTTGGACTCGGATTGGGTTTGTTCTTAGGAAATTGGCTTTTGGCATTTGCTGCGTTGTTTATCGCAAATCTTATCGGCACGCTTCTTGTCTTGCCATCAATGATGCGAGGAAAACTGCAAGCAACTTCACGGATATGCTTCGGCCCATTGCTTATCGTAGGGTTTTTACTCGCTTGGTTCTTTAGCCGACAAATTTTAGAGTGGGGCTTTCTTATTGTCTAAGTAAAAAGCGCTTATGCTATAATGGAGAAGTGATGGACAATAAACAAAAAGGTTTTACTATAATTGAAGTGATTTTGTTTGTGGCTATTTCTGGCTTGCTGACCTCTATGCTGATGGTCGGTGTAAGTATGTCAATTAATCGCCAGCAATATCGCGATTCGGTGCAATCATATGCTGGTTTTTTGCGAAATGAGTACTCGAAGGTGGTAAATGTTGAGAATGAGCGATCTAAGGGCACTTGTCCAATTGAGGGCTCTGATGGTCGAGCTGAAACTCTACGCGGCCAATCTGATTGTGTGATTGTCGGTCGCTATATTACCACTGAAGGTTCTTTGGGCTCGACTGACGGCAATCTGTACAAAACTTATCCAGTTTATGCCTATAGACCAGATAAGGGTAGTGCGTGGACTTATAAACGTGGCGCTGAGTCTGATAAATATATCGTTAATTGGCAAGCAAAAACTAGGTTTTCTAACCAGGCCAAAGATAGTGCGTATATTTCTATTTTGATGTACCGCCACCCAGAGACGGGGCAGTTGGACATTAGAACCGACACGAGCCGATTTGGTGACAATTTGACTGATTTCGTCAACAATAAAAATAGTGCTGGAGTTGTGCAATCTGCTGGTGAGCAGCGTCAACAGAGGGAAATTTGTGTTTATGATGACGGCTGGCTACCGGGAGAGAGATTATCTATTTTTCTACGATCACACGCAGGTTCTGCCGATGCTGTAGTTATGGGTAATGCGACAGGAGGTTGTGCTGATGCGTAAGTTTAGCAGAGGTGACACGCTTGTCGAAGTGTTACTTGGAGTAACTATTTTTAGCCTAGTTGCCGTTATTGCATTAGAAACTATGAATCGCGGGATGGCTATTGCTCAGTATTCTTTGGAGACGACGTTGGTTCGTCAACAGGTTGACGCTCAGGCTGAAATGCTAAGATATGCGCATGATATGAAAAATGATACTTGGAAGAAATTGGTAGACAATAATTCGGTGAGCGTTTCTGCTGTTAATAGCAATGAAGGAAACTTGGGTGCTGAGAAATGTCCTGATGATTTTTCTACGAAAGAGTTTGCTTTGGTTGCGACGCCTTCGCTCGCTTCGAAGATTAGTATATTGAACAATCCTGGAGATTATAAACCAGCAGAAACGTACGCGCGGGTCGATAGTGATACTAAAAAAACGTATGGAATATCTGTTAGATTAGTTAAGCCGAGTACGGCTACTGGAAGCAGGGATAGCAATAAATATGATGCGTACATAAAAGCGTGCTGGATGCCAGTTGGCAGCAAAATGCCGGCGACTATTGGTACGATTGTGAGGTTGTATGATTCGGGATTATAAAAAAGGATTTACACTTATCGAATTGATGCTCGCAATGAGTTTTATCTCTGTTCTTTTGTTGTCGATTGCAATGGTAGGTATTCAAGCGGGAAAAATGTATAGCAGAGGAATTGTGCTTCGTGATGTTAATCAGGCGGGGCGAGATATTTCAGACACTATTCGACGTGATTTTCTTCAGGCGAATGCCGAAAAAATTGACACTACAGGCTTGAGAGTGCCGAATAATAGCAATTGGTCAACTGGTCGACTTTGTCTTGGCTCTCATTCTTATGTGTGGAATAATCCGAAGTATTTGGACGATCCTAGCCTGTTGGGTGGAAATAGCCTGTTTAAGGTTAATGGTAATCCAGTGAATTTGGTGCGCGTAGTTGATGCGGATAGTGGATTGTGTAAAAAAGATGCTTCTGGCAAATATCCGGAAACCGTCGATCTTGCGAAATCGTCCAATTTGCTCAGGGCTATCAATAGCGGCGATGGCTCAATTGGTGTACACGAAGTTACATTAGAAAAGGTTACCTCAGACAATTCAAGGGAGGCGCTGTATAAATTGACCTTTACGCTGGGGACGAGCAAGATGAGTGAAATAAGGAATTCTTCCTGTAAAGCTCCGACTGAAGATGATAGCAATTTTGAGTTCTGTGCTATAAATAAATTTGAGATGATTGTGAGGACAAATGGGTAAAAATGCGCGACAATCAGGTGCTGTATCTCTTTTTGCGGTTATATTTGGCGCGATGTTGCTGACTATTGTTACTATTGGTTTTATTAAGTTGATGATTATGGATCAGCGACAATCCTCGAATAATGATCTGTCGCAGAGTGCTTATGACGCGGCTTTGGCTGGGGTTGAAGATGCTAAGCGTGTGGTTCGTGCCGCCCAGACGGGCAATATTCAAGCGGCGGGAGTGCTGAATGGTCCAATTAATTGTAATATGGTCGCGGCATCTGGTGTTGTCGGAGGTGGCTCTTCTGGTGAAACTATTATTAAAACTGGTACAGATGCGGGTAAAAAATTTGATCAAGCGTATACTTGCGTAAAGATCACTATGAAATCTCAAGATTTTATATATAAGTCTATCGAGGAAAAATCTCAAATTGTGCCACTACGCGCAACTGGTTCATTCAATAAGATATCTATTGAATGGTATAGGCGCGATGATGAGAGTAATTTGAATGGCGCCAACGCCGCTAACACTGAAATATCCACTTCTGGGGATCTGCCGACGAAAAACAACTGGAATGCCAATTCGCCACAATTGATGCGCGTGCAGCTTATTAACCCAGGCGCCACCTTTAATTTAGCGGCTTTAGACTCAACTGGTGTCACTTCTTTCTTACGACCGAATGTTTTAAGATCAGACGTAGTAGGTCAGAATGGTACTGCTGTTTCTGGTAAGATTTCTGATCATCCACGCGCAACTGACGGTAACGAACATAATAACGGAACAAGTGTGATTTCTTGCAGCAAGACATTCAAGTTTTCTGGCGAATATTCATGTAAAGCGGTGATTGATGTTGATGAGATTCCAGCCGGTAGCGAAACTGCGTTCTTAAGGTTATTACCTATATATAAAGGTGGTAGTGTGAAGATTTCTCTTCAGAAAACCGACGGAACGATTGTCAATTTTGATGGAGTCCAGCCAATTGTCGATTCCACGGGGCGGGCAAGTGATTTATTCAGAAGAGTTGAAGCTCGATTGCAAATAGGAGATGATTTCGCATATCCTAATAATGCGGTTGAATTAAAGAATAGTCTATGCAAAGATTTCTCTGTATCTGGCGGCGGATCTGCTACCGCAGGTCGATGTAAGCCCATAAGCTAAGCTTCTGTGTCGCTATGAAATCGGTCGTGAATATCTTTCAGATGCTGGTCGGTAACGTGCGTATATACCTGTGTTGTTGATATATTGCTATGTCCCAGCATTGATTGGACTGAACGCAAGTCTGCACCGTTCATAAGTAGGTCGGTGGCAAAGCTATGGCGCATGGTGTGTGGGCTTACATGTTTTGTGATACCAGCCAATCTAGCATATTGACCAATCATTCTCTGAATGCTGCGCGCGCTTAACCTACGGTAGTCTCCGGAGGTGTTGGGAGTTGCGCGGCGTTTGCTATAGCTTAAAAATAGAGCGGGTAGATTATCTGTTCTAGCTTCCAGGTATGCCGATATGTGTTCGGCGGCACTTTTTGAAATAAAAACAGGGCGATCCTTTTGTCCTTTTCCTCGCACCATAAATTCGCGCCTCTTTAGGTTTATGTGATCGCGGTTTAAATTGACCAATTCTGAAACACGTAGTCCGCTGGAAAATAGCAATTCAACGATTGCTCGATCTCTCAGTCCAGATTCTGTATCGGTTGGTATTTGATCAATCATGCGTAAAACCTCGTCATATTGTAAAAAAGTCACTTGTTTACGGACTACTTTGGGTAATATAATTCTGTCGGCCGCTAGACTTTTGATATTACGACGAGAAAGGTAGGTCAGTAGACCTCGCAATGCAATAAGATGATAACTTTGGGTAATTAAAGACAGCCCTTCGCCAGTGTTGTCATTTTTATAACGGTTTAACCAGAGGCGATACTGACGTATTAGCTCTGATGTAATTTTATCAACATTTATATCGCCAGCAAAATCGATAAATCTCTCCAGGTATAGTTGATAATTTATGATGGTTTTTTGACTGCGTCCACCTTCAACCTCTAGGTGTTCTAAGAAATCAGTTAAAGCTTCTGACATAAACATAATATTTATTCTATCGCTAATGAATATGTTTATCAAATTATTTATTTCTGTTACTATATTAGAAAATAATAAGCAGAGGAGTATCTATGGCAGAAAGCGAAAAAAACTACTGTGGCGTTGAGAGGACACTAATCGTCTTTAAGCCTGACGCAGTTCAACGAGGTATCGTTGGGGAAATTTTACAACGTTTTGAGCGAGTTGGACTAAAAATAGTTGGTGTAAAAATGACATCACCATCCAGAGACCATTACTATGCTCATTACGAGGACATCGGTAAATTGGCTACTCGTCGAGGCGAGGATACTTTGAATATAACACTAGATATGATGATGGATGGTCCAGTTATAGCAATGGTACTAGAGGGCGTCGAAGCTGTTGCTGTTGTTAGGAAGATTGTTGGTCCAACAGAACCTAAGTCGGCTGATATGGGAACAATTCGCGGTGATTACTCACACATTAGTTTTGGCTATGCAGATGAGTGTCAAAAGGGAGTTCCAAATTTGATTCACGCATCTGGTGATTCAGATGAGGCCGTTCGTGAGATCGAGCACTGGTTCAAGCCGGAAGAATTGGTAAATTATCACACATTAAGTGAAAAGTTTACTCGCTAAGCTAGTCTTTCCTGAGAGTTACCGTGGTATAATGGTTGTATGCCTCGGTAGCTCAACTGGATAGAGCAGATCCGTCCTAAGGATAAGGTTGTAGGTTCGACTCCTGCCCGGGGTACCAAATATATGACAGAGCAAATTAAAGATAAGCAATTTGATGGGCAGCGTGACGGAGAGCAACTGTTGTTTGTGTTTCGTCGTCACATAATTGCTATGAGAAAAGGATTTTATCTGCTTCTAGGATCAATGACGCTTGGTTCATTGCCTTTTTTAATTTGGCAAGATAACTTGAACCTTTTATGGGTGTTTGTCGGCGGATTTATTTTTGGTCTAATGCTATTTTTCTATCATTTTTTGATGTGGTTTTACACTTACTATATTGTTACCGATCAGAGGATTCGTCAGATTACTCAACATGGATTTTTTGGCAAAGACGTCATTGAGTTGAAATTATCAAAAATTCAGAACATTAGTTATAGCATTCCGGGGTTTAGTGGAGAAATGTTTAAATTCGGAACAATAGTTATTCAAACTTTTGTTGGAGATCTTGTTATAAAAAACGTAGAACATCCAGATAAGATCTATAATAAATTACAAGACGCAGTGGAAATTTCGACAAAGAAGGAGGATATCAATGAAGAATCTATTGAACCGTAAAGATAAAAAACAACCAAAGGAGCTACCTAAGAGGATTACAAACGATACAGTAGCTCAGCACCGCGAGAAGGTTTTGGCAGCTGGTCGTAAGCATAAATATCCCATCCAATACACTAAACGTCGATTGGTATGGATAACGATGCTTGTTAGTGTTGTTATTCTGATTGTTTTTGTTGTCCTTGGTTGGGCGCAGTTATATGTCTGGAAAGATACAAGTGATATCGCATATAGGATAACTAAGATTTTACCTCTTCCTGTGGCTAATATTGATGGAGAAAATGCCGAATATAGCGATTATTTATTGTATCATCGCAGCTCATTAGCGGTATTACAATCTCAAGGTCAGGCAGACCAAAAAGATAAAGTTAAGTTCTATCAAAATCAGTCCATAGACAAGGCGTTAGAGGTGGCATATGCCAAAAAACTTGCGAGAGAAAATAATATTACTGTTGATGATAAAAAGGTTCAAGATCTTATCAAAAAACAGCAGGAATCTAGCAAGCTATCGCAGTCCGCTTATGAGTCTGTAGTGAAAGACAATCTTCACTGGTCAATGGAGGAACTAAAAACTGCTATGAAATATACTCTGTTAAAGCAAGAAGTATCTTTTAAGATTGATAAAACAGCTAATAACCTAGTGTCTGATATTAAGAAGAGACTGCAAGAGGGCAAATCCTTAAAGGATATTGCTACGGAAATGGGTGACAAAGTGCAGTCGGTATTTGATCTATCTGTCTCTACGGATAATTCTGACGGAGGTCTAACGAAAGCGGCTATGTCATTAACAAAGGGTAAAATCTCGGGTCCTATAAAGACTCTTTCGGGTGACGGATATTATTTTGTGATGCTTAATAACATTGAAGGTAACACCGTAAATTACTCTTATGTAAAAGTTCCGTTGACTGAATTTAATAGCCAGTTTAACTACTTAAAAAATAACAATAAAGTAAAATATTTCATTTCTATCGATAAATAATCGATCTAGTTTGAAAAAACTCCTATTTTTGCTATAATTTCCTAAGGAGTTTGCCGTTGTAGCTCAGTTGGTAGAGCAGCTCATTCGTAACGAGCAGGTCGCTGGTTCAAGCCCAGTCAACGGCTCCATTTTATGAAAGATACTGTAAAGAAATCGATAAAAATTGTTTTTAGCGACAGGACTGTGGCAACTCTTTTGATAGTTAACGTTGTTGTGGCTATTGTTGTATCTATATTTTTAGGATCATCAATAAAGCATAGCGAGGCTCAGGTTATTACGCGCTACACTACGTATGGTGATGCGAATTTTTATAGGAGTCACTGGTCTAGTTTATTTAGTTATTTTGTTTTGGCGTTTATGATAGTTTTTGGTCACTCCGCACTAAGTGTCAAGTTAATTTCACTAGAGAAACGAAGCTTGGCTATATTTCTTTTGTGGTTGACATTGGGCATTTTAGCTATTTTAGCTATTTTAGCCTATTCTATAATTAAAATTGCATCGATAGGATAATACATGGACATTGAAATCCCACTTGGTAAACGAACAAAAAAATATCGTTTTCTTGAGATGCTTCCTGGGTTGCTAAGTTATGGCGCTATTGTCCTTCTGATTATCTTATCTATAGTAAGTCCTGTTTTAGCATCAATTTATTTGTTGACTATAATACTAATTGCTTTTGTAAAAACAATAGCTATCAGCTATAGGATAGTTAATGGTCATAATAATATGGTGAAAGCTTCAAAAGCCGACTGGAATAAACGGTTATCTGATTTGGAAGATCCGAAGGATGCGTATTCTAGGCTGAGAGATAATCAATCTAAGGAGTTGTTATATCAACAACATGTAGATAACCTAAGATTTATGTCTGCTGCGGAAGATGGGTACTATCCTAAACCTAGTAATATTTACAACGCTCTTATTATGCCTGCATACAACGAGAGTATAGAAGTGATTGAGCCTGCTCTTAAATCAGTTTTAGATACAACATATGATAAGAAGCGTCTGATTATAGTTTTTGCGTACGAAGAACGTGGTGGCGTTGATATTGATACAACAGCTAAAATACTGAAAAAGAAATACGGTAAGTACTTTCATTCTTTCCACATTGTAAAACATCCAAAAGATCTACCAAATGAGGTAGTTGGTAAGGGCGGAAACATCACGTATGCAGGCAAGTGGCTGGAGCAATATTTACAACAGGAAGAAATAGCTTTTTCTGATGTTATTGTTACAACAATGGACTGTGATAATAAGCCGCATAAGTATTACTTTGATTATGTGACGTACGAATATATTGTTCACGAAGATAGAAAGCACCTATCGTTTCAGCCAATATGTTTGTTTACTAATAATATATGGGATGTACCTGCACCGATGCGAGTAGTGGCAACAGGGAATTCATTTTGGAATATTATCAGCTCCATGCGCCCATATTCTTTGCGTAACTTTGCGTCACATTCGCAACCAATGAACGCTCTCGTTGAGATGAACTTTTGGAGCACGCGAACAATTGTTGAGGATGGCCACCAGTACTGGAGAAGCTATTTCTATTTTGATGGTAATTATGAAGTTGTGCCAATTTTTGTGCCGATTTATCAAGATGCAGTGCTGGCTAACAGTTATAGAAAAACATTAAAAGCTCAGTTTATCCAGCTGCGCCGTTGGAGTTATGGAGCTTCGGATGTGGCGTATGTTGGTAATAATATATTTAATAAAAATAGGACGGTAAAATTTTGGCCTAGCCTAGCTAGGTTTATAAGGCTATTAGATGGTCATGTAACTCAGGCTTGTATTGCTCTAATTGTTGCTTTCGGTGGATGGGCTCCTCTTGTACTAAACAGTGAAGCCGCACGCAGTGTTGCTGCTCACCAGTTGCCGGATACTGTTAGTTTAATACAACAGGTAGCTATGATAAGTATTTTGGTATTGATTTTTGTATCGTTCAAGTTGTTGCCGCCTCGTCCAGAAAGATATAAGAAGAGTAGAAACACATTGATGGTTCTACAATGGTTCTTAATGCCTGTTACTTCTATTGTATATAGCTCTTTGGCGTCATATAATGCACAGACTCACCTTTTGCTTGGTAAATATCTTGATAAGTTTGACGTAACGGAGAAGACTACTGTAGAGATGAATGATCAGAGTCGTGCTCAGAATAAGAAAAAGAAGGACGGCCACGACGCCTCTTTCTCTGAGAGATAATAAGATTATGTTGTGCTGCATATTGCAGTGCGGCTATTTGGTCAAAATTCTGTAATGTTGAGTGGGTTATCTCGGCGATGTGCTGCGATGATATAGTGGGCTTGTTGTGTAGATGTATTAATTTATCTTGTATAGTATTGGCCAAGTCATAGCTATATGAGCCTGCTAATTTTTCGTTATGATTAAAACTTCGCGCAATACTAAGTATCAGTTTTCCTATAGAAAAATTATTTTTCTCGCCATCTTGTGATATGACAACAAGGGGAACTGCAGGCTTTTCGTAGGTTGTAAAAGAATAACCGCATTGGTTGCATATATGTCTACGCCAGGTTGTTGGGCATTTTTTATTTTGACGAGAATTTGTTACGTGGGTTTTTTCGTGAAAACATTTTATGCATATCATATCAATATATTGACATACAACTATAAAAAAATCCAGTGGAAAAGTGCTGTGTAAAATAAAAATCGCCTCGTTTTAGAGGCGATTACTTTATAAATCTGGCAACTTAATTAAGTATAGATCTTTCTTCGTTGATCTTCTTGTTATATTCGTAGTGAATTTTGGTCTTGCTCAATAAAGAACAGTGTTGCGGCTTTTTTGTGTCTAAACTAGGTGAGTCATGTTTACTCATACTTTAAATTCTAACATACTTATCAAATAAAGTCAAGGTTTATATGGCAAACGTGTAGGTTTGGTCATTTTTTGTTGTATTAACTAATTCTATTAATAAAAAAGCCCCGTCTACTATCGACGAGGCTTATATGTCGTATCTGGTGGGCAATAGAGGATTCGAACCTCTCACCTCTTCAACGTCAATGAAGCGCTCTAGCCAAATGAGCTAATCGCCCAGATATAATAATATTATCATAACAGATGTCTACTATCAAGGAGCGTGGTATAATATTGATATGAGTGAAGAAGAACTAAAATCTATGAGACACAGCCTGGCGCATATTATGGCACAGGCTATTCAGCATTTATGGCCTCAGGCGAAGTTTGGCGTGGGTCCAGCTATCGATAATGGTTTTTACTATGATATTTATCTTGACAACGGGACAATTTCTGAAGCTGACCTTCCGAAGATAGAAGAGGAGATGCGAAAGATCGTAGCGGCTAATTATCCGTTTGAGCGGCGCGATGTGTCGGTAGAAGAGGCTATTGATTGGGCTATAAAGGGAGATCAGACCTTTAAAATGGAATTGCTGAATGATCTTAAGCGATCTGGCACTACCGTTGCTAGCGAATTGGCTGGAGAAAAAATGGGCTCTGTGTCTGATGGCGATAGTAAAGTCGAGACTGTTTCTTTGTATTCTCAGGGTGATTACACTGATTTGTGTAGAGGTGGACATGTGGATAGTACTGGAAAAGTTGGTGCATTTAAACTCACTAAGACGGCTGGAGCATATTGGCGAGGCAATGAGAACAATCCACAAATGCAGCGAATATATGGTGTAGCGTTCGCTACACAGGAAGAGTTGGATGAATATCTGAATAGATTGGAAGTTGCAAAACAGCGAGATCATCGCAAGTTAGGCAAGGAGCTTGATTTGTATACAACCTCTCCTCTAGTGGGGATTGGTTTACCCTTGTTTACTCCTCGCGGTACGATTTTACGAGATATAGTGGCTCAATATTCGAACCAGCTGAGGCAGAAGTTTGGCTTTGAAAAGGTCTGGACCCCTCATATTACGAAAAAAGATCTATATGAAACATCGGGTCATTGGGCTAAGTTCGGAGAAGAGTTATTTTTAGTTAAAAGCCAAGAAACTAGTGATGAGATGGCTCTTAAGCCCATGAACTGTCCGCATCATACGCAAATTTTCGCCTCACGACCGCGAAGTTATCGTGATATGCCGGTAAGATATTTGGAGACGACAACAGATTATCGCGACGAAAAAACTGGCGAGCTGGGCGGATTGAATCGTGTACGCTCATTAACGCAGGATGATAGTCATATATTTTGTCGTACTGATCAGATTGAGGGCGAGATTAATAATTTATTATCTGCCGCTCGTGAGCTGTATGGATCAATCAATATGAAGCTTAGGGTCCGATTAAGTTATCGTGATGAATCCGATTCGTATTTAGGTGACCTTAGCTTATGGGATTCCGCGCAGAACCAGTTAAAATCTGCTGTTGAGAAAGTAGGATTGGATTATTTTGAGCAAGAGGGCGAGGCGGCATTTTATGGTCCAAAGATTGACTTTATGGCAACGGATGCAATCGGCCGTGAGCATCAAGTTGCAACTGTGCAGCTAGATTTCGTGCAACCACAAAGGTTCGGTTTGGAGTATGCGGATGCTGATGGTAATTTTACAACACCAGTTATGATTCATTGCGCCTTATTGGGATCAATTGAGCGATTCTTAAGTGTGTTTATAGAGCATACTGGCGGATGGTTCCCGTTTTGGGCGGCTCCAGAACAGGTTCGTGTTTTGACAATCAACGATACAGTATTAGAATATGTTGATAAAATAACAACTATATTATCAGACATTACCCTCATGAAGCCAGTTAGGTATAATGATGTAAGATTTACAATAGACTCTAGAAATGAATCATTAGGTAAGAAGATTAGGGAAGCTACCTCTATGAAGATACCTGTTCAACTTATCGTAGGACCAAAGGATATGGAAGCTAACGAGGTTAGTGTTCGCACGCAATCTGGCGAAGAAAAAATATCGTTGGAGCAGCTTGCTGAGTATATAAAATCTTTGTAGGATTGAGCTAATTGGATAGGTTTATAAAATTAGATAACGGCGTTGATGAAGGTCGTCTACCACTAATTGTAATTGTTGGTCCTACCGCTAGCGGCAAGACATCATTGGCTATACAATTAGCGAAGAAGTATAGAGGGGAAATAATTTGTGCTGACAGTAGGACCGTCTATCGTGGTATGAATATTGGGACGGCTAAGCCTTCTCTGGAAGAGCAGCAGGGAGTTTCTCATTGGGGTCTTGATTTGGTGAATCCGGGCGATTCTTTTAGTGTGTCACAATTTAAGGACTATGCCTGTCAAAAGATTAAAGAAGTCCGAAGTCGAGGAAATATTCCATTTCTTGTCGGTGGAACAGGGTTGTATATTGATTCTGTTATATTTGATTTTCAATTTGGAGGTAAATTCAGCAGAGAAAAGAGAGCTAACTTACAAGAAATGACGATATCTGAACTTCAACAATACTGCGTCAATCACGACGTAGCCTTGCCGGAGAATAGTAAAAATAAAAGATATCTAATTAGGGCTATTGAGCGAGCCGATGAAAAGCCGTCTGGAATGGAGGCTCCATTGAATAATACTATCGTTGTCGGAATTACCACAGGTAAACAACTATTAAAACGAAGGATTACAGATAGAGCAAAAAAAATGTTCAAGGACGGTGTTGTAGAAGAAACAATAGGGTTAGCCAATAATACCGGGTGGTGTAATGAGGCTATGACGGGTAATGTTTATCCTATTATTAAGAAATTAATTGAGAAAGAAATAGACGAAGATCAGGTTATTCAGGAGTTTATTGTTAGTGATGTAAACTTAGTAAAACGTCAGTTGACGTGGTTTAGACGAAACCCATTTATTGAATGGGGAGATGTTCATTCGTGTGAACAATATTTATCTCGAGTATTAGATAGTAAGTAAAAAATATGTTACAATTATAGTACAATGATTGATTCATTATTTGGTTCAAAAACTAGGGTAAAATTATTACATCTTTTTCTGAACAATCCAGAAAAGTCATTTTATGTGAGGGAAATTACTAGGATGATCGATGAGCAAATAAATTCTGTTCGTCGAGAGCTAGCCAATATGGTGTCTGTAGGCATAGTACAACAGGATGCTATTGATAATAAGTTATACTATAGCGTAAATGAGGATTATCCGTATATCAAGCCGCTTGCGGCTATATTCTCAGATAAAAATACAGAAGGCGGTATGGGTGCTGCGAGTAGCGTTTCCTGGAAAGATTCTTTAGGGAGAATGAGAGGTTTAAGATTGGCTATTATTTCGGGGAAATTAGTAGTCGGATCAAGCTCTGCTGTTGATTTGCTATTGGTTGGCGATGATATGTCTGTCGTAACTATAAAAAATCTTGTTAAAAAAATCGAAAAAGATAGAAAAATAGAGATAAATTATGCCGTAATATCTTATGATGATTTCTATTATAGGATGAGTGTCAAAGATAGGTTTATAATGGATATTGTAAGAAACAAGCACTCTGTATTAGTAGATACGGAAAATATAATGAGAAAGGAGTAGGCATGTTTGAAATAGAGTATAAAGGAGCAAATGCTGTTATTATTACCACAAAGAAGCTTCGTGTGGTATTTGATCCGAATTTAGAGATTGTCGGAGGAAAAAATGTTTCTGTGAATAATGACGTAGAAGTGGTCACGGAGGATCGGTTTGCTGTTGTGGGTTCTACACCAAGATTGCTATTTTCGGGTCCAGGTGAATATGAAGTCGGAGATATCTCATTGCTAGGAATTCCAGCGCGCCGACATATCGACGCTGCAGATGATGTTAAAAAATCTACAATATATAAAATTACGATTAGTGAAGCTAAGGGGGTGGTTGTTGGTAATATTGAGAATAAACTAACTGATGATCAGCTTGAAGATATAGGTGTTGTTGATTTTGCAATATTACCTGTCGGTGGAAATGGATATACATTAGACGCAATGGGAGCGACTTCAATAATTCGTCAATTGGATCCTAAGGTGGTGATTCCGGTGCATTACAATGACGCTACTTTGCATTATGAAGTTCCACAGAATGGCGTGGATGAGTTTGTAAAAAATCTAGGAGCTCCAGTTGTTGAGGCTGGTCCAAAATGGAAGTTAAAGAAAATAACGGATCTACCAGATAATTTAACGGTTGTTCAAATATCGAAAAGTTAGAGTCTTCTCATTGAATTAAAAATAACTCCGATAATACAATCGGAGTTATTTTATTAAAATTTGATTTAGCGATTACTTATCAGCAGTTGCGCCCAAAATACCTTTTTTCTTCAGGGTGCGAATAGCTTTTGTGCTTAAAGTCATGGTAATTTTTTGACCGTCAACAACAAAAGTCTTCTTCTGAAGGTTTGGTTTGAAAACGCGCTTAGTGCGGCGCAGGGAGAAGCTGACGTTGTTGCCATACTGCTTGCCTTTGCCTGTTAAATCACATCGTGATGCCATTTCCACTCTCTTTACTTTATTATTAATAACAATCCTTATTATTGTAGCGGCATTTGTGTAATTAGTCAAGATCGTGTATTGATGCTATAATAACACTTATGATTTTAGAAATAATAGTAGTTTTGATTGTTATATTATTGTCTATGACCATTCACGAGGCTATGCACGCTTTTATGGGATATGCATTGGGCGATAATACCGCAAAAGAAGAGGGGAGATTGACGCTTAATCCCATAAGACATATCGATCCTGTAATGACTATTTTGCTTCCTTTGATTATGGTGATACTGCATGCTCCAGTTTTTGGAGGAGCTAAACCTGTTCCATTTAATCCAAATAGAGTCCGTTTTGGCGATTGGGGGGCGGCTCTTGTCGCTCTTTCTGGCCCAATTACTAATTTAATAATCGCCTTTATTGTGTTTGGCGTCGGAGTGTTTAGCGGCGTTATTAATAATACCGGGGCAGTACAGTCTACGATATTTGGACTGATTATTTCTACTGCTGTATCGGTGAACCTGGGCTTTTTTGTTTTTAATATGCTACCAATTCCACCTCTGGACGGGTCTAGAATACTATACGCCGTAGCGCCAGATAGCATCAGGGGCGTTATGCAGAAAATTGAGCAGAACGGCATTCTTCTAGTAATGATTATAGTTGTGCTGTTTTCTGATGTAATTGGGCAGGTTATGTCGGGCTATATTCAGGCAATTTTGCGTGTATTTATGAACATATTTGGTGTATAATAAGAGCATACCCTGGATTTATCCGTGGGCGCGTATGATTTTCCTAACATCATATGATAGGGAGCTTTAATGATTTATTGTCGTGGCAATAAGTTGCGAGCACCCACCTTGCATTTATGCGGGGAATATCTAGCGCCCACAGACAAGTCTGGGGTTTAGTGCTATAATATATCATGTAGTCTGTTAGGCAATCGCTTAAGTTGTACTTAAGAGGAAAGTCCGGGCAGCGAAGGATACGACAGTCGTTAACGGCGACCGGAGGCAACTCTAGGGAAAGTGCCACAGAGACAAAACTACCTTCGTATTTTATATACGAGGGAAAAGGTGAAACGAGTGGGGTAAGAGCCCACAGTCGTCTATGGCGACATAGACGAGAGGTAAACCCTGTCGGCTGCAAGGAGATTTGCAAATAGGATTATCCGTCCGCAGATCGATAACCGCTTGATTTGTTTGGCAACAAGCAAACTAGATAGATGATTGCCCTAGACAGAACCCGGCTTATAGGCAGACTATGAATAAAACACCCTGCATAATGTCAGGGTGTTTTATATTGGTAGTTTTATCCTGTTATAGACTCGCTTTTACTATTTCAGCGAAAGCTTTTGGCTCGTTAACTGCCAATTCTGCTAATATTTTTCTATCAATCTCAATATTTTTAGATTTCATAGAAGCTATAAGTTTGCCGTAAGTTGTGCCTTCTTGTCGAGCGGCTGCATTGATTCGGGTAATCCATAGACCGCGTAGATCGCGCTTCTTGTTTCGGCGATCGCGGTAGGCGTACTGTAGAGCCCTAATAACACCTTGTTTTGCAAGACGAAAACTTCTGGTGCGATTATGTTGCATTCCCTCAGCTGCTTTTAAGATTTTTTTGTGCTTAGCGCGTGCGGCAACTCCTCGTTTTACTCGCATAACTATACTCCCATTGCTCGACGGGCGTTCTTGGCCATCGAACCAGTTACTATTGCTGTTGTGTTGATTGCGCGCTTACGACTTTTTGACTTTTTAGCCAACAAGTGGCCGCCAAATGCGCGCTGGCGGGTCAATTTTCCGGTGCTGGTCAGCTTGATACGCTTCGCAGTGCCTTTGTGGGTCTTTAGCTTTGGCATTATTTACTCCTTATTACTACGCTCAGATTGCGACCAGCCATCTGAGGTTTTTGCTCTAATATTGCGTCTTCACTAAGGTGTTCCATGATTTTGTCGATCAATTCGTAGCCGATCTCTTTATGGGCCATTTCGCGACCTTTGTAGACCACTTGTATACGAACTTTATGTCCGCCCTCTAAAAATTTACGGATCTTCTTCAGCTTAACCTCTAGGTCTCCAGCTCCTATCTTTAGACCAAAGCGCATCTGCTTTAGGTCTCCAGATTTGGCTTGGCGCCGATTCTTCTGTTGATCCTTCATTTTTTGGTACTGGTACTTACCCCAGTCAATGATTTTAGCAACTGGCGGATTGGCTCCTGGTGATATTTCAACTAGGTCAAGATTCATGTCGTTGGCCTTACTTAAAGCCTCTTTAAGGGACATGATTCCTAGCTGCTCGCCATCAGGACCAATTATCCGCAGTTCTCTTGCACGGATTGCTCCGTTGATACGGATTGATTTATTAATCTCTGGCTCTCCTTTTTTGAAGCAATTTTAGATTAACTCAGTTGCTATTGTAACAGAGATGTTTGTTATTTTCAAGGATAATAATTAACCTATGTTAATCTGTCTGTATTGTAGGCTTTCTGCTATGTGCGGAACTTCTATGGACGCGGATCCTTCTAAATCTGCGATAGTGCGAGAAACTTTTATGACCTTAAAGTAGCTGCGAGTGCTTAAATCTAGCTTTCTGGCTGCGTTCGTCAAGAAGGTTTTTGCAGATTCTGAGATTGATGTAATTTTATCAACAGTATTGCTTGAAATATCATTGTTGTATTTGTAACTACACTTATATCTGTCTTTCTGGATAGAGTAGGCTTTATGTATCTCAGATAAAAATGTCTCTTGTTGTGATTTTGTCGACATTTTATTAGTTAATAATTTTTCATGGGGGACTCGTGAAACCGACACTGTTAGATCTATTCGATCAAGTAACGGCCCTGATAATCTTTTTTGATAATTGAGAATTTGATTTTGTGAGCATATGCAAGTTTTTTCTGGATCTCCAAGAAATCCACAAGGGCAAGGATTCATTGTGGCTACTAATAAGAAATTGGCAGGGAAGTTGAATTTACCATTTGCACGACTGACGGTAATTTCGTGATCTTCTAAGGGTTGACGAAGTGATTCAAGCACAGTGCGTGGATATTCGAGTAGCTCATCGAGAAATAGGACACCTCTATGAGCTAAACTGATTTCTCCTGGCTGCACTTTTGATCCTCCGCCAATAATAGATGCTCTACTTGCGGTGTGGTGTGGTGATCTGAACGGTCTATCTACTATGGGATTGTTTATTATAGTGTGCTCTCCAAGACTGTGAAGTTTTGTCACTTCTACTATTTCATCCTCTGATAGGGCTGGTAATAGATTCTTCAGAGATTTTGCCAACATAGTTTTTCCTGATCCCGGAGGACCGGACAATAAAATATTATGTCTTCCGGCAACGGCTATTTGAATCGCTCTTTTTGCTTGTTCTTGTCCGTAGATGTCGTCGATGATTGGAGTATTTTTATGATTGCGAGATATATTTTTTATTGATGATCTGTCTATTGGCTTAATGATCTTTTCTTTTTTGAGATGTAAGAAGAGTGATTTTAGGTTTTCTACTGGAAATACATCAACTCCAGTCACTAGTGCTGCTTGTTCGGCGTTTTGGGCTGGCACGTATACCGATTTAATTTTTTGGTTTTTGGCTACTTCGGCTGTAATAATTGCTGATCGTATTGGACGTAGACTGCCGTCTAGTGCTAATTCACCTGCAAAAACCGCATCGTTTATGTCGCCTTGGTTGAGTGTGCCACTGATGCATAAAATAGATAAGGCAATGGGGAGATCAAAGTGAGATCCGTCTTTTGGTAACTCTGCCGGTGCTAAGTTGATGATTATTTTTCCTTTCGGAAAATCTAGGGAAGAGTTTTTTATTGCACTACGTACCCGATCTCTAGACTCATCGATGGCCTTATTACCCATTCCGACGATTTGTAGACTAGGAAGCCCTTTTGACATATCTCCCTCAACTTCGATGATTTGTCCACTAAATCCGTAGGGTGTAGCTGAAATAACTCTACTAATCATGAATCTATTAAAACATAAGCATGTAGATTTTTGAATGAGATAGAGATATAATATGAATCGATATGTGGGGCTGATATAGCTTTAGACAATTGGACCTTATCATGACATTCTGCGAGCCGACGATACGCGTAACATATATTTTTTAAATGCAAACTTTGTTGCAAAAGCAAAGTCATTCGTAGCGAGCGCTTTCGCTCCTAAGATGGCCTTTGCGCCAATCGCTGCCTAATTTTTAGCGATCATCCTTGTATTGTGGCAACAGTCAATATCTAAGGGTGTTATATCTATGTTGCTTGCTATATATTTGGAAGTAGCGGATATGTAGGACTTTTACTACGTAACGGAACTCGGTTTTCTTGGTTTATTTTAAATCCGAGTAGCGTTATTAAATAAATTTAGATAAGCCTATGCTCGTAGACGAATGTTGTGATACCAGTTGGACCCGGGGGCAGTACCCGGCAGCTCCACCAGATAGATTAGATTAAAAGTCAGCCTTATCGCTGGCTTTATTTATGTTAAAGAGTAGAATTTATCTTTAAGATAGAAAAACAACCACCTGCGAGTAGTGGTTGTTTTCAAAAAAGTGGAGTTTTACAATTTCTTTTTATTTTTGGCTTCTGTATAACTTTTTTATTCAGAAGCTACCCCTATAATAAGCTATATAAATGCTTATGTCAACAATATTTTTGTAAAAAGTTGAGTAAAAAATACCACACATTTTATAATCTTCTTTCTAATTTTTGCAGCTGTTTTTCTAATGACTTTTACTATGAAGTTACATGTCAGAGACTGGTGCTTATTTGATGGTCTTTTTTATGTATATCACAAATTAAATTGCCGTACATTTTCTAGGATTTTTTAACTGAAACGTAAAGGATGGCTCTGTGTACTACGAATAAACTTTATGCTTTCGTTTTGTAATTTTTAATTAAGACTGCTGTATAGCATTTGATATATAGGATTTAATATGCATACTGATGCTTGTATGTTCTTGTAATAATATAAAAAATAATTTTGTTAAGTTTGCTATAGTGCGACAATGAAAGTGAACAGAGTTTTATAAATCGGGTAGTAGAGACTACTATTTTATCGCGGTTTCGAGTACTAGACGTTAGTCTGATATTGACTGTACGAACCTATTTTTGTGGCAATGTTTGGATGACAGGCAACCATAGGTTAGTCGTGTAATTGGGCGGTCGCTAAATCGACGATATCTTCATTGAATGGTGTGCAATCTGTGCTAGATAATACTTAAAAATGACAAGCTTGTTGTAAAATACACAGATAGCCATAAAGCGATAAGAGAATAATTAACAGATGATAATTTTAACAACATTAAAAAATAGGTGAAAATTACAATACTTTTTGACCGAGTAATAGTTGACATCTAAATAGGGCTATGCTAGTATAAGGGTAAGCTTTTAGAAAAACAAAAAAGCAAAAATACATTAACAATAAATTTTATATAAAGCCACATTTTGCGTATAAATCGACGGACAGTTGGCTGCATGATTTTTATAATGACGCAGCCAATGCTCCGCCTTTACAATATTTCGCAAATTGTAAAAGCGTTGAGCGCGCGGTTAGTACCGCATACATCCAGTTAATCCTCGTTAAAGAACTAGCGATGAAAGTCCTGGATGTATGCAGAGGAACACTGCAAGGATGCTCCTTAATTAAGGAGCGGTCAAATCGCCTCGAGCGGTAATAGGCAAGTAGCACCCGCGCCTAATAGTTATTTTTTATCGGCGGATGGTTTGTGTCTATATGCTATAGTATTATCGCTCAGGCTTCTTGTGTATAGTATGATGTGAGTATGGGGATGAAGATAATTAGTTTTATAGCGTTGGTTGCATTGATTTTGACTGCGGTTATTTTGAATGCAACAAACCCGAGTTCTGCTGGTCCGTTTGGGATTTTAGCGTTTTTTGTATGTTTGTATGTACTATTTATCTGTCTAACTTATGTAGTATTTTTAACATCGGAGCGAATAGCTGCGAAATTTTTTAATTTCAAGAATAGTCGCAATGAATCTAAGTATAAGACGTATTATTATTCTACTGTAATCTCTCTTGCTCCAGTTATTTATGTGGGTATGCAATCGATGGGAGATGTTGGGATTTTTGAGATATTATTACTTGGTGTGTTTGAATTGCTGGCGTGTTTTTTTATACATAAAAGATACTAATCCCGTCCTGAATGTAGTTGTGTATTTTAAGTAGTTACGTGGTACAATATATTTATGAATCCCGAACTGCCACAAGTTAATAGGACCCCTGAGGTGCAGCCACAAAATATAGGTGGCGGTGAGTATAATGTAGAAAATACATCATTAAATCCTGAAGTTGGAAGAGAGTCTGAGCAGTCTCTTGGTGCTAGGGTTGAGCAATATAACAATATCCCCGTGGCTTTGCCTGTTGATAATACTACAACAGTTCCTTTATCTCAATCTCAAAACGACGATCAAAGTGCGAAGCAGTCAGGGGTAGTAGCTGATGATGATACTCCTCTGGTGGCAGCGGATGAAGACTTGATAGAAAGAGAATGGGTGGATAAAGTTAAAAAGATTATAGCTTTAACAAAAGATAATCCATATGAGAGGAATAGAGTTATTGCACAGCTGCAGGCTGATTATTTAAAAAAACGATATAATAAGACTTTAGGTCAAAATGACGACGGTAATAAGTAGGGTTTTATATGGGTGCGGGTCCTTTGATAGTTAGTTTTATAGCGATTGTTATTATAGCCGCTGGTGCTGCGGTAGCTTTTGTGTTGTATCGTAATATGCTGAGAGAGGCCAAAAATTATGAACGAGGCTTGAAGATGGTGCCGTTGCTTATACATTTGCCTCCGACAAGTGAGGACGTTAATAGCTCAAATCGAGATGAGCGAGATTTAACTGAAGAGGTGTTGTCGCAAGCCCAGGTGATGTATAACATTATCTCAAGTACGGCAACTAAAGGATTCAAAAGTAAAGTCTACGGCCAACGTCATATATCGTTTGAGATTGTTGCGCATGGTGGATTAGTTCACTATTACGCGGTTGTTCCGCTAGTGCTAGTTGATGTTATTCGTCAAGCTGTAGCGGCAGCATATCCTTCTGCTCGGCTAGAAGAGGTATCTGATACTAATATATTCAGCAAGGTTGGCAAGATGAGCGGTACCATCGGCGGCGAATTCACCCTGAAAAAATCCTTTGTTTATCCAATATCGACTTATCAGGAGTCGAAAAGAGATGCTTCCAGGGCGTTATTAAATGCTTTGTCTTCGGCATCTAAAGAAGATGGAATAGGTGTACAATTTTTACTGCGTCCGGCGTATGACGGTTGGTCTAAGGCTTCAGAGTCTCATATTGACGGTATGAAGAAGAATAAGGGCAAGAAGAAGGGTTTCGGTGGTGTTGCTCCTATGGATATTATGGAGGCTTTGTGGAAACCGCCAGAGAATAATGAAAAAGACGGCGGCTCTAATTCTGAGGACAAGCAGCTAACGTCTTTAGAGCAGGCGGAAGTGGATGCTATCAGCGAAAAAGCTCGCTATCCTGCGTATGAAGTTTTAGTGCGTGTTGTAATTTCGTCAAACACTGCGGCGCGCTCTCAAGTGTTGTTAAAAAATATAATAGCAGCCTTCTCGTTGTTTGACTCACCGCGCAATAATGGGTTTAAGTTCTCTTTAACTAGGAATGTTGAGGAAATGACAACAGCATATATTATGAGGTTCTTTCCTCAGGAAACTCGTAGTAATATTCTCAACAGTGTAGAAATGGCAACGTTATTTCATTTGCCTGGAGCTAACGCAATTCCGACTTCACAAGTTAAGCGACAGATGTCCAAGCAGGTTGATGGACCAACAGATGTTTTGGATGAGGGTTTGTTGATTGGTTATAACGAATTTCGAGGAGTCAAAAAGCCTATTCGAATCGGGACAAAAGACCGCCGCCGCCACGTATATATTATTGGTCAAACAGGCGTTGGTAAGTCCGTCTTGCAGGAAAATATGGCTTATCAGGATATGATGGATGGTCGAGGATTCGCCTTTATTGATCCGCACGGTGATTTGGTTGAGTCATTGTTAGGTAAGGTTCCAAAAGAGCGCGTTGAGGATATTATCTACTTTAATCCTGCCGACATGACCAATCCAATTGGTCTGAATATGTTTGAGTTCGACACTCCAGACCAAAAAGACTTTTTGGTTCAAGAGGCAATTAATATGCTGTATGGCCTTTACGATCCAGGCCATACGGGAATTGTTGGTCCTCGTTTGGAGCATATTTTTAGAAACTGCGCTTTATTGTTGATGTCGGATCCTGCTGGTGGAACGTTTATTGACGTGCCGAAGTGTCTTATTGATCCTGAATTTGTGAAAAGCAAGCTTAAGTACGTGAAAGATCAGCAAGTTATTGACTTCTGGACAAAGGAATTTCCTGCGTCACAAAGGTCAAATGAGGCAGGTGAGGTTATTTCATGGGTTGTATCAAAGTTTGGCCCATTTATTTCCAACGATGCAATGCGCAATATCATTGGTCAGACCAAATCTGGATTTAATTTGCGTGAAATTATGGATAATAATAAGATTTTGCTAGTTAACTTGTCGAAAGGTAAGATGGGTGAACTTAACTCTAAGCTTTTGGGTATTATCTTTGTGATGAAGTTTCAAGCAGCGGCGATGTCTCGGGCGGATATTCCAGAGGATCAGCGGGTTGATTTTTCACTGTATGTTGACGAGTTCCAGAACTTCGCCACTGACAGCTTTGAATCTATTCTGTCTGAGGCTCGTAAGTATAAATTAAGTCTTATTATGGGTAACCAGTTTATGACTCAGTTAACGGATAAGATACGAGAAGCTATTATCGGTAACGTCGGTACGGTTATTTCTGGGCGTATCGGTGTGACTGACGCCGAATTGATGGTTAAGAAGTTTCAGCCGACTTTCGATGTCGACGACTTGGCTAAATTGCCAAACTTCCAGTCCATAACTTCTGTGATGATTAATAACGTGCCGTCTGCGCCGTTTAGTATGAATTGGATTCCTCCGATGGGGCAAGTTAATAATCAGCTGAGAGACGCGTTAGTAAGGCTATCTGCTGCTAAATACGGTAGACCACGAGCTGTCGTTGAAAAGGAGATATTTGACAGGATTAGAGGTAGTGCGCAACCAAAGACGAGTCCTTCTCAATTAGCGCCTTCTGTTGGTCAAAAATCGTCGGGCGGTGGGTCATCGTTCTTAGATGAATGGCTAGCGAAGAGGCAACAACTAGGAGGAAAGCCCGCTTCTAACTCAACCGTAAGACCGGCAAATTCGCAAACTCCACAGACTTCCTCACAAATACAGAATCCGCAAGGTCGCCCAGAGGTGGTTAATAATGCGCCTTCTAATATAAATAGCGTAAATGCTACGGCTTCTAATCTTGATAGCAAACAGCAAAGTCAACCTTCTGCGATAGATAGTGCTGTCGCCAATAAGCCAAATATGTCTATGACTACAAATAATAGCCCTGTCTCCTCTGTAAATGTAAAACCGAGCCAACCTGTAGTTAAGAATCGGCTCGATTTACGCAATGGTGATGACGACGATAGTGAAGTGATGATTAGCTTGAGATAAGATTCAACATCTATCTAGCTATTTTTCCTGTTGTTGATAAACCCTACTCGAGCGTATTCAATAACAGCGCCAATAGACCAGCCAGCTACAAACAGGATAATAGTTTCTGATCCTGATAATAGGTATCCGTATCTTTTGGCGATAAAATACACAACGACAGAAGCTATTGCTCCTAAGGCGCCAGAAATGATTAAGTTAGGGCGGGCAACAGTATTGCCAATTGCGTCACTAGTCTTTTCGACTACTGGATTATGAATGACCTTACTGAAAGCCCTGGATGGAGCTGATAATTGGTCTTGTACATTTTCCAAAGTCTTCTTATACGAAGCTTCAATATCTTTTTTTGTAAGAGGCTTATCTTCTTTTATCTCTTTAGATTCTTTTTGTTCTTGCCGCTTTTCTTGGCGGGTGGCAATTTCCATAGCCTCATGTTTAATGCTATTTTCATTTTCGGCATTTGATTTTTCTTTTTCAACCGCCTTTTCTAGAGATCTTTCGATTTCAGCCGCTTTTTCTCTGCTTAAGTCTGCTAATTCTCTGGTGTCGACAGCATTATTCTCTACAGTAGATTTTAATTTTTCACTCATTTTTCACCTCCTATAAAGTTCCTGCGGACATGTCTCGCCGAACAATTCTAACCTCTTTATTTAATTGACGTGATCGAGCATAGAAGAATACAACTACAGCTGAGATAATTCCTGCGAACATCATATTCTCGCTGGCGCCAGTTTTTGGTAATTGCGAAGTGGTCTGTTCAATAACTTTCGGTGCAGGGCAGTCAATTTTTGTACTGACAGTATTGCCAAATGTGTTATCAATCCTACAATCATAAGACATTGGATTACTTTTACCGCTAGCCATTGCTGGGATGTTGTTCTTTATTTGGATAGTAAAGCTGCGCTTCTGGGTTTCTCCTGGCTTGATCTTGATAGGGTTCCATACTAGAACTTTTGCGTTGCTGCTGCCCGCGCTAGCACCTTTATCATCTGTCAATGTTCCGCCGCCAGCGTCGAATATGTCTGCATATTCTAATAGGTCGCTGACTTGATCTTTGAATGTAAATTCTTCCTCTTTAAGACCTTTGTTTTTTACCGAAAGAGTGTAGGTAATTCGATCTCCAGATTTTGCAACCGTAGTTGTTGCGTCGGCGTTATTCTGGGTGAGATTAACTGCGGTTTTTGTCTGCACGAACGAGGCAGAACATCGACTATCGTTAATCCATATAGTAGAGTCGCCTGGACATGGTTGGCATTGAGGATCGTCCTTTAATAATTTAGGGTTTTGAGGACACCTTGCTGGCTCTGGTATAGTAAATGTCTTTACGCAGGCGTCTGAGGTCTTGTCGCCTAGCGAGCTTTTTACTGTTAGAACAACTTTGTATGATCCCGGTGTTTTCTCTGTATAAGATACAATCTTATCGTTGCTTTCTATAGTTTTAACTAGGGTGTTTCCTCGATAAATACTGTATACATATTTTTGAATTGTAGCACCGTTGGCTACACTTGCGTTGGCTGTAAGTTGGTAAGTGTCTCCATTATTCTTTATGTCTAGAGCGTTACATGTAGCTACTGGCTGTGGTGGAGTGGAGCAGTTTGGGTATGTGCCAACTTGACCAGTCGGACAATGGTGGTTTGGTGGTGCGAATTTTAAGATTAAGTTGCCACAGTTAAGCATGATTGCAAACCATCCGGTTCCAGCTGAATATCCAACAAATGCTCTGTATGAGAAGTTGCCCCAGAGGTTGTGAGGTCGATAGTAGAAAGTGCGAGCCCCTCCTTGAGATGTGCGCACTACATATGAACCTTCACCTCTTGATGGTCCAAAATGAGGCGTAAGTCCCCAAGAATAAGTTCCCATGTTACTGTTCAATGTCTGAAGATTTCCTGTTGCAGCTACTAGATCTGAGCGGCTAATACCAAGATGATCGTAGAGGTCGTGAATATTATTTGTGTTCGCGTCATAATGAGCCATTAGTTGTTGACCGCTAGAAATTCCGCCATAAATTAGGTCGCTGGAATCTGCTGCATTGGCTGATTCTGGCGGTGAAAAAACAGTGAAAGATTGCACGATAAGCGCTAGGGCGGTTAAGATAAGACCGATCTTTCGATTAGCTTCTTCCTTACGTAAGCGTTTCGCATAAAAGCCCAAATTGTGGATCATTGAAGGGCTGTATGGTAGGCGCGAGATAATTTTTTTGAACATTTTGACCTCTTTTATTTTTGTTGTTATATAACTTTAATCTAACTTTAGCATAAGCATACTAAAAAAGTAAATAGTTTGAGAATATATCTATTTTGATGTATAATAAGGTTGTTGAAAAGAGCTGATAATTCAGATAATAGTGAGGGAGATATGGCTAAACAAACAAATGAACAATCTTATGATGGCTCACAAATCCAGGTCCTAGAGGGTCTTGAGCCGGTTCGTAAGCGTCCAGGAATGTACATCGGTAGTACGGGGTATGAGGGCGTGCATCACTTGATTAAGGAGATTGCCGATAACTCAATTGACGAGGCAATCGCTGGTTACGCTACAAAGGTCGAAGTAACTTTGTTAAAGGATGGTGGTGTTCGAGTATCTGATGACGGTCGTGGTATTCCTGTCGATAAGCATCCAAAGACGGGTAAGAGTACATTGGAGACGGTATTAACAATCTTACACGCCGGCGGTAAGTTTGGTGGCGGTGGCTATAAGGTCTCGTCTGGACTTCACGGTGTTGGTTCTAGTGTTGTGAATGCGCTGTCTACTCGGATGATTGCTGAAGTTAGGAAGAACGGTAAAATCTATCGCCAAGAATACGCAACAGGCGTGCCTCAGACAGAATTAGAAGTAGTCGGAAAGTCTGATGGTTCTGGTACGACAATTACTTTCTATCCAGACCCAACCATCTTTAAGGAGACGGTTAATTTTGACTATAAATGGGTTGTTAATTATCTTCGTCATCAGGCATATCTTACGAAAGGTATTCACACGTCGGTTATTGATGAGCGAACTGACGAACGAAAAGCTTTCTACTTTGAGGGCGGTATTCAGAGTTATGTAAAAAACCTGAATATTGGCAAGGACGTTTTATCGGACGATATATTTTACGTCGAGAAGCAGGTTGAAGATTGTATGGTGGAAATTGCGGTTCAGTATAATGACACCTACGCTGAAGTGGTAAAGCCATTTGCTAATAACGTCTTAACTCCTGATGGTGGTACTCATTTGGTTGGTTTTCGAACAGCTCTCACGCGTGTAATTAATGACTACGCTCGCAAAAATAGCTTACTGAAAGAAAAAGAGGATAATCTGACTGGTGATGACATCCGCGAAGGTTTGACGGCAGTTATTTTGGTGAAGTTGCCAGATCCTCAGTTTGAAGGTCAGACCAAGAATAAACTTGGTAATCCAGAGATGCGCCGCTATGTTGATCAGGTAATGAGCGAATATTTTGCGTATTACTTGGAGGAAAATCCAGCTACAGCTAAGAAGGTTGTCGGCAAGGCTACATTGGCGGCACGAGCTCGTAAGGCAGCAAGGGCTGCGCGCGACAACGTTATCCGTAAGGGAGCATTTGAGGGTTTAAACTTGCCATCTAAATTGACGGATTGCTCATCTCGTAACCGAAAAGATTGTGAATTATTTATTGTCGAGGGTAATTCTGCTGCGGGTTCAGCTAAGGATGGTCGCGATTCAACTATTCAGGCTGTTCTTCCTCTTCGCGGTAAGGTGTTGAATACTGAGCGCGCAAGGTTTGATAAGATGTTTGCTAATGCTGAAATTGTTTCCTTGATTAAGGCTATGGGTGTTGGAATTGGCGACCAATTTGATATCAGTGGTATTCGTTACGACAAGATTATATTTATGACAGATGCCGACGTTGACGGTGCGCACATTTCTACACTTTTGATGACATTCTTCTTCCGATACATGTCTGAAGTGATTGAAGCGGGTCACGTATATTTGGCGAAGCCGCCTCTGTTTGGGCTGAGTAGAGGAACTGGCAGTAATCGTAAGATAGATTACGTCTATGATGAAGTAGCCCTCGAACAAAAATTGAACGAAAAGATTAATGAGCGCAAGGCTGCTGGTGTAAAGATTGATGAAAATGCTGAGAAATTTAAGCAGGCGGGCTACACGGCGCAGCAACGATTTAAGGGTCTTGGTGAGATGGATGCTGCTCAATTATGGGAAACTACTATGAATCCAGAAAATCGAACACTAGTGAAGGTTAATATTGAGGACGCAGAACGGGCAGACGCGATATTTACGAAGCTTATGGGTGATAGCGTAGAATTGAGGAAAAATTTTATTCAAACAAATGCCGCTAAGGTTAATGTGGAAGATTTGGACTTTTAAGGAGGAGATATGGCGGACAACGATAATAAAAATATAGTAGAATCAGAAATTCCGAACGAAGAGCCAGAAGTTCGCGGTATTGAAAAGTCGACAGTTGAGCGTGTTATGGAAGACTCCTTCCTTAAATACTCCATGTCGGTTATTATTGACCGTGCTTTGCCGGACGTTCGTGACGGGCTGAAGCCTGTTAATCGTCGTATTTTGTATGCGATGAATAAGAATGGTTGGCGCGCTCCTCACGCTACAGTGAAGTCAGCAAAAATTGTCGGTGAAGTTATGGGTAACTACCACCCGCACGGTGACTCATCAATTTATGATGCCATGGTAAACTTGGCTCAACCTTGGAAGATGCGGTATACGCTAGTTGAAGGTCAGGGTAACTTCGGTTCTATGGACGGTGATGAGCCAGCGGCTTCCCGTTATACTGAGGCGCGAATGGATAAAATTGGTGGCGAGCTGCTATCTGATATCGACAAAGAAACCGTTGATTTTCGTGATAACTTCGACGGAACAGAGAAAGAGCCAGTAGTTTTGCCGTCGGCCGTTCCAAATATTCTGTTGAATGGTCAGATGGGTATTGCTGTTGGTATGGCAACGAATATTCCACCGCATAACCTTGGCGAGGTGGTTGACGCTACAGTTGCTCAAATAGATAATCCTGAAATTACACTAGACGAACTATTGACACACATTAAGGGTCCTGATTTTCCGACAGGTGCGGAAGTTTATGGTGGTGCGCCAATGCGTCAGGCATATGAAACTGGGCGTGGTTCAGTTACGATTCGTGCGGTTGCGTCGATTGAAGAGCGCAAAAATGGTCGTTATAGCATTATAATCACCGAAGTTCCGTATGGTATGAGTAAGGAAGGCTTTGTTGATAAGGTTCGAGAACTTGTCCTTGCCAAAAAAATAACGCATATTGCCGATGCGCGAGATGAAAGTGCTCGCGGTAAGGTTCGAGTTGTCGTTGAATTGAAGAAAGACGCTTATCCAAAGAAGATTCTTAACCAATTGTATAAATTGACTGGACTACAGACGTCATTCCATTATAATGTCCTGGCTTTGGTCAATGGTATTCAGCCTAAGGTTATGGGATTAAAAGAGATTTTGGCGGAGTTTATTAAGCACCGTCAAGGTGTTATTCGACGCAGGACCGAGTTTGAACTTCGCAAAGCTAAGGAACGAGCTCATATATTGGAAGGTCTGAAAATTGCGCTTGATCATATTGACGAGGTGATTAAGACAATTCGCGAAAGTTATGACGATGCCGACAAGCGCTTGATGGAGAGATTTGGTCTGTCGGAAATTCAAGCGGCCGCAATTTTGGCAATGCAACTACGACGATTGCAGGGATTGGAGCGCGACAAGATTGAAGAAGAATTGAAGCAGCTTCACGAACTGATTAAGAAGCTGGAAGCAATTTTGGCTGACGAGAACGAGATTTTGCGTGTTGTTAAGGAAGAGCTGCTTGCTATGAAAGAAAAGTATGGTGATGATAGGCGCAGTAAGATTATTAATCATGAATTAGGGAAATTCTCTGATGAGGAATTGATTCCAGAGGAAGAGTCGGTAATTCTACTTACAAGCGAAAATTACATCAAGCGAACCTTAGTAAGTGATTATCGTAGGCAAAATCGTGGCGGTAAAGGCAAGCGTGGTATGACGACTAAGGAAGAAGATGTTATTGATCAAGTCGTTCAGGCGAGCTCGCACGATTATCTATTATTCTTCACTAATATGGGTAGGATCTTCCGCTTGAAGGCTTACGAAGTGCCAGCTGCTAGCCTAAGTGCTAAAGGCGTTGCTGCGGTTAACTTATTGCAACTTCAGCCAGAAGAGAAGATAACGGCAATTATCAAGCACGAAAAGAACGCTAATGAAGACGGATATCTGTTCATGGCGACAAAGAAGGGTACAGTTAAGAAGACTCCTGTGAAAGATTATGCCAATGTCCGTACGAATGGATTGATTGCTATTAAATTGGATGAAGGCGATGAACTGCGCTGGATAAAGAGGACGACTGGCGAAAATGATGTGATTATATCTACGTCTGCAGGACAAGCCATTCGTTTTAATGAGAAAGATACGCGCCCAATGGGCAGATCAGCTCGTGGTGTCCGTGGTGTAAGATTGCGTCCAAATGACTCTGTTGTTGGTATGGATATCGTTACGGGTGACGACCAAACCTTGCTGGTGGTTAGTGAAAAAGGCTTCGGTAAACGTACAAAGGTGTCGAATTTCCCAAGTCATAAACGTGGCGGAGTCGGTATAAAAGCCGCAGTCGTAACTGCAAAAACTGGTCCGATTATCTCTGTGCAGACTATCGACCCAGAAATAACAGAGGCGTTATTGGTTTCTCAGAATGGTCAAACTATCCGCCTGGGCTTGAGCGATATTAAGCTACTCGGAAGGACAACTCAGGGCGTGACGATTATGCGTCTATCTGACGGCGACGCTGTTTCGTCAATCGGCTTGATGGCGGATCGTCCGCAGGATGATGGTAATTAATAAATGAAAGTCTTGATAGTCCCAGTAATTGCATGGGCGATATCCCAAGGGTTGAAGCAAGTGTTTCATCTCATGGGGCGTAATCGTCGAGTATTTAGCGGTGATACAAACCCAAAAATACTTCTATCCGGAGGTATGCCAAGCGCTCATAGTGCGATTGTTGTGTCGCTGGCGGTATTTCTGGGGCTACAAGATGGCTGGGATAGTTCTGTATTTGGACTAGCTACTTGGCTGGCTATTATAGTAATGTATGATGCCATGATGGTTCGCTATTCGTCTGGAATGCAGGGCGAAACACTTAATAAGTTGATCTCAGAGCAGGGTAGCAAGTTGAAAAAACTTCGCGTTGCTCATGGTCACACCCCTGTAGAAGTGGCGGCTGGGGCGGCCATTGGTATGGTTGTAGCTGTCGTTGTATTTTTCGCAACAAAATAATTGTAAAAATCTATTGACCTAGACAATTATATACTGTAAGATTAGTAACAAGTCTGGCTGCTGGAGTGCGAGTTAAGCAACGATTTACAATCTGTAGAGCGAGGTAAATCATACTTCAGTCTGACTTAAGATGAACTTTAACAATTTGATTGTGCAATATCATCGTCAGTTTATATTTTTGTAGAGCCTTAATACTTTGATACAAAGTAGATTTTAACGGAGAGTTTGATCCTGGCTCAGGATGAATGCTGGCGGCGTGCCTAACACATGCAAGTCGAGCGGCAGCGAGTTTTACACTGAATTCTGGAAGCTTCTGGGTAATATAGAAGATCTATTCAAGAATTTTGTGTAAAATGTCGGCGAGCGGCGGACGGCTGAGTAACGCGTAGGAATTTGCCCCAAAGTGAGGAATAACTGCCCGAAAGGGTAGCTAATGCCGCATATGGTCTTCGGATTAAAGCCTTCGGGCGCTTTGGGAGAAGCCTGCGTTGGATTAGGTAGTTGGTAGGGTAATGGCCTACCAAGCCGACGATCCATAGCTGGTCTGAGAGGATGATCAGCCAGACTGGAACTGAGACACGGTCCAGACTCCTACGGGAGGCAGCAGTGAGGAATCTTCCACAATGGGCGAAAGCCTGATGGAGCAACGCCGCGTGAAGGATGAAGGCCTTCGGGTTGTAAACTTCTTTTATGAGTGAAGAATATGACGGTAACTCATGAATAAGCACCGGCTAACTACGTGCCAGCAGCCGCGGTCATACGTAGGGTGCAAGCATTATCCGGAGTGACTGGGCGTAAAGAGTTGCGTAGGCGGTTTAATAAGTGAATAGTGAAACCTGGTGGCTCAACCATACAGACTATTATTCAAACTGTTAAACTCGAGAATGGTAGAGGTAACTGGAATTTCTAGTGTAGGAGTGAAATCCGTAGATATTAGAAGGAACACCGATGGCGTAGGCAGGTTACTGGGCCATTTCTGACGCTAAGGCACGAAAGCGTGGGGAGCGAACCGGATTAGATACCCGGGTAGTCCACGCCGTAAACGATGGATACTAGCTGTTGGAGGTATCGACCCCTTCAGTAGCGAAGCTAACGCGTTAAGTATCCCGCCTGTGGAGTACGGCCGCAAGGCTAAAACATAAAGGAATTGACGGGGACCCGCACAAGCGGTGGATTATGTTCTTTAATTCGATGATAACCGAAGAACCTTACCAGGGCTTGACATCCAGGGAAGGTCTGCGAAAGTAGACTGTGCCTTTTGGAACCCTGTGACAGGTGATGCATGGCCGTCGTCAGCTCGTGTCGTGAGATGTTAGGTTAAGTCCTTCAACGAGCGCAACCCTTGTGAATAGTTGTATTTTTCTATTCAGACTGCCCCGGTAACGGGGAGGAAGGAGGGGATGATGTCAGGTCAGTATTTCCCTTACGTCCTGGGCTAGAAACGTAATACAATGGCTAGTACAATGCGCAGCGAAGCCGCGAGGTGAAGCAAATCGCATCAAAGCTAGTCCCAGTTCGGATTGTAGGCTGAAACTCGCCTGCATGAAGTCGGAATCGCTAGTAATCGCAAATCAGCAAGTTGCGGTGAATACGTTCCCGGGTCTTGTACACACCGCCCGTCAAACCATGAAAGTGACCAACACCCGAAGTCCGATTCGTCGGCCTAAGGTGGGGGGCATGATTGGGGTTAAGTCGTAACAAGGTATCCGTACCGGAAGGTGCGGATGGATTACCTCCTTTCTAGGGAGTAACGATGCCAATCTGTCGAGCAATCACAGATTGAGCTAGGTCGGTCTCGTAAATGTGTCGAGCTTACATATTTACAATAGTCCTCTCGAGGACGAGACAAAAGTTCAACCTTTCTCTACGATAAACCGATTGATGAATTGCACAATCAAATTGTTAAACAAAAAAGTCCCTCTACGAGGGGCTTTTTATGTGACTGATTTTATTAAATCTGATGTTTTGATAGAATTGCGATTACAAAAAAATAGCCAACAGTGTTTGGCTATTTTGTTTTTAGTAAGCGTCTATTATAGTCCGCCGCCAAAAAGGGAGTTTAATAGCCAGTTTAGTGGGATAGTGTGCAGGCTGAGCATAATAGCGAATCCCACTCCACATGTAACAAGCCCCCAAAACTTGAAACGGTCATAGCTGCTTACACCGCTTCCCAGATTGTCGGCTAATTTTTGATGAAAAATGACGACTATTCCACCAGCAATTAAGACTAAAATCCCAAAAAATAATGCGCTAAAACTAAATTGATATAACATATTATTAATTATACACTTGTCAGAATTAAAAAGATACTGTACAATTAAAAGGTCTTGGCCATTTATGGGGACATAGCTCAGTTGGCTAGAGCACCTGCTTTGCAAGCAGGGGGTCCAGGGTTCGAGTCCCTGTGTCTCCACCATATGGGGTGAAGTGGGCTTACGTCCACGACACTCCACCAAGACGAATGAGGGCGATTAGCTCAGCTGGTTAGAGCGCGTCACTGATAATGACGAGGTCGGAGGTTCAAGTCCCTCATCGCCCACCATATTTTTTAATATGGGCGCTTAGCTCAGTTGGCTAGAGCATCTCGTTTACACCGAGAGGGTCGGGGGTTCGAGTCCCTCAGCGCCCACCAATCATAGATAGTCAGGAATATCGCCGAACAGGCGATTTTTTATTTGCAAGTAACCTTGCTTAATAAAGCATAGATAGCTATACTCTTAGAATATGTATAAGCATATTGTTAAGCCAATATTATTCCTACTAACACCAGACTTTACTCATAAGTTAACTATTTTTTGCGGTCGTCTGGTGCAAGCATTTTCTCCTATTAGATGGGCTATTCGTAAATTATGGAGCTTCCAGGACAAGTCGCTACAGCAGGAAATTGATGGAATTGTATTTAATAACCCAATAGGCTTGTCAGCGGGGTTTGATAAAAATGTACAATTGTCACCTTTAATGGAAGATGTTGGATTTGGCTTTGCTTCTGGCGGATCTGTAACTATGGAGCCGAGAAGAGGAAATCCTCGACCATGGTTTCATCGATTGCCGAACACCAAATCTGTAGTTGTGTACGCTGGCATGCCAAATTATGGGCTAGAGAAGATTAGTGACTACATTGAATTAAATAGACCTAAGGTTAAATCAATGCCGACAGTTGTGTCTGTGGCTGTTATTGCTGATAAATCCACGAAAGACAAATTTGGGCCAGTCGTTCCGGAAGAATATATAATTCGGGACGTAAAAAAAGCGGTTAGTTATATCGTAGAAAACAATCTGGCAAGCGTTATAGAGATTAATATCTCTTGTCCGAATGCTGGCAAGGAGCCGTTTATCTATGCCGATACGCTAGAGACTTTATTAAGCGAATTAGATTCTATAGAGAGAAATGTTCATTTCTGGGTTAAAATGCCACATTTGTATGATTTGAAGCAGTTCGATTCGCTATTAAAGGTTATTGTTGAGCATAATATTCAGGGCGTAACGGTCGCTAATTTAATAAAGGATCGTGAGAAGGTAGATCTTAAAGATCCTTTGACTGATGACATTAGGGGTGGATTAAGCGGCAAACCTACTCGCGCACATAGCTTAGAATTGATTAAGCATACATATAAAAACCATGGAGATAAACTGACTATTATTGGTGTTGGCGGAGTTTTTTCGGCCGAAGATGCATACGCTAAGATTAAGGCAGGGGCTAGTCTAGTTGGGCTTATAACTGGGCTGTTTTTTGAAGGTCCGCAACTAATTGGGCGAATAAATCGCGAGCTGCTTCAGCTGCTAAAAAATGACGGTTTTTCTAGCATTTCTGAGGCGATTGGCGCTGATTTTAATAAAAAGCAAAAAAAGTCGAAAAAACTTTGAAAAAACCCTTGCAAAAGAATCTCAGCTGCTGTATAGTTAATTACTAGTTAAGCGAATGTTCAAACGAACCTCTGGCAATACACTGCAAAACGTGCGAGGGCAGTGAGAAAACATCTGAGTGTAGATAGATTTGTCAATTTATTGACTTGTCGATTGTGCACTCAAATGTGTGAGGCACTGATCATTAACAATTTGAGAGTAAAAGAAATTGAGTTTTTAATTGACGGTAGTAGTAATTGCAAAGTAGCAACTACTAGTTAAGTCAATGCATAAAAAGGTACTCAAGGGCGCTAAATGGATGCCTAGACGTATATTACCGATGAAGGACGTGGAAGACTGCGATAAGCTTCGGGAAGCTGTCAACAAGCTTTGATCCGGAGATCTCCGAATGGGGAAACCCAGCATGAGTCATGTCATGTTGCCACTTGCTGAACACATAGGCAAGCGAGCGGGAACCATCTGAACTGAAACATCTTAGTAGGATGAGGAAGAGAAAGTAAATAACGATTGCGAAAGTAGTGGCGAGCGAAATCGCAACAGCCCAAACCTTTTAAGTTTTTGCCTATTAATTTAGGCAAATAAGTTGATAGACGAATACTTATAAGGGGTTGTGATATTACATATGACCAAGTCAGAGAATTTGATTCATTCAAATAATCTGATTTGCGATAACTGGCTATCAACAGTTAGTAAGGTAAGAAATCGGCGTGGTTAGTAGAATAGTTTGAATGACTAGCCAAAGAACGTGAAAGCCGTGTATATGAAAACGACGCTGACCTTATGTATGTTTTATCGAGTAGGACGGGGCACGAGAAACCCTGTTTGAATCTGGCTGGACCACCAGCCAAGGCTAAATATAATATACGATCGATAGTGAACTAGTACAGTGATGGAAAGGTGAAAAGAACCCCGGGAGGGGAGTGAAATAGATCCTGAAATTTAGTGCCTACAAGGAGTCGGAGCCGGCTTGTCCGGTGACGGCGTGCTTTTTGTAGAACGATCCAGCGAGTTAATTTTTACAGCGAGGTTAAGTCAATTGACGGAGCCACAGTGAAAGCGAGCCTGAATAGGGCGATTAAGTTGTAAGGATTAGACCCGAAACCGGGTGACCTAACCATGAGCAGGTTGAAGCCACTGTAACAGGTGGTGGAGGACCGAACCAGGATACGCAGCAAAGTGTTTGGATGACTTGTGGTTAGCGGTGAAATGCCAATCGAACTCGGAGATAGCTGGTTCTCCTCGAAATAGCTTTAGGGCTAGCGTCGTGTTAGTAGCACATGGGGGTAGAGCTCTGTAAAGGACTGGGGCGGGCAACTGTACCCACCCTTAACAAACTACGAATACCATGTGTGTAATCACGGCAGTTAGAACATCGGTGCTAAGATCGGTGCTCAAAAGGGAAACAGCCCAGACCATCATCTAAGGTCCCTAAATTAACGTTCAGTGGGAAACAAGGTGAGATTTCTTAAACAGCTAGGATGTTGGCTTAGAAGCAGCCATTCATTTAAAGAGTGCGTAACAGCTCACTAGTCAAGAGATCTTGCGTGGAAAATGTAACGGGGCTAAAACGTTATACCGAAGATATGGATTACACGCTAAGTACAAAGTTAAAGTTGTGTTACAATCAATTTATGGAAAATGAGATTTACGTAGGTAGCGTTTATAAACACTATAAAGGCAATAAGTATGTTGTTGTAAGTATAGCTGTTCATACTGAGACGCTTGAAGAGCTTGTAGTTTATCGAGCCATTTATGGCGACGGAGAATTATGGGCTAGACCTAAGAAAATGTTTTTAGATAATATTGAAAAAGACGGAAAGATCATTCCAAGGTTTGAATTGATTAAGAAACTTTGATTTTGTTCTTAGTGTGTAGTGGTAGAGGAGCGTTCCTATCAGCGGTGAAGTCGAATCGGAAGGTTCGGTGGAGCGGTAGGAAGTGAGAATGCTGGAATGAGTAACCATAAGAGAGGTGAGAATCCTCTCGGCCGTAAGAGCAAGGTTTCCTGAGCCATGGTAATCATCTCAGGGTTAGTCGGGCCTAAGCCGAGGCGCAGAGCGTAGGCGATGGACATCAGGTTAATATTCCTGAACCGGTTAAGTTTTGTACACTGTTCACGGGGAAGTAATTGAAGCGGATTCATGGTTTATCCGTCCAACCGAGCGGGAACGCAAAGGGAGTGAAAGTGATTCTTCGGAGTCGCGATTTTGGTGAAAGCCCTGGCTAGAAAAGCAGGTGTACGCGTGGACTTAGCCGCCCGTACCGCAAACCAACACAGGTGCTCGAGTCGAGTAGACTCAGGCTTACGAGCGAACCTTCGCTAAGGAACTCGGCAATACAGCGACCGTAACTTCGGGATAAGGTCTGCCCCCACTTCGGTGGATATCAGCCGCGTTCACTCAGTGAATATTAGGTTAAAGAGTACATTTTTAATCACAAAACGAATTTTCTGAGATAGAGCAAACGAATTGTTCTTTTGAACGTGAACCTCTGACATCTAACGATGTGGGGGCCGCAGCAAAAGAGCCCACGGAACTGTTTATCAAAAACACAGGTCTCTGCTAACACGAAAGTGGATGTATAGGGGCTGACTCCTGCCCAATGCTGGAAGGTTAAGGGGAGCGCTTCACGGTGCGAACTGAAGCCCTAGTCAATGGCGGCGGTAACTATAACCGTCCTAAGGTAGCGAAATTCCTTGTCAGGTAAGTTCTGACCCGCACGAATGGAGTAATCATGTGGGCACTGTCTCAGCGAAGGACTCGGTGAAAGTGCATTGGCGGTAAAGATGCCGTCTGTCCGTACCAGGACGAAAAGACCCCATGGAGCTTTACTACAGCTTTACATTGAATATGGTTTCAACATGTGTAGCATAGGTGGGAGACTTTGAAGCAGATACGCCAGTATTTGTGGAGTCACCAAGTGAAATACCACCCTTGTTGTGATTGTGTTCTCACGCTGACCGTTATCCGGTTAGCGGACCGTGTATGGTGGGTAGTTTAACTGGGGCGGTTGCCTCCTAAAGAGTAGCGGAGGCGTTCAAAGGTTGGCTAACTTCGGATGGAAATCGAAGTGATAGTGTATGCGCATAAGCCAGCTTGACTGTGAGGAGTACATTCCAATCAGAGACGAAAGTCGGAGCAAGTGATCCGCTGTACGTACATTTGTACATGAATGTGGGATCGACAGCGCAAACGGATAAAAGTTACCCTGGGGATAACAGGCTTATAGCGCCCAATAGTTCACATAGACGGCGCTGTTTGGCACCTCGATGTCGGCTCATCACATCCTGGAGGGGGAGCACCTTCCAAGGGTTCGGCTGTTCGCCGATTAAAGTGGTACGCGAGCTGGGTTCAGAACGTCGTGAGACAGTTCGGTTTATATCCGGTATGGACGATAGGAAACTTGAGAGGATCTACCCCTAGTACGAGAGGACCGGGGCGGACGCACCTCTGGTGTATCGATTGTGGCCACCTGCTGCATTGTCGAGTAGCTATGTGCGGACTAGATAAGCGCTGAAAGCATATTAAGCGCGAAACTAACCTCAAGATAAGGTTTCCCTATGAGGACACAGAAAGACTATCTGTTTGATAGGCGCAAGGTGGAAGTACAGTAATGTATGGAGCTAAAGCGTACTAATAGTCCCATTGCCTTTTTATGTCCTTGTCCGTGGAGTTTATGCTTGCATAAACATTGCGGATAAGGTAGACTTAACTAGTAATTGGTGCTTTTCAAAAGTACCGGTCAATTAAAAATCAATTCCGTGCTGATGTTGGACATCGAAGAAAGGGGTTTGGCCCACCGTGGAGTATATACGGAACCAAGCGTCGTAACCCCCTCCTTCGGTGCCCATAGCGAGGAGGAAACACCTGTTCTCATTCCGAACACAGAAGTTAAGCTCCCCAGCGGCGATTATACTGCGAAAGTGGGAAACTAGCACGGTGCCGAATTATAAGAAAGCCATCCTAATAGGGTGGCTTTCTTCTTTGTCTTAAAACGTTTGTGGTATGTTTTGGCGGGTGATAGAATATAAGTATGTGTATAGTGTGTAGGGTGGCTACTGGCGGTATGGCGATTGCTGTTGCTTTAACTCCAACGATTAGCATAACAGCACCCAATGAGAATAAGAGTGATGCGAAGAAGGCGATTAGTGCTAAATTTTTTTCTGAAATAAAATCTCCATCATCACTATCCAGATTTAAGGTGTCAGATATCCAGACTCCAGATTGGCACTCCACATCTCAATCGTCAAAAAAATTGAATTCTGGAGTGAAAAAAGAAGTCACATATACAATATCAACAAAGGGCAATGTCCGATCAAATCTAGCTGAATTCTCGAAACAGGTAAATGAAACCTTAAACGATAATCGAGGCTGGGCGCGTATGGGGATTATTTTTAAAGAGGTAAAAGAGAGTGGAAGTTTCAATCTAGTTCTGTCGCAAGCTGAATTGATGTCCTCATTCTCGTCAGGCTGTGACGCGGATTGGAGTTGTCGAGTCGGGTCTTCTGTCATTATCAATGACAATCGATGGTCTGGCGCGACTACAGCGTGGAATAAAGCAGGTGGTGATATTCGTAATTATCGACATATGGTAATCAATCATGAAGTTGGGCACTGGTTGGGGCATGGGCATTTGAATTGTTCTGGGGTTAATAATCCAGCGGCGGTTATGCAGCAGCAATCAATTGATTTACAGGGGTGTGCTTTTAATCCTTGGCCGCTTGATAGTGAATTATGGTCAACTACGCTGGGGATAGAACTATGAAATTGATAAAAAATTATCGCACGCTTAAATTGGCTATTGTCATGAGTTTTATAACGCTGATAATGATATTGGCATATGGATTTGTGAGCTGGAAATCTTGGGAAAACGTTCAAAGCGTAACAAAAAACACTAATGAGGTGGAGGGCTCGCTGTTTGTTAATTTGCAAAAAGACAAATTATCTACTAAAAAATTGAATGAATATTTGGCTGATTTAAAAAATAAACGCCAAAGCTGTGATGTAGTATTTTTTGTATCTTGGCAGAAGAACGTTAATACTAGATTTAAAAAGTATTCAGAAGAATGCAATAAATCGGTAGAGAAGATGAACCGAACTATACAGAGTATAGAGAAGATTGTCGGCTTTATGGAGTTTGATAAGGAATTGAGCGGTGAAATACGTACGGTGTCAGATAAGTTATCGAAGACCAAGCAAAATGACTTTATTGCTATGGAGAAAATATGGACTGATACAAAGAAGAGGTTGGAATCCAGAGAAAACGAGGTTGACTTACGTAAGTTAGCGATGAAGAGAATAGACGCTATTTTATTGGCTGCGCGCGATTTGAAGTCGACTAACGAAAAGAAAGATAGCGACCAGTTTACTATAGCCAAGGATAAATTTACCGTGGCTATTAACGCCTGGATTGGTTTGCAAAATGAGTTAACACAAGAATCTCAGCTTAGAATAGACAATCTATTAAGAGAGTTTTAGAATAAATCTGCAATAAAAAATATCCCTCTATGTGATGGGATATTTTTCTTCTCGAATCTCGCAGAAAACGAGAATTTTTTGTGGTGGAACTCATGATTTCTGAAGCTCCAACAGGTGCCGTCAGTAACTGACTTTATTAGTATAGCTAACGCGTCAGTAAAATGCAATATTTTATTCACAATAAAAACTACTTATGTAAATATTGACAAAGTATTAGTAATATGCTAGCATATAAACATAACACATATCATGTGTGATATATAAAGGTGAGGGTTTCCATTTAAATTTATGTGGAAATCTTTTTTAAAAATGGAGGAAAACCTTCCTATGGCAGGAACAAAGGCTGGCGGCTTAAAGGCTGCTCAAAAAAATCTAGCTCGCGATCCAGATTTTTACGCAAAAATCGGACGCAAGGGCGGTAAAAACGGTCGAACTGGTGGCTTTGCCGCAAATCCAGCTTTGGCTCGTATCGCTGGTGCTAAGGGCGGACGCATTTCACGCCGTACTAAAAAGACAGTACAAAAAATTGCAGAATAAGACCGCTCCAATCTCTTAAAATTAGCCTCCGTATGAGAGGCTTATTTTATTTGATATCTTTTAAGCTGGCAGGATTTTGCTTGATTCACGCGCCATTCTGAGCGGCAATTAATACACTTGTAAGATGAGGAAGTGGCCTGTAATCCAACTGCGCCACACTGAGGGCAAAGACTACGTTTATGTAGCCAATCCCTGTAGCTATCCAAAGAATCTTGAATGTTATCGTCGTCCATACTGAGAGTTAAGCCGTATTTTGGCGCCAAAATATCAACGGCATATTCCCAGGCAGATCTTTCCATTTCGATTAACTGGACATCATATTGATAATTTTTATGACCAAGCTTAGCGTGGGCGATTTCGTGTAAAAGTTGCACTAAGTCTTCTTGTGAATCTAATTTTTCGTAATAGATTGTTTGCGAATTAGGATTCCAGGAAAATACTTCGCCCTCCTTGAATTGCAGTTCTGGAAAATCGTGTTCAATTTGAGGCAAGCTGACTGATGGCATTGTCGTAGCATCCGTATAATACAATTTCTTCGGGGTTAGGGGCGCTGATTATTTTTGGTACTGATATGGCGGCGGGTAAGTTTTCTGCCAGAAGACCGCTTAAAATATCTGAAAAATAGGATGTGAATGCTCCCACGCTCCCGCCAACAACAACGACATCTGGTTGCGTAAAGGCGATGAGCGGTTGCAATCCAGCTTTTATTCTATTAGCAACCTCTTCCCAGACTTCCAGGGGGGTGTCTGATGATAATTCGCCAAAAATTCTCTGTAAAACTCTACCCGCAGCAATCTCTTCCCAAGTGGTAATCTTGCCATTGTAATTTAAAGACATATGTCCGCCTTCGCAGTCGCTAAGTTCTTTATGCAGATTTCCATTCAGGATTAGGGAAGTGCCAACGCCGGTTCCTAGGGTGATGTATAGGCCGCATCTGGGAGTTTTGGGCAATCTGAGAATACTTGCCAGTCCTGCCATATTGGCATCATTTGCAATGAATATTGGTATATTAGGAAAATATCGTGAAAGTAGCTTACGGATAGGTTGATTTTTCCAGCCGAGGTTTTGGCACCACACTGCCACGCCGTCTTTGACTACTCCTGGCAGAGCCACAGAAATTGCATCAATTGGCTTATTGTTCGTAATCAGGTGAATTTGATCGGCGACGCGTTGAATGTATTGGTCTACATTTTTAGGGGTGGGGAATTTAATGATATACTTAGGGTCTTTTTCCTTGTCAAAGCTGGCTACTAATGTTTTCGTCCCACCTGTGTCAACCGTAATAATCATATATTTATTATATCACCAGCTTTACTTGTAAGAGATCATTATGATATAATAAAGAAAATTTGAGTGGAGATATAATATGAAGCGAGTAAATCAGGCTGGATCAATCGGAGTTTTTGTAGTAGTGGGTGCTATTTTAGTGGCTATATCTTTGGCTGTTCTTTACGGAATTAGGCAGAATAATTTGTCGCAAGATGGGTCGCCAATCTCTAGCGATTTGGTAGCATCAGAGAATAGTAATAAGAATTCACAGAGCAACAACACATCTCAGCAGTCTGCAGATCAAAAAACGAATAATCAATCAGGTGGAAGAGGTGAGGCACGAACCGACGTGAAGACTGAAGAGTCGAAAAAGACAACTCCTACACCTGCGCCTTCCCAGTCTCAACAATCGCCATCATCTATAACGCCAGCTCCTTCTACTCCTTCTAAGCAATCTGATAAAGGATTACCAAAAACTGGACCAGAAGATGTAGCTATTTCTGCAGTGGCTTTTGGCATTTTGGCTTTTTTAACGGTGGCTTATCAGCGATCTCGTTATCTGATCTAGCTTTGACTTCTATCTATCTGTTGTGATATAATTGTGATAATCTGTGGGGATATTTTTATTATGTCCCTGAAGAATAATATCAATTTTAAGGAAGGGGTCTTTAGAAGACTTATGGCAGATGCCAAAATTACAATGGATGACCTGCTGGCTCAAGCAGGCGATAGTGTTAAACAAATTACTGTTGGCGAAACGGTTGACGGTACTGTTTTATCAGTAAAGAAGCACGAAATTTTAATCGATTTAGGACCTTTGGGTGTTGGCTTGGTTCCACGCCGCGAAGTTAGCCTTTCAAAGAATTACAATGTTGGCGATTCAGTAATTGCTAGCGTAATTGATACCGAATTGGAAGACGGTTATTCGCTACTTTCATTGCGCAAGGCTGCGAAAGATCGTGGTTGGGATGAAATTATGGCCAAATTGGAATCTGGTGAAATCATCACCGTTGTGCCATACGACGCTAACCGTGGTGGACTACTAGTTGAATACGAAGGTATTCGCGGATTCTTGCCAGTATCGCAATTGTCAGCCGAACACTATCCTCGTGTAGGTTCTAGCGATAAGGACGAAATCTTGCAACGATTGAACAGCTTGGTAAAGAAAGATATCAAGGCGCGAATCTTGGACGCTGACCGAAAAGCTAACAAATTGATCTTCTCTGAAAAAGAGGCAGTTAAAGAAGGTTTGGCAGAGCGATTCCAGAAGTTGGCAATTGGCGACACAGTTGCAGGTGTTGTTACAGGTGTTGTTGACTTTGGTGTATTCGTTAACGTTGAAGGTATTGAAGGTTTGATTCACATCTCAGAAATTAGCTGGGAGCGTGTTAATAACCCATCCGACTACGTAAAAGTTGGTCAAACTATCGAAGCTAAGATTATTGCAATCGACAAAGAGCGCTTGAGCTTGAGTATGAAACAATTGACTAAAGATCCATGGTTGGATGAAGTTGAGCAATTTAAGCCTGGTGAAAAAGTTGAGGGAACTGTAACTCGAATTACTCCATTTGGTGCATTCGTACAGTTGAGTCCAGCGGTTGAAGCTTTGGTTCACGTGTCAGAGCTTGGTGGTGACGGTACTGATCCTGAAAAGGTATTTACGTTGAACGAGCGTAAAGAATTTACAGTTTTGGATATCGATAAGGAAAATCGTAAGATTTCTCTTTCGCTCGGCAAATCATCAAAGAAAAAATAATACAAATCCCCTGAAGCGTAGTTACGCCCAGAGGTGAGAGGAGCTTATTATGGCAGAAAAAATCGTCAATATTGCAGATTCGGTAACGGTTGGCGAGTTGGCTGAAACTCTGGGATTGTCAGTAACTACGCTGATTGGTGAATTGTTTAAGAATGGTATTGCCGCGACGATTAATCAGCGGCTGGATTTTGAGACTGCGCAGATTATTGTTGAAGAATTGGGGCTGGATGTGCAGCTGAAACGGAAGACGGTTTCTGCGGAAATTCATCACCATGCGCACAAATTATCAGACAAGGCAGTTCCTCGTCCGCCGATTGTGGCTGTGATGGGGCATGTTGACCACGGTAAAACGAGTTTGCTAGATGCGATTCTTGATAAGAAAACAGCGGCTAGTGAAGCCGGAGGAATTACTCAGCATATTAGCGCTTATCAAGCTCAGCGCAACGGACGGACCATCACTTTATTGGACACTCCAGGCCATGAGGCTTTCGCAGCGTTAAGACAACACGGAGCCACACTTACAGACGTGGTGATTATCGTGGTGGCGGCAGATGATGGAGTTAAGCCTCAGACTGTTGAAGCTATTCGATTTGCTAGGTCAGCTAACGCTAAAATTGTAGTGGCAATTAATAAGATTGATAAAGAAGCAGCTAATCCGCAACTGGTAAAGACCCAATTGGCATCTGAGCATGGTTTGAACCCTGAAGAATGGGGCGGCGACACTGTGATGGTTGAGGTTAGCGCAAAAACTGGTCAGAACTTAGACAAGCTTTTGGATATGGTTTTATTGGTGGCGGATATGGAAGATTTGCGCGCAGATGAAGATGTTCCGGCTGAAGGTTTGGTTATTGAGGCGCACATGGAAACTGGTCGTGGCGCCGTAGTTGGCTTGTTGGTGGAGAACGGTCATTTGAGGCCTGGTCATTATCTGGTTGCTGGGACGGCTTACGGGCGAGTTCGAACGCTTCAAGATTTTCGCGGTAAAGCCGTTAAGGATGCTGGTCCGAGTATGCCGGTGAATATGACCGGATTTAAGGAATTGCCACAATTCGGTGATGGATTTGAGATTGCGAAGAGCGAAAAAGAAGCTCGCAATTTGGCGCAAAAGGCTAAAATTGAACAAGAGAAAATGGCGGCCACAACCAATGTTACTGGCGCAGATATTCTTAAGATGATGAATCGAAAGCTTGATGCGGAAGAATTTAACGTAATCGTTAAGGCTGACGTTCAGGGTTCGGTAACGTCTGTGGTTGATAGTTTGAAGCTGATTGACACGAATGGTGAAGTTGAGCTTCATGTTGTCGGAACTGGTGTTGGCAATATTTCTGAGAACGATATTCATTTGGCGGTTGGTGAGAATACGGTGATTTATGGCTTTAATGTCGATTTGCCACCGGCAGTTAAGCGATTAGCGGCGCGTGAACACGTGGAAGTGCGGATTTTTAAGGTAATTTATGAACTACTAGATGACGCTAAGGCTTCAATGGAGGCTTTGTTAGCGCCAGAAATCGTTGAAACTGAAATTGGCGAGCTGGAAATTAAGGGCGTGTTTAGGACAATGCGCGAAGAAGTAATCGCTGGTGGTGAAGTGAAGCACGGTAAAGTCGCTAAGGACTTGCTGGCGCGCGTAAAACGTGGCGGAGAGCAAATTGCTGAAGTGGAAGTTTCTTCTGTGCAGCGTCAGCAACAAGAAGCAAAAGAGGTCTTTGAAGGCGAAATGTGCGGATTGAGTCTCAGGACGAAGAAAAAGGTTACCTTAGAAATTGGCGACAAATTGGAGTTCTTTACTAGGGAATTAGTGAAGAAAACTCTGGGGTAAACTGTTCTAAGTATTGACTTTTTTATGTATTTATGATAGTATCTTAAATATACATAAGTTTATTGCCATTCTGCGTGCAGAAGGCGAAAGGAAACCACCACAAAATGGACAAGAACCAATCAGATAAATATAGAATACCTAGAGTAGTAGGTGAATATGATTCTGCAAAGCGTCGTGATAAAGGTTTGCCTGGGCGTATAGGAGAGGCTGTAATGAGAGCAGCTAGTCGTGTAGTAACGACAGGAAAAGAGTATGCTAAACGCATAGGCGCGGACGCAAAAAGGCCTGAAAATGATAAGGGATTGATGGGAAAGCTTGGTTTTCCTGGTAATCCCGAAAATCCAACTGGAGCTTCAGAAGGCTCTACTGATACCTCAAAACCTGGCGCGAATGAATCGAAAACTGAAAAGAGGAAGGTTAATGCTCTAGGAGAATCAGCGACGCTAGAAGATTCTAATGAAGGTAAAGAAATGAAGTCTGGTGATAATCCAGAAGGCTTAACGCCATACGAACAGGCTATGCGAGATAAATATCTTGGTGATGAGTATGATGAAGCGGAGTATGGCGACGATAAACCAGAGAAGAATGATAATCCAGAAGGCTTAACGCCATACGAACAGGCTATGCGAGATAAATATCTTGGTGATGAGTATGATGAAGCGGAGTATGGCGACGATAAACCAGAGAAGAATGAGCGGGTTGAAGATTTGAATTCCGAAGGCGCAACTTATGTTGATGACACCCCAACAGAGAAGATTGATTTGAAGACATATGAAGCTGCTACTAATCTTAAGATTGCTCGAAGTAGATTCGCTAAAGCGAGCGTTGCCGTTGAATCACACTTCTTTAAGAGGTTCTTTGGTGGAAAGAAGCGCCAAGCTGAATTAGAAGCTGCTACGGAACAATTGAAGCAGTGCGAATTGGAATACATGCGTCTTAAGTTTGCTGATAAAATCGAAGCAGCAAAACAGGATCCAGAAAAGCAGGCTGAATTAGCAGCGGAAATGGGTCAAGCGGCGTTTGCAAGTATGCAAGAAACCTCAAGAATGACGACAGATAAGTATGACGACATGCTTGATGATCGTGGTAAATTTAAGAAAGCTGCCGCTAAAGTTGGTAAATGGTTTAATAAGGGTGGTAGGATTGCTCAGTTGTTGAAGTTGGGCGGTACTGGTTTTGCGGTAGGTGCTACTACAGCAACCTTCGCTGGATGGCCTATTACTACGGCTGTCGGTATTGTAACGGAATTAGGAGTTGCTGGAGCAACAAAGCAAGCTGTTCTGGAAGAGCGTCGTGGCGAAGATCGCATAGATGACGACAGTCTTGAAGCTATAGATCCTTCATTTAAGGATACTGTGGCTAACATGAAAATTGACGATGTTATGAAGCATGCAGTCAATGTATCGATTGACAATCTTAAGGATGTGAGTATAGAGAGGCAGGATGCCCTGCGTAAGAAAGTACGATCGTCATTAGGTAAGTATGGTGCTGGTTTTGCCTTGGGCGGCTTTGCTGGTAAATATGTTGGCGACTGGGCCAACTCTGCACACGCTACTGGAGCTGAGAGTAATACTGCTACACCTTCACAATCTGGTAGTGAGCAAATACCACAGTCTAGCGGCGCATCTTCTGTGGACAACTCTGTTGACAAAATCGTAAATAATATTAATCCAGATACATCAAACTTCAATTCTTACGACTATCCTTGGAACTGGGCTGCTGAGAAGTTTGGCGACGCTAATGCAATGGATCAGCTTCACAACCTGGCTGACAAGGCAATGGCTGACGGTCATACCGTACGGTGGCTTGATGGCCCTGGCGGAACATGGATGGAAGTTGACGGACTTAGCGATACTCCGCGCGTGTTGGAGATATTGGGTAAATATGTTTAATAGATAAAATATAAAAATAAACAAGGAGATAAAAAAATGTTTGAAATTACTGACGAATTCTTAGCACAGGCTGGTTTTGGATCACTACCCACAGATAAGAAAGAGCAGATGAGGGAAGATGTAACTAACAGCGTCCAGGATAAGATCATAAGGAAGATTTTACTAGCTGTTGGCGAAGCGAAGCTGGACGAGTTTATAAAATTACTGGACGGAGACGATGTTCCCGCGGTGCTTAATTGGTGTGTAAATAATGGCGTTAATTTAACGGAAATTGTTCAAAACTCGATGAATGAGACTATGATTGAGCTGCAAAAATTATACAATGACGCGCTGAATATGATGCGTGGATAGTAATATTAAACAGTTACTGGTATAATTTAACTTAATCATATAGACGAAAGAAAAGGAGGACTATGTTCCAACTGAATGAAGAATTTCTTAAAGAATTGGGGCTGGACCAGCTGCCGGAAGATCAGCAAAAATCGTTGTTGCAGCATATTTATAGCGAGTTAGAGCTTCGAGTTGGCGAACGATTAAGCCAGGGAATGAGCGATGCTCAGTTGGAGGAGTTTGCGGGAATTATCGATAAAACTCCGGGTGCTGTGGATGACTTTCTGATGAAACACGCGCCTAATTATCAACAGGAACCAATGTTGCAGAAAATGTCGCAAGCTTCAGGTTTGCCAGTTGACGATCCGCGTCTGAAGGATGAATTTGCAGCTACTAAGTGGCTGGAGGTTAATCGACCAGATTATCGTGACGTTGTGGCTGCAGTGATGGCTGATTTGAAAAAGGAAATTATAGCGAATAAAGATGCCATTTTAGGTTCAATCCAAGCGTAATTTTATGCGGATGATAGAAATAACCCCCTTATGTGGGGTTATTTTTTATTTGTAGCCTCTTAGGTAGTCTTCTGCGGTCATTGTTTTTCCGCTGGGCGCGATGAGCTCGTCAATAATTAAATAGTTGCCGTCGGCAAATTTTTTATCAAGATGAGAATTCGGAGTTTTGTCGCAATGAGATTTCGTGATAATGATATCTCGATCGTCAATTGTCATTCGGCTACGCGGAAACCCGAGGTGTGCGCGGACGTGAGCTTCACCTTCGACGGCGGTCATACGCTCCGTATCGAGCCATGAATCGTCCTTGCTTAATAGTTGACAGTACGAAGCCTGAGAATTGTCCTGTGGTGTTGGCTGGAGACTCCCATTGATGATGTTTGGCAGGTTTTTTATTAGCAGAGAAGTGCCGTCGTGAAATAATTTGTCGTATAATTCGAACTTTGTTTCTTTTCCAGTGAGAGGTTGTCGAGTTTGGATGTATATGGGGCCGGCATCCATTTTACTATCAAGTTGCATTATCGATACGCCAGTTTCGGTATCTCTATTGGCTATAGCTGATTCAATGGGTGAAGGCCCTCGATATTTTGGCAGTAGAGAAGGGTGGACGTTGATAATTCCCGGTGTAAATAAGTCGATAATTGACTGGGGAATGATTTTTCCGTACGCAACCAAAACTCCCGTTACTGACTGAAGTTGTTTTATATAGTCGGTAATTTCACTGACTTTGTTTGGCTGCAAAACTGGAATATTGTGAGATTTAGCGAATGTTTTTACTGGAGGTTCAGTAAGTTTGTGTCCGCGACCGCGCTTAGTGTCAGGTTTGGTAATAACGCAAACAACGTTAAATTCCTCTTCAACGAGAGCTTCTAAAGTAATTAGGCTGTAATTTTCAGTTCCAAAGAATACTATTTTCGGCGATATCTTTGTCATAATCTAACGGTTGCAACTCGCCTTTCTCGTCGAGTGTATAAAAAGCGTCTTTCTTGTCCTTAATATGGTCTATAAAAACTAATCCATTGCAGTGGTCTATCTCGTGCTGCAATACGCGCGCCAAAAATCCTTCGGCTTTAATTCGCACTTCTTCGCCATCTAAATTCATGGCTTTTACGCGAATTTTACTATAGCGAGGAACTTTTCCGTAAATACTTTTAACGCTTAAGCATCCCTCAAAATCTTCGACAATTTCACCTTCATATTTCACGATTTCTGGATTGATAAGAGTAATGAATTCGCGAGTTGATTTTCTCTCAAAGTCGGCTCGAACAATCACAACACGCTCTAATTTATCGACTTGCACAGCAGCCAGGGCGGCACTAATTTCGTGAGGTCTGGAATCTTCCCAGTCCAGCGCGGCTGCGGTCATTTCGTCTGCCAGTTTTACAACATCATTAGTAACAACGTGGATTTTCGATGATTTTTGGCGAAGATGTGGGTTTGGTAATGTGATAATATCGTCTTTTGTCATTGATATAATTATACCAGAAATTACAGTAGACTTACAGGATCGAGCTCGTACTGCCAGTGTGATGACGGCAGGAAATTCAAGGCGTCAAGAAGCTCTTGTCGTTTGGGGCTTTTTACTACGATTTGCCAGCGATATGTATCGCGGACGCGCTCATAAAAAGTGGGCGTTGGTCCAAAAACTTCAATGTCGTCAAACTTAGATTTTAATAGTTCGGACAATTTTTTAGCGTTTCTTATGGCGGCGGCTTCGGTTTTATAAACGCAGGTTAGTTTTAATAAGTAAGTGAAGGGTGGAAAGTTGGTTTTTTGTCGTTGAGATATGGTTCTTTGATAAAATTCTGTATAGTTTTGAGATAGTCCGTTTGTGATGGATGGGTGACTTGGCTGATACGACTGGACGACAACTTCTGTTGGTGTGCTTGACCTGCCGACGCGGCCGACGACTTGGGCGAGCAATTGGAATGTTCGTTCGGGCGATGAATAGTCAGGGAGGGAAAGTCCGGTGTCGGCTTGAATGACTCCGACGACTGTTAAATGCGGTAAGTCCAGTCCTTTGGCGATAACTTGCGTGCCGATAATTATATCTATTTCGCCATTTTTCAGTTCATCATAACGCTCGTCCACGGTAGCTTTCAAATCGGTGTCTTTATCAAATCGAGCAATTTTTTTGTTCGGGAATAACCTCTGTAATTCGTCTTCAATTCGCTTAGTTCCGATACCTTTATGAATGATGTCGGCGTTTTTACATTCAGGGCAACTAGTAGGAACTTTGGTTGAAAAACCGCAAATGTGGCATGACAATTTATGACTATCCGCGTGCAGAGTGAGCGGAATAAAACAGCGTGGACAGCCAGCCTGCCAGCCGCAGTTGTCGCATAATGTGATTGATGCTGTGCCGCGCCGATTGTGAAAAATAAGAACTTGCTCATTTTTTGATAATGCTGTGTTTATAGATTTCAGAAGTGGGTCAGAGAGGAATTGATGTTGAGTAAAATTGTTGCGCTTTGTCATATCGACCAGCGTCACGTTGGGGCGAACGGTGTCTGGTCTTGCTGGTTTTGTCATTGTGATGATTGGCGTGTTTGATTTTTTGGCAACGTAATAGTCGGCGACTGCTGGAGTGGCGCTACCTAGAATTAGTTTGCCGCGATGTTGATTTGTAAGGACTGAGGCGACGCGGAGGGCTGAATATCGAGGGGACTGCTCCTGCTTGAAGCTCGGTTCATGACACTCATCAATTACCACAAGTCCAAGTTGTTGCACGGGCGCAAAAAGAGCAGATCGTGGACCGATGATTACTACTGGATCGTTTGAGCTGATGACTCTTTTCCAGATTGCATATCGTTGAGCTTCGGTTTGTTTGGAATGGGTAACTATGACATTTGGTAGATGAGCGGAAAACTCAGCAACCAGTTGTGAGGTTAGGGCGATTTCGGGGACTAAAATTATTGATGATCGCTCTTCTTTTAAGGTTTGTTTTGCGGCTTCTATATATACTAAAGTTTTTCCTGAGCCAGTTACTCCGTGTAAAAGTGCCGTTCCAGAATGGAGATTTTCGATGGCCTGGAGGGCTGATTTTTGCTCATCTGTGAATACATTTTTTGTTCGATTTTCTGCTGGATTAACTGGGGTGGACTGGTTAATTGAGCGACGTTTTTTAGATAATCCGCTGGGTAAAATTGCTTGCCAGACGGTCGCTTGGTGTGTAGCGTAATATTTACTCATCCATATAGCAGTTTGAACGAGTTCGATTGGCAAGGGATATTCTTCAATGATTTTACTAATTGGCTTGACTTCAAAATCTGGTTGGCGAACTTCTTGTAGAACTACGCCAATAGCGTTAATTTTGCCGATTTCTATAGCGACAATCGTTCCGGTCGGCAGTCTTTCCTCTGAAGAATACGTAAACGAACTTGCGTCGGCGCGGACGATTCTTGTTGGCGAAACCAAATAGTAATGCATGTTTATATTATATCGCGAAAAAAATGCTAAAATAAGCATATGTATTTTGAGAGTCGTTCGCAGGCTGGGGCAATTCTGGCTGATCAAGTACTGGAAAAGTATCGCTATGAAAACTGCGCAGTGGTTGCAATTGGCGAAGGTGGCGTGCTGATCGGCGAGCAAATTGCAGTGAAGCTTCACTGTGTCCTCATGATGTTGCTTAGCGAAGGGATTGAGATTCCTGGGGAAAGTTTAAGTATCGGGGCGATGTCGCAGTCTGGGCAATTTACGTATAATAGTCAATTTTCTGACGGCGAAATTAATGAATATACTAGTGAATTTCACGGTTATCTGGAAGAGAAAAAGCGCGAGGCTCATCAGAAAATGAATAGACTTTTGGGTGATGGTGGAATCATCGATAAGGATATGCTAAAGGATCGGGTGGTGATTTTGGCGAGTGATGGTTTTGGTGATGATTTGTCGGTTTTGGACGTGGCTTTGAGTTTTCTGAAGTCTGTTCGGATTGAGAAATTGGTGATTGCGGTGCCGTTTTGCAGTGTGGCGGCGGTGGATAAATTGCACATGACGGTTGATGAAATGCATATCTTGGATGTGAAGGAGAATTTTATGGGATTAAATCATTATTATGAGGACAATACATTGCCGTCCAAAGAGGAAACGATAGCGAAAATTAATCAGGTTATTTTGAATTGGAAGTAAAAAAACTTGTCGGGTGTTGTAAAATTGTGATAAACTCTAAATAAGAAAGATGCGTTAGGGAGGTTATGTTAGACGTTTTTATTACATCTAGGGTGCGGCGAAAAATTGTAGTAGTATACGCTAAGTATCCTGATTTTCACACACATGTTCGCGGATTGGCAAAGCTAATTAAGGAAGATCCTGGAAATATTCAACGAGAATTGAAGCGACTAGAAAAGGTTGGATTTTTGCAGAGTGAAAAGCAAGGTAACTCACGTACGTATTTCACTAATAAACAATTCCCAATTTTTAAGGAATTGCAAAGTATGGTGATTAAATCTCAGCAATATTCAGCGCGATCAAAGCGTGGCATGGCTGATAAAGACTAATGACATTATTTGAGAAAATTTTAGCGGCTCGAGGCTTGACTACGCGTGCGGCGCGTGAAGAATTTTTGCATCCGAATTACGCGTCAGTAAAGCACGATCCGTTTTTATTGCCAGATATGAGAAAAGCGGTGGATCGCCTGAAAAAGGCGCACGCTGAGGGTGAGAAAATTGTTATTTATGGCGATTATGATATTGACGGGCTGAGCGCGACGGCAATTTTACTGGATGCGTTTGGCAAGTTTGGCTTTAAGGAAGTTGATGCATTTATTCCGAATCGGTTTGTTGAGGGTTATGGAATGACGATAGGCGCCGTTGATAAGGTGCGAAATATGGGCGCGGATTTGATTGTCACGGTTGATACGGGAAGTTTGTGCCATGCGGAAATTGAATATGCATCGAGTTTGGGAATTGATACGGTGGTGACTGATCACCATAATGTTGCTGAGACTCCACCGCCGAGTATTGCCGCGGTCAATCCGAAGTTTCCTGGTCATAAATATCCGTTCCGCGATTTATGCGGCGCGGGTGTGGCGTTTAAATTGGTGCAAGCTCTGCAAACTGAACTAGGCGGACTGCCAGATGGTTACGAGAAGTGGCTATTGGATCTGGTGGCGCTGGGAACGGTTTGCGACATAGTTACGTTGGCGGATGAAAATAGAGCGAATGTCTATTGGGGCTTGGAGGTTTTGAAAAAGCAGAAGCGTCCTGGTTTGAAGGCATTGATGTCGGTGGCGGGAATTGATCCAGAGAGGGTTAATGCTAGGCATTTGGGGTTTGGTTTGGGTCCGCGAATGAACGCGGCGGGTAGACTGGAGACGGCGCAATATGCTCTGGATATGCTGACGGCGAATGATGGGCTGGAGGCGTTGGAGGCTAGCGAAAAGCTGGAAGAATTGAACATTAAGCGTCGCAGTATTCAGGACGAGATTTTTGACGAAGCTTGCCAGCAGGCGGACAATATGACTGATGATCGAGTTTTGGTGGTGAATAGCGGCAATTGGAATCACGGGGTTATCGGCATCGTGGCGTCAAAGTTGGTTGAGAAATATAAGAAGCCAGTTTTTATAATTGGCGAGCGTGGTGACGAGGCTACGGGTTCGGCGCGAAGTTTTGGTGATTTTTCCGCAGCTGACGCGGTTCGTGCAGCTGACGACATCATTATTAAAGGTGGTGGTCACGGAGCGGCGGCGGGCGTGACGCTGGCGACCGAGAGAATTGACGATTTTAGGCGACGAGTGAATGAGTTTTACGATTCGCTGCAATTAAAAAATCAGGAATTATATTTGTTGCCGAGGGCTGATGTTGAGATTGACGATTTTTCGGAAATTAATGAGGAGCTGATTGATAATTTGGCGAAGATGGAACCGTTTGGCAATGGTAACGCGGAGCCTATATTGAAAATAACTGAAGCGACGGTTTTAAATGTGAGGAGAATGGGTGCGGATGGGCAACACGTGAAATTGACCTTACGTGATAAAAATGACGTTGCGCTGCAAATGCTGGCTTTTAATGCACCAGAAGAATTTTTCCGTGAAGTGGGCGACGAAGTATCTGCTTGGTTTCAGCCGACCGTAAATGAATGGCAGGGAATGCGGTATGTTGAGGGGCGATTATTGCATTTGACTTAGGTGTAATAGTTGCATTACTTAGATATATATTGTATAATAAATCCAGTAGTTTAAATTTATTTGGAGTGAAGTTCTTGTGAAATCGGAAAAACTTTGGGTGCCGTCATCTAAACCTACAGATTATGGCTTTGAGAATGGTCTACAGGTCGCCAAGATTGATAGCGGCTTAAGACAGGGAAAGACTATACAACTTGCTACGCAGGAAGATATGCGTCGCTTGGCTGAGGAATCTTACAATTCAAACCACATGAATAAGACTGTTGAACAACTGAGAGATCAGCGCTATATTCGTGTATTTAGTGGACTAGGCAGGGTTGGGCTTGAAGTCGCGATATTTGGTAATGAAAATGCGAATAAGATTCAGGCTGTTTTGTATGGATGGGGAGGAGATGACCATAATCCAGTCGCAATTCGAGAAGCCTCCGTTCTGGCGTGCGGGAATCCGGATACAGCTATTGTGGTTGTGAATATGCCGGGAGTGGGCAATTCTGGGATGTTGCCCGAGTCTGTTCGTAAGGAGATACGAAAGACTGGTAGCTACGATAGCTTAGGGGAATATGTTGGTTCAGTAATTGACCATGTCGCGAAAGATTTCGACGAGGTTAGTGTTGGTGGGCATTCTTTGGGCGGTCGTGTTGCGACGTCGTCAGTTGCTCACATGGAATCTAAGGTTAATGAGTTACGACTATTCGATCCGGTGGGATCGCGTAAAATGGGGATTATTGCTTTGGGGTGGAATTTCATAGGAAAAGAAGGCATGGAATTGATACGTTACGGCAAGAAATCATTGAGTCCAAGCGCAAAAGAACTGGGCTTGAAGTTCTTGCAGAGAGAAGATCCTAAAGTTATTGAGGAGGTTGGTAAACTCTTAGGAGAGTCAAGTGTCGAGTTTGCTCCGCCGAAACAAGGTTGGCGCCAGCAATTCCTTACTGATCCTTTTGCCTTAAGTAATGATGGCTTATTGGAAGATTTATTGAAAGCCGCGCCAAATGTCCGAAACAATATTATTATATTTGTACCCGAAGGTAGTCATTTGACTAATATGCGTGACATGGCTCGCATTGTCGGTATTGTGAATGGTGAGCCTAAGTCGACAAGTGCTGAAGTCGGACTATATGGAATTTTGAACAACCACACTCACAATGTCATGAACGACCCTACTGTGTTAGCGATTGTGTATGGCGCTGACACTAAAGATCTCGCCTTGTCCGCCTAAAGCTTGCAGGGTGATTATTGCATTTGGCTTAGGTGTAATAGTTTCATTACTTGTAGAGTAGTGTATTATAGTGTAGTAATACTTTTTAAGTAGAGGGTGATTTTAGGAGTTGTGGTAATATGAGAAACTATGAAAATTTTACTGAAATTGGGCGTGGAGAAGGTTTGACGGAAGGTGAGTTGCGAACAATGGGCGCGTTAGCAATGAAAGCAACTGAAGAGCTTAAAAAAACTACCATTAGGAAAGAGGCTGTCTTATTAGGGAGCGTTCCATTTGGTTCTTGGGACGAATTCGCAAAAGCTGCACAAGAAATGGCTGCACATAGTTATGAGCCTATTCCAGTTAAAATTAATACAAAAAGGCTTATAGCAACAGCATCCCTAGATGATGGAGGAGAGATGTCTGTAGAAGAGCGTTCCGTACCTGAGGAGGTGTTTATAGACTTGTCAAGAACGAGGTGTGTTGTGGATGCGGATAGAAGTCATAAGTCGTATAAATTCACGTGCCCAGTACTTGAGAAATTTCCAGATGGAGAGCTCTACCCAATACGCGAGATGTATGTTATATCGGCAATAGATGTTAACGGTAGCCAAGAAGTGGATTTCAAGATTATTTATGGCAACCTTAACTAAACCTAGTTGGCAAATACTTTCTTATCTGTTATAATGTTTGCAGTATGGTACAAGTAACACGTAAAGATCAGAAGGAAGCGAACGAAAATATCATTCGTCGTTTCAACCGCAGGGTTTTGCAAAGCGGTGTTTTGGCTCGCGCTAAGAGCGTTATGCGTTTTGAAAAACCAATTTCAAAGACCGAGCGTCGTAAAAAAGCTATTATTCGCCGCGAGCGACGAGCTGAAAAAACGGCAAAAATGCGCCTAGGGGTGCGTTAATGTCTGCGCTAAAAGAGCGCATTACTAGTGAAATGAAAGCCGCTCTATTGAGCGGCGATCGTTTTCGTGGTGATGTTTTGCGTAATCTAAAGGCAGCAATCTTAAACGAAGAAGTTTCTTTGGGCAAGCGAGAAAACGGCTTGGATGATACTGAAATTGAAAAAGTCGTTGCTCGAGAAGTGAAAAAGCGCGTCGAAAGTGCGGATTTATATCGAAAGAACGACCGTGCGGAGTTGGCGGAACCTGAAGAAAAAGAAGCGGAAATTTTACGAGAATTTTTGCCAGAGCAACTTGGTGAGGCGGAAATTGCCAAAATTGTAGATGAGATTGTTGCGGGTATGAACGATGTTTCAATTCAGAAAATGGGACAAGTTATTGGCGCGGTAAAAAGTAAGGTTGGCAATGCTGCGGATGGCGCGTTGGTGGCAAAAATTGTTAAAGAAAAACTCACAAAATAGGAGGAAAAATGATTGTATTTTTTGGGCCGGCGGGTGCTGGTAAGAGTGTGCAGGGGCAGATTTTAGCGGCGCGTCACGGTTGGCGATGGCTTAGCGCCGGGCAGTTGTTGCGCGATACTCACGATGGCGAATTGATTCACCGTATGCAATCTGGCGAACTGGTGCCAGTAGAAACTATCAACGGTTTAATGGGCGAGGCTCTTAATAAAGCTAAGGATATTAATGGTGTAATTTTGGACGGCTATCCAAGGCAATTAGAGCAAGCTAAATGGCTGATTGAGTCGCGTTCACATCACGGAAAAGATGTTAAGTTGGTGATTGTGCTGGAAGTTCCGCGCGATGAAATTCTGGAGCGTTTGAGGGTTCGCGGTCGAGTTGACGACACGCCTGAAGCAATCGACAAACGGCTCAGTATTTATCGAGGTGAAATTTACCCGATGTTGAACTATTTGAATGACAATGGTGTTCCAATTGTGCATATGAGCGGCGTTGGGACTGTTGGTCAAGTTCATGATGAAATCGAGAGAGAGCTGGTCAGTCGCGGTATCGTTGAGGGCGTAAAATGAGTCAATTGATTACCGGAGAAAAAACGCCGCAACAGATGAAAGATATGCGCGAGTGTGGCAAAATGCTTGCGATAATTTACGATGAATTGAAAAAATCCGTAACGGCTGGAATGAGTGAACTGGACGCTAATGATTTTGTAGCCAAGAGAATTAAAGATTTTGGCGCAGAAGCGACTTATCTTACAGACGAAGTGAAGTTCCCGGGAGTGATCTGTATATCGACGAACGAGCAATTGGTGCACTCTTTTCCGACCGAATATGTTTTTGAAAAGGGCGATGTGGTCAGCTTCGATTTGGTGATTGGCTATCGTGGAATGAAGACGGATAGTGCCTTTACTATGGTTGTTGATGAGGAGCCTAAGGGTGCGAAGAAACATTTATTGCACGCAACAGAACAGAGTTTATATGCTGGAATTGACGCGATAACTGGCGATGGAACGCGAGTTGGCGATATTTCAGCGGGGGTGGAAGCTGTGTTGAAGAAGGCTAAACTTGGTATAATCCGTGAATTGGTTGGTCATGGTGTGGGGCTGAGTATGCATATGGAGCCAGAAATTCCGAATTACGGCAGGCGAGGAACTGGTCCGATGCTGCACGCTGGCGACACAATTGCAATTGAACCGATGGCGAGCTTGGGTGGTGAGAAAATTATTACCGACAGCGACGGCTGGACAATTAGTATGAAAGACGGCAGTCTGGGTGCGCATTTTGAGCATACGGTATTGATTACTGAAACTGGCGCTGAAATTCTGACGAAGCTTTAGGCTAATTCGCTTGCCAAATTATAGGCATAACCTGTATAATAGAGCTTATGCAGGAGCAATCTCGATATGTGGTAGGAATTGATATTGGCACAAAAAACGTGCGCTGTGTCGTTGGTTATATTGATGCAGAGAATGGTGCGCCAAAAATTGTTGGTGTCGGTGAAGCGCCGAATAGCGGAATGCGAAAGGGAACCGTAACGAATTTGAGTGGCCCAGCTGAGGCTATTGATAAGGCCCTGGAGCCAGCTGAGCGAATGAGCGGTCATCAGATTAACGCAGCCACATTGAGCATTAACGGCTCTCATTTATTAAGTACTAAGGCTGACGGAATGATTACCGTTGGAACTGTTAATAATGAAGTTACTCATGATGATATATTGAGGCTGGAGGAAGTTGCTACAACTGGAAAAGTGCCACAGAATAGAGAGATTTTAGATATTATTGCACACGCGTATAGGCTGGATGGTCAGGATAATATTAAAGATCCAATCGGTATGACTGGTGCGCGTCTGGAAATTAGGGCGAATGTCGTGTCTGGCTTGGTCCCGCACATTACTAATTTACAGAAGTCGGCGGAAATGGCTAAGGTTGAGGCTGTGTCTGTTGTTCCGTCGGTTTTGGCAGCAGCTCAATCCGTTCTTACGGAAAGTCAGCGTGAAAATGGCGTTGCGGTGATTGATTTTGGTGCGGCAACTACAGGAATTGCTATTTACGAAGAGGGTGATTTGCAACATCTGGCGGTTATCCCAATGGGCGGTCAGAACGTAACGAACGATTTGGCTATTGGTCTTAGGACAGATCCGGAAATTGCGGAAGTTGTGAAATTGGCGCACGCGAGATTTGGCGGCGAGACTTTGGGTGAAGTTGAGACGAAGGTTGAAAAGCAGACATATAAGTTTAACCAAGAAGAAATTGACGAGATTGTTCAAGCGCGATACGAAGAGATTTTTGAGGCGATTGCTAAAGAGCTGAAGCGAGCTGGGCGATTAGGAAAGCTGCCGAGTGGCGTTGTGCTGGTTGGTGGTGCGGCGAAAGTCAAGGGTATGGTAGAGTTTACGAAAGATCAATTGAGCGTGGCGGCACGCTTGGGTGTTCCGGCTGGCTATAGCGGAGTTAGCGATGAAGTGAAAGGCGCGGAGTTTTCGGCTGCGGTTGGTCTGATGTTGATTGATTCTATGGGCATTTCGCAGCAGGTAAAACCGATAGTTGGCGCAAATGATGTCACTAAAAAAGCTGGCGGTTTACTTAAAAATATTTTCGCTAGATTTAAATAAATGATATACTTTATGTAAGGATTAAGAGAGGGAATATATGCCGCAAATACAACCAAGTGAAGTTCAAACATTTGCCAGCATAAAAGTCGTCGGTGTTGGCGGCGCTGGTGGTTCAGCTATTAACCGAATGAAAGACGCTGGTCTAACTGGTGTTCAATTTATTGCTATGAATACGGACGCTCAGGCGTTGCACAATTCGAAGGCTGACATAAAGATTCATCTTGGTCGTGACGCAACTAATGGTTTGGGTGCTGGTGCTGACCCTACTGTTGGCGAGGCCGCAGCTAATGAATCTCGCGACGAAATCAGGGAAGCGCTAGAAGGTGCGGATATGGTATTTGTGACAATTGGTGCTGGTGGTGGAACTGGTTCCGGTGCTGGTTATGTTGTGGCAGAAGTGGCGCGTGAACTTGGTATTTTGGTAGTTGGCGTGGCAACTCGACCGTTTAGCTTTGAGGGCGAAAAACGTCGAGTTAACGCGGATTGGGCGATTTCTCACTTGGGACGCGAGGTTGATACCTTGATTACTATTCCAAATGACAGATTGTTGCAAACTATTGATCGCCGAACGCCGCTACTGGAAACATTTAAGATTGCCGATGATGTTTTAAGGCAGGGTGTTCAGGGTATTTCTGAACTGATTACCGAGCATGGTTTGATTAATCTTGACTTTGCCGATGTTAAGGCAATTATGAGTAATGCCGGTTCGGCTCTGATGGGAATTGGACGAGCGAGCGGCGACGACCGAGCGGTTCAGGCGGCGCAACAAGCTATTGAAAGTCCTCTAATTGAGGTGTCGATTGATGGCGCCAAAGGTGTGCTGTTCAATGTAACTGGTGGCTACGATATGAGTATGGCGGAAATCCAGGAAGCTGCAGAAATTATTACTAGCGCTGTTAGTCCGAATGCCAACATTATTTTTGGTGCGACTTTGAAGCCGGAAATGGAAGACGAGCTGGTTATTACGGTGATTGCGACAGGATTTGATAGCGATACATTCCGTCAGCAGGAAGTTAGTTTGACTGTAGGCGACGACACGAAACCTGCTGAAACAGAAGTTGATGACGAAATGGTTAAAAATATTGACCTAGAGTTGGACAAGGAAGAATCTGCCGAAAGTTTTGCGACTGAGCCAGAAACTAATATTTGGGAAAATCCAACCGTTGAAGCTGACGATGATGAGGATGATACGCCGGCATTTCTGAGGCGACGAAAGAAGAACAAGGAGTAGATAAAATGGTGTTTAATATCGGCAATAGTCGCGTTATTGAATCACGCGAAGTTTCTGACGGTGCCGCAATTCGACGTCGCAGGGAAACCCCAGATGGTAAGCGATTTACTACGTATGAGCGAGTTGAAAAACCAAACCTGGCAGTGATAAAGAAAAATGGCGATCGCGAGTTGTTTGACCGGGTAAAATTGGCGAATTCGACGCGCCGTTCGGTCGGAAAATTCTTTAAGTCTGACGAGGAAGTCGATAACATCATCACGGCGGTTGAAGACTCTTTATACGCGCTGGGCGAATCGGAAGTTACGTCAAAACAGATTGGCGATCAAGTTTTGGACGAGCTAGAAAAACGCAACGAAGTGGCGTATGTTCGTTTCGCTAGTGTTTTTTACGAGTTTAAGACGTTGGACGATTTTGTGGAGATTTTAGCGAAGCGACGCAGTAAGGGCGAGCGGGAATTATAATGCGAGTAGTTGTGATTTATCGTTCGGAAAGCGATTATGCGCGCCGAGTTTCAGACTTTTTGCGTGATTTTAGCCGACAAACTGGTCGGGTTTTAGAGGAAATGAGCCCTGATTCTGCAGAAGGTAATAATTTTTGCGAAGTGTATGATATTGTGGAATATCCAACAATTATCGCACTGAGCGACAGTGGTCAATTGCAAAATCTTTGGCGTGGCTTACCGCTACCAACAATTAGCGAAGTGAGTTTTTATGTTTAGCAAAATCAGAAACTGGCTATTTCACGAAGATTTGAAAAAGCAAAATTTGGCGGCATTTGTAATGCTCGTCGGTAGTGGGCTAGGGCTATTGGCGTCATTTGTGTTGTCTATTGAATCTCTAGAATTAGCAAAAAACTCTCACGCTGTATTAAGTTGCGATTTTAGCTCGGCTCTGAGCTGTTCGGCGGTGGCGAATCATTGGTCGGCGGCTATTTTAGGATTCCCAAATAGTTTTATCGGCGTGATGACTTTGCCTGTTATGGTAACAATTGCAGTGGCGTTGCTGGCTGGCACTAAGTTTCCGCGCTGGTTTATGTTTGCGGCGCAGATTGGCGTCAGTGTTGGGTTTATTTTTGCGTTATGGATGTTCTATATGAGTTTTGTGGAAATAGGGGTGTTGTGTCCTTGGTGTCTAACACTTGATGTTGGCATGTTGCTAATTTTTGGTAGCATGACAAGATACAATATCCTAACTGGGGTTATCACTGGAAAAAAAGTAAAAAAATTTGTTCAAAATGATTATGACATAGTTCTACTGATGATAATCATCGCTTTGGCTGTTGTTATGATTTTGGTAAAATTTGGTGATCAATTATTATAAGAATTTTTATGTTATATTAAAAAACTTATGCTATAATGATAACCACAAGTTAATTATTAATAAAAATAGTAGAAGTCGAAGGTGCATCTTAATACGATGATGTCGGAAATGAATAAAAACCAAAGATTAATGATCAATCAGCGGCGATTTGCTGGTCCTCGGCTTGTTTTGTTTGCCAGCCTCATGATCTGTGTGGTCGTTGGCATATTCTTTATGGTTGGAAATCTATTGACTCGTCAGAGTAGTGCGACGGTGATGGGAGATATGGAATGGTCATTTAGTCAATTTACTTCTAACGGCGGCTACACCTGCGCCCTCACCACCACTGGTCAGGCCTACTGCTGGGGGGCGAATAACCAAGGTCAACTGGGCAACAACTCCACCACCAACTCCCGCATCCCAGTCGCCGTCCAAATGCCAGCCGGCGTCAGCTTCCAGTCCATTGCTGCCGGCAGCCTCCACACCTGCGCCCTCACCACCACTGGTCAGGCCTACTGCTGGGGGGCGAATAACCAAGGTCAACTGGGCAACAACTCCACCACCAACTCCCGCATCCCAGTCGCCGTCCAAATGCCAGCCGGCGTCAGCTTCCAGTCCATTGCTGCCGGCAGCCTCCACACCTGCGCCCTCACCACCACTGGTCAAGCCTACTGCTGGGGATATGGTGGTAGTGGTCAACTAGGCAACAACTCGACCGCTGTCTCCCGCATCCCAGTCGCCGTCCAAATGCCAGCCGGCGTCAGCTTCCAGTTTATCGCCGCTGGCCACGCCCACACCTGCGCCCTCACCACCACTGGTCAAGCCTACTGCTGGGGATATGGTGATCGATTAGGTAACAACTCCACCACCAACTCCCGCATCCCAGTCGCCGTCCAAATGCCAGCCGGCGTCAGCTTCCAGTCCATTGCTGCCGGCAGC
>NZ_JAJQJS010000003.1 GCF_022828325.1 Candidatus Nanosynbacter sp. TM7-076
GTCGGACTCGGTGCGGGTGTCACGCTAGGTGTCGACGGTGTCGGCTCCGGGGTCGTCGTGCCGTCACCGTCTGTGCCACCAGACGCTTTAATTTCAACGGAAGACTCGTACTTGGTGCCGTTCACAGACGCCGTGTTCGTTACCGTCTTTGCGCCGGCGGGAGGCACCATCTTTTCCGGTGTGTATGTGACACACACCTTGGCACCGGAAGGTGCCGTCAGCTTGATGGTGCTATCGTCGACCTTAGCGGCCTTGACCTTGATGGTCGTGTTCGGGTTCCAAGTGTTACCCTTAGCACAGTCAACGTCAGAAGACAGACGGGTGTTGAAGTCGTGAATGGTGTATTCTGCTCCTGGCTCTACGAGCCAGCTGATCATCCACGACGTTGAGCCATCGGCGTTAAGCCAGCCGGCCTTGAAGTTGTCCGCCGTGACGTAGCTGTAGTGGACAGGACCGCAGTCCCTATCGCATGTACCATCACCGTTGCTATCACCGAACGTGACAGACGTCGTCTTTCCGTTCAGGGTGAGTTCGGTAACGGTCCGACCAACGGAAGACTCCTGAACCCTAGCGGTAGCCCACCAATGACCGGAAATATCGGTCTTGTTGGCCACCGAAGCAGGGATGGTGTTGACGGTACAAGTGAGGGAGCCCTCACTGACCGTGCAGTCACCGATCTGCTCCCCTGAATCTAGGACAAAGGGGAAACTGCTGGCCCACTTGAGGTAAGCGCCAGCATCTACCGTGAATGACTGTCCCGTTTCGAGTTTGGCTACAGCCCACGTTCCGCTTGCGGAAACACTCGAAGTGATGTGGGTTCCCGCGGAAGTTACGCGGGTGATTTCGGCGGTCATCTGGTGACCGGTAGTGGCGGTAGACGCCACTTCGATACCAGACGAGGACTGTGCCTCGTCGGCGGCGGCGTGCGTTACTCCTCCGAAGAGGAGCATTCCGATAATGCCGACAAGAATTGCCAGCATTGAGACTCTCAGTGGAGTCTTGGTGTGACGGCTCATCGCGCCATCCTTTCTCTCGTGAAAACTTTAGATAGCAGATGTTAAGGTTCTTATCCAGCGCTAGGCTGGAAATCAAGAACTCACTTGAACATCAGCATCTAGGCGGACTTTACTATTTTATCATAAAAAATGAAAAATGCAATAGTAACACAAAAATCCCGCCAGAATCGACGGGATTTAATTGGCTGAAACGTAAAGATTACAGAGAGTTCTCTACTTTAATGCCAGGGCCCATGGTTGTAGCGACTGCGACGCTCTTAATGTAAACACCCTTTAAGCTGGATGGCTTTTGGGAGTTCAGGCTGGTCAAGAATGCGCGTGCGTTTTCTGACAATTTTTCAGCGCCGAATGATACTTTGCCGATTGACAAGTGAACGATGGCTTGCTTATCAACACGATATTCAACTTTTCCGGCCTTTGCTTCAGAAACGGCTTTAGCGACATCGGTAGCAACAGTGCCAGACTTTGGATTTGGCATCAAACCGCGTGGGCCAAGCAAACGTGCGTATTTACCAAGCTTTGGCATGTACTGTGGAGTCGCAACCAAAATGTCGAAGTTCAATTCTTCTTTGTCCAATTGGCTTAGGAATTCTTCGTCACCGATGATGTCAGCGCCAGCTTTTTTAGCGGCAGCGTGTTCTGATTCTGGTGCAAAAACTGCTACGCGAACATCCTTACCTGTACCGTGTGGCAATGCTACGGTTGAGCGAATGTTTTGGTCGGCTTGGCGTGGGTCAACACCTAGGCGGATGTGGATTTCAACGCTAGCGTCGAACTTGACTGGGCTGGTTTCAGTAGCCAATTTCAAAGCTTCGTCTAAGCTGTACAATTTGTTCTTTTCAATGTTTTTTGCAGCGTCTTGATATTTTTTACCGCGGCGCTCCAAGCGTGGACGAGTAACTGGCTTTGGACCTTTCTTTACGTGAGCTTCGGCGTCGTCTGATTGTGGAGTAGTGTCACCAGCTTCCTTACGAGCTTCCTTCTCTGCTTTTTCAGCGGCTTCGTCAAGAGCTTTTTGGCTGCGTTTGCCAGACTTAGCGACAGTAGCTTCGCGCTCAGCAACAACGTCTTTGTCTTTGTTGTCTTGAGATTTGCTTGCGTCTGTAGCTTCTGCAATTGCTGCTTCAATTTCAGCGATTGTATTTTTCTCACTGACCTCTAATTTTAGTTCTGCTGCTTTTTCTAGCAACTCGGCTTTCTTTGCCATAAAAATCCTTTCTGTGGTACGAACGGCAATTTGTCATCTTAACAAATCAGCCTCCCAACATTGATTGATAATGTTGAAATTATACCATATTTTCAGAGATTGAGGCAAATGTTTGATTTTATGGAGAATAATTGTACAATATTCATACTATGAGTGAAGTTTTAAGTGGTTCAGATGATAATTTTGAGGAAATAGTAAGTGGAATTACTCCGTCTTGGGAGAAGGAAGATGCTATAATCGTTTCGCCACAATGCGAATCTTGCCCGAGAGTAATGGCGGCACTACTTGAATTGGATGAATATAAGAAAGCGGTAGGCGAACTCCTGAGAATGGCATCGGCGGAAGAGGAGGAAATCGTAGTAGTTGACGTACTTACTGGCGAAAGAGTGTCTGAAGGAGTTATTGACTACGCTTGTAAAATAGCTGGCGGTAAATTGGGCGGATTGAGCGAGAAAATAGCAGAAACACAGAGGGATATTTCTATCATAACCAAAGAATGTAAAGGACCTTTAGCTCTTGGAGGGTCTGACGGTTCTCGGGTTGTGCGCGTCGCTATGTGTGATAGTCCGAAGGTGCTTTATTCAGGATTGGGTGAAACTCAAATTGGTGAGCCGGTGATAATACGGCGCGACCTGAAGAAAAATAAAGATTAACATATAATTGCTGTTTTTGATAAAATAGTAATTATGGATATAACAATTACAAACATACAAGCAAGGCAAATTTTAGATTCGCGTGGAAATCCGACGGTTGAGGCGGACGTGACTTTGAGTGACGGTTCGTTCGGTCGTGCGGCTGTTCCGTCTGGCGCAAGCACTGGCTCTTTCGAGGCTGTTGAGCTTCGGGATGGCGAGTTGGCGTTCGGCGGTAAGGGTGTGCTTCGTGCGGTCGAAAATGTCAATGGTGAGATTGCGCAGGCTTTGAAAGGCTCTAATCCGTTTGACCAGGCTGCAATTGATGAAAAAATGAAGAGTCTGGACGGTACACCGAATAAGGCGCGTTTGGGTGCAAATGCGATTTTGGCGGTGTCACTAGCCGTGGCGAAAGCTGTCGCTAAGTCGCGTGGTGTGGAGTTATATCAATACGTCAATAGCTTGGCTGGAAATCCTGCAATGTGCCTGCCAATGCCGATGATCAACGTGATGAATGGCGGTCAGCATGCGCTGGGTGCGACTGATTTTCAGGAATATATGATTATTCCAACTAGCGCGGCAACTTTTGCGGACGCAGTTCGAATGAGTGCTGAAGTTTTTCATGCATTGGCAAAAATCCTGAAAGATGAAGGCTATCCTACAACGGTTGGCGATGAAGGCGGCTATGCACCTCATGTCAGGAATGGTAATATGGAGCCTATTTTGTTACTATCTCGCGCCATCGAGCAGGCTGGCTATAAATTAGGCGTGGACTTTGGCTTTGCGCTGGATGTTGCAGCGAGCGAGCTTTACAAGGACGGCAAATATAACTTGGCGACTGAGCACCGAATTCTGTCGGCTGACGAAATGATTCGCACGTATAAAGCTCTGCTGGAGCGCGTCCCTGTTCTCTCGATTGAGGATGGATTGAACGAAGAAGCTTGGGAGGATTGGGAGAAAATGACGGCTGATTTGGGCAATTTTGCGCAATTGGTTGGCGACGATCTTTTGGTGACGAATGTCGAGCGATTGAAGCGCGGAATTGAAGAAAAGGCTGGCAATGCGATCTTAATCAAGCCGAACCAAATTGGTACATTGACTGAGACAATTCAAGCTGTTTTGATGGCGAAGAATGCTGGTTGGAATACAGTGATGAGCCACCGATCTGGCGAGACGGAGGACGTAACGATTTCTCACTTGGCGGTCGGTTTGGGTACAGGTCAAATTAAGACTGGCTCGATGTCGCGTTCAGAGCGAATTGCTAAGTACAACGAGCTGCTGAGAATTGCGGAAAAGCGCCCAGATTTGGAAATTGCGCATCCGTTTGTAAAGTAACTCACGCAAAAAGACTTCCCCGTAATTTAGAGGAAGTCTTTTTTATTTGGCAATTTTCCGAGGATTATCTTCTTAAAAACTCAATTTCCCCGCCCTCGTTGATTCGGACGATTTGCGACGGTTGAGCGTCGGCGACTTCTCCAGAATCGACATAAATCGGCACTAATTCGTGGAAGTAATTTATCGCTTCGGTGATGTTTTTTGCCGGTTCTTCTCCCGATGGATTTGCACTGGGCGCGACCAAAAGACCGACGATTCGAATTAACTCTGCTAATGGAGATTCTGGCACGACTCTGAATGCCAATGTTCCGCCGTTCCTCGGAAGATGTGGCAGAAAATTAGGGCTCACTTTGGTGGCGATTGTTGTTGGTCTATTTTTGGAGATTTCTTGATATTTGTGTTTGATCGACGGCGTGAGATTAGGAATGTCGTCAATATCCGCAACCAAAATAATGACCGGATTATTCAAAGGGCGCCGCTTAACTTCGTATAATTTCTCGACGGCTTTTTCTGAATTGGCAGCGGCTAATATTCCGTAAATCGTATCAGTTTTAGCAATTATCAATTGCTCGTTCTGGAGCGCGGAAATTACACTGTTGTCTAAAATATTCTTCACAATCATTTATTTTACCATAAAATAACCCCGAGAAGTTCGGGGCTATCTGTTAAAAGTTCTGTAGCTTAGTCGACGACTTCAACGCCCATTGAGCGTGCTGATCCGGCGATAACTTTCATTGCGCCTTCGATGTCGATTGCGTTCAATTGATCTTTTTTCGCTTCAGCGATTTCTTGCAATTGTGCGCGAGTAATCTTACCAACCTTGTCTGAGTGTGGCTTGCCGCTGCCCTTTTGGATGCCAGCTTTTTCACGAATCATATCGTCAACTGGCTGACCAAGTGAGTTCCAAGTAAATGTTCGGTCTTCGTAAACTTGAATGTGAACAATTACATCCTTACCCATCATGTCTTTTGTAGCGTCATTGAATGGATTGATGAAGTCCATCATGTTTAGTCCCCACTGACCAAGCGTTGATCCCACTGGAGGACCTGCTGTTGCTCGACCGGCTGGAATGCGTAATTTCAAATTACCAATAATTTTCTTTGCCATAGTTCTTCCTTATAGTTTGTAGTGCGTAACTCGAATATTGTATCGAAAAATGCTTAAAATTGCAAGCTAAACTTTTTTAACCTGCAAGGCGTCCAACTCGACTGGAGTGTCACGGCCAAACATGCTGACCATAACCTTCAAAGTACCCTTAGATGCGTCAATTTCACTCACGGCGCCATCAAAGCCCTTGAATGGACCGTCGATAATTGAAACAACTTCGCCCTCTGAGAAATCAATCTGATGCTTTGGCTCTTCAACGCCCATTCGCTTCTTAATCTTCGCAATTTCTTTTTCAGAAACTGGAGTTGGCGTAGTGTCGGCGCCCACAAATCCTGTAACGCCTGGTGTGTTGCGGATGATGTACCAAGTTTCGTCGGTCAATTTCATCTCGACTAAGACATAGCCCTGGAAGATCTTAGCCTCAACAATTTTACGCTTACCGTTGCGAATCTGGATTTGCTTCTCCTTTGGCACGATAACGTCAAAAATCTTATCAGCCATATCGACGCCGTTGATTCGTTGGCGGATTGATTCGGCAACTTTTTCTTCATAGCCAGAATAAGTGTGAATTGCATACCATTGCTTGCTATCGTCATATCGTTTTGAACTCATAATCTCTCCCTTACTTCAAAATTTGGTTAAAGCCCCAGTTAAATGCGGCGTCAAGTAATAAAATCAGAACGACAAACACAAAGGTGAAGATAAGCACTGCCGCTGTCATTGCCCAAGTGGCTGAGCGGGTTGGCCAGCGAACTAGCTTCAGCTCTTCCCAGGCGCCCTTAAAATATCCAATCAATCCACCTTTTTCGCCAGACTTTTTAGGTGTTTTTGTGGTGATTTTTGTTGGTTTATTGATTTTTTTCGCTACAGTTTTTTCTTTTTTTGGCGCGTCGTCAGTAGCCTTGATTCGACGAACCGTAGTTTTGCTGCTTGCCTTGCCCTTCTGTGCCATATTTTCTCCCAATTTAAAAAGTCTGTTTTTCACAGACTGTCAATAGCCATTGTAATTCATCCAGTCCAAAAAAACAAGTTGACCGAATATTATTTGTCATTTTTTTTGAACTCTTTTAGTTTGAATCCGAACGTCGATCCGTGGTTCAATCGGCTTTCTACCTCAATTTTGCAGCCCAATTTCTTCGCCAACTTAGCGGAAACATATAGACCTAATCCCGTGCCTTTCGTCTCGCGAGTTCTATAATCTTCTGCGCGGTAAAACTTATCGAAAATTTTTGCCATGTCGGCTTTGCTAATGCCAATTCCCGTGTCAATAACCTTGAAGGTGATTTCGCCAGATTTATTTTTCTTGATGGATAAAGTTATGGAGCCTTTTTGTGTATATCGAATAGAGTTGGTAATGAAGTTTTGGAGAATTTCCTCCAGATATAGACGAGAAACCTTAACCACGCCAAGTCGCCCGCCGATATCCAAATTGAAAGCTAAGCCTTTTTCGCCCGCCTGAGGTGAATATTCGGAATTTATCTGAGCCGCCAACTCTGTCACGTCAATTATTTCCGTTTCATCGGCTACTCCTCGCTCTGCTCGTGATAGCGTACTGAGGTCGTTGATCATTCGCGCTAGAAATAAAATTTGCTTATGAGATTCGTCAATGGCTTCAGGAATTTTGCTGGTCATTTTACGCTCGACCAGTAATTTGGCGTTACTCAGCGAACCTTCAGCAATAGCAATTGGCGTGCGTAATTCGTGACTAACTACGCTAATAAATTCATCGCGCTCCTCCTCGAGGCTCTTCGTCTTCGTGATGTCGCGTAAAATAAGTACATATCCGTCCGGTGTCATCTTGTCGCCGCCCTGAACTGGCGCAAGCGTAACTTCCAGGCGAATATAATCGCCATCTTCGATTTTCATTAAGACGTCGTCGCGCTGGCGAATTGCGGAAGATTTGGTGAGTTCCTTAAAAATGTCAATCGGCTTTTTATCTGTCGTTTCAAGGTTCAGCACCTGACTGATATGTTCGCCGTTAATTCCGCTGTTCGTGTCAATTAAATTAAGCGCCGCCGAATTGTATGTATTGATAATTCCGTGTTCGTCCGTACTGAGAATCGCGTCGGTAATATTATTGATAAGCGTGATCATTCTTTGATGTTCGCTAAGGCTTTTTTTATCATTTTTACAATCGTCCTTATCGCTAATTTCCGACAATATTTTATGCAAAACAATAGCTATAACACCTAAAACAACACTCAGAGTGATCAATAGAAAAATTAGCGCCCACATAGCTAAAGTATAACATAAGCATATGCGTTTCTATATGTATGGCGAATATTTTTTCAATTCATTTCGGTGCATTTTATAATGCGGGTCAAATTTGGCAACTTCGTCCCAGAATTTTGTCGAGTGATTCATGTGTTTGGTGTGACATAATTCGTGGATAATTATGTAATCAATCAGCTCAAATGGCAAGTTCATCATCCCGATATTCAAGCTAATCGTCCCAGATGAAGAGCAGCTTCCCCAGCGACTTGATGAGTGTGTGATTTTACTCCGAGCAAAAGAAAAGCCGTGTTCTTTCGCTAAAAACGACAATCGCCTTGGTAAATATGACTTGGCTTCTTTTCTGAGTGCGACCAGAATTTTACTGCGGATAAGTTGTTGGTTTGCGGTAGATTCAACAGATTCCGCCTCGTTGATTTCTGCCAATATCTGCGTTCCGACGATTTTTACGCTCGAAGGTTTCGTGGCCGTTTGTATTAATAAATGATGGCTTTTGCCAATTTGCTGATTTTTTGTGTAAGAAAGCTTTTCTCTATATTGAGAAACTAATTCGCGGATTTGCTTCCGGGAGGTTTTAACCAATGCCTTTGCGGCTAACAGCGGCGCATATGGCGGCATTGTGATTTGTATTCGTCCATCTGGCGCAATTTTCAAGCTAACAGTCTTCGCTAGGCTGCGTTTTTTAACGACAATTTCTCCGAATTCTTCGTCGGTAATAATTGCCATGACTAACCTATGTTAATACGATTTCCGGCAATTGGGCGGCGCGGAGCTTCTGGGCGACTGGCGCCGATTTGCTTAAGAACAGTGCGAGCCTGACTGCTTAAGGTGTGGCGACCGCTAATCACGACGTAGGATTCGCTGCTGTGTGGCGCTGAAAACTGCTTCAATCGTCGCTCGAAAGATTCGTCATTTCCGCCGTAAGCCTTTATCCAGCGATGCTTGGCGGTGGCAGGATCGGTTTGTACCCAAACAAATAGGACTTTATATCCGTATTCCCTGGCAAGGCGATTGATACGCATACGATTCGTGCGCTGATCTGTTGATCCGTCCAAAATGACAGTTTGCTTAGTCTTCAAAAATTCTTCCAAAAGCGACAATGTTGCGTCAGAAATGGTCTTTGTATTGTCCGTAAAAACTTCAAATTGTCGAGAACTCACCACTGGAGAATTGAAAATCTTCGCAAATTCTACGGCGAATTGTGTCTTCCCTGAACCTGGCGCACCAACCATGGCGATAATATGCGGAAGTGAAGGTGATAAAGGTTTCATATTGAAAAATTATAGCAGATTTTTGACTAATAAAAAAGATTCCCTTTCAAGCGAGAATCTTGGCAGGAGTGGAGGGACTCGAACCCCCGACACCTGGTTTTGGAGACCAGTGCTCTAGCCACCTGAGCTACACTCCTATAGCAACCATTTTATCACGAATTAGCTTTGTCGCAAATGTTAAAATTGTGAAAAATAAAAAACTCGTGAAAAAGATCCCAAAATCCCTTGAAAAAACATAAGCGTAGTTCTACAATTAACTCAGAGATGAAAATTTTAATGCTTGGGTGGGAACTTCCTCCGCACAATAGTGGCGGACTTGGTGTTGCTTGCTATCAGATGTCGAAAGCGCTTGCTTCGGAAGGCGTTGATATCGACTTTATCATTCCCTACACCGCCGAGCATCCTGGAATTGACTATATGAATATCTATTCAGCCACTCCTTTGCCGCCAAATTATCACGATTTGGGTGCATATAATAACGGTTTGGAGGAAGATCGTGAAAACGCCAAGGACGAGTATGGTCTTTCGCCGATGCGTGCCGTACAGAGGCGTTACGGTAAATACGTTCGGAAGTTTGTAAAAAATCATCAGCCTGACGCGATTCACGCGCATGATTGGTTGACGATGGAGGCTGGAATAATTGCTAAGGAAATGACGGGCGCGCCGCTAATTGTGCACGTTCACGCGACGGAGTTTGACCGTTCTGGCGAGCAGTCCGGGAATCCTCTGGTTCACGAAATTGAGCAACAAGGCTTGTTGATGGCTGATCGGATAATCGCCGTTAGTGAAATCACGAAGGAAATAATTGTTAAGAATTATCATATTCCGCCAGAGAAAATTGAGGTGGTTTATAACGCGATTGATTTGGCTGATTTGCCGCCGCATGAGTATGATGCCAGTACTTACAGGTATTTGGAGGAGTTGAAAAAGGATGGCTATACGGTTGTCGGCGCGTTGACGCGACTCACGGTTCAGAAGGGTTTGACGTATTTTGTGCGAGCCGCAGCGAAGGCGCTTGATAAATATGAGAAGATTGTTTTTGTTTTATCCGGAAATGGCGAGCAAAGAGATGAACTGATTGAACTGGCGGCAGATTTGGGGATTAGCGATAAGATGATTTTTACGGGATTTGTGCGCGGAAAACAGTGGCGAGATATTTACTGTTTGATTGATGTTTTTGTGATGAGCTCGGTTTCTGAGCCATTTGGCTTGACTGCCTTGGAGGCGGCGCATCATGACACGGCGTTACTTATTAGTCGTCAATCTGGCGTTGGTGAGGTTCTGAATAATATTATGCGGTTTGATTATTGGGACGTGAATAAATTGGCGGATGAAATTGTTAATATCGCTGAATCACCTGCCTTACAGAAATCTCTGAAGAAAAACGTTAAGAATGAATACGCGAGAATTTCCTGGCAGGATGCCGCTAGAAAATGTCTGAAACTGTACAAAGGAGCGCTGATATGAATAAAAATAAAGGAATAGTTTTATATCTACATGTACACCAACCGTGGCGAATACGCGAGTATAGTATATTTGACGTGGCTTGGAAACATAACTATTTCTCTGGCGGTCAAAATCCGAATCAGGACAATCAAAAAATATTCCAAAAAGTTGCAGAAAAGTCGTATTTGCCGATGAATGCTTTGCTTGAAAAATTATTGAAAAAATATCCTGATTTTAAGATCTCGCTGAGTTTTAGCGGAACGTTTTTAGAGCAAGCCGAAAGGTTTAATCCTGAGGTTTTGGAGAGTTTCAGGCGCCTAGTGAAAACTGGTCAAGTAGAAATCTTATCAAGTCCGTATCATCACAGTCTGGCGTTTTTCTATTCACGTAAGGAATTCGAGCGCCAAGTTGAGCTTCACCGCTGGAAGATTCGTGAGATTTTTGGTGCGGAAACGCGAGTTTTGGCAAATACAGAATTGGCGTATAGTGATGACTTAGCAAAATGGGCTGAACAGGACGGCTTTAATGGCGTGTTGGCTGAAGGTTGGGATCCGATTCTGAATTGGCGCAGTCCAAATTATGTATATCGCCCGAGAGGCACGAAGAAAATTGGATTGCTACTTAAGAATTATCGATTGAGCGATGATTTGGCGTTTAGGTTTAGTGATCGAAAATGGAATGAATGGCCGTTGACCGTGGATAAGTTTAATACGTGGGTGGAAGATTCTGTTCGTTACGCGCCACTGCTTAACTTGTTCATGGACTATGAAACTTTTGGCGAGCATCAGTGGGCGGAATCTGGAATTTTCGGCTTCTTTGAGAAGTTTGTTGATAAATGGCTGAGCGCTGACGGCAATACTTTCTATACCGTTAGCGAAGCATTAGACGCGAATGCGCCTGCCGGTGAAATAAGTATGCCGTCGCCTGTAACGTGGGCGGACGCCGAGCGGGATTTGACGGCTTGGAACGGCAACAGCTTGCAGAAAGAAGCTTTGCGATATGTCTATGAGCTTGAAGATGAGGTTTTGAATAGTAAGGACGAGGGTTTAATTAGCGATTGGCGAAAATTGCAAACTTCAGACCACTTCTATTACATGGGAACGAAGAATTTCACCGACGGCGATGTCCACGCTTATTTTAGCCCGTATGATTCGCCGTACGACGCTTTTCTTTACTATATGAATACCATTCGTGATATGAAATCTCGATTGAGGAAATAGTCAGACATTCTTGCCAAATAAAAACTCCCTCTTAATGCGAGGGAGTTTCTGTATAATCTTGTTAAATTAGCTTTTGCGAGCTTTAACTTCGTTACGACCAAGGTTTTTCTTAGTCTCGGTGTAAGTAGCGTGTTGCTTTGCAATTGGGTCGTACTTACGTAGTGTCAATTTACCCTGACCTTTTGTTGTGCGGTTCTGGGTGTTAACAGTAGTATAGTAAGTTCGGTGGTTGCTCAAGTTACTCACCAAACCAATCAGCTTTCGTTTCGTATTCTTCTTTGCCATCTCTTTACTCGTTAGATTTTATAAAACGTCTTGACTAATTATAGCATGGGTGAAGTGAAAATGCTAGACCTGTATCAGATTTTTTATTAAGATTATGTCGTTCAGCTGAGTTTTTGGCGGCTGTTTTATAGTATAATTATCAGAAAGGTTGCTCTCTTAGCGGCTGTGGAGGATATTTATGAATGATGATAAGAAAATAATAAAAACCACAAAGAGGATTTATCCCCAAATATATTCTTATATTCTGCCAGATCTTCCAGCTAATAAAGGCTGGCAAAAAGTCGGATATACAGAACGTAAAGACGTTGATTCGCGAATATTAGAACAGACTAAGACTGCGGCTGTAAAATTGCGGTATGAGAAATTGTGGAGTGCCAGTTCTTTTTCTAACGCAACTCACGAATTCTTTAAGGATAAGGATCTTCATAAATATTACGTAAAAAATGGAATCGAGAAGAGTAAAAAGCAGGACGATGGCGGATTGGGCGAGGAATGGTTTTACTTCAATGGTACGCCAGAAAAATCTAAAGAACTGTTTGATGATTACGCTAATGGCAATTTATTCAGTCGATCTTCCGAGAAAAGTCCGTATAAGTTGAGAAAGGAGCAAGAACGTGCTGTTTCTCAAACCCTTGCTTATGCAGAATCTCACCAGACTACAGATTTTTCTTCGCCAAATAAAGAAGCGGAATTTTTATGGAACGCAAAACCGCGCTTCGGTAAAACTCTCTCTTCTTACGATTTTGCAAAAAAGTTTAACGCTAAGAATGTTTTGATAGTTACTAATCGTCCAGCAATCGCTAATTCGTGGTTTGATGATTTCGATAAGTTCATTGATGGATATTATTTTATTTCGACGGCAGATTCTTTAAAAGAACGCGAAACCTTATCTAGGTACGAGTTCCTTAATAAGGCTAATTCATCAAGTGAAGATAGGCAGATAACTTTCTTAAGTCTACAGGACTTAAAGGGTGGCAAGGTTTTTGGTGGACCGCACAACAAATTAAAATGGGTGGCAGATCTTAAGTGGGATTTGTTGATTATAGATGAGGCTCATGAGGGTGTTGATACAGACAGAACTAATGAAGCTTTTGGAAAAATTAAGCGCAGGTTTACGCTGCATTTATCTGGAACGCCTTTTAAGGCAATAGCGGATGGACATTTTAAGGACAATCAGATATTCAACTGGACTTATATTGATGAGCAAAAAGCTAAGCAAGAAGAATTGAAGAATCTGGATGATTCAGGCGATCACGTTAATTTGCCAGATATGAGATTGTTTACCTACAAGATGTCCGATATTATCTCTGATCGGCTTGAAAAAGGCATGGAGATGGACGATGAAAATATCGATTATGCTTTTGAGTTGAATGAAATGTTTGCAACAGACGCAAGCGGCAAGTTTATTCATGAGAATGATATTTCAACGTTCTTAAATCAATTAACTTCAAATGAAAAATATCCATTCTCAACCCCTGAATTAAGAGATCAATTAAAACACACGTTTTGGTTGGTAGGAAACCGCGTTGCTTCAGCGATGGCTATGGAGAAAATGTTGCGCCATCACCCGGTATTTAGTGAATATAAAATAGTGCTTGCCGCGGGCAATGGAAGGTCTTCTCAGTCTGACAATAATTCATCTGAAGATGAAATGAAGGATACTGCAGCTAACGAGAAAGCTCTGAGTAGGGCTAAAAAGGCTATCAAGGAGAATGATCGCACCATAACCTTATCTGTCGGGCAATTGACAACTGGAGTTACTATTAAAGAGTGGTCTGCTGTGCTTATGCTGTCTGATATTAAATCTGAGTCGTTGTATATGCAGGCAATATTCCGTTCCCAGAACCCGTATGAATTTATAGATAATAACGGCAACCTCTGTCGTAAAAAGTCGGCTTATGTCTTTGATTTCTCGCCGAATCGCGTGCTTAAAGTTTATGACAAGTTTGCCAACAGTCTATTGGCGGACGTAGCCAGAGGTGAAGCTACAGAAAAAATCAGAGAGCAGAACGTAGCAGAATTGCTGAACTACTTCCCTGTCTTGGCGGAAGATGAATCTGGTAAGATGATCGAATTGGATGCAGAGCAAGTTTTGACTTTCCCTAAGGCCATCGTCGCGAAGGAGGTTGTTAACCGCGGTTTTGTTACTAATTTGTTATTTGTAAACATTAACAATGTCTTCAATATTCCTTCTGAGGTGATTACGGCACTGAATAAGGCTCATTCAACTAGCGACACTGATAAGCAGACTAAAAGCGAAGAAGTTCAACACGACCCAGATCGTAAGAAGAATCGAGATCACAGAATATCTGTAAATAAGGATAAACTACTCGGTAATAAGGTCTACACCTCAAGAATGCAGGATATTGTGTTGTCTGCGGTTGATTCGGATATGGAGGCGGACAAGATTGTTGAAAAAATTACCGCTGACTGCATGTCTGAGATATCTGAGCCCCTTGGGAGATATAAAGATTACTATTCTCCTTCAAAGACAGAGCTTGACAATATTAAAAGTGGACTCCGCGAAAAGGTCAAAGAAGCGGCAGAAGAGTTTGTGTCTGGCGATATAGCGGACAGGATGGCTCAGGATAAGTTAGCGGATAGCCTGGCGAATATAATTGAGAAAGATCTTCCTAACGATACCGTCATTCATAAAGAAGAGGATAAGTACGAAAAAGAAGAAAAATCTGAAATGGACCAAATTAGGAGGAAATTGCGTACATTTACTCGCGCTATTCCTTCATTCATTATGGCTGCCAGTACAGATGTAGATGAAATCACATTGGATAACATCGAGGATACCGTTTCTGACAAGGATTTTGAGGAATTATTTACAGAAAAAGATAGTGAGCCATTTACAAAAGATGACTTCCGTAAAATTCGCGGCCCATGGACAAATCCAGAAACTGGCGAAACATTTGAAGGATTTTTTGATCGCTATACATTTAACGCCGCCATTCGAGAATTTGAGGAGAAGCGACAGGAAATTGCGGATTACCTCTCCCCTGGCGCCAAAGAAGACATTTTCTCTTACATTCGCCCGTTAAAAACAAATCAGATTTTTACGCCAAGAGGAGTTGTGAATAAAATGCTTGATTTGTTGGAAGAAAATAATCCTGGCATATTTGAAGATCCAAATGCGACATTTGCGGATTTATATGTAAAGAGTGGCTTGTATCTTACGGAAATAGCAAAGAGGTTAAACAGAGGACTTGAGAGTAAAATACCAGATAAGTCGGAAAGAGTAAAACACATCCTTGAGAAGCAGCTTTATGGATTTGCGCCAACGAATATTATCTACAATATCGCACGCAAGTACATTTACGGGACATTTTCAGGTATTGATGGTAGCAATCTTAAGCAATTAGACTTAACTGACGCGTTCAAAAAGGGAGAGACGTTAAATATGAAATTTACAGCAGTAGTTGGAAATCCGCCGTATCAGGAAAATGACAATGGAGCTCGAGCTGACGGTTCAGCTAACGCTAGCGCTAGCCCAATATATCAGTATTTCGTCGAGGAGTCTAAGAATTTCAGTGATATTCAGTGTCTTGTTATACCGTCGCGATGGGCTATGGGTGCAGGTAAAGGCTTAAAGAAGTTCACAGAAAGTATGCTTAAAGATCATCAAATACAATCATTTTATTATTTTATGGATTCGAAAGATATTTTTCCTAATAATGACATAAAGGGAGGAATTTGTTACTTTGTACGAAATAGAAATTATACAGGAAAGGCAAAAATAACCGTCAAGGATACTGCGTCGGAAGAAACTATGCATAAGTTTCTCGATGAAGAAGGGGTTGGGATTTTTATTCCGTATGCTGAGCTTGCTGATATTTTAGGGAAAGTGAAAAAAGAAACAGTTGACTTTAAAGAACAGAATATGCAAAAAATCGTTTCGGTGCGCAAGCCGTACGGCTTGAGCACCGACTTTTTCACTAGTCAGTCTAAATATAATTTGCCACCTGTAAATATCAAAAAGCAGAAAGATGATGATATAGAAATAATTGGTCTATATAAAACCAAGAGGACTTCTAGGTTCGTCCCTAGAGACTATCCCGTTCCTGCAGGGGGCGATACGATAGGCAGGTGGAAAGTGTTCATACCATATGCTTACGGATGCGGAGCTATAGGTGAGACCATACCGTCGCCGATACTCGGCTCGCCGATACTCGGCTCGCCGATACAGATATGTACAGAAACTTATTTGAGAATTGGATGTTTTAATACTAAATTTGAGGCTGAGGCTTTGCTGAAGTATATAAAAACGAAATTCTTCCGAACGATGGTTGGAATATTGAAAACTACGCAGCACTCGACGACTACATATAAATATGTGCCAATTCAGGACTTCACTCCGGAATCAGATATTGATTGGTCGAAATCTATTGAAGAGGTTGATAAGCAGTTGTATAAAAAATATAATCTAAGCGATAAAGAAATTGCCTTCATAGAAGAAAAAGTTCGCCCGATGGAATAAAATTACATGCCAGACTCTGCTGTTGACATCCTTGAAAACACCATTCGCCGCCATGGCGACTTGTTGGATGTTCTTTTGTTGGACAGGACGCGGACGACGAAGCGAAAATCGCATAATATTTTGTGGGCTACCGACTCTTACGTCGGTCATAATCCAAAGCAAGAAATATCGATTTTAGATATCACTGGGTCAAATACGTATTTAATACAGCCCAGAATTGCCAAGTCGAAAGAGGAGCAAAAAAGCCGCACAAAGGATAAGGCTGAGGTTTTTACGCCAAAGAATATTGTCAGTCAAATGAACAGACAGATAGACTGGAGTACTGGAAATTGGCCTGCGGATGAGAATAATTGGAAGGATTACGTTAAAGAACTTCGCCTGGAAATAACCTGCGGTGAGGCGCCGTTTATAGTCGGTCGATACAATGCCGCCAGCGGAAAAAAAGTGTTGAAACTGTCTGACAGGGTGGGATTTTTAGACCGTAAACTTCAAGTTGTCGGTTCGTATTGTAATGATAAGAAAGAATGGTTGGAATGGGCGATTGTTGCTTTTCAATGCTCTTACGGATATGAATGGCAAGGTGATAATCTTCTACTAGCCAGAGAGAACCTTTTATATACCTTCATCGACTACTGGAATGACAAATTCCCTGACGATAAGATAAATCTTGACAGGAAAATATCAAAAGAAAAAATGGAAATGTTATTACGGGTTGCGGAAATTATTTCTTGGAACATTTTCCAGATGGACGGAATTAAAAACGTGATACCGATGAGTTGCCGCCATGAAGTGATAGAAAAAGAAATTCCCCCTATGGTCAAATTATGGGGCGAATCTCCAAAGATTATTAAGAATGAGTGTATTGGATGCAAAAGCAATGACCACTTTAAGCATAATGGTAAATATGCCTTTATTATGGATTGGGAAAAAGGAAAACCAGTTAAATTTATAAACTTAATGAAGGAAGAATAAAAAAAGATCCGCATCTCTGCGAATCTGTGTTTCATATGGAGCCACGATCGGGGCTTGAACCCGAGACCTCATCCTTACCATGGATGCGCTCTACCAACTGAGCTATCGCGGCGTAACAGGCTTAATTTTAGCATATTAAGCCATGTTTAATCAACAGGGCTATTTTTTACGAGCTGACTTTTTGACTGGGGTATTGGTCTCTTTTGGCAGCTTTGGCGTGACAAATGCCTCTATTATTCCCCACGCTATGCTATTGACTAAGAATGTAACGAACAATATTCCTGAAGCTGATGCCGCCAAGTGCGCTGATGAAGCGTTAAATAATGTCAATAATCCCGCTACAGCCAGCCCGATTATGGCTAACATAATATAAGCGTATTGTAATTTCAATCGTTGGTTTTTTTCGCTATTCCATAGTGTCAGAATAGATTTTGTAAATTCAAACATACCCATATAATAGCACATATGCCTATAAAAGTCAATATTGCTACTTTACGCTATCAAAAAAGTCGCCTCAAAAGGCGACGATGATTCAATCTTGGTGCTGGAAGTAGGACTCGAACCTACGAAGCCTTACGGCGGGAGATTTACAGTCTCCTGTGATTGCCACTACACGATTCCAGCGTGATGTGGAGCCGCTTCTCGGGCTCGAACCGAGGACCTACGGTTTACAAAACCGTTGCTCTAGCCAACTGAGCTAAAGCGGCAACTGAATTTATTTTATCAATTTTTTCTCTCTGTGACAAGAGTTTACATAACTATTTTTCGCGGTTGATGGATTTTGCGCTGTTGGCGTGGACGTGGCGCGTCGGCTTTCTTTGATGACGCTGTCGGAGTTAGCATTTTCGTGGCTTTTTTACGCAATTCTTCAGCCAGCTCAGTCTGTCCAGCATTGTCATATGCTTCCGCTAAAATCTTCAACGTCTGAGGAATCGGCTCTAACTCGACAGCTTTTTCCAGGGCGTTGATAACCTTCTTCGTATTCCCTATTTTCTCCTGAACCTTAGCGTAAGCGATGTAACGCGCCGCCAAATCATCTTCCATTTCTAGTGCTTGCTCGAACGCTAGCGACGCCTTTTCGTAATTCTCTGTTTCGTAGTAGATTAAGCCGACGTTATGAAGACTGGAGGCGCTTGGCTCCAAACTCTGGGCAATCTCAAAACACTCGATGGCGTCTTTATATGCGCGTTGCTTGGCGTATAAAATTCCCAAACGGTTGTACGCCGTGGCGTTTTTCTCGTCGACTCGCAAAATTGTCAATAATGCCTTTTCTGCTCGCAGATATTTATTTTCACGAATTGATTCTTGGGCAATTTCCCATAATTGATCAAGTTTATTAGTAATCTTAGTTGGCAAATCGCCAGTTTCTTTGATTGACGGATGATAAAAAATCGCCCAAATCATTAAAATCAGAATGAGGAGTAATCCAAACATATCTATACTATTATATCACAAGTTGCGTCAGCGCCAGCCTGACGTTGGCGTTAGATTTTAACGCGCTCGCAACAGAGGTAGTTTTTTCAAGTTGCTCCTCAAGCGACGAATTCATCCCGCGAGATAAAGCCTGAAAACGAATCATATTCACTATAATATCCGTCAGTAATATCGCTTTTTGGCGGTCAGAAAAGTATTTGGCGAGATTCTTAAACGTGTCGTATTCCCGATTTGTGGCTAAAATTTGCTTTGCGTCAGTGGCTAATTGGCGATATTCGGCGAATTTTTCTGGATTTTCCGCCAATTCTTTAATCAACAATGGTCGCCCAGCCGCGAGGAAAAGGATCTGCTGGCTAGAAGCTGGGTCTAAATTGTACTTTTCAAGCAGTTTCTTATCCTGAGCGGATGTCGTTTTATGAAGTGTTAATGTCTGGCAACGAGATCTAACAGTGTCAAGCATCAACTTCGGGTTTTTCGCAACAAGGATAAAATTGGTATTTTTATTCGGCTCTTCCAGCGCTTTCAGGAATGCATTTTGCGACGGCTCGGTCATTGAATCGGCTTCGTCAATGACAATAACTCGACGATTTATGGCGTAAGTTCGGAGCGTAGAGATGAGTTCGCGGATTTGATCAACGGATATAGTTTGCTTTTCTGGAAGCGGTTTCAGGTGAAAAGTATCGCTATTTTTTGCCAACATTTGAGCTACGCCCAGTCCATCAAGCCCGTAATCAGCAATCACCAAAAGCGCGTGCGGTAATTGCGATGAAATCTGGTTGATTTTTTGAGCATCTCGAGCGGATATAATCACTTCAGGCATCTATAAATCCTCTGGGAAGAACTTCTTGAATTCGTCAGGAACTGCGGCTTCAAAAACTTTTCTATCACCAGACGGCAAAGTTATTTCTAATTTTTGAGCATGCAACATCATACGACAATCCGAAGACTTTCCGTAAACTCGATCGCCAAGAATCGGTGCATTCAAATGAGCCAAATGGACACGCAATTGATGAGTTCGACCAGTGGTCGGCTTCAACTCCACAAGCGACTGAGTATCATTTTCCGCCAAAACATGGTAAGTTGTTTGAGCCGGCTTTCCGTTCGGATCTATGCGGAACGTGCTCGGCGCCGAAGGATTGCGCCCAATTGGCAGATCAATTTTTGCGGCATTCAACTTTGGTTTGCCGTCGGTTATCGCTATGTAGGTTTTCTTGGCGGTTCGCTCGGCAAATTGCCTCTGTAGATGCGCGGCAGATTCTGGGTTTTTGGCTATAATCAACAGCCCTGAAGTGTCGCGGTCAAGCCTATGGACAATTCCCGGACGATCCGTGTCCGTCGCAAACGAAGTTTTCGGACGAATTATCTCTGCGACCGTCGGCTCGTCAGAAAGTCCACCCTTCGCGTGTGTCAGCAGTCCGCTTGGCTTATTAACGACAATCACATCATCATCCTCGTATAAAATCGGCAAATCTACATCCGTCTGCTCTTTTTCTGGCAAATTAAGCGCAATCTCATCAGTCTCATCAACTTCAAATTTTGGCGTCGTCACGACTTTATTATTAACCGAAACATATCCAGCTTTTATGTATTTTTGCCAAAGACTTCGGGAAATTGTCGTGTCGAATTTGGTCGATAAATAAATATCCAAGCGAACTTTGGTTGGCGAAATTCGGAACATTATGACGTACTTTCCCTGGAACGGCGTTTCGATAAATTCTGGATCTAGCGGATTTGGCAAAATCTCGGCGTTATCTGGTTTTTCCGTCCATAGCTCGTCAATAGATTCCTCGTCAACAATCGAGCCGTAAAGCAATGCAAAATGCTGCTTATTCAAAATAAATTCCGCAAAAACGTGCGACTCATCCGTTTGAATTTCCAGCCGACGCAGCGCCTTGACGGGCGTATTATCGTCCGCCAGTTTGTATAATCTAGCTATTTTCAGCACTGTCCGAGGTAATATTTTCACGCGATTTGCTCCCTATTTTCGAAGCCCTACGGCTTTTTGAACACGGTACAAAGTTTCATTAGCGACGGCATTCATGTCTTTTTCACTAGAAGCCAACTTCTCTTCAATTGCTCGCTCATCAACCGCCGCAAGCCGATTCTGGAAATTCTCCAAAAATTCCGCAACTTCGTCGGCCACGATTCGCTTGAAATCGCCATAACGATCCATACCGAAGTACTCATTGGCGGTTTGCTCCAAAGTAACTTCCCTGCCAGCGTCTTGCCGAACCAAAGTCAAAATCTCCAGCAAATTAGAAATTCCCGGCTGATTTTCCTTGTCATATTGAACTTTACCAATTGAATCTGTCGTTGCGCTCATTATTTTCTTATGTGCCGATTTTGGATCGTCAGAAAGGAAAATAATTCCCTTGCCGCTCTCGTCAGATTTGCTCATTTTCTTCGCTGGATTCACGAGATCTTTAATCCTCAATCCTTGATCTTTTCCGAAGAATTGATGTTGCTGAATTACGGGTTTTGGCACGATAAATAGATCGCCAAACTTACGATTCATTCGCTCGGCAATATCACGCGTGAACTCCAAATGCTGGGTCTGATCGTCGCCAACTGGCACGTAAGTCGCGCCGTAAAGCAAGATGTCGGCAGCCATCAGGACAGGATAGTTAAATAGTCCGACGGAGATATTTCTGTCTATAGTGTCCCAAATTCTCTGTTCGTCAGACATTTCCCCCTTGGTTATTTTACTATCAAGAAACTTACGCGATTTGTCTTTGAACTGTGTCATTATGCTCATCCTGCCAAACCCAGTGAAGCAATCTAAAATCCATGTTAGCTCGCTGTGAGCTGGGATATAACTTTGGCGATATAGATGAATGGAGGTATTGTCCAACGACAATCCAGCGGCGGCGTAAACTCGCGCGTTATTTAGGACGCTGTCGTATAACTTGCTGTGGTCGATCGGCGTCGTAAAACTGTGAAGGTCTGGGATGAATAGATTGATATCATATTCGTCCGAGCGGCGCTTCGCCATATTGATAATCGGCAAAATAGCCCCAAAGTAATTACCTATGTGGATGTTGTTGTTGGCGCGCACGCCAGTGAGAATTACGGGTTTTGATGGTTTCATTAGGTATATTATAACATTATTCGATCGTTAAGTAATGGGACGATATCCTCTTTCTAGTTTAACTTAGCTATTGATCTATAATTTTTAAAGACTTTTTGTATACGGACTCTATGCCTTTTTCTATCTTTCGTATAGCTGATACATCACTGTCCTGGGATGTTGCTATGCCATCAAAGTTACTTGCTAAATCATCCCAGTCAATTGTTGGATAGTCAACTTTATCGCAGTCAGTTAATCGCGCCATTGCAAAACACAATACATCAAGCAATACAGCCGTCCCGATTTTGTCTTACGAATCTCGGTAGAGATCAATGATTTCGCGAGCAATGATAGCCTGTTGAATGTAGTCGTTGTCAACTTTCATGAGTTTACTAAATAATCCCGCAGCATCACGAATCCGTCAACCGTAACATCGCGCCAAAAATCTGGCAGCAGATGGAGCGAAGCGTGCGGAATATGAATGAGGAGATTAGCCGCCATTTTTCCACTGCCTGGCACGTTGCAATAACTTATCGACATAAGCTGCTTTAAGTTTTTTATACGCTGACCTGTCGTAATTTGCTTGCTTGGCATATTGATATTTTATCTTTGAATATTGATCAGCTTCGTCATTGTGAGACCTTAGATGATCTCTGATAATTAAGAAGTTATCGTGCGTTTCAGTATTCGCGACCGCGAGGTGAATATGAATATCGCCCTCGCCAGTTTCTTCTTGTCGGGACGCCAGGAAGATATACCCTTGACGGGAACTTGGATTTAATGAAGGAAAATATCCAATTGCTACCAATTTGTCCCGCAGCTCGTTCATGTGTTCGCTATCTTTAGCAGAAATAAGGATATCTAGGATATTTTTACCATCTAAACCAAGTACCGCGGTACTGCCGACATGATGAATTTGCGAACTATCCGCAAGCACTAGCGCTAATTTATTTTTCACGCGCGTAAAGACAGCCGATATGTCTTTTTTGGATCTTTTAATTTCAACCGACATAAGACCTCTTAAATTTAATTTGATAATTATACGCTAACTAGCGTTATTTTGCAGATTTCTAATGCTTGTGTCGTACGGAATTTTCCATAATTTGCCGTCAATGTTCAGGCTTTTCAGAAAATTGTACATTTGTTGTTGAATGTTTTTTACGTCGGCGCTATCTTCGGTCAAAACCTCCAGTTCAATAAATAACCCCAATCCAGCAACTTCATCAATGCAAATCGTATAGTCCTCAGTTTTCGATTCAAGGCGGATTTTATCAACCGTAACGATTTCTTGCCAGCCCAGCGCTGTGAGCATTTGGCGCGCCGCATTTCCGTCATCAACTGCAAATTCATATTCATCAGACGCTAGCTTTGTCTGCTCCTCGACCTTCAATGTCATCAAGCTTCGTCGCAACTCGCCAGTTTCCGGATTAAGAACGTCGCGCACTCGCATAATTTTTGAACCAGGAACAATTGGCGCGTCAACTTGCTCGGGCAATAAAAACACCGTGTCAATTTGGCGTTTGCTTGATATTTGCGCAATAAGTTGGTCTTTAAGGATAGTGAGAAGCTCGTCGCGTGTTATGTTGCTCGATACCTTAAATTTGGACTCTATTTCAATCATAAACCTTCTCGTTTGGACTTTGCTATAAGACGACTCATTTTTGGTGAATATTTTCCCGCCAAATGCTCTTTCATAATTTCCGACAACTTCTTTGCATATTTATCGGTTATTTCATGCCGCTGAGTTGCCATTGACGTATGAGTGATATTGTTATGATCTTTTGCCAATTTCTTTAAGTTTCTCTCGACAATCAGTGGGTCGAGTTTTCCAGACAAAATAGCAATCGAAAGAGTGAGCTTAGTGATGTCATTCATTGTCGTCTGATTTATAATCGCGGTGTTCAGGGCAATTAAAAACGACTCGGCGGTAACTTCATCAGCCTTAAATCCAGCGTCAGGCCAAATATTGTGCCGATCAGCGAATTGCAAAAAGCGTTTCGAGCTGCGCGGATGGCTATTGAAAAACTCATAAAGCGCACGCAAAATCTTCTCTGGATGATGATTTTTTTCGTCGACCCTCGGATAATATATCGGCGGACTACACAAAATCAGCGACTTGCTCAACTTCGGATATTGCTTGGCGAGCTCTACCGCGGCCAGCGATCCCATAGAATGACCGATGATAATATCGACGTGATTTATGAATTCCCTGCGCAAAGTGGCGACGATGCTTGCGGCTTGGTCGTGAACATTGTAGGATTTCCAATCAGGCTTGGGCGAATTGCCAAATCCCAGCATATCAATTGCTATAACTCGCGTGTCCTTCGGCAAATATGGCTCCAGCGGCGTCCATGTTTTCCAGGATGTGCCTAATCCATGAATAAGTAAAATCGTCGCTTTCGGTTTTTCTGGACGAGAAAAATAATGCACGTTCAATGCATACGGAATCTGTAACCAGCGATGGATAATCTTGTCCAACATATTTTTAGTATACTATGAAAATACTCCGCCTGCATGTGAAACGGAGTATTTTGTAATAGCCTTTTCTGTACTAACGCTTAGAGAATTGTTCGCGTTTACGAGCAGAACGAAGACCGTATTTCTTGCGCTCTTTCTCGCGTGGGTCGCGCTTCAATAGCTCGGCCTTCTTCAGAACTGGACGCAGGTCGGCGTGAGCTGCGGTCAAAGCCTTTGCGATGCCAAGCTTGATAGCGTCAACTTGACCAGCTAAGCCGCCACCCTTAACTAGGATAGTAACGTCGAATTCTTTTTGCTTGCTGACAATTGCAAGTGGATCGGTTACTTCTGCTAGAAGAGTTTTGTTGCCATCCAGGTATTCAGCGGCAGGTTTGCCGTTGATCGTAATAGTACCTTTGCCAGGAAGTAGGCGAACACTTGCTGAAGCACTCTTGCGTCGTCCTAGGCCGTAGAAATAAGTATCAGCAGCCATATTACTTTACCTCAACTTTCTCTGGTGTTTGTGCTGTGTGAGCGTGGTCGCTGCCAGCAAAAATGCGTAGACGCTTTAGGCGCTCTGCTTGCAATTTATTCTTTGGCAACATACCTTTAACAGCTTCTTCAATAATTCGCTCTGGGTGGCGTTCGCGCATTTCTTTGAATTGCGTTTCCTTAATTCCACCTGGAAAACCACTGTGGCGATAGTAATACTTATCAGTTTCCTTGTATCCAGTAACAACTGTCTGCGCAGCATTGATAACAACTACGTAGTCGCCACCGTCAATGTGAGGAGTGTAAGTTGGCTTGTATTTACCAGTCAAATGCTTGGCAATTTCTGTAGCCAAACGTCCAAGTGGTAATTCGCTAGCGTCAAACAATACCCAACGGCGAGAAACTTCAGATGGTTTTTGTGAATAAGTCTTCATCTTATTTTCCTTCCTTTGGCATTGGTTTAATATCGTCAACAAACTCGATGATCGCCATTTGAGCGCCATCGCCGACTCGCAAACGTGTTCGTTCAACGCGAACGTGTCCGCTGGTTCGACCACTTAGCTGTGGCGCGATTTCATCAACTAGTTTGTAAGCAGCAGCGCGTGTGCTTAATGCTGCAATCACCTGACGTCGGCTAGCTAGGTCGCCCTTTTTAGCCTTGGTGATGATTTTTTCAATGTGACGCTTTAGTTCCTTAGCCTTTGGCAAGGTGGTCTCGATCTTCCCGTACTCAACCAAGCTGGTAGCCAGACCTTTGAGTAGGGCTCGTCGCTGATCACGCTCGCGGCCGAACTTGCGCCCTTGATATCCGTGTCTATGCATAGTTAAAACTCCAACTCCGCCATCTTGTCACGTACTTCGTCTAGTGCCTTTGAACCGAAACCTTTCAATTCTCGCAAATCTTGCTCAGTCAAAGTTACCAAATCGCGAATAGTGCGGATTTCATTGTTAATTAGCGCGTTCGTCGTGCGGGCGCTTAAGTTTAGCTCTTCGATTGGCATTGCTAGCTCTGACTCTTCGTCTTCCTTAGCTGCACCAAGTGCTGGTGCGCCAGTTACCATCGTGTTGCCAGCCAAAGCTGTGTATTGATTGACGAGAATCGCTGCTGCTTCTTCGAACGCCTCACGAGGTGTGATTGCGCCATTAGTTTCAACAGTAATTGCCAATTTATCCAAGTTTGTTTCCTGGCCAACACGAGTTGAGTCGACTTTGTAGCGAACGCGTAGAACTGGTGAGTACATTGCGTCGATAGCAATCATGTCGCTGTGCAAACGCTTTTCGCTTGACTCTTCAATTGTCTGGTAACCGCAGCCTGCCTCAACCACCAAATCCATAACCAAATGCTTGTTTGGGTCGTCGATTGTAGCAATTACTTGCTCTGGGTTAACGACTTCAACATCAGCATTAGTTTTAATGTCAGCGGCAGTTACTTCGCCAGCGCCAGTTTTCTCAATGCGTAGCTCAACTGGATCGTCAGTAAATACGCGTAGGTGAACGTTTTTCAAGTTCAACATAATGTCGACAACATCTTCTTTGATGCCCTCAACAGTAGTAAACTCGTGAGTTGCGCCTTCAATCCTGAAAGCCACAACCGCGCCACCGCGAACGCTTGACAATAGAACGCGTCGCAATGAGTTACCAAGAGTATTACCGTAGCCTGGGTGAAGTGGCTCGATTAGAAAAGTAGCACTGGTTTCTGAAATATCATCAACGCTCGCGAGTGCTGGATTGTAAATTGCTTTTGCCATAATTCTTCCCTAACCCTTCTTTTATCGTGAGTAATACTCAACAATTAATTGCTCGTTGATGTCAGCTTCTGCTTCCTCGCGCTTTGGCAAACCAGTTACTTCAATCTTCAGCTTCTTGCTATCAGCTTTTAGCCAGCTTAATGGACCTTGGACTGAATTGTTGATTACATCGTCAATTCGTGTAAAGTACTCTGACTTGGTACTCTTTGGACGAACCGTGATGACATCGCCAGCTTTAACGCGAATCGATGGAATATCGACACGTCGGCCGTTCAATTCAAAGTGTCCGTGGCTAACTAGTTGACGAGCTGCGCGACGTGATACGGCAAATCCAGAACGATAAACAACGTTATCCAAGCGGCGCTCTAATAGCTTCAACAAGTTTTCGCCCGCCAAGCCTTCTTGAGCGCGTGTTGCTTCGTCCATCAAGCGAGCAAACTGCTTTTCGACTAGGCCGTACAAGCGACGAACCTTCTGCTTTTCACGAAGCTGTGTAGCATATAGACTTGGCTTATTCTGACGACCATGTGCGTGCTGACCTGGAATGCCAGATTTCTTCGCCAAAATTTTATGTGCTTTTGGATGAAGCGCATAACCTTCGCGGCGGCTTTGCTTGACAATTGGTGAATTATCTCGTGCCATAATTATGCCCTCCGTGCCTTTCGTGGACGAACACCACCGTGAGGTACGCCAGTTACGTCCTTAATGCTTTCTACTGAGATGTCGAATGCGCTGACCGCACGAATAGCGGCGTCACGACCCAAGCCGACACCTTTCACGAAAACGTCAACAGACTTCAAGCCGTATTGAGATTTCGCAGCTTCAGCAGCTTTTTCAGCAGCAACCTGTGAAGCATAGGCTGTACCTTTTTTACTTCCACGGAAACCACATGCACCAGCTGATGAAGCAGTTAGCACGTTACCCTTCTTGTCGGAAAAAGTAACGATAGTATTGTTAAATGTTGCCTGAATGTGCAGCTGACCAGCTGGGACTGATCGGCGCTGCTTCTTCTTGGTAGATTTTGCGTCTGCCATTTCTTAGTCCTTTCTTTAGGTCTTACTTGCTGCTTTTGGTTGTGTACCGCCCACGGCGATGGCGCGACCCTTGCGAGTTCGTGCATTCGTACGAGTCCGCTGTCCGCGTGTTGGCAGTCCTGCTTTGTGGCGAAGACCGCGATAGGCGTTGATATCCTTCAAGCGCTTAATATTATTTGTCACCAAGCGCTGGAGATCACCTTCAACGGTGTATTCGCTATCAATAATTTCGCGAATCTTGTTTTCTTCAGCCTCGGTGAGATCTTTCACCCGAGTGGTCGGCTCAATTTTAGCCGCCGCAAGGATGCTCGAAGCGTGCTTTGGCCCAATACCGTAAATATAGGTGAGCGCAATTTGCACCTGCTTCTCTGTTGGGATAACTACCCCAGCAATTCGAGCCATGCTTAACCCTGCCTTTGCTTGTTCTTAGGTTTTTTCTTGTTGATGATATATAGTCGGCCTTTGCGGCGAACGAACTTATCATCGGGACTGATTTTTTTCACACCTGCACGAACTTTCATAAAGTGCTTAAATCTCCCTTCCCGAGTAAACCCGAGATTACCGTTAATATTTAACTACCGACCTTGAGGTCGATCGTCACGTAGGCGGAAGCTGATTCGTCCCTTTGTAAGATCGTAAGGGGTCATCTCAACCTCAACCTTATCACCAGGCACCAGACGGATGTAATGCTTGCGCATTCGTCCTGAAATGTGCGCGATGATACTATGGCCATTCTCCAGTTCCACCTTAAATTGAGTATTAGGCAGTGCTTCCACTACCTTTCCTACCATTTTGATGACTTCCTTTTGACTCGCCATAAGTTACAGTTGTCAATTATACAGTACTAAACACGGTTTGACAAGGGTTTTCGCCGTAAATTTAAGTGCTATAATTGTACTATCAAATTTAACATAAGGATTTTTATGGCAAGCAAGAAAAAACCAGCAAACTTTAAGGTTACAAAATCGAAGAATGAGATAATGGCCGCGGTGCTAATCGGTCTGGTGACGGCTTTGATAGTGATAGTTATTGGCGTAATTTTATTACACGCCAACCAAACTTCTGACAAGACATCTCAAACAGCGGAAAAGGTTGATAATGGATCTGTGAACTTGGGGTCTCTGGGCTTTCGAATTGAAGGAGATAAAGCGGTTATTCGCAACGATTCAGCCACGCAAGAGCTTCGCGATTTTCTGAAAGCAGATGTAAAGAAGTCGGGCTGTAAGGATAACAACGGCGTAACTGCGGTGATTGCCCATTCCCAGGACGAGAAACAGTTGTTGCTAGGCTATGGTTGCGGCAATTCTGCGGCACGAATGTTTGCAGTTAAGCAAGATGGCGGATGGAAAGCGATTTCCCCAACCAATCAATTTAACCTATTTGAAATTCCGAGCTGTAAGATGGTTGATGAAAATAACATTAGTAATGAAATTGCGCCAGTCTGCCAAAATGAGAAAAAAATTGGCGACAATTTATCTTACGATTACAAAATACGATAATTCGTTCGTAAAAAAGAATTCCCCGCTTTTCGGCGGGGATTTTTAATGTCAATTATTTTCTCTTAAACAAACGACGCTTCTTACTCTTCTTTTTGTCGCTATCAAGCAGCTCGTCTGGGTCAAAGTCGTCATATGTAACCATCAGCGCGCGAGAGTTGACTTGTCGCAGAGTTTCAAGGGCAACTGATACGATAATTAAGATTCCTGTACCGCCGATTGATAAACGCAAACCTTGCAAGCCTGTCAAATTGTACGTAAGATATTCCGCAACGAATGGCAAAATAGCCACGATTCCTAGGACAATTGAGCCGAACAAAATCAAGCGATTGACGGTTCTCATAAGGTATTTTTCAGTCTGAGCGCCCGGACGTACGCCTTCAATAAATCCGCCCTGCTTCTGCAGATTTTCGGCAATTTCGTTAGCATTAAAAACGATTCCAGTGTAGAAATACGTAAAGGCGATAACCAAGATAAAATACAGCGTTGGGTAAATAAATGCCTCAGCCGTGCTTCCCGTGAATGAGCCCGCGTTTGGAGCTTGGAACCAAGTGATAAGCTTGTTGGCTGTTGGTAGAAGGTTGGCATTACCAGACGCTTTCATAACTTGACCAACAAATTGTGGCAAGCTCAGGAATGCAACCGCAAAGATGACTGGAATAACTCCCGCAGCAATCAACTTAACCGGCAAAATGCTTTTTACGTCGCCGTAATTACTGTTTCCGTGAACGCGTTTTGCGTAGTTAATCGTAATGACACGCTGAGCTTCGTTGATTTTAACCAGGAAGTAAAGGACGATAAGTCCGGCGATTGACATGATTAATATCGTCCAGAACATAACTGGGTTTACAGGGAGAGTGAACCAGTTGAAGACGTTTAAGCTGCCAGATGAGGTGTTGAACAATGATGAGATTAATGACGCGAGCATTTGTGGCAATTGGCTGATAATACCAGCGAAGATTACGATAGAAATACCGTTGCCGATCCCTTGCTCAGTGATCAGTTCGCCAAGCCACATCAGAAGGACAGAGCCTGCCGTCATTGAAGTGATTGAAACTATCCATTCCATCATCGTAGGGTCGGCTAATGTCGTGCTGCCGCCTTGAAGAACTGTTTGCCTTAAGATGAAGATGAAAGCGATTGACTGGACAATAGCAAGTGGCACAGTAATAACACGTGTCCATTGCTGAATTTTTCGACGTCCAGATTCACCATCTTTATGTAGCTCCTCAAGCCTTGGAATGGCTTTAGTTAGAAGCTGAATGATAATGCTGGCGGTAATGAATGGACTAAGTCCAACCAGCACCAGAGAAAAGCTCGACAACGCGCCACCAGATAGCAAGTTCAAAATTCCACCGAGGTCAGATTGCCCAAGCACCGACGAAATCGCGTTACGCAGTTGTGTTGGCTCCGCCAACGGCACTGGAATGTGCGCCAATAATCGATAAACAACGATTATTCCCACGACAATAAATAGTCGTTTTTGCATATCTTTATTTTTCAGTGAGCGAAAAATTATTCTCCAATTCATGTTTTAGCCCCTCATAGTCACTAACAATTCTTAACTCTGTTAATTATACATTACCTTAGCGGATATTTCCATACTAAAAACATAAAAGCGTATGCGCTATAATTGAGTCAATAACATAACGTAAACGAGGTATTATATGCAACAGCAGCCTGAAATCCCATCAACTCCACCAATTACGCCACCACCAAACCCAGAATTTCCCCAAAATTACCCACCAAAGAAAAGTAAATTGTGGCTATGGGTTACACTGGCAATCGTGGGAGTACTGGCGACAATCGGAATAGTGGTGGCAATTGTTCTTGTGTCAAATAAAACCACTCCTTCAAAAGACACGACTATTTCGCGCAAAGAAGCAATCAAGCCTAAGGACGAGAAGAAAAGCGAAGACAAAAAGCAGAATTTAGCTAAATCAAATTCAAAATGTTTAACGTCTGCTGATTTTCGAAAAGCTGGCTATGACTACATGAAAGACGGCTATTTTACGCTTAATAACGGTAAATATAATTTTAAAAATGTTTTCTTCAATGCGGATTCGACGCAATATACATACGAGGGAATTGCCGTTGACGAACTGGCTAAACTGGGGTCGCTATATAAATCAAACAGCCAAAAGGAATTTTCAATTGAGATAGTCGGTCAGACATATGAAAGTTCGAAGACAAGTGCCGGCACAAAATTAGCCATGGAGCGCGCTGATAAAGTCAAGCAAGGCTTAGTTTCGCAAGGTTTTCCTGAGAATAAGATTATTATCTCTGAACCGAAAATTGCCAATCACGACAGTAGCGATGACACCGCCGACAGGAACGTGACTATTTATCTAGTCGTGTCACAAGAATGTAGCGAAAAATAGTCCAAAAATCAGAACAAAAGAAAATCCCCTTCTCTTTCGAAGGGGATTTATCGTTACCGAGAAAAATTATTTCTCTTCAGCTTCTTTTGCACTTTGGCGTAGAGGTGTAGCTACTTTCTCGAATGAGCCACCGGCTTTTTCGATAGCGGCAACAACTGAAGCTGAGGCAGCTTGTACTTTCAAGTCAACCTTAGCCTTCAATTCACCACGAGCAATCACCTTAACCGTGTGGAAAGGAGTTGCAATGTAGCCTTCAGTGAACAACAAAGCGTTGTCAACGGTTTTGCCGTCAAATGCGTTCAAGTGATCCATGTACACAACTTGAGCTGGAGTTCGCAAGCTCTTAAATCCGCGAGCCTTTGGTACAGCTTGAGCTAGTGGACGCTGACCACCCTGGAACATTACGCGAAGCTTCTTACCTGTTCGAGCGTTCTGACCTTTAGTACCGCGACCAGCAGTTTTACCTTGACCAGCAGCAATACCGCGACCAACGCGTTTTTTATTCTTGTTAGCTGAAACTTGGAGATCATTGTACTTCATTATTTAGCCTCCTTTTTAGCAACCTTTTTTACAGGTTGAGCGCTTAGCCATTGATCGCGTGGAACTAATGACTTTAGAGCTTCGATAGTCGCGTAAGCGATGTTAACCTTGTTGGTTGAACCAAGAGATTTGGTCAATAGGTTACGAACACCTGTTACGCCGATAATCTGACGAACTACACCACCAGCGATAATACCGGTACCAGGAGCAGCTGGCTTGATCAATACGCGTGCGCCAGAGAATTTAACTTCGCTGTCGTGCGGAATTGTCTCGCCGTTTAATGGCAATGTAATCAAGTGCTTTTTAGCGACTGATGTAGCCTTAGCAACTGCAGCTTGAACGTCTGCACCCTTAGCAACACCAACACCAACCTTATCTTTGCGGTTACCAACAACCACCAAAGCCTTAAATCGGAAACGACGACCACCTTTAACCACGCGAGAAACGCGGTCAATGTTGATTACCAATTCTTCAAATTCTTTTGGTGCGTCATCGCGCACATTTCGCCGGTCATCGCGGCGACCACCACGTGGATTTCGAGGTCGACGACCTTCTGCACGTGGGGTAGTATTTGCAGCTTGCTCTGCCATACTAAAACTCCAATCCTTCTTGGCGCGCAGCGTCAGCCAAAGCCTTTAGGCGGCCAGCGTATTGACGACCATTTCGGTCAAACACTACTGCGCTAATCTTAATTTTCTTTGCTTTTTTAGCAATTTCAGTACCGATAGCAGCACTTTTTTCAGTCATCGTGCCATTCGCTTTTGTACCAACTGTAGTTGCTGCAGCCAATGTTTTACCAGCCACATCGTCAATCAATTGCGCGCTAACGTGCAAATTGCTAATAGTAACTGTCAAGCGTGGGCGCTCTGCCGTACCTGAAACCTTAGCGCGAACGCGGTTTTTGCGAAGAGCGCGGTTGAGTAGCTTCTTATTTTCAGCCATGATTACTTACCTGTCTTTCCTGCTTTACGCAAAATCTGCTCGTCGACGTACTTGATACCCTTGCCCTTGTATGGTTCAGGCTTCTTCAATGCGCGAATTTCCGCTGCAACTTGGCCGACTTGTTGTTTATTGATACCGCTAACAACGATAATCATTTTTTCATTGGTAACAGTTACACCTTCTGGGGCTTTGTATTTGACTGGATGTGAAAATCCAAGTGCCATTTCTAGCTCGTTGTTGCTTGAGCTAACACGGAAACCGACACCGTTAACCTCTAGGCGTTTTTCATAACCTTTGGTTACACCGATTACCATGTTGTTAATTAGCGCACGCATCAGACCATGCTGACTACGGGCTACTTTGGACTCGTCCTTAGGATGTACCGTGACTTGTCCGTCTTCGACTTTCACCTCAACTGCTGGTGTGATGAATTGCTTCAATTCACCCTTTGGTCCTTTAACGACCACATCACCAGAGTCAACCGTGATTGTCACACCGGCCGGAATAATCACCGGCAGTTTTCCGATTCGACTCAGACTCATTACTCACCTTTCGTGTGATTTGATATTAACTTCAGTATTTTAACACAGACTAGGGGTAAAAAGCAAGGTTTTCAAACTACGAATTAACCTCATATATATCCAACTCGATTGAATTGATCATTTGCCTTATTCGAGCACTATCCGCCATTTTTAGCCAACCTTTGCCGCCAATAATACACCCTCCAAGGATCGCATTTAGCGTACTCCTGTTTAATATAACCTGTTTATGATTGTCCGAACATCGAACAAGAGCTTTTTGTAAATTATCGCAAAAGACAGACGACGATAAAATTTTTATATACTCTAAGAAATCACAACTCAATTGATTAATTATTTTGTCATCTTTCTTCAATAGTCCAAGAAATATTCTGTATCCAACCGAAATTGACGCCTCCGACCACTGATCGCCACGATCATACACCGTATATTTTTCTCGCACGACCGTCAAGAAATTGAGAGCCACAATCTGCATAACAATTGCCGCCAGAGCTTGATCAACCGGCGTCTGTATGTGACTTTCATCAATTGAATACTCCAGAACGCATTCACGAAAAAGATCGTCAGACTCTTTACTGTATTTTATATACGAAGTACGAAAAAGCGTATTAACAGAGCTCTCGTCGTGAGCTTTACGATACGCCATATCAATTTGCTTACGCCACGGAGAAATCTGAACTTCGCGTAGCTTTTTACTCAGTTCACTTCGGTCGACTTCTACTATATTTCGATTCATTTCTATTCCACACTCGCCAGCAGCCCTCAAAATATCATCTTCTGGAATGACTAATTTATCAAACTCTCGCAATGCCTCGTCATATGTCTTTTTCGCTTCCGGACTATATAATTCAGCATCCATAAAACAAGTGTCGCCATATGTTTTTGCAGACAGTATGATATCGCTCAGAACAAAAAACTCATTGTCTTGAAGACACTTCAAAACGTACTGAGCTAATAAATGTTCATAAATATGAGCGATTAGCCCGTCATTATCGACTGTTTTGTATATGGATGAAATTATCATTGCTTGGTTCGATGATATTATAATGTTGTCAAATTAGCAATTTTTCGATATTTATGATAATTGATATAATCATACTCAATGACAGCAACTATACTTTTCGCCACCAAAAACCCAGGCAAGCACGCAGAATTCGTTGCCGCGTTTCATAAATTCTCTCCGCAGACGTCAATTATTTCGTTGGCAGATTTGGATTATCAAATACCCGACTGCATAGAAACGGGCGCAACATTTGAACAAAACGCCCTATTGAAGGCGCGACACGCAAGGAATCATTTACATGGAAATGATAAAAACCTGATAATTATCGCTGATGATTCTGGCATGGAAATTGACGCCTTAAATGGTGAGCCTGGCGTATTTACAAGACGTTGGAATGGCCATGAGATGAGTGATCAAGAGATCGTAGATTACTGCCTAAAGAAACTTGAAGGTAAAACAAATAGGCGAGCCCAATACACAACATGTCTTGTAATAAATTTTCCTGATGGTCGTGAGGAGGTAATTTTTGGAAAAAATTCTGGCGTCATCTTAACTGAGTCACGCGAGGAATCACGGCTCAAAGGAATGCCGTTTCGGGAATTATTTTTTGTGACCGAACTTAATATGATGTTTCACGAAGTGCGCGAACTGCCGAAATTGAAGCGCAATGGATATTCACTCGGGCATGAAGTTGCGGTCGAAAAATGTGCTAGTGTGGTACGGGAAAATTTATTTGACTCTGTATAGCGGCTTTCAACTCCGCGCTCTCACTTGCCCATGGAATGTGTTGTGTGAGTTCATCAACTGTCACAAATTTAGCATACCGTATCTGCTCTTCCCATATTTGTTCTTCGTCCTCGTTCTGTTGATGTAAGATATACTCATCGGCATTCTTATTAAGTTTCAGACTAACCCTAAGCTGTAAGTACTCGTCATCATTTTTTAATCTATCTGTTTCCAAGATATCGTAATAGCCAAAGAACTTATACTGACTAGACACACTGTCTGTATTAATTCCCGTCTCTTCAGCCACTTCACGTACAATGGTCTGCAAGTAAGTCTCGTTCTTATTTGGTTTTCCACCGGGCAGCTGCCACTTTCGACCATCTTTAGAGACGATAGCTATTTTATTATCGTGAGTAAAAAGCCAAGCATACACCTGATTTACTGGAAGAGCCTGATCTTCTGGGTGAATTTCTTTACCGTCCTTCCAGGTGCGTGCTTTGATAGTTTTTCTTATGGTATCCATGATATCTCCTAAATTTATTGCCTGGGCTAGCCAGCCTAATCTATTATATTTTATATCCCCGGGTGTCAGAAAGTGTCCTGCGTTTTCTTTTATAGCACAGAGCGACATGAGAGCATCTTCAGTGCTGTCTGCCGTATGGAAAGCATAGAAATATTTCTCTCGAGAGTACTATCGGTCAATTTGATATATCTTTGAAAGATTGCCAATCAGCGTAGAGTCCAGCTTTTCTTGCTTGATTTCATGAATATCGAAATAGTTAAAATTTGAAACTTCATCTGTTTTACGAGGTGTCGTTAATAGAGTAACTTTGTAGGCAATAATCAAAACGGGGTCGTCGAACTTTGTATTCCAAGTTGGAATAATCAAGGGATTTTCTGCAGCGACTTCGATATCTGTCTCTAGCTCTTCCAGAAACTCTCGTTTCAACGCTTCTGTAATATCCTCACCATGTTCCAGCCCACCACCAGGAAGGTCCCATGAGTCACTTCTCTCTTGAACGAACAGCAGTCTACCTAATTCATCACGCACTAATCCCTTTACTGCTACTCGGTATGCCGACTTTATGTCTTTTAGCGTTCCAGCTCCCATATGATAAAAGTTTATCATAAAAAATAAACACCCTGCAATGAGGACGTTTATTTGATTTGCGTGAGGCTTAGTAAACCTTCAACAACAAAATAATATAATCAATCTTTTTGAACAACTCGTCATGTATTAATGTTTCATTAAAATTTTTTATTAACGATATGCTATCTCCTTCTCTTTGCCATAATTTTGCTTTAAAGCTGTCAAATACTTTTCAAAATATTCATATTTATGTTTAGAATTATACTGCATTATAAATCTCGGATGTTCCAAAGGTATGATTTCGTCAAAAAAATTATATTTTTTGTTTATTTTAGATAAAAATGTATAATTATCTCCACTTCCTATGCAATAACACACAGAAGTATCGATTCCAAAATCAATTTGCGCCTGTATTGAACTAACGATCAAAGAATACAATGTTTCTTGCAATTTTTTACTATCATAATAATTACAGTTAACCTCATTTCCCTTTGAATTGGTTCTAGCTATACCAACAGGACAGACAAAATTCATATAAAAATCCGAATAAAACTTTTTGCATCCACCATATTTTTCAATTACATCATATAAAAAACCTGAAGATGATTTGTTAATATAAAACTTATCAATCAAAATACCAGTTTCTTTTTGAAGATGTTCCGCATCCTCAAATGGCACTCCTGTAACAGCTGTTCCTCGACGTGCTGGTGAACTTCCTAATATTATACGACGTTTATTACAATCATTGTAAAACCTTTTGTAGAACGTTGTTGAAATTTCATTTACTATTTCTTTTTGACTTCCATTAAACGGATTTATAATTTTAAAATCATCCGGTAATTCCATTGATATTTTAGATAATTTTTTATTAAATTCTATTACTTTCTGGCCGAATGTTTTCTGTTCAATCATTTAGTACATCCTTCAAAATTTAACATCATTTTTTTGCCTTAGCTGATAAAAAAGTTCTACATTTGTAGGAAAAAATCTAATATCTTCAAAACAATTATATAATTTAAAGACATAAAATAAGAGCCTTTCGGTTCTCATCGTATTTACTCTTCAAACTGCTCGTGTTTGCTAAAATTTTCCGAACAGTTATTTTATCAGTTTCTTAACTTTTTCTGCATATTCATTTGGATGATTAATACTTAAGTCTCCATGATAATAACCACTTAATATTTCTAATTCACTATTAATTAATTCATCGTGTATTATTTTTGCAGATTTAATCATAATTGGTCTTTCTTTACTTCCTACCATCACTATTGATTTTGATTTGTTAGTTTTTACATTCTTAAGATGATAGTTGGAATTAGCTTTTAAAAATGAAATCATATTATCTTTTGTTATATTAGAACTATCAATATAATACTTATCAAATAATTCTTCTTTTATTTTTAAACTTTTAAATTGAAGTTTAGAAAACCACTTTTTATTTATAAGCCCATAAGACATATTAATTGATGATTCTATAAGCTTATTTGTCATTTTCATTGGGCACGCTAAAGCACTTTCAATTATTGTATATTCACATATATTGTCTCTTTTTGACAATATATCTAATAAAATTTGTGCTCCTAATGAAAGTCCTCCTATAAGTTTAACATTTCCGTTATAATTATTATCAATATATTCAATTATTTCATTTGCATTACTTTCAATAGAAGTAAAATCTCTATCACTTCCTGAATGACCATCTAATATTGGTAATATTACATGATAATTACTTTTTAATATTTCTGACACTTCTTTATAATTCCACCATGATAATCCACCACCATGTAATAACATAATAATATCTTTATTAGATTTTCCATATTCTTTAACTATCATAAAATTACCCCTTAGTTAAATTATAATATACAAAAAGCAGTAGAATTGGTATCATCACATCCAAACAAAGCATATTTTGGTGAATATTTGCCACCTTTGTACTTGCCTGATGACTGAATTTTATTACAAGATACTATAACATTTTCAATTGGAGATATTATTGTAGTCCTTTTATCCCTTCTTGCTTCTCCTAAGCATTCAAATGTTGAATCACCAGCTAGATCGTCTAAACTTACATTTAAAATATTTTAGCTAATTCTCTACAGAGCCACTCCATCAAGTCTTTTTTATATTTTAATTTTCTCCGTTATCTCTATATTTTCGATAAAATCTTGATCATGAGACACTATCACAACACCTCCTTTATACTGACCTAATGCTAATTCCAAAGCTTCAATCGTAGGAATATCAAGGTTATTCGTCGGCTCATCCAGGATGATAAGATCAGGAGAGTTCGTTGACATAGCAGCAAGCAAAACTTTAGCCCGTTCGCCACCGCTGAGATCTATTGCTTTTGTCGAAGAGATTGTTCGTTTATCCAGACCAAAACGAATTAATATATTGATCGCGTCGTGTAATTCAAGTTTTGGCGATAAATACCGCAAATTGTCCAAAGGCGAGTTGTCTTTGAGTGGCAATGACTGCGACTGATTCATATATATTATTTTTGCATTTTCGCTTTTTTTATTTCTCCGCGATGATACTCGGGTGTATTATTTCCCATAATAAAGTTGAGGAGCGAAGATTTTCCCGAGCCATTCTCTCCTTGAATCAATATTTTATCACCAGGACGTACATTAAAAGTAACGGGTCCTATCATCTTCTCTCCATCATGTGAAATACTTAGCGATTGCACAGAAATAAGGCTATGTTTCTTAGACGATACTTCATCAAAAACAAACTTAATAGCAATTTCATCCTCCACTCTTTCAGGTTCATCCAATTGTCGCAGGCGAGACTCCACGCCTCCAGCCGCCCCTGCAATATTTGAAGATGCGCGCTCTTTGCGAAAATTATCGTTTAACTTATCACTATCCGATTTTTTGTGGCTAGCTTTGGCCGAATTCACACGAATTCTCGCATCCCGCGCAACACGATATAGTCGCTTTTTCTCCTTTTCATATTGCTCATAGCGGTCGGTCATTGCTTGACGAGCTTCACGTCTTGCTTCAATATATTCATCATAACCAAGATTATACTTATTCACACCCTTGCCGCCAGTCAATTCTATGATCCGTTCTGCAGTGTTACGTAAGAAATACCGATCATGCGACACGATCAAAAATGAAGCTGGCGAATTGTCGATAAAATCTTCAAGCAAAATTACTCCGCTGTCATCAAGATTATTAGTTGGCTCATCAAGCAAAATTAGATCATAACGAGACGCAAAAACTGCCGCCAAAGCTATCCGTGTGCGTTGTCCCCCAGAAAATGTATTCAGACGTCTATCCGGATCAATGTCACCCAGAGTCGCTCGTGATAAAGCCTTTTTAATCGTCGTGTCAAAATTTGCTACTTCGAATTTTTCATACCTCTCCAGAGCTTCACTATAAGCTAATAGCGTCTTTTCACTAGCCTCTTGAGTTAACCTCTCACACTGATAATCAAATTCTTCTCTAGCCGACTTAACACCAGTCACTTCTTCTATAAAATCATAAACTGTCTTATCGAGCCATTTATTCAAGTTTTGTGGTAAAATACCTATCTCTTCACCACTCGAAATAATATCACCTGATGTATGCTGGATATCTCCGTTTATTATTTTTAATAAAGTAGTTTTTCCAGCACCATTTGGACCAACTAGTCCAATCTTATCTCCAGCGTTGATAGCAAAGCTTACATCGCTAAACAATTCTCGATTATTAGTTTCATAAGACACATTTTTAAGATCAATCACATCACTATTATACTATCTCTACGTAGATAGATATAAAAAAATAAACGCCCTGCAATGAGGACGTTTATTTGATTTGCGTAAGGCTTAGTAAACCTTCAACAACAATTCGCCACCAAGTTTAGCCTTAGCTGCTTCGGCGCCAGTCATGACACCTTTTGATGTTGAGATAAGTACTAAACCGCGGCCACTCTTTACCTTTGGAATCTCGCTAGCGCCGACGTAAACGCGACGACCAGGTTTTGAGATACGGGTAATTTCGTTAATAGTGCTGTTAGTTCCTTTTTCATTGATAGTAACTACCAACACGCCACGAGGTTTAGCATCTTCCAGTTTGACATCTGCCAAGTAGCCGTTTTTGACTAATTGTTCAGCGATGACTTTCTTCATCTTGCTGGACGGAACACGAACTTCCGTTTTGCCAACCAATTTCGCATTGCGGATGCGAGTCAGAAGGTCGGCGATTGGGTCTGTAGTTTGCATAGACATATTCTAATCTCCTTTCCTTCTTACCAACTACTCTTTGTTATGCCTGGGATTTCACCCTTGGCTGCTTTTTCGCGGAAATTGATACGGCTCAAGCCGAATTGACGCATGTAGCCGCGTGGGCGACCAGAGATGCTATCACGGTTCTTGTGCCTGGTTGGACTAGAATTGCGAGGCAACTTCTGCAAGCCATCGAGGTCGCCAAGCTCTTTCAACTCAGCACGCTTGGCTGCAAACTTGGCAATCATCTTCATACGCTTCTTATCACGAGCGACCATTGATTTCTTAGCCATTACTTGACGCCTCCTTTCTTCTCAAACGGCATGCCGAATTTTTCTAGCAACGCCTTAGAAGCTTCCTTGTTGCCGTTCTTGATAACAAATGTAACTTGCAAACCGTGCAAAACCTGAGTTTCCTCAAATGTTAATTCTGGAAAAATCGATTGCTCGGTGATGCCGAGATTGTAATTGCCACCTTTATCAAACTTCAAGCCAACGCCGTGGAAGTCACGAACGCGAGGCAAAGCAACGTTAATCAAACGATCCATGAACTCGTACATACGAGCGCCGCGCAAAGTTACGCTAACACCAATTGGCGCGCCCATACCTTTACGAATACTAAATGTCGCGATTGATTTTTTGGCTCGTCGAGCTACTGGTGCTTGACCGGTAATTTTCTCGACGGTGTTTTTGACAATTTCGAAATGACGCTTGTCATCTTTCTTTTTGCCGGTACCAACGCTCACGACGATCTTTTCCAAAGCTGGCACTTCATGCACGTTCTTTAGATTCAATTCGGCTTGTAGTTCCTTAAGGTAAGTTCCTTGATACAAGGCTTTCAAGCGAGGAGCTGGCACGACAGTTTTCTTTTCTGCCATTATTTAATCTCCTTATTTTTTACCTGGCGAGCAACACGAGTTTTGCCGCCGTCAGCATTCTTTACTAAACCAACCCGACTGGTTTTGCCTGATTTCTCATCAACAACCAAAGCGACTTTGCTGATATCCATTGGTACGTGAATATCTTTTTTGCCGCCTTTTGGATTGTACTGGCTTGGCTTAACGTGGCGATGTCCAACACCAACACCTTCGACCAAAACAGTTCGGTCTTTTGTGTTAACTTTTAGAACTTTACCAGTTGTGCCTTTATTTTTACCAGCAATAATTTTTACGGTATCGTCTTTATGAATTCGAGCCATTAGAGTACCTCCGGAGCTAAGCTGACGATCTTCATGTAACCCATATCGCGAAGTTCGCGTGGAACTGGACCGAAGACACGAGTAGCTTTTGGCTGCTTGTCATCGTTGATAATCACTACGGCGTTGTCGTCAAAACAGATTGTTGAGCCGTCTTTGCGGTGAATTTGATCGCGAGTACGAACAACTACAGCCTTAACAACAGATTTTTTCTTAACGTTACCGGTTGGGCTAGCGTCTTTTACCGAGCAGACGATTACGTCGCCAACGCGAGCGTAACGGCGTCGTGTACCACCAAGAACGCGGATACACAGAACTTCCCTAGCGCCTGAGTTGTCGGCTACCTTAAGGCGAGATTCTTGTTGGATCATTTGTCGTCCTCCTTAGCCTCTTCCTTAGTTTCGCCAGAAACTTCGTCCTTTAGTTTGATAGAACCGCGAGACTTTTCAATCACCTTAACTAGAGTAAAACTCTTAGTCTTGGAAATTGGGCGAGTCTCTTCGATCTGCACCTTGTCGCCTTCACCTGCTTCGTTGGTTTCATCGTGAGCAGTGTATTTGCGAGTCACGGTGTACTGCTTGCCGTATAGCGGATGCGTTTCGCGGCTAGTGACCGTCACAGTGATGGTCTTGTCGCGCTTGGCACTCGTTACGACGCCAATCAATGTTCGTCGGGCCATTACTTGCTCTCCTTTGTGTTATTAATTTGTGTCAGCAGGCGTGCAATTTCCTTTCGGAGTGAACGCAACGCTTTTGGATTAACTAATTCGCCAGCAGCGTGAGAACGCTTTGCTTGAAGTAGGTCGTTTCGCTTTTCAGCCAATTCCTTCTTCAAATCGTCAATCGTCTTAACAACTGCCGCTTTAACAGATTTCTTCGTTTCAGCCATTATGCGTCCTCCCGCTTGATGAACTTACATTTGACTGGCAATTTGTGGCTAGCCAGACGCATTGCTTCGCGAGCGACTTCCTCTGAAACACCCTGCATCTCAAACAGAACAGTACCAGCCTTTACCTTAGCAACGAAGAATTCTGGGTTACCTTTACCGCCACCCATCTTCAAGCCAAGTGGCTTTCGGGTAACTGGAGTGTGAGGGAAGATTCGAATCCAAATCTTACCACCACGCTTGATGTAACGAGTCATCGCCTGACGAGCAGACTCGATTTGGCGGGAGTTGATGCGCTCATTTGATTGTGATTGCAATGCAAAGTCACCGAACGCGATGTAATTGCCACGAGTTGCTTGACCGCGGTTTTTTCCAATACGCACTTTGCGGTGCTTAGTTTTCTTTGGTAACAGCATTTAGCGACTCCTTTCTCCCTTATAAATCCACACTTTCACGCCAATGATACCAGCTGGTGTCTGAGCGCGAGCACAGTGGAAGTCAATATCAGCACGCAAGGTGTGTAGAGGCACTGATCCTTCAATTACCTTTTCGCGACGTGCCATTTCAGCACCGTTCAAACGACCAGCCACCTCAATACGAATACCTTTAGCGCCAGCATTCATGGTGTTTTGTGCGGTCATTTTAGTTGCACGGCGGAAGTTGATTCGGCGCTCCAATTGGCGAGCGATATTCTCAGCCACCAATTTGGCTGCCAATTCTGGACGGCGAACTTCTTCAATGTTGATACGAACTGGCTGACCAGCAATCTTCTCAACTTGCTTCTTCAATTCATTCACGCCAGCACCACCGCGACCGATAACAACACCAGCTTTTGCCGTGTGAATTGTAATCGTGATCAAGTTAGCGCTACGCTCAATCTCAATGCGATTGATAGTTGGGCGTGAGGCAAATTTCTTTTCAATCAACTCGCGGATTTCGTGATCCTGACGAATCGCCTCTGCAAACTCTTTTTTATTGGCCGTAAACCAACGAGAGCTCCAGTTCTTATTGACCTGTAGGCGGAAGTTGATTGGATTCACTTTTTGACCCATTTACTTCTCCTCCTTTTTTGCTGCCGGTTTAGCGGCTTTTTTAGCTGCAGGCTTAGCAGTTTTTGCTTCTGCCTTAGCTTCGGCCTTTTTTGCAGGCGCTTTCTTTGGCTTTTCCGTGCCAGTTACTTCAACCAAAATATTTGAAGTCTTTTTCTGGAATGGCAAAGCGCGGCCACGTGATGCAGGCTTAAAGCGGCGCAAACGTGTACCAGTAGTAACGCTCAAAGTAGTAATTACCAAACTTTTAGCATCCAAGCCGTGGTTGTTGATAGCATTTGCCTTAGCGCTTTCGATAGCCTTTTTAACTGGACTAGCAGCGCGCTTTGGAACGTGCTCTAAGATAACTAGCGCATCAGCTACAGTACGACCTCGCACCAAGGCTGCGACTAGACTTACCTTACGTGGTGCCTGATCAACACCTTTAGCGTAAGCACGGACAGTATAAGTTGTATCAGCCATGATTACTTCTTATCCTTTCCACCGTGTTTACGGAATTTACGAGTTGGACTAAACTCACCGAGCTTATGACCAACCATGTTTTCGGTAATCAGCACTGGTACGTGCACTCTACCGTTGTGAACAGCAATCGTTCGACCAACCATCTCTGGGGTGATAGTCGAAGCGCGCGCCCACGTTTTGATAACGGTTCGATCGTCAAGGCTAAGAGCAGCAATTTTCTTTGCTAGCTTTACATCGACGAATGGACCTTTCTTTAATGAACGACTCATCGTGATTTACCTCTTCCTCTTCGCGTCGTGACGCGTGCGTACGATTAATTTATTCGAGCCTTTACGGCGACGAGTTCGATAACCTAATGTCAATTGACCCCAAGGAGTACGTGGTGCTTTACCAGTACCGTGGCGACCACCGTCACCACCACCATGTGGGTGGTCTGCGGCGTTCATAACGACACCACGAACGGTTGGGCGAATACCCTTGCGACGCTTGCGACCAGCTGAACCGATCTTAACATTTTGGTGCTGGACGTTACCGACTACACCGATAGCAGCGGTAGCTTCCAAACGAACTTTGCGAACTTCGCCAGATGGCAATTTGATAGTTGCATAGTTGCCTTCTTTTGCCATCAACTGAGCTTTAGCACCGGCAGCGCGTACCATTTGTGCGCCCTTACCAGCGGTCAACTCAATAGCGTAAATCATCGTACCAACAGGAATAACTGACAATGGCAGGCGGTTTGAAGTCTCAATTGGAGCTTCTTCGCCAGTTCGGATAGTTTTACCCTTAACCATTGAGGTGTCAGCCAAGATGTAGTGGTACAAATTATACTGATCCTTAACTCGAGCAATACGAGCTGAGCGGTTTGGATCGTATTCGATTTCTTCAATCGTCAAGGTCAAGCCTGCTGGCAAATTGTGGTTCACCAAGCGATAGTGACGACGAACGCCGCCTCCGCGATGGCGAACAGTAATTCGACCTTGGTTGTTGCGACCGGCATTTTGCTTTTTAGCTTTAATCAGACTTTTAAGAGGTTTTCTTGTTGTAATGTCTGACAAATCCTGACTCGTCATGCCGCGACGAGCAGGAGTGGTTGGATTGTAAGCTTTCACTGGCATTACTTGGTCTCCTCCATCTGCTGCTCTACTGCGTCAAACACATCGAGCTTATCGCCTTCTTTCAGCGTCACGTAAGCCTTCTTCCAATCCTTGCGCGTTGTTGTGCCAGGATAACGATTCTTGCCTCGTGAGAAGCGCACAGCCTTGCCGTCTTGTACTAAGGTTTTAACCTTAACTACAGTAACGCCAAATTGCGCCTCTACAGCTGATTTGATTTCGTTCTTATTCAAGTTAAGTGGAACGCGTAGCACATATACACCGTTGGCGCTCTGTGCGTAAGCCTTTTCACTAACGCGTGGGATAATAATCGTCTGTTTCATATTACGCTTCCTCCTTACCCAACCATGCAGTAATTACAGGTAGAGCTTTCGGTGTTATAACGATTGTATCCGCATTCAGAATGTGATAAACGCTTAGATAATTAGCGCGAACCACCAAAACGTTCTGAATATTGTTTGTAGCACGCATAAGTTCTGGCGTCTTCTCATCTACAACGATCAGAACACGGCGCTCGAACTTGTTGTCGGCTAGAAATGTTGCGACTTCCTTGGTCTTGCCAGTAGTCTTAATGTCTTTAACGACAATTTTCTTAGCTTCGTTAGCTACGGTCAAAGCTTGGCGAACTGCCACTTTCTTAGCAGTCTTTGACAATTTTTTAGTGTAGTTTTCGTTACCGCGTGGGCCAAATACTACACCACCGCCGCGCCAGATTGGGTTACGGGTTGAACCGAAACGTGCTCGACCAGTTCCCTTTTGCTTCCATGGTTTTTTACCACCACCAGAAACTTCGCCGCGTTGCTTGGTTGTAGCGCTAGCTAGGCGTGCGTTTGCCAAGTAGCTGTCATATGCCAATTTCAACAATTCGTGATTTGGCACTTCCACAGCAAAAATGTCTTTAGGAAGTTTGGTTGAATCTGCCATTACTTGTTACCTCCTAAAATAATCAGCCCCTTTCGTGGTCCAGGAACAGCGCCCTTAACCCCGATTAGATTGGTCTCTGGATCAACATATGCCACTTCCAAGTTCTTAACAGTAACACGCTCATGACCCATGTGGCCAGCCATCGTCTTACCCTTGAAAACTTTTTGTGGATACATCGAGCCAATTGAACCCGGCTTACGAGTATTACCTTTACCACCGTGCGTCTTACGATGACGCTTAAAGTTGTGGCGTTTAATGGTCCCAGCGAAACCTTTACCTTTGCTGGTTCCGGTTGCATCGACAAAATCGCCGACTTCAAACGCGGAAACATTAATTTCACTGCCAACTTTCAGATCCTCTGGAATCTGGTCGACGCGGAATTCCCGAATATGTTTCGGGGTCACTTGGGCTGGCTTAACGTGTCCAGCCACGGCCTTGCTCAGGTTCTTACCCTCTCCAAAAGCTACCTGTACCGCATTGTAACCGTCGGTTTCGACAGTCTTCACCTGAGTAACGGTGACAGGGCCGGCTTGGATCAGCGTTACCGGAATGGCTTTGCCGTCTTCAGCCAAGAGCTGGGTCATACCAAGTTTGGTACCGAGAAGTGTTTTCACTTTTCCTCACTCCCACTTAAATACTCCTGATGACGTGCGGTTTCTGGGTTCTGGGAGAACGTTAAATGTAAACATCCGCTCATAACCAGACCTGCTCATTCACCAAGGAGAACAGTTGATATTACGCGTAATAGAAATTACCTCGTAATTATAGCACATGAAGCGATAGACTGTCAACGAGTCCGACTAGGGTCAGCCCTCTGAGGAATCTGATTTTTTATAAATAGTTGCTAAGTTTGTACCAAGAGTGTGTACTTTGCCCGATCCCATAACTTGAGCGCCCACTAACACTGCCATTTTCGTGTCTGCGGAACATTCTTCTGCTAAATAATCGAACACGTTTAGTCCGCTTGGGTAACACAAATCCGGAAAGGCTTGGCGTAGCTCCCCTAGATTTCCTGTGATAAGTTCTATCTCTTCTCTACTGTGTATAAGCTTTGCTGATAAGCATGCTAATGTATAGCCATCTTGTTGCAGTGATTCTACGTCTCTCTCGATCCGCCGAGTAGCCTCTTCCAAGTCATCCCCGAACATTTTCTTATAGGCGGCTTCCAGGGCAGCTTCTTATTTGCGCTTTTCTCTGTTTGCTCGCCGTCGCCTGATTGTATATTCGGATTGTTTAAGAAGCTTTTCTAATTCCTCTTCGCGCTCCTCATCAGTTAAGGCAAAAAACTTTTTACTTGCACGTTTTCTTATCTCGTAAGCATTTACGCTCCTGCATGATATAGCTCCTCGGACGCTCGCTTCGCTGAAGCCAAGACACTCCAGTATAGCCAGCCTACCCAAGCTTGAAGCTCCAGGCTGAAGATATTCATAAAAGAGACTGTTCTCATCTAGGTCGTTGTTGAACACTTGATAGCGCAGAGTAAGGATCGCCTCTCTAGCTGACTCAACATACTCACATTTTTGTCCCCTGAGGCGTCTTGCCTCTTCCTCTACTAATAGACAAGATGTAGCCATTGTGGTTTCATAGCTGGGATCTTCCCGTAAATTGTCAGCATTGCCGAAGACAGCCAAGGCTTCTCTCTGTTGAGGATTCAACTTCTCTTCTGGTGGAATTATGGACCAAGTATCTGGACGTAGTTTGTTAAAATACTCTACAACCTCTGGATTTGATGGCAGATCCGGCCCATAATTAACCTTTATATCAGCAGCTTTAATACCGTCTAAAATAGTTGAGATCGACGGAGAGTTAAATCTAGTGTTTTCCATGTTTTTATTATACCAAAAAATAGCTAGAATGTCAATCATAGTATTTACATTAAGTATATTTCGTAAGCATAAGCTAAATCATCACGCCAACCGGCGTAAACGAGGTCAGAATTGCCATGAAAATTATCGTGACGTACCAAATTTTCCGGTTGAATTGATATTTCTCAATCTTTAATACCAGCAGCAACGCAATAAATAGCCCGGCAGGAATAGCTTGGACAACCAAACCGCCCATCTCAACTGGATTTTTTAGACGAAGCCACAACGCACTTAATATCACAAAAACCACCAATTTCAAGAAAAATGAGCCGTCATTATCATAAATACGTTCGCGCCCTTTGCGACTAAACAGCTCGTTAGACTTCGAGCGATTACGAGCGTAAGTACGAGTTTTTTGTTTTGTCATAAGCTAAATGAAATTATAACATAAAAAATCCGCCCCGTTCAAGAGGCGGAAATTTTATATATCGTTAAATTACATACGAATTTCAGCGTCAACGCCAGCTGGCAAGTTCAAGTTCTGCAAGCTGTCAATCGTCTTTGGTGTAGCGTTCGTAATGTCAATCAGACGCTTGTGAACGCGGCGCTCGTAAGATTCACCACCAGTTTTGTAAACGTGCGGACTCTTCACAACAGTGTAAGTGCTGCGTCGAGTTGGCAAAGGCACTGGACCAGCCACGTTAGCACCCGTGCGAATTGCGGTGTCGATAATTTGTTTTGCTGATTGGTCAATGACTTTGTGGTCATAAGCCTTCAGACGAATACGGATTTTAATTCCTGTATCTTGAGCCATAGCTCCTCCTCTTATGTGCAATCTCGTAACCTCTAATTGCCCTATTTATAGTCAATCGAGTTCTCGAGATAAATTATTATTAACTATGCGATTATATCAGCAATTTTCTGCTTTATCAAGATGAGAAATCATTTCTGCAATAATTCCAGCGGATTTATTCAGCGATTCTTTTTCTCGCTCGGTAAGTGGATAGCCCGCCAAAATCTTCACGCCGTCGCTACTGATTGTTGATGGCAATCCAAGCACAACATTATTCAAGCCATATTCGCCTTCAGCCAAAGAGCAGACGGGATAAACCGTGTGCGTCGATTTTCGGAGCGCCGAAACAATCTTAGACACAACAAACCCAATCGCAAAATACGTCGATTTCTTCGTTTCAATCACTCGATAAGCTCGGTCGCGAACCTTCTGCTCAATTCCGTCAATCATCTCCTCTGTAAATCCAGGATATTCCTTGATTGGCACTTCACCAATTTGTGCCGTTTCAATTGTCGAAAATGACGAATCGCCGTGCTCGCCCAAAATATAAGCATCAACCGCTTTACTGTCGACATTGAACGCGTCCGCCAAATACGACTTCATTCGTGAAGTATCAAGCGTCGTGCCCGTCCCAAACACGCGATTTTTCGGCAATCCAGACTCCTTAAGCGCCACGTAAGTCAGAACATCAACCGGATTACTGACAATCACCAAATACGGCTTCGCGCCATTCGCCATAATATTTTTCACAATATCACGCATAATTTTTGCATTAACGTCAATCAGCTCCAACCGAGTCTGGCCAGGAAGTTGCGGCGCACCCGCGGTAATCACAACGATATCGTCGTCATTGATATCAGAATAATTTCCCGTATGAACCACGACATTTCTGTCAATTCCCATCGCGTCATTAATGTCAGCCGCTTGACCCCAAGCCAAATCCTCATTACGGTCAATCAACACAATCTCTTCAATAACACTACGCAACGCACACGCATAAGCCGCCGTCGCACCAACCATTCCGCCTCCGCCAACAATAACCAATTTCTGTTTATTCACCAAAATCTCCTTTTTCTGTTTTATATTAGATGTCTTTATTCTGCCATAAACATTACCGCTTTGTCAATTAATCCTTCTTATAGCAATCAAAAATCCCCCGAAAGTTCGGGGGATTTAATTAGGCTTGTGTTATCAAGATTATTTGTTAATCTTTGTAACAACACCAGCACCAACTGTACGGCCACCTTCGCGGATAGCAAAGTTCAAACCTTGCTCCATAGCGATTGGTGCAAGCAACTTAACCTTGAAGGTTACGGTGTCGCCTGGCATAACCATTTCTTTGTCAGCTGGCAATTCAACTTCACCAGTAACGTCAGTTGTGCGGAAGTAGAACTGTGGCTTGTAGCCCTTTGAGAATGGAGTGTGGCGACCGCCTTCTTCCTTCTTCAAGATGTAAACTTCAGCTTCAAACTCAGTGTGTGGAGTAATTGTGCCTGGCTTTGCCAAAACTTGACCGCGCTCAATGTCGCTGCGCTCAATACCGCGTAGCAAGACACCTGCGTTGTCACCTGCTTGACCTTGGTCAAGAGATTTCTTGAAGGCTTCAATACCAGTTACAACTGACTTCTGAGTTGGTTTCAAACCAACAATTTCAACTTCGTCGTTCAATTTAACAACACCCTGCTCGATACGACCAGTTGCTACTGTACCACGACCCTTAATTGAGAAGACGTCCTCAATTGGCATAATGAACGGTTTGTCCATGTCACGTGCTGGCTCTGGAATGTAGCTGTCCATTGCGTCAACCAATTCCATAATAGCGTCTTCGTATTTCTCTTCACCTTCAAGAGCCTTAAGAGCAGAACCCTTGATTATTGGAGCGTCTTTGTCGAAGCCGTTCTTTTCAAGAAGTTCGCGAACTTCTTCTTCGATCAGCTCAACCATTTCTTCGTCAGCCATGTCCATCTTGTTCAAGAAGACAACGATCTTTGGCACACCAACCTGCTTTGCAAGCAAAACGTGCTCACGAGTCTGAGGCATTGGGCCGTCAGTTGCAGCGATAACCAATACCGCACCGTCAACCTGAGCAGCACCGGTGATCATGTTCTTGACGTAGTCAGCGTGTCCTGGCATGTCAACGTGTGCATAGTGACGATTCTTTGATTCATACTCTTGGTGTGAAGACGCGATAGTAATACCACGTTGCTTCTCTTCTGGTGCGTTGTCGATCTGGTCGTACGCAACAGGTTTGTTAACTGCGCTTGGTAGGCGCTTTGCCAACACTGCAGTAATCGCAGCAGTCAGCGTAGTCTTACCGTGGTCAACGTGGCCCATTGTACCAACGTTAACGTGCGGTTTGCTTCGGTCAAATGCATCTGCCATTTGTAGAAGTTCTCCTTAATTTAATTATTATTTTTCACGCGGGTACAGTCCATAAAAAAGACCTCACGGCGTATGAGTTTAATTATAACGATTTTCCAATCAGTTGTAAATAGCCTTATTTCTTACTATAATACTTCGCCAAGAACGAATCGCGAAACTCGTAAAAAGTTCCATCCTCCAAGCTGGCTCGAATATCGTCAACCAACTTAACGATAAATCGCTCGTTATGAATTGACAACAACGTTCCAGCCAACGACTCGCGAGCGTGCAAAAGATGACAGAGATAAGCCGCCGTGTAATTCTTGCAAGTATAGCAATCGCAATCGTCCATAATCGGCGCAAACATCTCGCGGTATTTCTGGCCGCGCACATTGACCCGACCAAACGGCGTATACGCGGCGCCATTCCTGGCTACACGCGTCGGACTCACGCAGTCAAAGGTATCAATTCCCTGCTCAATTGCCGCAAAAATATCATCAGGTTCGGAAATTCCCAGTAAATGACGCGGTTTATTTTCAGGCAGAATTTGATTGACCCACTGAATCGTTTGCGCCATAGTTTCCTTTTCCAGCGCGCCGCCGATTCCATAGCCATCAAAATCCATCGCGCCCAAAAACTCGGCAGTTTGCTTTCGCAAATCCTCATAATTCGCGCCTTGCAAAACGCCAAACAAAGCTTGATATGGCTTATCTAGACGAGCCGCCCTTAAGCGCTTAACTTCCGCCAAGCTTCGCTCCGCCCAAGCATGCGTCCTGGCCAGCGCCTCAACTTGATATTCGTACGGATCAATCAAAGAGGTCAATTCGTCAAACGCAAAAGTGATATCAGCACCGATTCCAGCCTGAATTTGCATGGACAATTCTGGCGTGAATTTATGATAAGAGCCGTCCAGATGCGACTTGAACATCACGCCGTTTTCGTCCACCCAAGCATGACGCGACGATTTTTTAGCAATCGCAATTTCTTCATCGACATCAGTGCTCATTGCCAAAACCTTCTTAAAGCCAGAACCCAAACTCAAAACCTGAAAACCACCACTATCCGTAAAAGTCGGACCATCCCAGTGCATAAATTTGCCAAGATATCCAGCCTTTTCAATCAACTCATGCCCCGGCTGCAGATATAAATGATAAGCATTCGCCAGCACCGCCTGCGCGCCAACATCCTTCACCATCTCAGGAATCATCGCCTTAACATTAGCCTTAGTTCCGACCACAATAAACGCCGGCGTTTTGATATCACCGTGTGGCGTGTGAATAATCCCCGTTCGCGCCAACGTGTCGTTAAATCGTGAAGTTATTTCAAAAGAAAAAGGTCTCATTTGATAGATTATATCAGTTTTTTTCGCTACACTAGAAACATGAGCAGTAAAACCCTCGTTGATTTGGACCAGTGGCTAGCGCCGCACAAATCCACAATTCAGGCGCGTGAGAAGTATATTTCTTCGAAGCTGAAAAAGGTTTTAAGCGGCAAGACGCCAGCCGAATTCGCGATGGGTTTTTTACATTTCGGACTTCATAAAACGGATACGGGCTGGGCGTTTAGAGAATGGGTGCCGAACGCTACTCGAATATTCTTAGTTGGCGATTTTTCAGATTGGAAAGAGCGCGAGGAATTCGCCTTAAATCGCGATAAAAATGGCGAATGGAGCATAAATCTTCCTGAAAATTCGCTTCGTCACGGACAAAAATACAAATTGCGCGTCTATTGGTCTGGCGGCGATGGCTGGCGACTGTCTTCATACGCAAATTACGTCGTTCAGGACGAAAATTCTGTCGATTTTTCCGCGGTCGTGTGGTCGCCAAAAACTCCTTACAATTGGCAATATAAAACCCCGCCCAAGCCAAAAGTTCCACTAATTTACGAAGCGCACGTTGGCATGAGTAGTCAGAAAGAAAAAGTAGCCAGCTTCAGCGAATTCACCGCGGAGGTTTTGCCGCGAATCAAAGAATCCGGCTATAACACCATTCAACTTATGGCAATCGCCGAGCACCCATATTACGGCAGCTTCGGATATCACGTCAGTAACTTTTTCGCGGTTTCGTCAAGATTTGGCACGCCCGACGATTTTAAGAAATTGGTTGACACGGCGCACGGAATGGGACTGCGCGTCATCATTGACCTCGTCCACGCTCACGCCGCCAAAAACGAAGTCGAAGGTCTGGGCAATTTTGCTGGCGATCCGACACAATATTTCAAGCCAACAAATCATCCAGAATGGGATTCGCGATTATTCGATTACGGCAAGCCAGAAGTTTTGCATTTTTTGGCAAGCAATTGTCGCTGGTGGTTGGACGAATATCACATTGACGGATTTAGGTTTGATGGCGTAACTAGTATGCTTTACCACGACCACGGACTCGGAAAAAGTTTCACTAGCTATGACGATTATTTCCGCGACAACGTCGACAAAGACGCACTCGCTTATTTAAGATTGGCAAATGAAACCATTCACGCCGTTCGCCCCGACGCCACGACAATTGCAGAGGAAATGAGTGGTTTTCCTGGACTTGGCGCATCGACAAAGGATGGCGGGCTGGGCTTTGATTATCGCTTGCAAATGGGTGCGCCAGATTTATGGATAAAAACCCTGAAAGAGAAAAATGATGAAGATTGGGATTTGGGGCAATTAGCTTACACTTTGAGTTCGCATCGGCCAGAAGAAAAAGTCATCAATTACGCCGAAAGTCACGATCAAGCGCTCGTCGGTGATAAAACGCTGATTTTCCGATTGATTGATAAAAATATGTATTGGCATATGGATAAAATTGACCCAGACTTAACGGTTGAACGTGGCGTGGCGCTACATAAACTGATTCGTCTGATGACCGCGGGACTTCACGGCGGCGGTTATTTGAATTTTATGGGCAATGAATTCGGACATCCGGAATGGATTGATTTTCCGCGTGAAGGTAATAATTGGTCGTTTAAGCACGCTCGTCGACAATGGAATTTACGCGACAACGGCTTCTTAAAATATCAATGGTTGGGCGATTTTGACGCGGCGCTAATGAAGATTATTCGACAAATTGACAATTCTGACATCCAGCAGCTGACGGTTCGCCAATCTGATCATATGGTCAGTTTTATGCATAGCGACTTTTTATTTGTTATCAATTTTTCACCCGACAAATCTCACTCAGATTACGTAGTACCCGCAGAAGCCGGCTCTTATAAATTGGCGTTAAGTAGCGACGACAAGAACTTCGGCGGGCAGGAGCGAATAGACCATAATTCCCGATTTTTTACTTCCCCAGCTCACAATAATCACAACCTTAAAGTTTACTTGCCAGCCAGAACGGGCATTATTTTACAGAAAGTTGATTAACCTCCTCCTGATGTTGACTTTTTTACGCAAGTGTGGCATAAATTAATATAGACTTTTGTTGATAATCCCGTCAACAAAGGTAGTTCTTAGTGAAAGGGTCAATGATGAAACTCAAGCTGATTGCAGTAATACTAGCATTGGTAGGTCTCGTAAGTCTCCTCTTAGGAGGCACCTACCTTTCCGTAGCGATCGCCGTCATCTGCGTGGGGGTGGCAAGTCCCATATCGATCGACCTCACATTGAGGTGGATCGATAAAGATGCGTCGAGAGTTGATAGATGCCTCTGTATCATGATCTGGAGTGTCTTCCCACTCATTATGGGAATCTCTACACTCCAAGACGTCAATATTCTTGATGTCCCTCTTGGGGCTACTATTGACTCATCGCAGGTAGGAGACGTAGGATACTACATCTCCTTCATGAGCACCCTCTCCATCATTCTGGCGACAATCGCGCCGTGGTCGCCGCCCAAGCATGATGACGAGGACTAACCGCCCGTCAAGAAATGAAGTAGTTCGCCTTGAGACTTTTAGTCTCGGCTGGAGCTCTCTTGGCGGGCTATTTCTATTGGCATAAAATTTGTTACACTAGATATTGTGAAGAAAAAAGTACCAAAATTCATTGAGCAATCATTAGCCCGAGTCGCTAATCTTTATAGCTTTGAGCCGGTTCACGTGTTGGAGAAAATCGACGAAAGCTTGACGCCGAATATGCGAGCTTTGCGCCTGGCTATGACGATTGCCGAGCAGCTTCTGAGCATGGGCGTGGTGGCGCGCGATGTGGTTCGTATGGCGCAAGGAATTACGCGGACATATTGCCGCAGACCCGTTCACGTGGACGTGAGCTACACTTTGGTGACAATTTCTCAAGACCGCGGAGTTAGCCATGAGCCTTTGACAATGGCGCGAGTTATCGTTCCTGACGACCCTAATTATCAATTGATTCAAGCATTGCAATTATTAGCCCTCGACATTCGTCGCAAGCAACTTTCTCTGGAAGAAGCCGAAGAACGATTGCAACAAATACTCAAAAAACCCACCGAACATTCCCGACTAGTCGTTTACGCGGCGGGCGGATTAGTGAGCGCGGGTTCCGTCATTCTATACGGCGGCAGTTTACTCATGGCATCAATCGCGTTTCTGCTCGGATTCCTGGCAACTGGATTACTGAGGTGGCTGGGGCGTATTGGCGCGCCGTTGTTTTATTCGCAAGCCCTCGTGGCGATTTTCGTAACATTGGTGGCGGCGGGCGCAGCTTGGTGTAGCAATTATATGGGGCTAAGCGTCAATGCAACATTGTTGGTTATCAGCGGCATCGTTTTATTAGTCGCGGGACTAATGTTTGTCGGTGCATTCCAGGACGCAATCGACGAATATTACATGACCGCCAACGCCAGATTATTAAAAGTCGTAATGGCGACGGGCGGCGTAATTGCTGGCGTGATGGTCGGATTATACATTGCGACAAAATTTGGCGTAACATTCCCAGCAACACCAGATCGATTGACATTAGCAGACAAGCACACTCAGTATTTGGGGGCTGGAATTATCGCAGCGGCGTTCGTTCTGAGGAATCATTCTCGATTTTTAGGGATGATCATTTCTGGATTGATCGCAATTTTCGGCTGGTGGATTTCACGATTAGCCATGAGTTTTGGCTTTGATATCGTAACAGCAAGCGGCATCGCGGCGGCGGTAATTGGGCTGGTCGCAGTTATGACTTCCAGATTATGGAAATTCCCTTCCCTGGCGATTATTGCGGCGGGAATCGTACCGTTGGTTCCTGGATTATCACTTTACAACGGATTAATGGGCGTCGTCCTATATCCACCAAACAGCGCAAACTTTCTGCCAGCCCTGGCCATCTTAGCGCGAGCAATCCTCATCGGCGTAGCGGTAGCAATTGGCGCATCATTCGGCAACATCGTCGGTCGCCCAATTCGCCGACAATTCATCAATTTATTCCGTCGCAACACGCAAGCATCATGAAAAATAACCCAAAATTCATTGGACTGTCAGACTCGCGATTATTCCATATGCGCGGAGTGGCATACAAATCTTACAATCTGGCTCGCGAGGTCTTCAATATGAAAGAAGACGTGGCGCGCAGCTTATTTGTGATGGGATTAACACATGACTTTGCCTACGCTTTTGTTGAAAATCAGACGGATCACGAACATGAAGGCGGCAGGATATTAGAACTATCTGGCTTCAATTGGGCTGAGGCTGTGTTTGATCACGGAGATCCTGACGTAGACGATTGGACGGATGAATTGCTTATCTTAAACTTGGCAGACATGACAACTAGCCCAGACGGCAAGCCGATAACCACAAACCAACGATTGGAAGATATTGAAAATAGATATGGCACAGATAGTGTTCAGGCGACAAAAGCGCGCAAATTGACCAAACGAATCAAAGAAGAACTTGCCAAACGAAACCTAACAATCCCAAACTTATAAACCCGAAATTTAGCCAAACAAAAATCCCCGGATTCGCTCCGGGGATTTTTTATGAGGTAGAGATTATTTATTTCGCTTTTCGATAATCTCTTGTGCAACGTTTGGTGGAACTTCCTCGTATTGAGCCAATTCCATCGTTGAAGCAGCGCGACCTTGAGACATTGAGCGAATGTCCGATGTGTAGCCGAACATATTTGCTAATGGCACAAATGCCTTAATCAACTTAGCGCCACCCATCAAGTCTTCCATAGCGTCGATACGTCCGCGACGTGAGTTAAGGTCACCGATGATGTCACCCATGAAGTCTTCTGGTGTAGTAACTTCAACCTTCATAACTGGCTCGAGCAAGATTGGGTTAGCTTGCTTAATACCTTCACGAGCAGCTATCGAACCTGCCAATGAGAACGCCAATTCTGAGGAGTCGACATCGTGGTATGAACCATCGTAAAGTGTAGCCTTAACGTCAACAACTGGATAGCCAGCAATAACACCGCCTTCCAATGTTTCGCGAATACCCTTCATTACGGCTGGGCGATATTCCTGAGGAACCACACCACCCTTAATTTCATCAACGAATTCAAAGCCCTTACCAGTCTCATTCGGCTCAAAGCGAACCCAAACGTCACCATATTGACCGCGACCACCAGACTGCTTAGCGTGCTTACCTTGAACTTCAGAGCGACCCTTGATGCTTTCGCGGAAGGCAACCTGAGGTTCACCGATGTTGGCTTCAACCTTAAATTCGCGCTTCATACGATCGATAAGAATGTCTAGGTGTAACTCACCCATTCCTGACATAATTGTCTGACCTGTTTCTTCGTCTGTGTGAATTCGGAAAGTTGGGTCTTCTTCAGCCAAGCGCTGCAATGCCAACGCCATTTTTTCCTGGTCAGCCTTTGATTTTGGCTCAACCGCAATCGATACTGGTGGCTCTGGGAATTCAATTGACTCAAGAGCAATTGGATGAGCTACGTCAGACAACGTGTTACCAGTTGCAGTGGACTTCAGACCAACCACAGCGGCGATGTCGCCAGCTTCAACCTTGCTAATTTCTTCACGCTTGTCAGCAAACATACGAACAATTCGTCCGATTCGCTCTTTCTCGCCAGTCGTCGTGTTAAGCACGTAGCTTCCTGAGTTCAAAACGCCAGAATAGACACGAACGAAGATCAATTTACCAACAAATGGGTCGGCAGCAATCTTAAACGCCAAAGCAGACAAAGGCTCCTTATCTGATGGCTTGCGACTAACTTCATCACCAGTCTTTGGATTCTTACCCCAAATTTCATCAACGTCTAGCGGGCTTGGCAAGAAGTCAACCATCAAGTCAAGCAACTTCTCAACGATCACACCGCGACCGTCACCACCAGTAACTAGGTAAAAGTCACCAGCCAAAACGCGCTTACGTAGAGCCATTTTTAGCTCGTCAACGGTAATAGCTTCTTCGCCCTGCTCCAAGAACTTCATAGTAAGTTCGTCATCAGCCTCAACAGCGTTTTCGACCAACAGAGAACGTGCGTTCTTAGCTTTTTCAAGCATATCAGCTGGAATTTCACCAACTTTAAGCTCGTGATCTGTGTAGTCGTCGTAGGTGTAAGCCTTCATGTCAATCAAGTCGACAACACCGTGGATGGTCTTTTCAAAACCAATTGGCAAGTGAACCGGGAAAGCCTGCTTACTCAAGCGGTTGTGAATTGACTCTAGAGATTTGTAGAAGTCACCACCGGTCTGGTTGATCTTGTTAACGAAACAAATACGTGGCACGCCATACTTATTGGCCTGACGCCAAACAGTTTCAGACTGAGCTTCAACACCCATCTTACCGTCAAAGACCGTAACTGCACCGTCAAGCACGCGCAAACTACGCTCAACCTCAGCGGTAAAGTCAATGTGCCCTGGGGTGTCGATAATGTTAATCTTGTGATCTTTCCAGAAACAAGTCACAGCAGCTGACGTAATAGTAATACCACGCTCTTTCTCCTGTGCCATCCAGTCGGTGGTAGCACCGTCACCTTCACCACGAACCACACCGATCTTATGTGTCAAGCCAGTGCGGTACAAAATACCCTCAGTTGTCGTCGTTTTACCGGCGTCAATATGGGCAATAATACCAATATTTCTAAAATTCTTTAGCGGAACATGCGTCTCTGCCATAAATTTTCCTTTATATTACGTTAATTTGCCGAGATTTTTGGTCAATTTTTTGGCACCAAAAAACTACTCTTGCGTTTTATTATATCAGTTATCTATGTTTTTGACTAGCTCTGAGCCGGAGGATTTTTAGACTCGTTGTCGTTCTGAGCTGGCGCCGCAGGCGGATAGTTAGCCGGAGGCTGTTGCATAGGCGGCTGCGCGTACGTTGGTGGATATTGACCAGGTTGCTGTTGATAGTAATTTTGTTGCGGATATTGTTGTTGCGGCGGAATTGGCTGCTGATAAGGTTGCTGCGGATACTGAGACTGCTGCGGGAATTGTCCAGCGACAGGATATGGATAGGCATTCATCTTACGTCGATTACTGACAGAAACGGCGATTGCGATAATTGACACTGTTAAGAATAATGCCCCCGTTGAAAGAATCACCACAACCACGATTATAACTGTAGTGTTATTTTCTGATTCGCTCGCACTGGCTTCTGCGCTAGACGCCTCGCTTTCCGTAGAATCATCCGGAGTATTGGATGAAACTTCGATCATCTTTGCTACTAAATAATTGTCGGGGTATTTTTTATCCAATTGTTCAAATTTAGCTTTTGCCTGAGAATATTTACCTTGAGAAAAACTCTCCAAGCCATCTTTCCAGAGCTTAGTCAATTCGCCGTTTGCCGATAACACAACATTATTTTTCTTCGCCATAGTCTTCAGATCGGCGATATCACGGAATATTCCCTCTCCAAAGCAAGAATTGTTATGTTCTCTCCTGTTCGCGCAGGACGAGCCGCCGTAAGTATTCAATCCAATCTGCTTGCCATTCTCATCGAATGCCGGACCACCACTGTTACCCGCCGCAATTTGCGCACTCATTGAAAACAGCTTATGGCCACCCGCGTCACTGCCCGAACCAGAAACATCACCTTGAGTAACAGTTGGGACGGTCTTGCTCTTCTTTGTATTTACGCCATCGTCGACAATCGCTGGATAACCAATCGCCGTCACCCGATCGCCTCTAGAAATCTTAGAGCTATCACCTAGCTCTACCGCTGGAAATCGCCCTTCAACCTTCAGAATCGCCACATCACTTTTATCGCTATTCAGATCCATCCCGCGGCCCTTCAAATCAACTTCCGCGTCAATTTTCTTAGCTGGAATGTTAGTCTTCGTCTTTTTCCACTTAAGATTGCCCGAACCGTCATCTTCGCGCGCAATAGGTTCGCTTGAGGTCTGGATAACGTAATCGTATCGATCGTTTTGCGAGCGTATATTATCGGCAGGAACCTGATTGATAAGACCGAGAATTGCCGCTTGCGCACTCTGGTCGCCGCCATTAGCCTTATTTGCCAAATCCCGAAGCGTCTCTCGAGTCACGTAGCCCGCATCTACCACAAACTGTATATATTTGTTCATGTTCTCTTGAGTATTAATGCCCATGATCATGCTTTGGTTCGAGACCTCAGTCACATGCCCATTTGTAGCAATGTAGCCATCGTCAGAAACAATCGATCCACTACCAATTCCACCCGTGCACAAGCCATTCAGCTGCATACTCGCACCATTCTGCGCCGTATAAATCATATCAGCACAACGATATGTTCCCACGCGGACCGTAGCAATTTGATTCCTTGCCACCACTTTAATAACAGAATCTTCGTCTAGTTCATCCAAAGTATTTGTAGTGTCTTTATCTTCTGAGAAATTTTCCGCCTTAGTTTCGGTCTTAGCTATCGTAGCGGAAGCCACTTGCGTCTCACTATTGCCATCAGCCCTAACCAAGTAGCTACTGTCTGGATTCTGGAAAGTAACCTTAGGAACCAGCGCCTCCAGCTGGTCAATATACGGCTGCGTGTACGAATTCTTGCTCAATGCAAAAATCGTCATCCAGTAAGGTCTGCCGTTCTGAATTGTCAAATAAGTTATTTTTTCACCAGTTTTCTGCCACTTGCCGTCAATAGTGCTTCCGTAATCGACGACCATTTTCTTAAACTTCCGTCCAGAAATCGTTGCGTCGCTAGTGTGATATTTTAAGTTAGGATTATCCTTTTTCTGCTTGTTGATATCACCCTGAAGCATTAAGTCCAAATCTGAATATTTCTTCGTGTCTTTATATTCTTCAGGCATCGTTGATCGATCAAAATAAGCTTTTTTGCGCGAAGTTACGATTGAGAAGTCTGGCATAATCTTCCTAAACGAAAACTTCTCTTCTTCCTCCTTCGGCTTTTCTGAACCTTTTCGGAAATGTAATCGCAAAATCGCATAAGCGCGGCTTTCTTTCAATTCATCATCGGTATACGTAGTGGCACTATACTGCTTTTCATTAGAGTCTTTATTTAAGACGTGACCTTCGCCAGTAAAAATGCTCTTGTCATACCGAATCGAATAGCCGTATTTGGAAACGACTTTTTGCAAACTCTTAGCATCTTCTTCGGCAAAAATCTTCTGGATCTTCTTTTTTGCGATTTTACTAACTCCGGAAGAGCGGTTATTATTAACGACAATTAGCCCAACTATAACAGAGACTAAGAAAACTACACCCAGAACGATGGCTGCAATTTTTAATTTCTTCATTGACTTCTGATTCATACTGCTCCAATCCTAACGATAATTTACAAATTGCAAAGGCGTGTCATAATCACTTTCCCGCAATAAACTAATAACCTTTTGCAGCTCATCCTTCGATGCAGAAGTAACACGAACGAGGTCGCCCTGGATTTGCGGCTTAGCTTTCGGCGCATTAGCGCGAATATCAGCGGCAATTTGCTTCGCCGTCGGCTGATCAAGACCTTGCTTGAACGGAATCTCCCAGGTCGTCTTCAAATTCGAAACAACTTTCTCTTTTGATAAATCCAAAACTTTGCTTGATTGACCGCGCCCCGCCAATTTTTTACGAACAATATCTAGAACGGCGTCAACTTGCCAATCGCTGTCGCCCGTAATCTTCAAACCTTTCTTATCATCCAGCCAATCAATTGCCGCGCTCGTCCCCTTAAAATCATAACGCCCTTGAATCTCTTTTTCGGCCTGCATGAAAACATTATTCATCTCAGCCTTGTCAATTTCTGACACAATATCAAACGAAAAACTCGCCATCTTCCCTCCTAATTTTTTCTATTATACCAAAAAAATCGCCCCGTTTAGAGCGATTTTCTGATTTTGCTTTCAGGCAATAATTAGCCGCGAGCAAAGTGCGCAAAGGCGCGGTTAGCTTCAGCCATCTTATGCGTGTCTTCCTTCTTCTTGAAGGCAGCACCAGCTTCATTGTAAGCGTCAACAATTTCCAATGCCAAACGCTGTGAATATGGCATTCCGTTGCGAGCACGGGCCGCTTGAACTAGCCAACTAAACGCATAGTGCAATTGACGATGTCCCTGAACTGGGAATGGAATCTGGTAGTTAGCACCACCAACGCGGCGAGATTTAACCTCAAAGCTTGGGCTAACGTTCTTCAATGCTTTTTCAAACACTGCCAATGGATCTTCAGAATCCAATTTCTTAGCAGCAGTTTCTAAGGCTGTGTAAACAGCGCGCTCAGCTGCCAACTTTTTACCGTCTAACATTGACTTGTTGATCAAACGCTGAACTAGTACACTTTGGTATCGGCGATCAGGCTTAAGTTCACGCTGCAACTTCTTGGTAACTTTACGAGGCATGATTATTTATCCCCTTTCTTTGTACCGTACTTAGAGCGACCCTTCTTACGGTTGTTGACACCTTGAAGGTCAAGTGCACCACGTACGATGTGATAACGCACACCTGGAAGGTCAGGCACACGACCACCGCGGATCAAGACCACAGCGTGCTCCTGCAAGTTGTGACCTTCACCACCGATGTACGCCCAAACTTCATAGCCGTTGTTCAATTTAACACGAGCAACTTTACGCAAAGCTGAGTTTGGTTTCTTTGGCGTCTTAGTCGTCACACGCACACAAACACCACGCTTAAGAGGTGCATTCTGGTCGTAATAACGTGTTTTTAGGGCGTTATGAATACGACCTAGTGCTGGCGACTTGGACTTTTTCTTAGCCGTTTGGCGCGGTTTGCGCACCAATTGGTTGATTGTTGGCATCCAATTTCTCCTTGGTTGATTTACTAATTATGGCAATTTGCCTTACGGTTTGGATTCAGCAACTCCTCTCCGTGTCTATACCTTTTCCGCCGAGATTGCAGTCTGTACACATTCAAACCACCGCGCACTCCGAAAAGAGGAAACTCTGTGTCTATTCTAGCACAGATTTCGTAAAAGTAAAATCGCCACTTATTTATACAAAAAACAGAGTGCTCATTGTCAGAGATGAATTACTTGCACAGATTAGACATAACTTGTCGCGCATACTTGCCCTAATCCATAACCTCCACTAGGAATATTTTCTTTTCAAAGCCGCCGCGTTTTTCTGCTTTTTCTGCGCGAATTTTTTCCAATTCTTCCGCGGTACAACTATGCAGGCTTGCGAGAGCATAGACTACTTCCATGATATCGGCAAGCTCATCAGTATTTTTATCTTTTTTATATTCCTCAACTTCTTCGACTAGCTTTTTTGTAAGCTCCACGGCGTATTCGTCTGCTGTAAGTATTTTGTGAGTTGGCTTTTGCCCATTGGTCTTAATGATTTCCAAAATTTTATCGCGGACAAGTTTGTTATATACTGGCATAAAACCTCCTTTAATTGTTTATTACGTTGCTTACGGCATTTATGAGCGGCGTATATTCGTCATACGTATTATCATATCTAAACTACAAAAGCCTACGATAGCTCCTAAGCCGCCGATAGATATAAAAAATGAATCACTCTAATATACAATTCTCCCCCTGTTGCAGGAGGGGGAGAATAGTGTATGGTTGACGGAACTAAATGTGACTAGATCTCCGAGAATTCTTCCGCCAATTCTGTAGCCGTATCTTCAGCCACCTCCGTCTCTTCGACAGCGCCAGTTCCTACTGGAATCTTGCGACCGATGATGACGTTTTCCTTCAAACCGTGCAAGTGGTCAGCTCGACCAGATACGGCGGCGTTGATCAACACGCGAGTAGTGTCCTGGAAGGATGCAGCTGATAGCCATGAGTCGCTCCAGATTGACACCTTCGTGATACCGAGTAGCAATTGCGTGTAGCTAATCAAGTTCTTGCCTTCAGCAGCCAATTGCTTATTCGCATTGACCACAGCAGCCTTAGAAACGATGTCACCAGTCACAAATTCGCTATCACCAGCATCTTCGATTTGCACGCGACTAAACATTTGGCGAACAATAATCTCCAAGTGCTTGTCAGCCACGTCCTGACCCTGAGCGGCGTAGATTCGCAGAACTTCGTTGATGATGTAGCGCTGAGTTGCCTCAACACCCTTAAGTCGCATCAAATCGTGCAAGTTCAACGATCCAGTTGTCAATCGATCACCAGCTTCGACAACATCATTTGCCTTAACGACCAACTGCATATTGCCTGGAATTTCGTAGCGAGTTGGTGAAGCAGCCTCTGCCGCGATCACCAAAGTATCCTCAGCCGACTCAATCACACCGTCAAATGGCGCGATCAAAGGTCGAGTGTCGCTCTCGCCAGTTGCCAAGACATCGCCAGCCTTAACGCTTGATCCAGCCTTAACTACAACGGTTCGGCCCTCCAATGGCAATCGCTCAACCTTGCCAGATTCTGGCGTAATTTGAACGATGTACTTCTTGCCATCTTCCCAAACGTCAACCAAACCAGCAACTTCCGTAATGAATGCTTGACCCTTTGGTGTGCGCGCTTCAAACAACTCTTCAACACGAGGCAAACCTTGGGTAATGTCACCACCAGCAACACCAGAGTTGTGGAAGGTACGAAGCGTCAACTGAGTACCTGGCTCACCGACCGACTGAGCGGCGATAACACCGACTGGCTGATGATTGCCAACCAATTTACCAGTCGACATATCAATACCGTAACTTCGTTGTGGAATGCCGTTAAGATTGTTCGTTGACAATACGGACTGAATCTTAACGCTTTCAATACTTTCGTCGTCGTCAATTGAATCTGCGATTTCACGCGTGATCAATTCGTTCTTATTGACGTGACCTGGAATTGTTTCAGCGGCATAACGACCAGCCAAACGGTTTGAGAAGTCAATCATCGTCTCTTCAGTTTCTGATCGGTAAATTGCGTAACCTTCATCGTCACCATCAGTATCTTCAACAGTAAAGACATCTTGTGCAACATCTACCAAACGACGAGTCAAGTAACCCGAGTCGGCAGTCTTAAGAGCTGTGTCAATAAGACCCTTACGTGCACCACGAGTTGCGATAAAGGCTTCAAGGCTAGACAAACCGCCGGTGTAAGAGCTGCGGATTGGAAGCTCAATCTCATGGTTGGTTGCGTCCATCTGAACACCAATCATCGCGCTCGCCAACTTCACGTTGGAAATATCACCACGAGCACCAGAGTTGACCATCATAGAAATACTGGTGTCCATGTGTGCCAATTGGTCTTTCAGGAATGCCGTAATCTTATTGTCGACGTTTCGCCATGCGCTAACCGTCAAGTTGTATCGCTCTTCCTCAGTAATCAAACCTTGGTCGAATTGCTCAGAAATCAAAGCCGCCTTAGCGTCACCTTCAGCCACAAACTGAGGGATTTCCTCGAAATGAACGTAGTCGGTCATGCCAGTTGATACAGCCGCAACCGTAGCAAAGCGGAAAGCTTGACCCTTCATGCGATCTGCAATCTTGGCGGTTTCTTCGGCGCCATACTTGTTAAAGATTTGCGCCAACACCTTCTTAAGCTGCTTTTTAGTCTGGACATTGTTATCATATGGGAAATCTTCAGGCAGAATCTCATTGAAGAAGACGCGACCCAAAGTTGTTTCACGCATTTCACCTTTCGCAAAGATACGAATTGGGGTTTGCAAGTGAATTACGCCATTGTCGTAAGCCATTTCTGCTTCGTAAACAGAGCTGTAAGTTTTAACCTTATCAGTCTGAGCTTGTGGTTTGTCGTAAGTCAAGTAATAGTTACCAAGCACGATGTCCTGCGAAATGTGCAGCACTGGCGCGCCATCGGCAGGCTTCAACAAGTTGGCAGTCGCACTCATCAATTCACGAGCTTCAGCCTGAGCCTCTTTTGATAGCGGCAAGTGAACAGCCATCTGGTCACCGTCGAAGTCGGCGTTAAATCCGGCACAAACTAGCGGATGCAACTGAATAGCTTTTCCTTCAACCAAAACTGGCTGGAAGGCTTGAATTGACAAACGGTGCAAACTTGGTGCGCGGTTAAGCAACACGTATTTGCCTTCAATTGCTGAATCCAGCGCGTCCCAAACTACCGCTTCACCAGCTTCAATTAGGCGTGAAGCCGAGCGAATATTGTGTGCAAATTCATTCTTAATCAACCAGCTAATCACAAATGGCTTAAACAATTCCAGCGCCATTTGCTTTGGCAAACCACATTGGTTAATCTTCAATTTTGGACCAACCACGATAACCGAGCGACCAGAATAGTCAACACGCTTACCAAGAAGGTTCTGACGGAAGCGACCTTGCTTACCTTTTAGCATATCACTCAAGCTCTTCAAGCTGCGGCGACCACCAGTCGAGCTAACCGCACGACCGCGTGATGCTGAATTGTCAATTAAAGCGTCAACAGCTTCCTGAAGCATGCGCTTTTCATTGCGCTGAATAACTTCTGGCGCGTTAAGCTCAATCAACTTCTTCAAGCGATTGTTTCGGTTGATAATTCGGCGATACAAATCGTTCAAGTCAGATGTCGCAAATCGACCACCAGACAACGCCACCATTGGACGAAGATCTGGAGGAATAACTGGCAAAACAGTCAGACATAGACTTGACGGTTTAATGCCAGCAGATTCCATACTCTCCAACATCTTCAAGCGCTTTAGCAATTTCTTCTGTCTTTGACCTTTCGCAGTCTCAGCTTCTTCAGTCAATTCGGCAATGAGCTTTGGCAACTCAATCTTGTCCAAGAGTTCTTTGACCGCACTGGCACCCATGCCAACTTCGATCAATTCGTCATATTCTTCTGGCAAGTTGCGATATTCGCTCTCTGAGATCAAAGCGCCGAAATTCAAGCTTTCCAATTGAGATTTCTTACCAACGTAAGCTTCTTCCAATTCCTCGACTTCACGGCTCTGCTCTTTCGCCAATTGCTTAACATCAGCGCCATCTTCTTCAGCCATTTTTTCGTAACGGATTTTGATAGCCTTACGAGCTAAATCAGTTTCCGCTTCCAAATCTGCCAAATATTGATCGCGAGTTGCTTCGTCAACATTTAAGATAACGTAAGTCGCAAAGTAAACGATTTTCTCAATATTGCGAACCGTCATGCCAAGCAGCTGGCTCATTGCGCTTGGAGTGCCGCGCATAAACCAAATGTGCGCTACAGGCACTGCCAATTGAATGTGTCCCATTCGCTCACGACGAACGATTGATTTAGTAACCAATTCGCCATTCTTATCGACAGCAGCTTCGCGTGAACGTACACCCTTAAGCTTTGAGTCGTGTGGATTGATGTCCTTAACTGGACCAAAGATTCGCTCACAGAACAATCCGTCGCGTTCTGGCTTTTGTGTGCGATAGTTAATTGTTTCTGGCTTCAAAACTTCGCCGTAGCTCCATTTCAGAATGTCTTCTGGGCTAGCTACTGCCAAACGAACCGCGTCAAAATCGCTGATGCCCGTTGCGTTAAATGCAGAATTTGCCATCTTACGCGTCCTCCTTTATTTCTTCTACTTCATCAATATCTTGCACGCTCATACCATCGTCAATTTCACCGATGCCATCTGATTCGTCCAAGTATTTTTCTTCTTCCTCATTGTCAGCGGCAACGGTTTTGTCTTCCGGACCACTTGAAGCGATAACGTGTTCAGCATCAACTGTTGCTTCGTCGTCAACCAAGTCAACTCGAAGACCCAAACCTTGAAGCTCCTTAACCAACACGTTGAAGGATTCTGGAAGTTTTGGACCAACAATCGGCTCATCCTTGATGATTGACTCGTAAGCCTTTGCACGACCGTAAACGTCGTCGGACTTAATTGTCAACATTTCCTGCAAGGTTGCGGCGGCGCCATAAGCTTCCAGCGCCCAAACCTCCATTTCACCGAAGCGCTGACCACCGTTTTGTGCTTTACCACCAAGCGGCTGCTGAGTAACCATCGTGTATGGACCAGTTGAGCGGGCGTGAATCTTGTCAGAAACCATGTGGTGCAACTTAATCATGTGCATCACACCAACTGTTGTTCGCTCCTCAAATGGTTCACCGGTGCGGCCGTCAAACAATTGACTCTTACCGTCACGCGCCAAACCAGCTTTTTCTAGCTCATCGGAAATCTTCTCACTCGGAACACCGTTAAATGACGGAGTTGCTACGCGGTAACCTAATGCTCGCGCCGCCATACCAAGGTGAGTTTCAAAAATCTGACCAAGGTTCATGCGGCTTGGCACACCAAGTGGGTTCAAAACTACGTCAACTGGCGTACCATCCTCTAGGAATGGCATATCTTCAACAGGAAGAACTTTCGCTACAACACCCTTGTTACCGAAGCGTCCAGCCATCTTATCACCAACGCCAATCTTTCGCAATTGCGCAACAAAGATCTGAATTTGCATCAAAACGCCAGCCTTCAACTCGTGGCCATTTTCACGACTAAAGATCTTAACGCCAACAACTTTACCGCCGCCCGCGTTGTTCATTCGCTGTGACGTATCGCGGACGTCCTTAGCTTTTTCACCGAAGATTGCACGAAGCAAGCGCTCCTCAGAGCTCAATTCCTGCTCGCCCTTTGGTGTAATCTTACCAACCAAAACATCGCCAGCCTTAACCTCGGAACCGATTTGAACAATTCCGTTCTCGTCCAAATGACGCAAACTTTCCTCGGAAACGTTTGGAATATCACGCGTCACAATCTCTGGACCAAGCTTCGTCTCACGAACCTCAACGGTGTAATCCTTAATGTTAATGCTTGTCAATCGATCATCTTCAACCAAACGACGGCTCATAATAATCGCGTCTTCCATGTTGTAACCACCCCATGGCATGAAGGCAACCAGAAGGTTTTTACCTAGGGCAATTTCACCGCCAGCAATTGAGGCACCTTCAATCAGAATGTCACCCTTCTTCACCTTGTCGCCACGCTCAACGCGGACTTTTTGGTTGTAACAACGATCGTCATTGTTCTTCACGAAATGTTTCAATGTGTAAATCTTTACACCATCAGCATATTTAACGTGAACTTCGTCGGCATCAGCGCGAACGACTTCGCCGTCGGCGCTAGCTTGAATCAAGTGACCACTATTCTCAGCCACAGCCTTCTCAATTCCAGTACCAACAGTTGCAGATTCTGGACACAATAGAGGAACCGCCTGACGTTGCATGTTTGAACCAGTCAAAGCACGGTCAACGCGCGTCTTTTCAATAAACGGAACAAGCGCCGCAGTCGAACCTAGAATCTGGCGGTGAGCTGCATCCATGAATGTGACTTGACTAGCATCAACCTGTGATGGCTGCATGTTACTTCGAGCATTAACGCGCTCATCTCGGAAAGTTCCGTCTTCATTAAGAGCTTCACCAGCGTCAGCGATAACCTCGCCAATTTCCTGTGAAGCATCCAAGTAAACAAGTTCATCTGTAACCTTACCGTCTTTCACGCGAAGATATGGAGTTTCAATAAAACCATATTCATTAACACGCGCGTAAGCCGCCAAGTTCAACACCAGACCGATATTCGCACCTTCTGGCGTTTCCACTGAACAAATACGACCATAGTGAGTTGGGTGGGCGTCGCGGACCTCAAATCCAGCGCGCTCACGAGTCAAACCGCCAGGACCAGTCGAGCTCAAGCGTCGCTTGTGGCTCAATTCTGACAATGGGTTAACCTCGTCAAGCAGCTGCGACAGCTGGCTTGAAGTAAAGAATTCACGAACAGCCGCAACAATTGGACGAGCATTAATCAATTGGCTTGGGCTAACGCTTTCCAAATCAGCCACGCTCATACGATCCATCGCATTGCGCTGCATTCGGAGCATACCAACACGGAACTGTCGAGCAATCAATTCACCAACCAAGCGAACTCGACGGTTACTCAATGCGTCAATGTCATCAGCTGGCTCTTGCGTATTGTTCAAGCGAATAACTTCACGCAAAATCGCCACCAAATCGCTCATCTGCAATGTACGATTTTCTGCTGTATTTGCAACATCCAGACCCAAGCGTTGGTTCAATTTATAACGACCAACCCGCGAATAATCGAACCGCTTGAAGTCAAAGAACATTCGCTCAATCATCTGACGAGCGTTATCGACCGTTGCCAAGTCGCCTGGACGCAATCGACGATAAACCTCAATCAACGCCTCATTCGCACCACGAGAAGTGTCCTTGTCCAAAGTTTCGTCAATGTATTTTACGTCGCCAGTATCAATATCAGCGAACAATTCCTTAATTTCGCTAGTCTTTGGATAGCCCAAAGCGCGCAACAAAGTTGTTGCCGGTATCTTACGACGACGGTCGATCTTTACGTAAATCGTACCGTTAGAAGTCGTCTCAAATTCCATCCAAGCTCCACGTCCTGGAATGATTTTTGCGCCGTAGTAATTACGTCCCGCTACTGTTTCAGCAGTGAAGAAAACACCAGCAGAACGAATCAACTGGCTAACAACCACACGCTCCGTACCGTTAATAACGAACGTACCGCGATCAGTCATCCATGGATATTCACCGAGGTAAATTTCCTGCTCTTCAACTACACCAGTTGTCTTGTTTGTCAATTCAACTGTTGCGTGTAGCGGAGCTTCAAATGTCAAGTTGTTTTCTTTGGCAAATTGGTCAGTGTTTTTTGGCTCGCCAAAATAGTATTTGCCGAACTTTAATGACAACTTCTGACCGGTATAGTCGTCAATTGGGTTAACTTCTGAAAATATCTCACTCAAGCCTTCTTCGACGAACCAGCGCCAAGAATCTTTTTGGTGAGCGATCAAGTTTGGCAGCGGCAGGGCATTATCACCAGAGGTGAAATAGACGCGCTCGCTGCTTGTGGTTGGTTTTTTTGCCACAGGCGTAAACACTCCTCGCTTTAATTAGTGGTTAATAGACGGCTGTGAAGATCTCTAATTCATAGCCCAAAATCACGATTTGCCTACTCGCAATTTTTACCCGCCATGAATACACTACTTCTATAACTACTCATTATGACGAAAAACGTCAATAAAATCAAGGGTTTTACTAGTGTTTTTCGATATTATCAATCAACATATCATGAACTTCGTCAATCGTCCCGTCAGCAGAAATTACCGGAATTCCGTACGCCTCGGCAATCTCCAGATATCCATCGTCGACTTTTTTCTGAAAATCTTGCCCGCGCGACTCAAAAGTGTCAGGATTTTTCAGCTCGCCGCGCATAGAAATTCGCGATTCCCGCTTCTCTCGGCTCAAACTTAAAATAACCATAACATTTGGCTGCAAATATTTTTCATCAGTAAACAGTTCCGTCAATCTCAAAATCTCTGATTCATCAAAGCCCTCGCCTCGCCCCTGATAAACCAGCGTTGAGATATAATTTCTCGCGCTCAAAACAATCTCCCCACGTTCCAACGCAGGCTGAATTTTTTCCCGCCACAATTCACGCCGAGCTGCAGAAAATAGTGCCACATTCACCGCCGCAGAGCGCGCCAAATCGCCATTTTTAATAACTTTTCGAAGTTCATTTGCTATCGGAGTTGATTTTTCCGGATCGTCACTTCCCGGCTCTTCAATCACGCAAACCGTTCGCCCGATTGACCGAAAATATTCCGCCAATTTCGCGACCTGTGTAGACTTGCCCGTTCCGTCATTACCCTCGATAACTATATATTTTCCCGCACTACTCATCACTACCTCATAATCACAGTGTGTGGCCTATTCAGATAAATCATCATCTTTTTCACCTTGCCGTCAACTTTTATAAAATGCGTATGTTGGTGCGCCATTGACCTAGATTTACTTCCTTGCGCCCGAGCGTAAATCGAATAGCCGTTATTCTCAAACTTCGCAATCTGATTCATATAGTCAATTTTTTCCTCATCGCTCAAATTCGCCAATGAATCCACGTGCCGTTTCGGTATAATCATCAAATGATCATCCACGCCGCAGCCATCCCAAAAATTATAGCCAAATCTATTCTTAATAATCAGGCAATGCGCAGTTTCATCAACTACCTGATCTGTGTGATGCTTTACCAATTGACAAAAATCGCAGCCGTCAGACTTATGCTTTCTCCTGTGATTGATATATTCTTTTTCTTTCGTTCGCGATCGAAACATTGAACCTGCCACCATCACAAAATCCCCTCGCCAAGTCCCGCGATTTCCATCGGTTTATGTCGACGATCCTTAAACGCCCGCGGCAACATCATTTCTGGACGCCAAGTCTTTATCAATTCATCCAAATCGTCAGTGTGCTGATATTTACCGCTCATTCCACCGCGTCCGCTAGCATATCCGCCGTCAACTTGACCAGTGTGATGAAAAATCAATTGCCCAATACGTTCGCCAACAGGCAAAACCACACTTTCATGCTTATTTAAGTTATAAATCTCAAGCGTAATCCGATTGATATATCCCGGATCAACCCAGCCAGCATCAAAACACACCGCCACGCCGTTTCGCCCCCAAGAGCTACGACTTTTCACCTCAGCCGCGCCACCATGCGTTCGAATCCCAACAAATTCATGCGTGTGTGCCAAAATTCGTTCACCCGGTTTCAAGACAATAATCGGATGATCTGGCGGAATATTCTTAAATTCCCGAAAACCATGTCGCTCGCACCACTCGGCATGCGGCATAGCTTTAAGCGGCCCCTTGAAGTATCGATTGACGTCAGACTCGTCAAACGGATTATAAACTCGCGAAATATCATCATATTCCTGTTTATAAAAATTAAAGCCTAGCGTAAAATCTAAGCTGGCTTCCGATACGTTTTTTGGGTTGAACGGCGTACAGACAATTGTCCCGTCTTCAATCGCCGCTAATATATCTTTATTTGAGTACACGCTCACTAAACACCTCCCATTGCGTGATTTTTCTACCAAATCTTATTATGGCAAGTTTATGTATTCCTATCAAGCTTTCGGTAAATTTTACAGCATGTTAAACTGAAGTTATGGAAAAAGCCATTATTGTAGCTTACGATAAAAACCGCGCCATCGGACAAAATGGCGATATGCCGTGGGGGCGAAGTTTACCGGCCGATTTGGTGAATTTTAAGCGTTTGACGAGAAACAACAATGTCATTATGGGTAGAAAAACGTTTGAGTCAATCGGTTCGCGACCACTTCCAGACAGAGAAAATATTGTCATTTCATCCAAGCCGACTGGCGTTAAAAAAGTTCTTACGGCTATGAATTTACGAAGCGCCCTGACTTTATCGCGATATCCGACTTTTATTATTGGTGGCTCACGAGTTTATAAAGACGCGCTAGATATTCCAGAAATTGACACTATTTACGCCACGGAAATTGACGCCGAATTCCCCGATGCTGACACTTTTTTCCCAGAGATAAATATGGACGCATGGGAGGAAACAAGTCGCACACATCACCCAGCAGACGCTGAAAATAATTACGATTTTGATTTTGTGACGTATAAAAGAAAATAGCCTTCTTAAGTTGACAGTATTTGGTATTTGTGGTATAGTGTAGAGTATGAATGAACGATCTATGATAAGAGCTACAGCCATTGAACGTATAAAAGGCACTACGATTGCGGACCTGCCAGAGGGTAGAACGATAATATTATCTGGTAAGCCTACCGCAGAAGGCGCGATATTCAAAGATAAAGCTCCTGTTGTAGAAAAATGGACAGAAGAAGATGAAAAAGGTAGAACAGCAACTAGAACAGTGGGAAAGTATGCAACCATACTATATGATACCGCCGCTCGAGAGTTTAGCGTTATTCTACCCGATCAAGAGATTACTGGCCTACGACAGTCTGGTATTGAAAACGACAATTATATGATTCTTACAGCTAAAGAATCTGATGAGGAATAGACATCGATCACCTCAACCGACGGGCGCAAATCACTGACCGCAAAAATCACACTACACAGCAATCGGCGCTTTTATTGCCGGATGACACTCATAATCCTCCAGACGGATATCGTCAATCGTGAAATCGTCAATATTCTTGATGTCTGGATTGAGCCACAGTTTCGGTAGCGGCAGCGGACGGCGCGATAATTGCTCGTCAACTTGCGCGCGGTGATTATTGTAAATATGTGCGCTATTTAAGGTATGGATAAACTCGCCGGGTTGCTTGTCGGTAACTTGAGCGACAATAGATAGAAGCAACGCATAGCTGGCAATATTAAACGGCACCCCAAGGAACATATCTGCCGATCTCTGAGTCAGCGCCAAATCCAGCTTGTCCTTCTCGCCGTTCTTACCAGGTCTTACGTTAAATTGAAACATCGTATGACACGGAGGCAGCCCGCCAGCTTGGACAATATCACCAATTTCCGCCACATTCCACGCACTCACGATATTCCGACGCGACTCTGGACTTGTCTTTATCATATCAATGGCATTCTGAATCTGGTCAATAGTTCCACCCTTCCCGTCCGGCCATTTTCGCCATTGAACACCGTAAACAGGTCCCAAATTTCCCCATTCTTCAGCAAACGCGTGATCATTCGCAATCTTATCAATAAACTCCTTCATTCCAGCGCGCCATTCATCGCCGTTAATTTCCGGTATTTTCCGACCAGTTTTTTCTAGGTAATTTTTATATGGCCACTCATCCCAAATATGAACGCCGTTTTGTGCCAAATATTCAATATTGCCCGTACCCTTAAGAAACCACAAAAGCTCATGAGCAACGCTTCTGAAATATAACTTCTTAGTGGTCATAGCCGGAAATCCGTCCGCCAAATTATATCGCGTCTGAATGCCAAAAACTTCCGTCGTTCCCGTTCCTGTACGATCACCCTTCCGCGCACCGTTATCACGAACATATTTCAATGCGTCTAAATATTGCCTCATAAGCCCTCCTTGCCTAACTCAAATTATGACAATATCTCTCAAAAACCACAAGCAGAATCACTAGTAGTTTTAACAACAAACACGCAAATTTTTACGACAATTTAGTCAAGACTTTATCAATCAGTCCGTACTTTACAGCTTCATCTGGCGCCATCCAATAATCACGCTCCATATCAGACTTAACCTTAGCCAACTTCTGACCGGTGTTTTTCGCCATAATCTTCGCTAGCATCTCCTTAACTTCCAAAGTCTCCTTCATGTCAATTTCCATGTCGGTCACTTTTCCGTGCGTTCCAGAAGACGGCTGATGAATCATAACCTTGGCATGCGGCAAGCAAAACCTCTTGCCCTTAGCGCCAGAGCTGAGCAAAAACGCCCCCATGCTTGCCTGCAAACCAATTCCATACGTCGCCACATCCGGCTTAATAAAATTCATCGTGTCATAAATTGCCATACCGTCATAAACGCTGCCGCCTGGACTATTGATATATAGCGATATATCAGCTTGCGGATCAACATATGCCAAATGCAACAATTGCGCCACTACGCTGTTCGCGGTATGCTCGTTAACGTCTTCACCAAGGAAAATAATCCTCTCATTCAACAATCTCGAATAGATATCGAAAGCACGCTCGCCGTCAGCCGACTTTTCAACGACAGTTGGAATGAGATATGATTTTGGCATATTTACCCTATTTTTTCGTGTTTAATTCAACCAATTTAGCAACGGTTTTATCTGTAATCATTCGGTTGGCAATATCGCGGTGAACGTTTGGATTGTCAAATTGCTCTAATATTTTCTTATCTTTGCCGTATTGCTGCTTGAAGAAGTCAATTTGTTTCTGGATCTCGTCACGAGAAGCGTCAATCTTCAATTCCTTCGACAATTCCGCCAATACCAAGCCAGCCTTAACGCGCTTTTCGGCGGCTGGACGAGCTTCTTTCTTCGTCCACTCTTCTTTATCCTTGAAGCCCTGAGTCTTCAAATAGCTCTCCAGACTTAGCCCGCTGTACATCAAATTCTGAGTCAAATCACGCTCGATTAATCGCAATTGGTCCTCAACCAAAAGTTCTGGCAGCGCAGCTTTACTTTTTTCCGTCAACTCACCAACCAGCGCGTCCTTAAATTTCTCATCAGCTTCACGCTCTTTTTGCGCGGTGAGTTCACGCTTGATGTCCGCTTTTACTTCTTTCATCTCTGTAAACGGACCACATTTTGCAGCAAATTCATCGTTTAGTTCTGGCAATTTCAATTCGTTAACCTTGTGAAGTTTCACGGTAAATACAACGTCCTGACCTGCCAAATTCTCAACGTGATAATCCTCTGGGAACTTCAATTTCAAATCGAACTCTTCGCCAGCCTTATGACCAATCACGCCTTCTTCAAATCCCGGAATGAATTGACCTTCGCCAAGCTTCAAGCCATATTCCTTAGCCGAACCGCCGTCAAACGCCACGCCATCTTTCTTTCCCGTAAAGTCAATCACAGCCTCGTCGCCGAGCTTAGCGGCACGCTTGACCTCTGATTTTTCAGAATAGTTTTTACGGATTCGCTCAATAACCTCGTCGACATCTTTATCCTCGACCTTGGCTACTTCTTTTTTTGCTGACAATTTTTTATAATCGCCCAATTTTACTGGCGGAATAATTTCAACTTCAGCCGTAAATTCCAACTCAGAACCAGGAACAAACTTCTTAACTTCGACGCTAGGTCGATCTAGGGCTTGCAATTTTTCCTGTAAAAACGCCTCAGCTACTGCCTTTGACAAAGCATTCTCTAAAATCTGCTCCTGAAGCGCATTCGGATCAACATGCTTAGCGGCTATACTTGCGGGAACTTTTCCTTTGCGGAAACCTGGAACTTTGATGTCGCGCGCCAACTTTGTCAAGGAAACCTGCTCTGCGTCAGCTAATTCGCTAGCACCCAAAGAAATCGTCAATTGAACTTTAGTATCTGATAGTTTTTTTACAGTAGTCTTCATAAAGACTAATTATAACAGATATCAGACTATACCTCAAACAGAGCGTCTTCATCGCCATCATATCGGCGATCTTTGGCAATTGTCACAATTCGTTCAGCGCCAACTTTCTGCTCGTCAGATTCCACCAAGTTTCGAACCGTGTATGCGCCGCTAGCAATTTCATCCTCACCCACGAACACCGCAAACGGAATTTGCTTTTTTAGCGCCGCTTTTATCTGCTTGTCAATTTTTCTACCAGTGATATCCAACTCCGCTCGCACACCTTCGCTGCGCAATTTTCGCGCCAAATCGTCCGCGCCAGCCATAGATTCTTTTGACACCGGAATTATATACACATCTGTTTTAGACGCCAATTTAGGCAACAAGCCGTGCACTTCCAAAAATTGTTCCATCGTTGTCGCGCCCATGCCAACGCCGACCGTAGCAATCGGTTCAACACCAAATAGTCCGACCAATCCGTCATATCGTCCGCCGCCAAACAACGCTCGGTTATTCTCTGGTGAATTGTCAAAAAGCTCAAAAACCATGCCCGTGTAATAGTCCAGTCCGCGCATCAAAGTGACATCAAACACCGCATTCGTAATGCCTTTTTGGCTAAGTAATTTCATCACTTCACGAAGTTGTTTGACACTTTCATCTTCCATCAATTCGCTCGGCAAATCATCAACAGACTTCATACTGATCATTTTTGCCAGCTTCGGCAGACCTTCCGACGCTTGACTACCAAAAATCTCAATCGCCTGACGCTTAAATTCTTCGGCAGGAATCTTATTTTTCCTATCAAGCAACTTCATCATCATCGTCGAACCAACAATATCAAGCTTCAAAAATTGACTCATCAGACGATTTATCAATTGGCGATTATTAACCCTGACCGTAAACATTTCTTGCTTGGCGCCAAAATTCATCACGCTAGCGTGGCTCAGCTCAATAATCTCCGCGTCCGCCGCCGCACCGTCCACGCCAAACAGATCCGCGTTCAATTGCCAAAACTCACGCTCACGCCCACGTTGCGGTCGTTCATAGCGCATAAAATTAGCAATTGAATACAGCCGCGCAGGCATCGCCAATTCCTGACGCTTAGCCGCCACCATTCGAGAAATCGACGGCGTCATCTCAGGACGAATTGCCACCATTCGACCGCCACGATCTTCAAAGGCGTATGTTTGCTCGCCCGCCAATTCCTGACCCGACTTCGCCAAATAAATATCTAGCGGCTCCAGCAGCGGCGCGCCGTATTCTTCATAGCCAAAACTCTCAACCGTCTTGTGCCAAACATTAAAAATATAATTCTGCAGACGCTTTTCCTCTGGAAAATAGTCTCGCGAACCTTTGTAACTTTGTGTAGATAAACTGCTCATGTTAGCTCCATTATGTCATTATTTCTTATTTATAGCAATCAAAAACGCCGAGGCAGAACTCGGCGCATACAATCAAAAATCAGAGTCCTACCTCGGCAACACGTGTGAATGATGGAATTTAGGTAAAATCACGATACCATTGTAGCACATTCTGCTGCAGCCAACAATACATCGCCACGGTAGCCGCCGCGCCAACGTTTATGGAGCGAGTCGAGCCGAATTGCTCAATCGCCACAATCTGATCCGCAGCGCCAGCCAGCTCTGCAGAAATCCCCGGCCCTTCTTGCCCAAATACCAAAACCGCACGCTTCGGTAACCTCGTCTGCGACATATTAACACTTCCTGGGATATTATCAATAGCAATAATTTCCCTGCCTTCATTACGCATTTTCTCAACAAACTCTTCCGTCGTCGTCAAATACGTAATATGCAGATATTTATCCGTCATCATGGCGCCGCGCTTATTCCATTGCCTGCGCCCAATCACATAAATCTGCCGCACGCCAAACGCATTAGCGCTCCTGACAATTGTCCCCATATTAAAATCTCGCTCGGTATTTTCCAGCGCAATCACCAAACCGTGATCTTCAGAATCCAGCTCGCTTATAATCTCCGATTCGCTCCGACCCTTAAATTTATCAATTACGTTTCTCTTATCTTCCATCTCTGTTATTTTATCAAAGTCCCTGAGCAAATGACAAAAGTTGGAAGCCTTCTATTGACTTTTTTACACAAGTGTGATATAAATAAAGTTATCTTTCGTTGATAAGTTGAGTAAATCCTTATCCGAAAGTGAACTTTGACAGGCAATCGAATACAAGATGAGTTTTTATTTCTTTTTTGAATGCCAAGAGAAATAAGATCTCATCTTGTGTTGTTAAGAGAACAACCGCAATTCCGCAGATGAGAAGATGAAAGGATCGTACTAATGTACGACTACTACACCGAGCAGCTGAAGACGGATTACAACGAGGCGTGGACCGCTTGGGAAACGATCAAGACGCAGCTCGAAAAGGTCTACATGCTAGACCACACCTCAAGGACCTGCAAGGCTCGCATAACTCGAGCGTTGAATGATGGCAAGAATTGGTTCAAGAGGGTTGAATCCCTTATGAACCGTCTCCCTAAGGACAAGCAGCCCTCTAGCGCAGCACTCGCTGAGCTAGAGAAAGAGCTGGGACTAAAGTACCTCAACACTTTTGCAGACTTGAGTTGCGTCGTCTCTACTCTTCCTATCGGTAAAGATCAGAAAGAGGCAGTTACGGTAGTCGTACGATCTATCAACGACTACCGCACCAGCATGGAAGAGACGAGGCGGTCCCTTGTAGATTACATGGAAGAGACCTTACAGAGTCCCTTGTAGATTAAAGGTCCAACGTCTCTATATGGCAGGTGATTGTTCTTTTACGATTGCCTGTCATGTAGACTCTGAACTTATGACATAAAAAATCACCCTAACTACGGGTGATTTTCTTATGGTGAAAAAATTCAGTTCTTGGTGCGGATGAAAGGACTTGAACCTTCACGTACTTGCGTACACTAGCACCTGAAGCTAGCGCGTCTACCAATTCCGCCACATCCGCATGGGCTACGCGTCAATTATAGCCCAATTCTCACTCAGTATCAAGCTTGATTACGAAGCTTACACCACGCGTTTAATTCCGCTGCCAACTCCTTCGGCTGAGCCTCCGCTTTAATTCCTGGATTAAAAATTCCAGCCGGATCAAAGATTTTTTTCACCTTTGCGTATAATTGTTTTTCATCATCTGGCAGATTTTTATAGATAAAGTTAGCCTTCAATCTTCCGTCACCGCCAAAGCCCGCAAAAGAACCTTCATACTTATCAACAATCTGAGAAATTTCCGCCAACAATTGAAGAATCTTCTGGCGTTCACTCACCTTTTTATTGTCAAACGTCGGATGTAGAGAAATATAATCGCTTGAAAAGTCAACAAAAAATGGCAAATCTACGCCGTACTTAGATTCCAGCGACTTCAACTCGCTAAGGAAACTATCAATCTTTTCTGGCGCCATTAAAATTCCAGAGAAAACACGCGGCGTAATCATATGCGGCTCGCTTGGGGTTTCCGCCAAAGCCAAAACAGAATGCAAGCTGAACAAATCCTGCTCTTCCAAATGTAGAGTTTTTATGTCAATCGCTTCTGATGATTCTAATTTTCTAGTCAATTTCTTCGCGGCTTTATTGCGCGCTCTGTCAGAAAAGTCGTCAAAGATAGCCAAGACCACCGCACCCTTAAAGCATTCTTTCGGCGCCCACTCAGCCACTTTACCGACGACCGCAGCCTGGCGGAAGAATCGCCCGTCGATTATTTCCACCGCTGACGCCTTATTTTTCATCGCTAATTCCACGGCTGATTGTGCGTCTGACAACTTTTTATATGATGCGGCAACAACTGAATATTCAGGATGAATAAATTGCGCCTTCATAATAACTTCGCAAATCACACCCAGACTTCCCTGACTACCAATAAACAGCGGCGTCAAATCAAACGACCCGTCTTTTTGCTTAACTCGAGAAATCCCGCTATAGCCAACTGTATCTGGCAAAGCTGGATCCATTTGCGAAATCAGCTCGGCGTTATCTGAGATTAAATTGTCAATCTCTCGATAAATCTCGCCCTCAAACGTCGATAATCCTTTTTTCTTACTTAATTCGCGTCGAGATATGCGACCAGTCTGAATCACGTCGCCATTACTTAGAACAATTTCAAGCTGTTGAACGGCATCAGCAAAGCGGCCATGCGCGCCAGATAATATTCCGGACGGAGCCGTGTTAATTGCGCCACCAATCGTGCCTTCTTCCGCCACATATGAAGTTCGCGGCAGACCCAAGCCTTTATGAGTAGACAAAGTCGCGTTGATTGCCGAAAGAGAAATTCCCGCCTGAGCATGAATCAGTTGCTGGCGAGGATCAATACCAACCACACGATTCATATACGTTTTTTCGTCAATTGCAATGCCTTTATTCGTCGCTGCGCCAGTTTCATCATTGCCACAACCACGAACAAATACAGGTAAAACATGACCTTTCTCTGCCAATTGAGAACAAAATCGCATCACTTTCCTGATGTCGTTCATGTTAGCCGCACGAACAATCATTTCTGGTCGGCGCGCCAAAAGTCCATTATCAACTTCAACTTGACTCAATGCAAAATCCTGCGACGCGACTTCGCCACTAAGATGTTCATTCAAATATTTCGCAACTTTATTCATCAATCCTCCTTAGTATGTTACTTCAATTTTAGCATAAGCGCGGACAGTTGATAAGTAGAATTTGTTTTGATATAATCAGGTTATGCGGATGTGGTGGAATTGGTAGACACGCATGCCTTAGGAGCATGTGCCTCACGGCGTGAAGGTTCAAGTCCTTTCATCCGCACCAAGAACTGAAATTTTTCACCATAAAGAAAATCACCCTGGAGTTGGGTGATTTTTAATGTCATAAGTTCAGAGTCTACATGACAGGCAATCGTAAAAGAACAATCACCTGCCATGTAGAGAGACTACTGAGACTGCACGATAGAGACTACCGAGATGTAGAAAAGACAGTCGTTGATAATAGTCTGGGACTTGGTCCTTAGCTGTGCCTCTTCCTTGCTGCTTTCCGGGGGGGCGCCCCTTAAGACCTTCTTAATAACATTGAATTCCAATGCTATTGAGCCAGCCTCGATAGAGACTTCTTGCATAAGCCTCTTTTCGCCAGCTTCCCCTTCGTTGCGCTCCTCGAGGATGCGCACAAGGCGACTTGTGCCAGTCTCTACGGACTCGATCGCAGTTTCGAAACGGCGCCTCTTGTCGGGATCTTCAGAATAGAATTTGCCATCGATGAGGTCTCTAAGAACCTCCCAGACTACCCTGACTGTCTTAGCACTCTCTGTAATCTCGTGCATGTAGTTTTTGGGGTACATACCCTTCACCTTCCTGATGTTTTTCTCATCCGCAGGATTGCAGCGTGTCGTTCTTTAACAACACAAGATGAGATTTCATTCCTCTCAATGATTCTTAAAAAAGAAATAAAAACTCATCTTGTATTCGATTGCCTGTCAAAGTTCACTTTCGGACAAGGATTTACTCAACTCATCAACGAAAGCTACCTTCATTTATACCACACTTGCGTAAAAAAGTCAATAGGATATACTCGGCGTAACTTGTCAGAACTTAAAACCTGAACTATAATTAGCTCACATCACGAATTCGTTAGGTAAAACGACAGATGTAATTACGGGAAATTAGCTCAGTTGGCTAGAGCGCACGATTCACATTCGTGAGGTCACAGGTTCGAGCCCTGTATTTCCCACCATTTTTGACAATTTTTCACCATAAAAAAATCACCCATGCTCAGGGTGATTTTTAATAATTGGAACAAGCATGAAACTTGTGCTATAAATTGACAAACGAACTAATATCCTCTATTTTCTGGCAAAAATTCTATTTCCTCAGCACAGTCCTCAGCACGGTCCTGCATTGCCTGTTCGCTCGCTGCATCCTCATCAGATAACGCTTCTTCGCGGTCAGGACAAGTAGCGCACCACAATATTCCAAGAATACCTTCAGCCTTCGATGTAAGCTTTTTCACTTCGGTACCTAACCCTGACACTCTAGTTGCGATGCCTCCAAGCTCCCCAATTATACGACTCAGTTCTTCAACATATCTTTCAGTATCAAAATGCTGTAGCTCGCCAGACATAAATTATCCTCTCCTTAATAGTCATCTCTTATATCGATAAGTTCATTAATGAAGCTATTCATTGTTTATATCATATGGACATAAAAAAATCAACACAGCCATCGCCAGATTGACTTTTTATTTATTTAATATCAACCGAAAAAATAACACAAACTATAATTAAATACACTTCCTAGCGCCATCTTCTAAAAACTTTTCACCTCTATTATTTCGTGATATAATTACCTTAAAGGAAGGTCTGTGTTAATATCAGACCATATTTTTATGAAGAACGCTAGCAAGATTCGAAATATTGCCATTATTGCCCACGTCGACCACGGCAAAACGACCATGGTTGATGGACTATTAAAGCAGTCGCGAACATTCCGCGACAACCAAGCCGAGATGAGCCAAGAATTGATCATGGATTCCGGCGATCAAGAACACGAGCGCGGTATCACCATTACCGCCAAACAAACGTCGATTTTTTACGGCGACTATAAGATAAACATCATCGACACGCCAGGGCACGCCGATTTCTCTGGCGAAGTTGAGCGAACCTTGAATATGGCTGACGGCGTTTTGCTGATCGTGGACGCGCAGGAAGGTCCGATGCCTCAGACTAAATTCGTATTAGCGAAGGCGCTTGAGCTGGGACTGAAGCCTGTCGTGATTATCAATAAGATTGACAAGCCGGCCAGACGAATTGCCGAAGTTGAAGATGAGTTGAGCGATCTGTTTTTGGAGCTAGCAACCGATGATTCTCAATTGCAATATCCAATTTATTACGCAATCGGACGTGACGGAAAATCATGGAAAGAAATTCCTGCAAACACCGACGAAGACGCAGATTTGACGCCAATTTTTGACGCGATTATTAACGACATTCCAGCGCCAGACGTGACGGAAGATGGCGCGTTTCAATTGCTTGTTACCAGCCTACAATATGACACATTCCAAGGAAAATACGCGATTGGGCGAATTGCTCGCGGATCTGTTAAGCGTGGCTTGCAAGTCAGTTTGATGAAAAATGGCGAAGTCGCGGGCTCAGCACGAATTGAGAAAGTTTTTGGCTATCGCGGCTTGAATCGCGAAGAACTTGACGAAGCTTTTGCTGGCGACATTGTGGCGCTGGTTGGCGTGGCTGACGCGCATATTGGCGATACGATTGCCGACAAAGAACAGCCCGAAGCGCTACCGACAATTGACATCGAGGCTCCAACTTTGAGTATGTACCTCGGCCCAAACACCAGTCCAATGAAAGGTCGCGAGGGCGAGTTTACGACATCCAGGCAAATTGGCGACCGATTGAAGCGAGAGCTTGAAACCAACGTGGCGCTACGCGTTGAGGAAAACGGAATTGGCTTTACGATTTCTGGACGCGGCGAATTGCACTTGAGTGTTTTGATTGAAACCATGCGACGCGAGGGCTTTGAGTTTGAAGTTGGACGACCGCAAGTTGTTACAATTACCGAGGACGGCGTCGAAAAAGAACCGATTGAAGAATTGCAAATTGAGGTTGGAAGCGAATTCATCGGTGCGATTAGCCAAGAGCTTGGCGCGCGACATGCTGAAATGAAATCCCAGGAAACGACCACCGCTGGCGCTGCTCGTTTGACTTACATTTTGCCGACGAGGGCGCTGATTGGTCTGCGCAATATTTTATTGACCGCCACAAGAGGTACGGTGATTATGAATTCCCTGCCTCACGGATATCAACCGCTTGGCGGAAAACTGCCAAAAACCCGCAATGGAGTTTTGATTGCATTTGAAGCTGGCACAACAACACCTTACGCTTTGCAAGCAGCGGAGGCGCGCGGTGAATTACTGGTTGGACCGGGAACGGAAGTTTACGCCGGGATGATTGTCGGGATTTACAATCGCCAAGAAGACATCGAAATCAACGTTTGTAAAGCCAAACATTTGACCAACATGCGCTCCAAATCGTCGGATGGAACTGTGCAATTGACGCCATTTACGCAGTTTAGCTTGGAGCAATGTATCGATTTTATTGAAGATGACGAGCTTTTGGAGGTTACGCCAAAGTCATTACGACTTCGCAAGCGATATCTGGACGCAAACGAGCGAAAGCGCGCCGCGAAACAATAATCGCGTAAACCATAAAAAACCGCCCCGTAATGGAGCGGTTATTTTTCATACGAGCATCAACTAATTGACAAGAGTCTCTTTGACCCGGCGAGAAGCAAAGAAGTACAAGATTACCAATCCTTCTACTATTAGCATTGTAACGATTCCGGTGATAAATGCCGAAACCTCTACTCCCGATCTTCCAGATGCATATATAACTACCGCATTTGCAACATTGCCCAATCCAGCTGTGGCGATCGTAGCAACAGCTAGCCACTTACCAAGACTCTTCTGCATCGTTATGAACACAACTGCACAAATAGCTAAGATTACTAGTATAGGTGAAAATATCAAAGAAATGACGTTCTCTGGCTGGCTAAGATTCATTATCGCCTGGAAAAACACTGCTGTATTGACAAGGCTACCGATAACGAAACAAACAACAAAGAACATTAACCAACCCTTAACACCCTTCAGGGATTCCGCCATCACGACATATTGCACTGGCGCTGCTTGAGGTTGTGCAAAATATTGCTGGCTGACTGGTTGCTGCTCATACGGCGTGTTCTGCGGTTGTGGCGCGGGACCGTATTGTGCGTTTGGATCAGGCTGTGGTGCATATTGCGGCTGCTGAGGTTCTTGTTTTGGCATATTAACTTCTCCTTTTAAGAATATTGACATGTCAATTATACCACATCCTTAATTTCCTCTGGTAAAAATCCTTTGTCGTGCTTAAAGCCAGCTCGCCATTTGTAACCTTTATTATAGCCCAAATCTTTCATCAATTTGGTCGGAGCGTTCCTGAGATGTAACGGCACGGGAGAATTCGGATATTTGCGCGCCAATTCAAAAGCGCCGTGCATTAAATCGGTAATTTCACGCGACTTCTGACTACGAGCCAACGCAATAGCGCAATGGAATAAATTATACTTCGCCTCCGGAAGGCCGACACGCTCGACAGCCTCAAATGTTGCAATTGCCAAGCTCAATACACCATTGCCCGCCAGCCCAATATCTTCCGACGCAAAAACCACCATTCGCCGAGCAATAAACTTCGGATCCTCACCCGCGTCAATCATTCGCGCCAAATAATACGTCGCAGCCGTCGCGTCACTGCCTCTTAGCGACTTGATAAAAGCGGAAATCACGTCGTAATGCGAATCGCCTTTTTTATCATAACCCGGAAGTCGTTTCTGAGCCGCCGCCTTAACCACTTCCGGCGTTACTTTTTCATTAAAACTCAGCGCCAATTCCAAATTGCCCAACGCCACCCTTGCATCGCCATCCGATAATTCCGCCAAATAGTCCAGGGCTTTGGGCGAAACTTGCTTGGACTTTTTCAGAACTTTCAATGCCCTTTTTAATACGGATATGATTTCGTCTTTTGTCAATCGCTGAAGAACCAAAACCCGCGAACGCGACAGTAGCGGCGTGATAACTTCAAAGCTCGGATTCTCGGTCGTCGCACCGATTAACGTAATTAGCCCACTCTCAACATGCGGCAAAAACGCGTCTTGTTGAGCTTTATTAAATCGGTGGATTTCGTCAACAAATAGAATTGTCCTAAGTTCCAGATTCCAGTTTTGGCGGGCGTGCTCAATTACTTGTTCAACGTCCTTTTTTCCGCTTGTAACTGCCGATAATTCAATAAATTCCGCCTTCACCTCGCGCGCAATAATCCGCGCCAACGTCGTCTTTCCAGTCCCCGGCGGACCCCACAATATCAAACTGACCGGCTCGCCATTCTTAACGATTCGCCTCAATAACTCGCCCTCACCAAGCAAATGACTCTGCCCTATCACCTCGTCCAGCGTCTGCGGTCTCATCTGTTCAGCCAGTGGCTGCCTGCTATCACTCATACTTCCATTATATCGCGAAATCCATAAAGCCAAAAAGTCTCCGCCGTTACACTTTCCTCACACAAAATGCTACAATAGATCTATATAAATAGGAGGAAAAATGGAAGCATTTGTAGTAATCATCTTAGTATCTATCGGGCTTTATGTGCTTGGTGGCATTAAAATTGTCAATCAATATCAGCGCGGCGTAGTTTTAACGCTCGGTAAATTTACTGGCGTTCGCGAACCAGGATTAAGAGTCGTCATTCCAGGATTGCAGACAATGATGTTGGTCGATATTCGTTCAACTCCAATTGACGTTCCAAAACAAGAAGTCATCACCAAAGACAACGTCACTGTCGGCGTTGATGCAGTGGTTTATTTCCGAGTCATCAACGCGCCAAAAGCCGTACTGGAAACCACGAACTATATTTACGCGACTAGCCAATTTGCCCAAGCGGCACTGCGTGACGTCACTGGAAATGTTGATATGGACGATTTGCTTGCCAAGCGTGAAGAGATTTCCCAGCAAATCAAGGAAATTGTTGACGCCGAAACCGACAAATGGGGTATCGATGTCGAGAACGTTAAGATTCAGAATATCGAACTTCCTGGCGATATGAAGCGCGCCATGGCCAAACAAGCCGAGGCAGAGCGCGAGCGCCGCGCCAACATCATCAACGCTGACGGCGAAAAAGCCGCAGCCGAAACATTAGCTCAGGCCGCAGAAATCCTAGCAAAAACCCAAGGCGCTATCAATCTGCGAACGTTGAACACCTTAGAGCGAATCTCTACAGAGCCAAGTCAAAAGACGATGATGCTGTTCCCTATCGAACTCATCGACGCAATTCGTGGCGGTAAGAAATAGAACATTTATCAATAAAATAAGCACTCTGTAATTTTACGGAGTGCTTTATAATTCCTGGTGGAATTTTACAACTCCGCTAGAACCTATTTTAGTACAAAATGTTAAAAACTGTGAGCCGCCACATGTTGCAAGTGACACGCCCTATATATTAAATAACCAGTAAAGAATGATTGTTATAACAGTAAATCCAGCAATCAGTGTATTTCTTATATTCTTGTTTTCAACGGCCCTAAACCCGTCCTCTGTAAGCCAATGCTTTTGAAAGTCTGCTTCAAAAAGTACATGGCAAACTCCCTGATAATTAACCACAAAGAGTGGTACTTTTCTAAAATTGTTCCTTTTCTTGCTATAAATCTTCAATACCTTAGTACGGTAATAATCAGAGCCTTTGTATTCGTAGAACAATGCTTTTTTATTAACAACAACTTTGTAGTACAAATAATCGCCTAGTTGTATATACTGGCGCGCGCCAGCCGAATCAACAACTTCCAATCCATTAACAAAAGTGGCAACATCATAATTTTCTGGTGCTGGTGACTCCTCTTTTTTATATTCTTTCTGCTTGCCATACTCCGCATGGCTTCGCTCATGCTTTTTATATGACCTATAAGCTATGCTCTCGTCATACGATTTCCGTTCTATAGGGTCGTTCAAAATTGAGTAGATAAACTGAAGTCTTTTGAAAAGTTCATCATCTTTTTCTGAACCTGTATCAGGATGATACTTGAAAGCAAGCTTTCTGTAAGCTTTTTTTATTTCATCTTGCGAAGCAGTAGGCTCAACGCCCAAGAACTCATAATAATTATCTGAATTAGCCACTAATTATTATCTCCAATAGCGGTAAACGTTATCAGTAAAATCGGAATAATTAACGATACGGCTATACTGATTAGCACCTTAAATACTGTGTGCATTTTTGTCTTGCCAGCAAGAACGTCTCTCTGTAGCTTTATTAAGTAGAAAATTACAACCGCAATTAAATACAAAAAGGCAAAGCTCCAAATGAGAGAACTAACACTGTTATTATGCGTACTGTCTGTATTGCCGCCTAAAAGGTCGCCCCAGTTGAAATTAGCAAAAAATGCTCCTATTGCGGGTATAGTCAAATAAATGAGGAATAAGAAAGATTGAACATATATGCTTATGGCTGGCGACAGCCATATATAGTGATACCATTTTATTCCTAATAACTTGCCCTTATCGTCCTCCTCAAATTTACCTACTAATTTTTGTCCTGTGTTAATACCAACAAACGTTAGGACGCCAGCACCAATAAACTGGAAAACAATAAAAGCCATGTATAAATTATCTTGTCTGATAACATCTCTCATGCGCACAAAGCTTTCGTGTAGTGCGTCATTCCTAAATATTGCAATAATCAGGAATAAAATGATAACATACCCAAAAATACCAACAATGGCATTAACCATGCTTATCGTGACTTTATCGCTTGCCCTGATTTTACGCGCCATGTGTGAATATGCGACACCGAATATAAAAGCAAGCCCACAGATAATGGCGAATTTGACAATGCTCCATAGCGGCTCATCAGTCCAAAATAAATTGCTAGGATTAAAATTCTTACCGAGATTAACAACACCCCTGTTATTAAGAATAGTAATAAACTTTCCTATAGCGTCTTGTAAAACAAGCCAGACAAGCAGATAGCACGCAATAAAATACTTGAGCTTAGCGTTAAAGTCTAGGCTTCTATTGAAAGTATCTCTTGCCATTTATTCATTAGCTCTTCCTGCACTCTCAGCTAAAGTCCCACCAATGATACGCGTGCCATACGTCAATATAACGTTAATTAGTAGTACGAAGAATATGCTCCAACGACCGTTAAATATCGCTGCCGCCATTCCGATAGGCACTACACCAATACCGCCTATGAATAGACCAATAATCACAGCTATCCAGCCCCAAAGTGTCAACGTAACCAGCAAGCCAATAATCCAAGTCTGCAAACCATAAACATACGATGATAGGAAAATGATGATACCTACAACACCACGAGCAACACCACGAGTTTTACGCGATATAGCCATCAGTAAAGCAATGACATTGATTGCAAACAATATACCTGTTAGCCAGCTGACAAACGGTAATATAGTCGCACCTACCGTTGCGCCTACTGTAAAGAACAATATTAGGGCGATGATACTACCCACAAAAAACGCTATGCCTAACAATACGCCACCGATGGATTTTAGTGTTTCCATGTAATCTCCTCTTTTATATTACATCGTGGCGAAATACAAAAAAGCCCGCCACGAGCGATAGCCGAAACTACCCGATACCGTTTCCAGTACCGACCATAGAGAAATAGCGACTCATGACGAGTTTTTATTTCTTCATGGTTTATGTGATAATTATACTATTTACACCGCATTTTTGCCATATCTAGCAAAAAGCACATCCGACCAGAAAAATCCGACCTTTTCATTTAAAAAATAAGGAATCGGCGGGGGTCTAAAAAGGTTTTTCTGGAGTGAAACGCAGCACGGCTTGTCGTGCTAGGCGGCGCGGCTCACAGTTTTTAACATTTTGTACTAAAATACTTTCTTGGTGCGGATGGGGAGAGTCGAACTCCCATCTCAACCTTGGGAAGGTCACATAATAGCCGCTATACGACACCCGCGTGCTCTCATTTTATCACGCTTGCACAATGCGGGCAATCTGTAGTATAATTGACAGTAGCAATCACCCGTGTGGCTCTTTAGCTCAGTTGGTAGAGCAGAGGCCTGAAGAGCCTTGTGTCCCCAGTTCAAGTCTGGGAGGAGCCACCAAGTATTGCATTTCATTCTCGGTTTTGTTACAATAAATCGTGAACCGCATGCGGGTATAGCTCAGTTGTTAGAGCGCTTCCTTGCCATGGAAGAGGCCAGGAGTTAGAGTCTCCTTACCCGCACCAATTTGATATTTAGCCATCCGAACGGGTGGTTTTTTCGTATGTTAATCCTTAGATAGCTAATTACATTTGACATAATACCCCCATGGGGTATATGATTATTTTATGGATACAGCAGACATCAAACGACGAGCCCTGCATCGCACAAAGATCATATTAGGACAAATGCGCGGACTCGAGAAACAAATTACCGACGACGCGTATTGCATGGATGTTTTAACCCAAAACCTAGCAATACAAAAGTCATTAGCGTCGCTTAATAAACTTATTCTGGAGCGACATCTCCGCACACACATTGCCGATAAAATGGCGTCCGGCGCCGAAGCTCAACAAAGTAAAGCGATAGAAGAATTGCTCAATCTATATGAATTAAATAATATAAGGACAAAATAATGAATCACGAATCTCACAACCATTGCAATACAAAAAATTCAACCAAACGTATGGCGCTAGCGGCAAGTTTGCACTGCCTGGCGGGATGTATGATTGGCGAGATGATTGGCGTTACCATCGGCACACACGCTGGATTTGCACCACACGCTACGGTCATTTTAGCGTCAGTCTTAGCTTTCATCTCCGGCTACACCGCATCAATCATACCATTAGTACGCGCCAAATTATCGCTCATAAAATCCTTAAAGTTAGTTTTCGCCGCCGACACATTATCCATACTGTCAATGACTGTCGTAGACAATATAATCATGTTAATCATTCCGGGCGCTATGGATAAGAACTTAGCTCATCCGATTTATTGGGTTAGCCGGCTAATTTGTATGTTCGCCGCGTTTGCCGTATCATATCCCGTCAATCTATATTTGTTACGTCGAGGCAAAGGTCACGCATTGACTCATCATTATCATCACATGTAATTTATTTGTTTTGATTTTCCCTATCATCTCGCTTATACTTAAATCATGAAAACTTGGCAAGATGTCGCCTCTCTTTATCAAATTTATCCGCGCAGTTTTCTGGATACGAATGGCGATGGAATTGGCGATTTGAACGGCATTACCGAGAAGCTGAATTATTTATCATGGCTGGGCATCGATTCGATTTGGATTTCCCCATTCTTCGTATCACCGCTGACCGACTTTGGTTATGATATCGCAAATTATCGAGCTATTGATCCGACTTTCGGAAAAATGCACGATTTCCAGACACTCCTTAAAAAAGCCCATGATCTCGACATTAAAGTTATGATCGACCTCGTTCCCTGCCACACTTCAGACCAACATCCGTGGTTTCAAGAATCCAGATCTTCACGCGACAACCCCAAGCGAGATTACTATATTTGGCGCGACGGAAAAGATGATAGCGAGCCTAACAATTGGCGAAGTTTGTCTGGCGGCAGTTCGTGGGAATTTGACGAGCACACTGGGCAATTTTACCTGCATTCGTTCCTGAAAACGCAGCCAGATCTGAATTGGGACAATCCTGCAGTGCGTGCTGAAATAAAAAGTATAGTGCGATTTTGGTTTAATGTGGGCGTCGATGGAATGCGCGTCGATGCAATTTGGGGAATTTCCAAAGATCCCGACTTTAAAGACGATTCTCCAAATCCTGACTTTTATGGCAATCCAAACGATTACGGAGCATTTATTCACGACCACTGTAAAATGGGACCGCATTTTCAGGAATATTTGCGAGAATTGGCGTCAGTTTGCGATGAATATGACGACAAGCAAATGGTGTTTGAATTTTATCCCGACGATAAGCTGGATGATATTTATCATCAATACAGCCAAATCCTGACAGTCCACCCGAAAGCCTCGGCGTTTTTTATGGAATATCGCGACAACGAATGGCACGCTAAAAATATTGAGAAAAAAATTGAGAATTATCTACAATCAGCAAGCTCAACCACGCCATTTTTCTGCATCGGAAATCACGATCAGCCGCGAGTCGCCTCCAGATTGGGCGAAGAACGCGCCCGCGCCCTCAGCTTCTTAAATCTCCTCACTCCAGGAATTAGCGTAGTTTATTACGGCGACGAAATTGGCATGATAAATGGAGAATTGACCGCTGATGACATTCAAGATAATTTTAGCCCCGCCAATTCTGTTGTTGATAGCCGAGATTTGGAACGCACGCCAATACAATGGAATGATTCGCAATTTGCGGGCTTTTCAAGCGTAAAACCTTGGCTTCCCATTAATGATAATCACACGAAGATTAACGTTGATAGCGAAAAAATCACAAACAATTCTCTGCTTAATATGCACCGAAAGCTGCTAAAATTACGCCAAACCTTCCCAATTCTTAAAAATGGCAATTTGAGCATCGTGCAAAACACTGGCAACGGATTTATTCTCGGGTTAAAAAGAGAGCTGGCTGATCAACGTGCTTACATTTTCATCAATTTCGCAGACGAGAAACAAAGCTTCTCCATTCCAGAAAACGCCAAGATTATTACCTCAACTCACTCTGTCGATTTAATTGCCGCAGAAAATCTCCAAATGACAATTCCAGGGTATTGCGGAGTTTTACTTATTGTCCAGTAATAAAAACACTCAACTAGAATAAGGTTCCATCTTCAGTATCGCACTCCTCTATGGGATAGAGACCCGCGCATTCAGTCGCCAACCTAGCCATATTCTCGTTAATTTTCTTGTCATTAGCAGCCTCGGTGAGAGCTTTCAGGTCTAGATAGTAATCATCACTGTTTTGGCTAGATTCTGTCGTACAGTTTTCTAACTCCTCGCTACCGACGCTTCTTTGCAAATCTTCATCATTTGCAATTTCCTCATAATCTTTATATTTATCCCGTTTATCAGAAGTATCTTCACTCAAAATATCTGCCCCACAATTAATATGACCATCATACAGCATTTTCTACATTCTTCCTCTTTTTACTTTGTCTATAAACCATTATACGACACCACCAGATGTAGTGGTAGAGTTAACTTCACAACACTATCAAACAATGACATTTTTCGTCTCACCCAGTTAATTCATCTTTAATTATAAGCAGTCAGAATCAAATCACCGTCGACATACTCGCCCAAAAATACATCTCCGTAAGATTCTAAGCCTCGTTTTTTAAGCTGACCAAGCAGCCACTTTTCGTCTTTTCCGATTACATCCAAGATATCAGCTTGCAATTGACCGTCCGTTATTAACGGGAATTTCGGATTTTCCTCGCCTTTGTGCGAAACAATGAGCTCGCCATCCTGTTCAACAACAGCTCTTTTCACATCTTTCGTCGAGTAAACATTATGGGTTCGAAGCTTGAAAGAAACGTCATGAGCACTTAAGCCGACCTTCTCGCAGTTTTCGATATTTATCTTTCCATTATCTATAATTATCAAAGCCTTACCGTCAATCAGCTGTTTAGCCTTAACGCTATGCTTCTTTATCCACTTCAGCGTCAACACCAGTACACACCATATACACAAAATCCCAACATAGTCCAAAATCTTAATATCATTATTGTAAATAACGCCGCCAATAATACCACCAAGTACGTAATTCTGAACTTGATCGCTAGCGGAAGATGGTGCCAGATTACCTTTTCCCGTAATGTTAATTATTATCGTCAGCGCAAAAAATCCGATCAATAATTTTATTGCTACTAAAATAAATTCATTCATAATTTACCTACTTTTTTCTATTAAAAACGCTCTGATATTTATCAGAACGCTCATCAGACTTATTTCAATCGTAGGAACTTGGTGAGGTGCGCCTCCCCATAACTACGACTGTCCACCACAACAATTATATGTAGTAGCAATCAAATTCTCTGCCATTTTCAATGTTTGGTAGAGAGCCTTTGAAATTATTGGTGTAAAGTTGCTTGGAAAGTATATGCCTTTCTCAACTGTCACCAGTATAGCAAAAATGACTAAATATGTCAATAGCCTTGAGCGTGATCCATTGCTTTATAGAACTGACTCTCTGCCAGATCATCTTTAATTTGTAGGTATATCTGGACCGTAGATAGGTCGCGATGGCCAAGTAATTTTTGTATTGTCATAAGATCGCAACCAGCTATTAGTAGACGCACTGCAAAACTATGTCTTAATTGATGAGGTGTTATATGAATATCTGCATATTTCTTAAATGCTTTTTGGATCCACACTCTAGCTGTTTTATCGTTTGTATTGAATAGAGGACCAGATAATCGGTTGTAGTCTGTCGCGAATTCATCTATCTTGTCTTTTAATCGTTTAGTTAGGAATACTGTACGATCTTTAGAACCTTTACCCTTTACGTATAAGTTCAATCCGTCTATATCTCTATAGCTAACATTGGCAATCTCTGAAATACGTAATCCAGTGTCGTATGCAAAATCTATTAGCATGTTTATGTGTCGCTCTTTCGCGTTATTTGACGTCCTGTTAAGTACTAGTTGTATAACATGATGTTGTATATATCTTGGTCGTGGTTTAGCGTTCTTACGTGACTTAATAAGCTCAGAATTAATACAGTTTAGATTCATGTGTTCATTACACCATTTGAAGAATGCTTTTATTACTCGTTTTGTTGAGTTTGTAGTTGAAGCTGCGTGAGTTTTTCTGTATTCATAAAAATAAAAGTCGAGCCATCTAAGCGACAGCTCGGTTATATTAGTCTTGTGTAATTCATCACAGAAATTAACAAATTGTTTAAGACGTACTACTCTAGTAGCTACTGTAGCTGGTGACATATCTTCGACTATTGCTGAATAATGGATAAACTGAAACGCTAGCTCTCTGATGTTCTCTGTCTGATATTCTACGTCTAGTACTTCGTCTATCTTCTGTAATTCACTTATTACAGTAGCTCTTGATGTTGTGATTGATAGAATTGGTGCGGTCATTCTTCTCTCCTTAGAGTGACTTAGGTTTAATTTGTAACCTTTACGCCCCAATTGTTCTATTTTACAGATTTTTTAAGTCAATGTAATGCTTCTCATGACATTTATGGCAGCCTTTAACTATGAAATATGGCGCTGTTGGACCGCTATATTGACGTATTTGACCCTTCATGACAGTAGCAAAATGATCAATCTTGATAATCTGCTTATACGTCTTCCATTCATGATCACAGCCATTTTTATTCTTACGTAATAGTCTAAGTTGTTCTCGATCTGCTTTAGCCTTATTAATCCGTTCAATAAGTTTACGTCTAGCTTCCTTAGTGTCAAAACTCATACGCCTGCCTTTTTGCATAAATACGTAAATAATCGTCCTGGAGTTTGTTTTGCTTCTAGTGCGGTTTCCGCTAATTGCCAAACTGTAGCTTCTGGTAATTTCCAGAATACTTTACAGTAAAATGCGAAGTATTGTTCATTCCCAAACATCTGGCACAATCTAGTCGCCATATTCTCTATTTGCTTGGATTTAGCATACTTATCACGACTAATATTAGTATTAGAATTAGAATTATAGTTTCTATGAAACTTTTTTGCATTAGCATTAGAATTAATATTAGTGGTTTTCACCTCTGTTAACCCTCCAAATTTTGAGCCAACAGCTAACTAGCACCATTACTAGCTCTGGCGTTTTACGTTTCCGAGGAGTTTTCCACAAGTCCGTAGTGCTAAGGGCTTGACAGAAAAATCCTATTTTTTAGTATTTCAGGGCAAAATAAAGCGGCCCCAATCGAAAGAAAACCTTTTTTCAATCGATAGAGGCCGGCAATCTGAAATTGATACTTCTATCCTAGCAAATATTTTACGTTCAGTCAACTGTTCGGGATTTCCGAACTGTTCAGTTGTTCGGGATTTCCGAATTACTCAACAGCTTCTTTCATCTGACGTACTAAGTCTAAGATGATAGTCTTAGCTGCAGACAATCCAGCCGCGATTGCAGACAGAGTGGTAGCTATTGTTAGAGCATACAGTTCGTGCCAGCTTGCTGCGAATAACAAGTTTACTAAGTTTACGCCCGCAAGTAGAAATGTCGCGATAAACGTCTGTAAGAACGTCCATCCAGCTCGAATAGCTACGTCTTTATAATTAATGTTCTTTAGAGCTTCTAGTGATTTCATATCTCCTCCTTCTATTTTTCCTCAGTACCGTACACGCCGCGAGATTCACGCTCAACCTTACGATTAGCCAGCCACATAATAGCTTCCTCAATTTTCGTAAGAGCTAAACTGTTTTCACGACAAGGCAATCCTCGGTTGTAGTCTGCTAGTTTTGAGTAAGCTACAATAAGCAAGTCCTCAATAAATACACCGTTGCGCTCTGTGGTAGCTGTGCCGCCAGTTTGAAACTTGACTCTCAGTACCTCTTTGCCACCGATATTAAGAGAAACTTCATCGCCTGGTGTGCCGCGATTCAGTTCATTGTGCAATTCTTCTAGTGCATTATATTTGGTAGTTTTCATATTTCCTCCTTATTTATTGAACTTAAAAATGCTCATCAAAAAATCGATAATCTTCTCTAATAGACTTTTATTCTTAGCGATATCTTGGCTTAATTTGCCGATAGACCTCATAACGTCTTCGTTGGTTGGTTGTGGTGCTAGCGGCTGCTCCTGCGGCTTTTCTTTAGGCTGAGGTACCTGCTGTATTTCTGGTGTCTTTGGGGCTGGTTGTGGCTGAGGACGTGGTTGCGGTCGTGGTGTACCTGCGTCTCCATTCGCTAATTCGCGCACTCGTTCTGCTAATACCCAAATACCATCGTCTGCCATTTTCAACTGTAGGTAGCGTTTGTTGTTTTCGGTGGTTTCGTCTAATACCTCTGTACCGCCGACAATTCGGAAGTAATCTCCTGTATTTATCTCTCCGTCCAGTAGATAGCCGTCTTTATCTGTTCTCACTGCTACAGAAACAGGTATACCGTTATCTCCCCAGTCGAACTCATCAATCAATCGGTTACATCTAATTTGTCGTAAGTCGAATACAGTTGCTACTTCATCTGCATAGTAGACTTCAGGAAGTGCTACACGCTTTGTTTCTTTTGGTTTGCCTACATACCTGTAAAATGCGTACGGTGGACAACCAGACGCACTCCAGAGCCAGTCGTGATTATCTATTACAATACCTGCCTGATAGCGACAGTTAATTACGTTATCTGCGTCCACAAACATTCCTGTATGTCCTAATGCGCCTCCAGAGTTACCTCGAATACCCCAAATAAAAATATCTCCTCGTTGTGTATCTGCCTCGCCGTTTGCGTCCTCAGGCAGTCGTACCCAACCATTCTTTTCTAGAGCGTCGAATAGAGTGTCTGTATTGCCAATCCAGTAACTTGCAGGTAAAAGACCTGCTTCTTTTAGAGCGTGGTATACAGAGCTTGAGCAGTCGTATGAATCTGGACCATTACGATTTTCCATTGAATAAGAAACTCGTCCTTTTCGTGCGTAGAACCAAGCTAGTGCTTTTTCTATCATTTTGTTACCTCCTTTACTTTTTCTATTACTTCAACGGGTGTTCTATCTTGAATAAAATGGGTAAATTGAGTAAGCAAAAAGAGCCCTACTGCACCTATGAGTACGGTTAAACCTGTGTATTTGATGATTACGCCTACGAATTTCTTTTCGCCAGTAACGATGGCTTTTATGAAGATATTGCCATCTAGTGTGTCGTTATGGTCTTGGATTGCTTTGATATTCTTTTCAATATCATTTATTTTTCCATCTACATATTTATTTCGCTCTATATATACAGACTCACTTACTAACCCGTCTAGTTTGGCTAATATTTGAGCTAATGATGGTTCTGCTACTTTTTCATTGAACACCTCTAGTTTGACTAGGCGTTCACTTAGGTCTGTGTTTGATCCTGGCATATAAAAAACGGAAGCCTTTCGTCTTTATACGTGCTTCCGTTTCTTGAGATCACACTGGTTAATTTATAGTACTATTTTACCATTTATATATTGGTCAGACAAGATAGACTTTACGACAAT